>NZ_NPGB01000029.1:0-102525 GCF_002259345.1 Rhodococcus sp. 06-156-4 | reverse complement strand
GAGCGGGGGGAGAGTGGTTTTGTGGCCGTGCCGAACTCCGCACGCGGAGAACGGGCCTTGGGGGTCGAGGAGCATGCCCATGTGGTGGTCGGCGTGGTCTTTCCACCACACGCTCGCTCCGGTGTTCGGGTCTTTGCGGAGGTGTTCCCACGCTCGCCAGAGGGCATCGAGTCGTCGGTAGGCCTCACCGTGTGCCCACCACTGTGGGCACCACTTCTTCTGATTGCCTTCCGAGACCTCCCGGCGGTAGTGCGGGCGGATCACCTCGTCGACGAAGTCCAACAGTGAGGTGTAGACCGGTGCGGCTTCGGCGTCGTCGGCGGCCGCCTGCGCTTTCTGCACCTCTGTGTCGAGGGTCGCGGCGAGGGCGCGTGCGGTCGCGGCTTGCAGCTGCCCGAACAGTTCCGGGGTGAGGATCTCACCGAACTGCGCATCGGCGATCGCTGCCACTTCCTTGCGGATCCGGGCGGACACCGCGGCGTCGACCTGCTGTTGGAATGGTGCGGACAACTCGTCGTCACCGACTGCTCCGCCGTCGTCCGATATCGGTCGTTCGCCGTCCGCGTCGACGTCGTCGTGATCGATGCCGCCAGGTTCCGAATCGTCCCCAGGGGGTGCGAGTTCGGTAGCTGGGTCGAATTCGTCGTCGCTCACAGTGACTCGCTCTCGGTCCCGGTGAAGCTCGGTGTCTTACCCAACGTCACACCGCCGTTGCGGATGGGATCGTGCAGATCCCCTGAGCCGCGGTCGTTCTGGGCTGCGGAGTCCTCTGCGCGTGCGGTCGCGTCCTGCACGGCGTCGGCGTGGGGTCCGTTGATCCATTGCACGGTTTCGACCAGGACCGGCCGGTTGCCGGAGGAGCGGATAATCGCGCGACCGCGGGGGAGCGCTTCGAGGTCGGATTCGGTGAGGGTGCGGACCTGTGTGCGTTGGCGTGAGCGGGAGTTCCCGCCGCGTCCGGAGGAGATCGAACCGGTGATCTCGTAGTGATCGCCGAGGGCGGTGGACATGTTCCGTAGGAACGGTCCGTCGTCGACTTTGACGCCGCCTCCGTAGACGGCGACGTTGGCGGCCGACCAGAGGGCTTTCATACCGTCCTCGCCCCAGCAGCGCGCGCCCTGCGACCAGGACTGCAGGATGGACATGATGATGATTCCGCGGGAACCGAAGTGACTGTAGAGGCCGGGGAGTTCCTGCCAGCGAACGACATTGGCCACTTCGTCGAGTGCGAACAGGAACGGGGTTTTCAGGCGGCCTCCGGGGATTTCGCTGGCGCGTTCGAGGATCTCGTCGCACACTGCCACGGTCAGTGCGGTCACGATCGGACCGACGGAACCGATCCCTTCCTTGGACAGGCTGTAGAGGGTGTCGGTGTCCGAGCGGGCGAATTGTGCGGGGTCGAACTCCGGTCGGGTGTCGCCCGGGCCGGAGCGTTCGATCCACGCGTGCACCGATCGGAGCTTGAAGCAGTTGATCATTTTCTTTGCGGTGGTGAACACGCCGGAGCGCTGCTTGTCGGTGGCGGTGTAGTGCGCGGACAGACCGTCTGCCATCAATGCGTAGTCGGCCTGGCGGAGCAGGGTGATCGGTTCGAGGTTCTGTACATCGGTGACCCACCGGTAGACCTGTGTGATCGGACGCCTCGCGACCGCGGCCGCGAGGATCAGCGAGGCGAGCAGATCCTCACCTTCGGGATCGAAGAACGCATCCTTTTTCGCTGCTTGCCCGTCTTCGCCGACGGCGAACTGTTTCGCCAACGCTGCTGCTTTGCGTTCTTGCACCGAGACATCGGCACCGAGGGTGTCGAGGTCGCCGAGGTCTGCGGTGGTCGCGGTCTCCGAGCGCACCCACGACAGTGGATCCCACAGGAACGTCGCCGGTTCCTGCGCAACGCGTTGTGGGTCGAAGACCCAGACGGTGCCGATGTCGTCGCGGTAGGCGCGGGTGACGTCGACGACGTCGCGTTTGTTGCTGGTGGTCAGTACCGAGCCCATCGCGGCGAGGATCGCTGGAATGACCCGCGAGGTGGTTTTACCGGTACGTGGACCCCAGATGTCGACGTGGGTGGATTCGATGTCGGCGTACAGGCGTGCTCGGGTGCCGACCATGATTCCCAGCGGCACACCGGGTTCGCAGCCCCGGTCGACGGGCGTTCCGAGGCGTTCGGCGACCGAGCGGCAGGCTTTGTAGGTCAACGACTTCACGTCCTTGATGCGGCCGAGATGTTCGGCGGCGTCGTCGACGCGGCTGCGACGAGCACGCCGGCGGCCGAGAGCAACGCCGAGGGCGCCGAGTAGGGCCAGCATCAGAAGTGTGAAGAACACCGCCACGACGGTGGCACCGGATGTCCACACCAGATCCCCGGTGTAGAGCTGAGAGACGACGTCGGCCGGATTGGCCGGAACATCCTGCTCGCTCCCCAGGCGCAGGGACATCGATGCCCCGCCTCCGATCAGCACAGCAGCACCGGCGAGACCGCCGAGAAGCCACATCGTGGCGGAGTCGTTGCTCGGATCTTTGACGTCGGTGTTCATGGTGAAGTCCTCTCGTGGATACGGGTCATGGCTGTTGGGTGTGTGTCGAGTTCGCTGGCCGGTTCCGTCTGGTCCGTGTCGAGCTCGTCGGAGTGGGGGAGGACGCCCAGGGCCGCGGCTTTGGCGATCAGCACCGACCACTGCGCGATCGCCGTCTCGGGTGATGTCATGTGCGGTACCGGAAATCGGACAGTCGCCACCCGCCGGGAGTGGAGATGATCGTGGTCCGCCAGGTTTCGACCGGACGCAGCGTCGACGCGCCGCCGGCGTGCAGGACGCGCTGGCGGCAGTCGAGGTCGACGATGACGGTCCGCATACCCTCCGGACTGGCCGGGGCGTCGGCGGCAGGGGTGCACGTCGCGGTCAGAGTGTCGCCCGAGCGCGCCCAGGCGTCCCATTCCCGATCCGGACGCAACGCCGCCGAAGTCTGCGGCGCGTCAAGAGAGTCCGTGAGCGGCACCGTCAGCCAGGGCCGCGCCCGGGCGAGGGCGTCGGTCTTGTCGGCATCGAATGCCGGTTGCCAGGACAGGATCGCGTTCATCGCAGCCGCGGCGGCCTCCTGCGGTCCGAGAGCAGCTGGGTCGAGGGGGTCGATCTGCACGTGAGCGTCGGTGCCTTCGGGGACCGGATCGGGGTCCGGCGAGCTGCCGCAACCGGCAGCGAACACGGCGATCGCGACCGCGGCGGCTATCGATGCCAGCGCACGAACACCGGATGTGGTGCGAGAGTACCTGGTGTGAGAAGCGTTGTACGTCATGAGTTCTGGCTCCTGAACGTAGGTTCGGCGGCGATGATCTTGTCGGCATACGGGCGGGTTTGAACGATGTAATCGTTAGAGCCGGTCGGAAATCCCCCGGAGGAGAGCACTGCGCCTTCGCCGGCGTTGTATCCGGCGAGGTACAGCTCGGTAGGTCCGTTCGGTGCGCTCACCCGGCCGTCTGCGATCCCGGCATCGATGACCCCGGCGATGTCGCACATGTACTGGCCCTGCGCCATGACCGCGTCGCCGATGGAGTTGATGTCGATCGACCCGTCGCCGTCGTAGTCCTTGCCGTAGGTCGCCCAGGTGCCGGGCATGAACTGCGCGGGGCCGCCGGCGCCGGTGCTCGAGACGGGGGCGTTTGGGCCGTAGGAGAAGCCGTTCTCGGCGTCGAGCTGCGCTGCCAGGAGGGAGGACTTGATCTGTGGGCAGATGCCCCCGGCTTTGCGGAGCCAGGGTTCGAACTCCGCCGGTACCGATCCGGCGGCGAGATCCTCGCCGAGCCCGGTCCCGGGGGTGGTGCAGCCGGGGGCGGCTGCGGACGCACCCGGCCCTGCGGCCGTCCCGCCGGGCAGTGTGCCCCAGACGGCGCTTGCGTCGTCGAATCCGGAGGCGTCGACGGTGATGTGGACGTGGTTCATATGGTTTTCGTTGTCCGAGCCGCGGTCTTCCATCAGGGAGGGTTCCTGGCCGGGGAAGTGGATGGTTTGCCGCCAGATGGCGTACTCGAGGTGGAAGAAGTCGGCGTTGGCCATGACGTAGTCGAGGATCTCGTTGCCGAGCGCGACTCCGTCTCCGGAGGAGTAGTTCGGGATCATCGCGTCGACCGCGCGGCCTTGTGGATGATCGTCGGCTGCTCCGCCGCTGCTCCGCCAACCACCGAGGGAGTCGAGGCGGTTGCCGAATTTGATTGCCAGAGCGCGCATCACGCGTTTGGTGCCGACCTGCAGGCCCGTCTCGGTTCCCATCGATGCCGGGGTGGGGGTCGACAGATCCCCGCCAGCTCCGGGGACTGTTCCGGCGAGCTGGTCCACCGGCGCCGAGACAGGAGCGGACGGTGCGGCAGGCGGTGCTGCGCCGGGGGCGGGTGCGGCGTCGTATTGGGCGAGCGGATCGATCGCTGTTCCGCCGGCACGGCCGCCGTCCCAGATCTCGAAATGCAGGTGTGGGCCGGTGGATTGGCCGCGGTTGCCGACGGTCGCGATGGCCTGTCCGGCGCGGACCGTTTGGCCGGCGGCGACACTGTAAGTGTCGATGTGTCCGTAGACGGTCGAGACGGTCTTGCCGTCCAGCACGTGATCGAGCACGACCCACTGCCCGAACCCGGAGGCTTCCCCGGCATCGGCGACGGTGCCGTCGGCGGCGGCGTAGATCGGGGTCCCGATCGGACCAGCCAGGTCGATGCCCTGATGTTGGGTACCCCACCGGGTACCGAAACCGCTGGTGAAGGTCACGACAGCGGGGTCCACCGGTTTGATGAACGAACCCGGCGCAGCAAGCAGGTTCCCCGGCGTCGCGCCGAGCTGCGAGGTTCCGGGCAGGCAGTCGGCCGAGGCAGCGGCGCGATCTTGTTCGTCCTGCGCGAGGAACGCAGCGAGCACTGCGGCCCCCAACAGGACCCCGACTGCCGCGATCGCGACTGCCGTCAGCGCCGAGGAGCCACCCCGATCACTCACCGCAGCTCCGTCGTCGGCGTATCTCTCCCGGCAGCGAGACGGTGGTTGAGTTCGGCGGCCGCAGCCAACGCCCGGCGCAGCTCCAGCACTTCGTCGTAGTCGGTACGAGGGCGGCGGCCGGAGTCGTTGACCCACCCGCGGACGGTGGTCGCGGCGACACCAATATGTGCGGCGACGACTGCGCATGCGGCGGTGAACGAGGTTCCTTGCTCGATCGCTGTGCAGACGGTGCCGATCGCAGCATCGCGGGTCTCGTCGTCGACGAGCCGGTATTTGCGACGCTCACCCGCAGCGGACTCTGCCTGGGCAGTGGCCATCGCAGTGGGTTCGGTCGGCGAGAAGCTGGTATGCCGCGCGAGGTGGGCGCTCATCGGGTCACCGCCGCACGGCGCTGCTCTTCGCTGGCGGCGTCCAGACGCTCGTCCGTGTCGTGGATCCCCGACTTCTTCTCCGCCGGTGTCACCCACACCCGGAACGGGACACCCGGGCGGCCACCTTCACCGAGCTTGAGCAGAAAATGCCCCATCCCGGAGGGAGGTTGTTTGACCGACTCCAATGGTTCAGCGATACGGCTGGGGTCGAGGTCCTCGACGCTCTCGTGCGGGTCGACGGCGTCGCAGTGCCGCGCTTCGCTGTCCTGGTGCACCCACATGGGGGTCTGCGTACCGGCGAGGAAGAGCAGCGACCTCGAGCAGTGCTTGCAGCGGATCCGGGCGGCGGTCATAGCGGTGGCCGCCGAGCCGAGGTCGGCCGAGTCGGACCAGTTGGTGAGCATCGTCTTCTCGCGTTCGGAGAACTGCATCACCTCCGACAGTCGGGCGACCTCACTGCGGGGAATGGGTCCGATGATGCGGGCGCGGGAGCGTTCGAAGAACCCGGATGCACCGACTTTTTCGAGGTCGGCGACCGAGTGGGTGACGGCGATGACGCCGACACCTTTGGTGCGCTGCAGGCGCTGCACACCGTCGAGGCGGTCGACCATCGTCGGACCGCACGAGAGGACCTGCCACAACTCGTCCATGAGGATCGAGAACGCCAGGTGCGGGCCGTTGCCGCTGGTGGCGCGCAGGTGCGCGGCATCGACCGCGGCGAAGCATTCCGACCAGCCCGAGACCAGCACAGCGGCCCGCATCAGGGAGTCGCCTTCGGGGACGGCGGACATGTCCAGGCAGGTCGAGGGGTTGTCGATGTCGATCCGGACGGTGGTGGCGGAGTCGAACGTTTCCCCGAACCGGCCCTTGGTGAGCGCGCGCAGAGTGCGCAGCAGCGGCTTGACCTGTCCGCGGTACTCCTCGGGGCTGTCGGCGACGACATCGTTCTGCAGCTCGTCCGGGCAGCTGTCGACGAGCTCGAGCAGGTCCGACAGCCGGGCGGGCCGCTCGACGTCGTGTCCGCGGCCACCATCTGCGGCGGGGGTGTAGAGCAGGCGGATGCCGGAGTCGATGACCGCTTCCTCGTAGTCCTGCAACGGAGAACGGCGCACGATCTCGCACAACGCCAGGACGAGGTTGACCTGACGGAAGTGCAGAGCGAACTCGTAGCGGCGGCGTAGGTCCGGATCGATGGTGATGTAGCGGGCCAGTGCGACCCCGATCGGTCCGGGATCGAGAGGGTTGAGTGCACCTGTGCCGTAACCGACTTCGTTGACACCGGTGGTGCAGACCGCTTCGGTGAGCTTGCGGCCGTCAGGTTTGACATCGCCCGGCCACATCACGCGAATACCGGCGGCGATGTCGCCCAATGCGATGCGACGCAGCAGTGTCGATTTACCGAATCCGTTGAGCGCGATGATGATGCACGCCGGTGCGGTGATCGCGCCGCGCTCTTTCGCGGCGAGCGGGGAGAAGCCGACCGGGGCGCCGGTGGACAGGTGCGGTCCAAGGATCGGTCCGAGGATCGGGGCTGAGGCACCGAAGATCCACGGGTACAGCCCGGCGACCTGTTTGGTGGTGCCGCGGTATTCGACCGGGGGCAGGACGGTGGCCATGCGGCCACTGCCCGCGCCGGTGAAACCGCGTTCGTCGGATTCGGTGAACACTCCGCTCTGCGTGCCGTCGCCGAGGAGTGCGCGGTCGCGGTCTCGGTTGCGGCGGTGATTGTCATCGCGGTTCAGCAGCGCTTGGAGCCAGCGCGCTTTGACACCGGTCGCGGCCGCGGCGCGTGCTTCGAGTGCGCTGCGGCCCTCGTCGGAGAGCACCCGATACTTGTCTGCCTTCACTGGCTGTGCGGGCTTCGAGTCGGCGGGTCGGGGCGTGCGTTGAGTGAGAGTGCCGGGCATGACGGGTGTTCCTCTCGCAGGGGCAGGATCGGCGGGTGGGCTGTGCGGGGCGGCGAGCGGCGCCGGGGTGTTATCCGTCGGCCAGTCGCGGCAAGGAGGTGTGCTCGGGAGCGGACACCCCGATGCCGAGTCCGACAGCGAAGGCTGCGTCCTGCCAGTAGTGGCTACGGCGCACCGACAGCAGCGCTTGGACGGAGACGTCACGCAGGATCGCGTCGATCCGTGGGACGTCGGTGGTCTCGGCGGGCCCGGTGACGGTGACCAGGATCGCGAAGCGGGTCATGCCGTGGCCGAGGGACTGCTCCTGCTGGGCCAGGCTCGCGGCGCGTTCGTCGTTGACATCGCTCATGTTGTCCAGGCCGGTGCGGCCCGAGCGGCGGGCGCGGGCATTGCGGTAGTCGCTGGCGGCGACGTCGGCGGCTTCCCCGGCGGGATGGACGCGATAGAGGATCGTGACCCGCTTGTGCGGCAGCTCGGCATGCGGGCGGATCAGGCGTTCGAGGACTCGCTCTGTCACAGCGCGTTTCGGTGCCACCCGCATTTCCCAGGTCACCGACACTGCGCCGTCGTGGAAATAGCGGTCGCGTTTGCGGAACGTGGTGCGTGGTCCGCAGTCCGGCCACGACAGGCCGGTTCCCTGCCCGGAATACAGGGCCGCTTCGACCGCTTCGAGAGCTGAGGGATCGTAGGAGCGGCGCACAGTCCCGGCGACCTCGTCGGCGGTCATGGGGGTGCAGATCACCCCTGCTGCTGCTGCGGCCGCGGTGATCTCGGGCAGTCGGCGAGCGATCTCGACGGCTTGCTCGATGGGGTCTTTGCGTCGCTCGTCGGTCTGGGCTTGGAAGGTGATCGCCAGACGCGCGGCCATCCGGACGCCGCCTTTGGCGGTGCCGGTCGCGGTCTCGTACATCGACTGCCGCGCGAGCTCGGGTGCGTCGCGGCGGACACGAGCACGGACGGTTTCCATCAACACCGTTCCGGTGTCGGGCACGGTTTCGAGGACTGCAGCAACCAAGGGAATGTCGGCGACGTCGCCGAACCCGCCGAGTTGCTGGCCCCAGTTCGCCACTGCCCGGTCCAAGTGTTCCTGGTCGAAGTTCTCCCCGCCCTGAGGTTCCGCGGCGAGCTGCACGGTGTAGTAGTGGGTGTCGGGCAGATGGATCATCGAGAACGTGCGACCTGCGGAGTCGATGCCCTCGTAGAGATCGGTTCCCGCCAACACACCCGGTAGACGGAGTACACCGCCGGGGACCTTGGAGAACGCGCCAGAGGCGTAGATGTCTTCGCCGCGTCGATTCGACAGCAGCGAGGTCCGCCAGCCCGAGAAACGCCGGTGACCGCTCTGGCCGTCCTTGTTCATCACCATCGGCACGATCAGCACCGCGCCGACCGCGAGCACCAACCCCGATGCCGACAGCGACCGGGTGACCGCATAGGTGCCGATGATGGCCACCGCGAACCCCATCCCGAGGATGGTGACCGCGAAGCTCACCCCGAATGCACCACCGGAGCGTGGCAGTCGCCATGCGCCGTAGGTGGTCGGCGCCCTGTGTTCGCTGCTCATCGGATCGACCGGTGTGTGCGTGGCTCGATGTCGACTGCGGCCGCACTACGGTGTGCTTCGTACGGCCGGTTCGGTGTCTGCGTCGGGTGTGAAAACTGCTGTGTCATATCTGAAATCCCCTGTTGTTGTCGTTGCCTGCACTGCTGTCCGGCACTGGTCCGCTGCTGGGACCGCCCGCACCGGATCCGAACGAATCCGGAGCCGAGCCACCGGAGGCGGCCGGCGGGGCTGCGGCGTCGGAGGAGCGGCCTGCGCTCTGCGCCCCGGTGTCCGCGCCGCCGCTACCGGGCGGCATCGAACCGCCGCTCGGACCACCGTCACTGGCGCCGCTGTCGCTTCCGCCGCCACTACTGCCTCCACCGGCCGGGCCGACGCCGAAGGAAGCAGGAACCGATCCGGACGACGACGAGGGAGCCCATCCGTCGACACCGCCCCCTGATGCCGCCCCGCCAGCACTTGCGCCTTCTGCTGCTGCGCTCCCGCCGCCGGTGGCGACCATCGATCCGACCTGGACAGCGGCGCCGATCATCGCGCCCGCGGCCGCGAGACCACCGACACCGCCGGCGGCTTCGGGCATCAGCAGTTTCATCAGCGACGGCAACACCAGAGCGGTGCAGGCGAGTAGTAGTGCCCCGACGACGGCGGTCATCATGCCGCCGTCTTGATCCTGTGAGGGTGCCGATTGCGCGAACAGCATCGCCGAGATCCCGATGACGAACGCTCCTACGGGCTTGAACAGCAGGAACGCGAGCGTCCACGCGATGAGCCGCTCGTAGGCGCTGGCTCCGATACGAGTGCCGCCCGCAGCGGCGGCGATCGGCAGGAACGCCGAGACCACCACCAACATCCCCATGCGCATCAACAGCAGGAACACCAGGAACAGTCCGCCGATGATGCCGATCAACCCGATCGCGAAGAGCATTGCGATCCCGCCCGGGGTGGCGAAAGCGGTGATCCGCACCATCGCTCCCACGAGCTTGGCCGGGTCGTCGCCGACGGTCGAATCGAGAAACCACGTCGAGATGCCGTCTGAGATCCGGGTACCGACGACGACGAAGAACCCGATCGAGCCTGCGATGACGGTGGCGCGGGCGAGCTGGCGGAAACCTTCCTCCGAGACCTGCCGGATCGCCCCCGATCGGGCGAGGGCGAGTTTGCCGCCGAGCAGGATGATGGAGACCATCAGAAACGCCAGCTGTACGTCGTAGGTGTAAGAGCCGACCTTCGACAAGACCGTCTGATACGCGGCCTCGTCTTGGCCTGGAATCGAAATCCACCAGCCGAGAGCGAATTTCAGCCCGGCAGCGCCTGCTTCACCGAACGACAGTCCCGCCTGCTCCCACGCACCCTCGGCGACGTTCTTGGCAGCCTCGAGTGGTGCGCTGGCGACGTTGGCGGCCGAGTCCAGGCAACTGGGTAGGCCGGTGTCCACACCCGCGGCGCCAGCGATTTCACTGAGCAGTGAGGTGGTGAGTCCGGTCGGGGTGGCGCACGGGGCAGTTCCGAGTGCGTCTTCGACAATCGATGAGTCGTCCTCGGGAGGGGTCGGTTCGGGGTCCTGTGCAGTCGCGACGGCGCTACCACCGAAAAGGATGACCAGAGCGAGACCGCACGCGAGGAACGCCCGCACTGTCGAGCGCCACAGCCGCGGGATGTGAGGTGTTTTCACCACCATGTGAGCCACCCCGGTTCAAATGGGCGTGAGTCGGTGCTACCACCGAAGGTCGATCCCTGTGCTGAATCGAACGGGCGGACCTGCAGAACCCATCCGCGATCCTCGCGCCAGACGAAGTCGGCGTTGATGCGGCGGTATTGGGTGGAGCCGTTTTGGAGGTTCACGCTGTAGCCGAACCAGACTCGGGTCAGTGAATCGTTGTAGCTCAGGCGTAGCGACGGTAAAGCGAGGGCGAGGTATCCGTCTGGTACGGACCCGCGAACGCCGCTGTCGTTGTATCGCTTCGACTGCTCCATGGTCCGCTCCGGATCGTCGATTCGACCGGACGCGACTGCCATGTCGATGCGGTCGTTTCCTGAGGCAAGGTAGGCCATGTAGTGAGCTGCGGCCAGCGCTGCACCTTGGGGAGTGTGGGCGAATCCCGTTGCCACCCCGGAGGCGTCGATGGCACTGGGGCCGTCCGAGGTGGAGAACGGGAGCACCATGTTGCCGTGGATGCGTTGGAGCATCACACCGGACGGGGCAGTGTCGGCGGATCGGCCGGGGGGCGGTGGGGACTGCTCGAGGATGACCCCGTTGGGGTTTTTCGGGACGTAGGTGACTCGGCCGAGGGCATCGAATTCCGGGTCGGGTTCGAACAGTCCCGCCTCCGGGTTCGGTGTGGCCGGGGCCGATGATCCACCGGCGTCGACCGAGACCAGCGGAGTGTCTTGATCCCTCTGCAGTACAACGAGACTGACGACGATTCCGGCGAGGATGATGACCACGACGAGACCGACACCGATCAGGCCGACGGTGCCGATTTTCTTGCCTTCGGATTCGGGGGGGCGATGCCTGGGCCTCGGCGGCTGGTGTGGTGGGTTCGCTCATCGGGGCGCACCGCCGAGTGCGACCATGTCGGTCGGCACTGCGTCGATGGCGGTGACCGGGTTACCGGCGACTTCGGCGGTCACAAAATCCTGCGGGACCGGCTCGCGTGCAGGTTCAGGAAGGGCGAGCTTCCAATCCTCACCCGACCACACCACCTCGGCTTCGACCGCAGCCAGTGAATCGTCCGAGAATTGCTGGACGATCGAGACCGTCGCAGCATCGGGGCTGTAGGCGGGCAGGGTGTAGCCGATGATCGACGGGACGACGGCCGGGTCGGTGCCGCTGACTTGGATCAGTGCCCGGTTCCCGGCGTAGGCGTCGCGCCCTGCACCCGGGGCGGTGACAGCGGGCAGAATCGTCGACCATGTGCTGTCTGTGGCGGTGGCGAGCTGCACGGACTGACCGATCGCAGCCAACGCCGCACCCTGCGGGGTGTGGGTGAAACCGGTCAACGGTGCGCCCGGCGTCGACGTCGGCCCGTCCTGGCTGCCCAGCGGGACCGCGATACCACCGAACGTCGTCCACGATGCGATCTGCGGCGGCTGGGCGAGATCGACCGCGGCGGGAGCATCCGCTGGTGGATCGGGGGCGGGATCGTCGGAGCCGCAGGCTGCGGAGAGAAGCGCTACTGCCGTCGTAGTGGCCGCGGCGATCGCTGTGCGGGTGCGGATGCTGGTGGGTGTCATGATCGTATGTCCTTCGATTCGGGCCGAAACGTTCTGCGGCAACAGTTGTCAGGGTGGGGATTGCTCGCCGGATGGCTGCTCACCGCCGAGAGGCGGGTTGATCTGTTCGATCTGTTCGACGAGGTTGCCGCGTTCGGGTTCAGCGGGTGCGGCTCCGGCGGTGTCGAGCATTACCGCGGCGATACCGCCGGCGGTGGCAGCGGCGAGGATCCAGCCGATGACCGCGGCGAAGAACTCGGCGGCCACCGGAGATTCGACACCAGGGGTGTGCTGGTGATCCCACGCCAGACGGGCCCCGACGAAGACGATCTTGCCGACGCACGCGACCGCGACCAGGGCGAGCATCCACCCGAGCACGGTGTTGATATCGGCGACCACTTGCTGCGGTAGCGCGGCCACCATGTCCCCGTCCGAGCCGGGAAGTGCTGTGTTCATCGGTTCTCGCCCCGGTACGACTAACCGCCGGCGACGGCGTTGAGGATGGCGTTGGCGCTGCCGGAGACGATCGCCCCGACCAGAGCACCGAGGAGGATCTTCGGAGCCTGGATCGAGCCTTGGTTCCATTTTTCCCACGCCATTTTTCCGCCGGAGAAGACGATGGCGGCCATGCACGCGAGTAGGACACCCCACAGCAACCAGTTCAGTAGTTTCAGCAGGCCGTTCGCGCCCGGTGGAAGTTCGGCGGTGACGTTGAATTCGATGGCTTGGACCGAGAAGTCCTGCACGGCTTGTGCGGTAGCGAGGAACATGATGTCGAGGGGCCTTTCGGTGGTGGAGTGGACACGAGGCTCAGCGAGGGCGTTCGCTGAGACGACAACAGGTGCCGAACAGAGGGAAGGGGACAGATCGTGTAGGGACGCACTGTGTTTCGTCCGCGACCGGTGACGATCGCTCCGATGCACTCGACCAGGACCGGTCCGTCGAGGGGACGTCGATGTTCCTCACGACAACTCACCTCGTAGCCAACCGAGGACCTCGATCATGCTGCTGGTCAGGATCAGAAAAGCGATGGCCTTGATCAGTTTTGCGGCTGGTCCTGCGGTGATGCTCTCGTTCCAGATCCCCGCGAATGTGGCCGTGCGAACTGCGAAGACCACAACAGCCACCGCAGCTCCCGCTGCGACCACGAACATCAACACCCGAACCAGACCCAAGACCGACCGGAGGGGGAGTGGCCCGACCGGTGGTATATCCGGTGTGCCATCGGGACTCGACGAGTGGGCGGCGGCGACCGCATCGACGGTCATCGCCAGCGCGTTCACGCGGACACCCCGGGGGTGAACAGTGTGGGGATGCGGGCGTGGATGGTGTTGGTGAGGTCGATCGCGGTGTGCTGGAGATCAACCGGTAGGCCATCGACCGGTGCGAGCGCGCCCGCGTCGAGGGGATGCCAACGAGGAAGTCGGCCGAGGGCGGCAGAGAGCAGGTGCCTGTGCCAGCCGATGTGCCAGACCTCCTCGAACGCGGCGGCCACGACGTCGCGGTGCTGACGGATCGGTTTCTCCAGGTTCGGTGCGGCCGCGACGGTGATCAGACCGAGCAGCTCCGACCCTGCCCCGAGTTCTCCGCGGGAGTGTGCGAGGGCGAGATTCTGGGCGGCGGAAAGCGATTTGAACGACTCGCGCGCCACGAGCACCACGTACGGGGAGACGCGGTCGCGGTCATCGCCCGGTGGCCAGGAGCCTTCGCTGTCGGCGGTGAACGCCCAGAACCGTTCCAGGGTGCTGACTCCGACTTCGCGGGTGGCGCCGAGGAGCCACACTGCCGGCGAGATCCATTCGGCGGCGCGCTGGCCGGTGCCGGTATCGCCTGGGTGTGGCACGGGATCGGATGTGTAGTGGGCGGTCATGCCTGTTCCCTTCTCTGGTCGTCGGACTCGATCCCTGTGTGAGTGCGGCGCAGGGGTGTCGGCTGGTGGCCCGCTGAGATTCGGTGCAGAGCGAGGTCGGAGAGGGACTGCAACGCCCGGGCGGTAGCCGGGGCGATCTGCCGGTGATCGAGCAGCCCCGGTGCGGCCAGGACCGGGTCGAACGGAACCTCGATCAATCCGGCCACCAAAGGCGTGAGGGCGGCACGGATCGGCGCCAGGTCCACGACCGAACCGGGAACGGTGTGGGTGAGCACGACGACGGTCCCGGCCAGGGCTTCGCGGCCGTGGGTCCAGCGCAACCGGTCGAGGACCGTGCGCAGGCGGGTCAACGGTTGCGCCCGCACGGGCGCGGCCAGCACCAACAGTGCGTGTCGGCGTAGAGCCGCGGCGCGGGGTGCGTCGACGGCTGTTCCGAGGTCGAAGACCCGGGCAACCCCACGGGAGGAGAGGATCGAATCGAGCAACATCAGGTCGCTGCTCTGCGCGGGGTCTGCGCGGCGGGCGTGTGGCTCGTGGTCGAACTCGCCAGCACCGAAGTGGTGGTCGCCGAATCTGTTGGTGGACAGCGACGCTGATCCGCACAAGACGATGCCCCCAGTGCTTGCAGCCGACGAGGCCGGAATCGCGGCGGTGATCGAGGTATCGGGCAGCGGCCGGGCGGCAGCACGATCGAACAGATCTCCGCCGTCACTGGTGGCGTCGACCGCCGCGACCGGAAGAGACTCGGCGAGGGTGTGGGCCACCCCGAGGGCAATGGTCGTTGCTCCCGCACCGCCGGATCCGGCGCCGATCACGATGCTGACCCGCTCAGGTGCCACATCCGTCGACGCTGATGTGGTCCGCAACTCCGGGGTCCGAGCCTCTGTGGGGCGTAGTGGTGTCACGGCGCTCACCGGTGGTCGTCGGCGTTGCTTCATCGGACCTCCTCGACGTTCGCGATGGCGTAGCTCTCGCCGGTGCGGGTGGTGGTGATGCGTGAGGCGATAGCCGACTCCGATCCGGACGGGGTACGCAGGGAGAGTGCGACGGCGTGGACATCGGGGATGTCGGTGGCGGCGATGGTCACGCAATGCTCGGTTCCTGCGGGGGTGCGGTCGATGACGGCCTGGATGCGTTCCGCCGGGGCCGGCGAGGTCATCAACGCTGCGACCGCTGTCCCGGAGCGTTGTACGTAGTAGGCATGCTCGAATGCGGCGATGACACCGACGGCGCTCGCGCGGTTGCCGGCGTCGTCGGTGGTCGTCGCGTCGGCTGTCGCGGCGGTGGTGCACCACGGCGCGGCCGCGGGCGTCGTCGGGGCGGCGGTAGTGGCGGATGTGCGCGGAGCTGGCGGCTGCTCCGGTGCGGCGGCCGCCGGGGTAGCTGGTGTTTCGTCGTGTCCGGTCACGACAACGGCGGCACCGATCAATGACGCTGCGGCGAGGACTCCAGCAGCGACCCAGCCGATGGGAACCGATCGTGGCCGGAGGGGGGCTGCGGGCGGCGTCTGCGGTGCTGCGGCGGAGGTGTCGGGGGCAGGTGGAGGAGGTGCGGTGGGGCGGCGTCGACGGAAGCGGCGGTTCGGCTCGTCCATCACGAGCCTGTCGGCCGGCACATGCGCGCTCACCCAGTACGGCACCCGTGCCGGTTCGTCCACCTCGCCTTGTGGGTAGAGGCCGGACACGTCGGAGTCGGCCTCACCGCCGGTCGCGGGGGCATACCCGCCATTGGCGTCCTCGTCGGTGTTGTCGACGAAGGGATCATCAGTAGGCATGTCGTCAGTGGGAGTGTCGTCAGTGGGAGTGTCGTCAGAGGGAGTGTCATCAGTGGGTTCGATGACAGGTGATGCTTCGTGGTCGGCGGTCATCTGCTGCCACTGGGGGTCGAAGTATTCCTGCGGGTCCGGGAACAGCACCGCGGTCTGCCGGTGATTGTCGGTCGCCATTGTTTTCTCCTGTGCCTCTTCGGTGCTGGGCGAAGCTGGGATAGTTCGGCACTGTGTCTCGGTCGTGGGATTGCCGGGTCGGTGGTGCTTCGGGGCGGGCGGCGTTCCGGCCGCGTGCGGGACGGTCGGAACGCAGCCCTCCCCGAAGCGGGTCGGGTGGATCGGTCAGGCAGGGACAGCCGGGTTGAAGGCGGCGGTGATGGCGGCGTCGATAGCCGCGAATGCGGGTGCAGCGGCAGCAGTCGCCTGGTCAACCGCGTCGAGGACCTGCGGGCCACCGATCTGGGTGGTGACGAACCCGCGGGCGGTCTCGACCGGGTTCGTCGGCTCCGTCCACACCGAGTCCGTCTGCACTACTGGCGCGGGGGCGGG
The DNA here is from genome assembly GCF_002259345.1 of Rhodococcus sp. 06-156-4. Taxonomy (NCBI): domain Bacteria; kingdom Bacillati; phylum Actinomycetota; class Actinomycetes; order Mycobacteriales; family Nocardiaceae; genus Rhodococcus; species Rhodococcus sp. 06-156-4. Next base: position 86,316 of record NZ_NPGB01000029.1, on the reverse strand, counting down.
GGTCGGTGCGAGCGGGGCCGGAGCTGCGGGTGGTGCAGCCTCCGGAGCGGGGGCAGGTTCTGCTTGAGGGAAGTCGGGCAGGTCGATCTTCTGCGGTTCTCCGAGATCGCCTGCACCGTAGGTGGTTCCCAGCGCCAAGCCAGCTGCTAGCCCGGTCGCTGCTCCCAGTGCGGTCGCCGGGGCTCCGATGACCGCAGCACCCAGGGCGGCTCCGCCTGCTGTTCCGGCGATGCCCGTGGTGATCGGTGCGATACCGGGTGCGATGGGAATGAGACCGCCCGCGAGGGCGCCGGCGATGCCGCCGATGGTTCCGCCGCCGAGTGCACCTGCGATGGTTGCGGGTGCACCGAGTGCGACTGCTCCGGTGACCAAACCGGCCCCGCCTGCGGCGATCTGGGAGGCACCGAGGCGTTGGGCGCGATCGGTGGGGACTCCGATCGAGCGCCAGAAGTCGGTCACCTGCGCTTGGATGACGGCGGTGGAGTTGTTGGTGCGTTCGAGGTCTTCATCGGAGAGCCAGCTCGGCTGATCGTCGTAGAAGTCTCCGATCTTGAGCACCTTCGCCGGGGCTGCGGTCGGGACGGTGGGGTCCTCGACGGCGACGGGGCCGTGCAAGGTGTTCACATCCAGCGGCGCAGCCGGTTCGACGTCTACAGACGGAGCAGCTGGGGCAGTGTCGGTGTAGGCCCCGGTGGTCTCGTCGTCGTCGTAGTAGGCGTCCCAGGTCTGCCATTCGCTCTGGTCGTACGCAGCAGGGGGAGCAACCCAGTACACACGCTCGGCCTGCGGTGCGGGTGCGGGTGCGGTCAACTCGCCCTGAGTCGACGGTGCATCCGAGGTCAGCGGGCCTTGGGTCGAGGGTGCTGCGGTAGTGACGTCGCCCTGTGTCGACGGTGCGTCGCCAGGCGCTGCTGCTGCGGTTCCGTAGCAGAACACGGCCATTGCCGATGCCGCGGTCGCTCCTGCTGCGATGCGGGTCAAGGAGCGGGTGGGGATCTGGTGCTTGCCCATGAAAGAGCCTTTCGAGTCGGTGGAGCTACTGGATGGGGGTGTGGTCCGGCAGCGGAGTCGTACTGGCGGAAGTGGGTGTGGTGGAGGGTGATACAGAGGTGGTGATGGGTGGTGCGCTCGGTGTAGTGGTGCGGGGAGTGGTCACTGCCGACGTTGTCGCTGTCGGGGATGGCGTCGACGAGGGGCCGGCGGCGGTGGTGTCACCGACATCTGCGGCGGCGGCGGCGAGCCAGTCCGCCACGAAGCGTGTCGCGGACTCGCCCTGGGGTGTCGCCACGGAGGAGGCGTAACCGGTGTGGGCGGCAATGGTATTGGCGTAGGACGTCAGGGCGGCGAGGTCGAACAGGTCCTTGTTGGCACTGACCTCGCTCTTGACGACATTGAAGGCCTGCTGTACCACTCTCTTCGATGTCGCCGGTGGTACGAGCTCGATCACTGCCTTGGCCGTCTTGGCTGCGATCACGGCGAATGCTGCTGCCGGATTGGACAATCCCGCAGCGGACACCTCGGCGATGGTCTGTGGAGTGATGACCTTCTTCGCCACCGAGACCACAGCGTTGACTGCGACGAGGCCGATCTTCGTGAGGGCGGCGATGGCTTCTTGTCCGGTCGGCGGCTTTGCTGCCGGATCGGAGGCTTCGGCGAAGCGTTGCGAGAGTGTCTTCTTCGGTGTGATGGACAGGTTCTCCAGCGAGTTCTTCGGTACCGCGATGTCCTCGTTCACGACGTCGACGGCGACACCGAACGATGTCGAGGCCAACGCGAGGCCGATGGACTGCACTGCGCGGAAAGGATCGCCCCCGACCTCGACTTGACCTGCGACGTTGGTCACTGCGCGTGCGATGGGGGCATTTGCCGGTGCGTCGCAGGCCAGGTCTCCTGTTTGGCAGAAGGACGCCACCCGGCCCGAGAGTGACCCGAAACTGGTGGCGACGTCGCTGGTCGGGCCGATTCCGGCCCCGGCCGGTGCCGGTGCAGACACTGGAGGGAGCGCCGAGACGTGGTCCCTGGAGGATCCGGGAGCCGACGTCGGAGTGTCGTTGCTGCTGCCGGGAAAGACCGGAGATCCGGCCGCGCGCGTCGGGGATCCGAACAAGGCCGCCGCTGCGATTCGGTCGGCTGGCACCGCTCCTGTGCCGGCGCCGATCGCTTCGAGAAATTTCGATGCTGCGTGCGCGCCCTGGCTGTAGCCGACGATTGCCAACTTAGTTGCAGGGCAATCGGATATCACCTTCTCGGCGGCGGCTTCGAGGTTTGCTGCAGCCTCCTCGACTGAGACGGTGTAGGGCTGCTTTCCTCCGGGGACCGCACCACCGAATGCGGCCGGGTACGGCATATAGGCCCGATCGAGCGACGAACCCAGAACACGGGCAGCGTCGAGAGCCGGGCCGAGGACGGTTCCGAGCATTCCGGTGTCCGCTTTGATCGGCGCGTCGGGTGACGATTCGCCCGTGCCCTGGACGGCGAGGGTGAACAGTGCAGGGCATTCGGTGACCAAGTCATCGAGCCACGGCTGCTCCGGACTGGCCGATGCAGTGAGTGGCAACGTAAGGGTCTGGGCGACGGTCACCGACAGCGCGCACCCTACGACGGCGGTTACAACGCCGATCGATCTGAAACGATCTCTGGCGGACAATATTTCGACTCCTGTCGAGAAGGCGGGTCGGGTATCAGGTGACGGTGATGCGGTGGTAGTCAAGGAAGGCTGGGTGGCCTGAGTGAAGGGGCGGCCGTGAGAACGAATCAGAACCAGGGTCTCTAGTAGAGCCAGAGCAGTAGAGAAGCGCAGTTGGAGAGGGTTACTGGGTTCTCGTGGTGCTCGGATCGGGACCTTCAGGCCCCGATCCGGTCGTCACATTTGACTCCACTTAGCTAGCGGATGAATTGACTCAGGAAGATGATCCACTGCAAGAAAGAACGGCACTCGTATTCCTTTCTGTTGGAGTAGATTCGGACGTTTATCGGATGTCCCGGCGGGGTCACGCAGTTCGGCACACGATGAAGAAGCGTCGCCGTGTGACCCTCGCGCCGGTCCATCGGTTGAGCTGCGCTGCCTGGTGCGCCTGGGGGAAGGCGCACCGACTCGCGTAGCTCGCAACTACGGCCGGGGGATGGTCCGTAGTTGGGTCTGAGGGGTCAGGCAGCGTGGCTGAAGCCGCCGTCGCTGCGGGGCTCGGCGGTAGGCGTACGGAAAGTCATGTCGGCATCGGTCCACTCACCGAGAAGTTCACCGGTGTCCTCGCATCGCAACTGGTGTGTCACATGCGGGTGGGACGTAGGAAGCGAGCAGGCTGCCATACCAGGCACCCTGTCGTTGAGTGCCGGACAGAGATCAGCGGACGCTGTGGGTCGGCCGAGGTGTAACGCAATCTTGTCGATTGAAGATTGCATGAATGTCCTCCGGATCTAGGACGCACCTTCTGAAGGAGGCGGCTAGGCTGGAAGAGCCCGCATCACAACAGGAGCTACGGCTTGTGCTGATGGTGGGGTTGCAATGAAAAGGCCCTGGGTGCTCTGTGATTGGCGTCGTAGGCATCCGGGGTCTTCTGCTGCTCGGGTCAAGGACCGGCCCGTTGTCTGCGGTCTTGTAGCGGTGATGTGCCCTTTGTGCCGACGTCCCGGGGCAACAGGACGTTCCGGCGGATCTGGGCATGGCTGTGCTCCGCGTGATGACCACCCGTGGGAGCGAGGGCTGCGGGGGGCATGCAAACAAGTCCGCTGTTTGGTGAGGCAACTGCGTGGCCTGTGATCAGGCTGCGCGCGGCGTCTGGGAGCGAGTCATCAGCGCCCAGGAGGCCCGCATGAATGCGGGTGCATTCGGAAGATAGCAGACCCCGTCCCATCTTGTCGCCCCCCTTCCATGCCCTCAGTAAAGCAATCAACTCAACTTCTGATGTAAAGCATTGCACGTAGCCTATGCTCTGTCAACGGTATCTGCGAGCTCATGGAGGGGTGAAAGATGACTGAGGAAGACAGAGATCAGTCGGAAGGATTGCAGATGCCGCAGAGTGGTGTGCGAGGGTTTAGCCCCTCGGCGCTGGATGCGGCAATGTCCAGAAAGCGGGCAAGCAACGACGATTTGGCGGATGCGATCGGCGTCAGCCGCCAGTCTGTCGCGGCGTGGCGGTCTGGGCGCTCTATCCCAACCGCTGTTCTTCTCCGGAAGGCCGCCTCGTGGCTCACGGTCGCGGTGGCCGACCTTGTTCCAATCGACGACGAAAGGCTTCGGATTTCCGATCTCCGAATCCGGGTGGGTTTGACCCAACGTATGGCCGCGACCGACCTGGGGCTGAATCCGACCGCAGTAGCGGAGATCGAGAAGGGTCGGCGGTCCTTCTCTGACGAGGTCGCGAGATCTATGGCGAGTGTCTACAGGACCGATGTCGATGCGGTGCGCATGGCGTGGGAGCGAACGAACGCGGCACGCAAGGCGCGCCTTGACTCGATGTAGACCTGTGCGTAAGTTTCGCTCGGGGCTCGAGTTTTAGATGCAGAAACGGCGTGTCGTCCAACGCTCAGAGTCATCCTCGAGGCAGACTCAGCCCCGTCAGCTCGATCGCATCAATCGGAGAGTAGGAGAGTCAAGTGGGACGGCCAAGTAAAGGCACTAGGGCTCCTGTTACCTCTCGTGTTCCAGTCGAGGTAAAGACCGCGATCCGAATGCAAAGCGCTGCAAGGGGTATCGACGAGAGTCAGTACGTTGCGGACCTGCTTGCTATGGCGGTCGGGCGACCCGATCTTGTTCGTGATTTAAACCAGGAGGTGCTGCAGCAGACTGCATAGAGCGGAAAAGGCGCTTCCACTGCTATCTGAACGAGGTACAGGCCAGGAAGTCCGCAACTGCATATCTGGCGCCGCAGAGAAGAGAATGAGAAAACCCCCGATCCGGGCAAGATCGAGGGTTCTCGAGTTCATCTGAGTCGAATGGGAGTTCGACGAACTGCGTTGCCCCTATGAAGGGACTTTGTCGTGCTTGACAAGTCTCAGGGTACATCGTGCTCTGACAAAGATTCAAGATTGGACGCTCGTGTCGAGGTGCGCACTTCGGCCACGGAGCTCATTTGGCGGCGGCTTTCGCCATTGTTGGCTGCTCGTCGGTCGATGCGTGTCTACGATCCGGTTGCGCGCAGCTTCGATCAGACGCGCCCGCTTACGTCGAAGCGGCCCGGTCAGCCGGCCGCAGTCCCACTCTTCTACCGCGGGCGCGCCCGCGTCATCGCGCTGGATTTTGATCCGAAGCATCTCGACGCGGCGGCCGTCGATCAGGACGTGTGCAGGGTTCTGGAATGGCTGAGCGAATGTGGCGGCCGGGCGGTTGTCGATAGATCCACCCGAGGCGGGCGGCACGTGCTTGTTCCTCTCGCTCCTGGAGTCACTGTGAGTGTCGAAGAGATCAGGCCTCTCCTGGACCAGCTCGCAGCTCGCCTCCCGACTCTGGACATCGTGCCGATGTGCAACGCAGCAAGCGGCTGCATCACGGTTCCAGGGTCGCTGTGCCGGGACGGCGGGTATCGCAGGCTTGAGGGCGAACTCGACGTCGCCATCGACGCACTGGTGGTGGGATCAGATTCCGCGGCTGTACCGCGCCTGCTCGCACTTCTCGGCGGCAGCAGTCGAGTCGCCAACCGGCCGAAAAGAACGGTGCAAGCTCTCGCCGACAACATGCAAGCGGCCACGTATGCGGAACGGATCGTCGGTGGGGGCACCGACGCGCACCTCCACCCGCGCTTCTGCAAGACGAGCACTCCCACAGAGGCTGTGCAGGCGTTTGCTGCCAGAGGCGTCCTTGACAAAACCAGGTGGAAGTCGCGTTCGGAGGCACGTCAGTCAGTCGTAACGCAATTCGTCATGGCCGGCGCAACGGTTGCTGACGTCATTGCCCGCGCACAAACACCAGCGTGGTCGGGCCTGCGAGCCGCTTACGACCACTATCGAGACCCTCGTTTAGCGTTGCAGCGGGATGCAGCGAATGCCTTGAAGTGGGCCGCGTCGACACTCCCCGAGCCAGTCCGGGATACCGGGCACAAGTTCAAGTACACAGGGGGGGCAGGCGATCCTCTCTTTATGCGGTGGCAGCAGCAGGCACTCTCATGGGTGACATCCGAATATCAGGGTAGGCGCGACAGATGGACCACCCTCGCTGTCGTTCAGGCACTGGCTTGGTCGGCCTCCGTGGCCGGTGAGATTGTTGAGGGCGTACCCGTAGTCGCTGTTGGTGGAAGATCACTGTCGATTGCAGCGGGAATGCTGCCTGAGTCGACAGTGTGGTCGGTGCTAGAACGACTAAGAGAGGCGCAGGGGTCACCGTTGCTTCTCATTGAGCGTGGTGTGGGCCAACTAGCCGATAGATACGCGTTGGTTACGGCTGGCGCCGAAAGCGTCCAGGACCGCAAGGGAGGGTCTCCTGGTGAGCTCGCGGAAGTCGAGTCGGTGCATCCGGCCTGGAGCGTACTGGGCTATAGACAAAAGGCACTCTATGAAGCCGTGCAGCGTCGATCAGGGGCGTCCATAGACTCCGTGCTCGCGGAAGTCAGAATCGGTCGATCCAGCGGCTACGAAGCCCTGATGGACCTCCGGGTCGCCGGTCTCGTCGAGACGAATCGGTATCATGAGGTGAGTTTAGGGCGGGTTGGCCTGGACGAGTTGGCGCAGCGGCACGGCCTGAAATCGGCCGTGCGAGAGCGAGTCGTCCGGCACCGAGCGGAACGCATCGTGTGGAAGCAGTGGCTAGTAGGGAGGGAAGAGGCGCACCTGCCTGCTCCCCCGCCGGCGTTTGAAGAAGGCTTGTTCGAGAACGCCTTGTGCCCCCCTGCTGCCGAATACCTTGAACAAGTAGTTGCGTCAGGCCCTACGGAGTGGGTTTGATTCGTAGAGCCTGACGATCGCTTCGGCGGGATGGGCTACCACAGGACAATAGACATGTATCGATCCGTCACAGTGACGGAACGTGGGTGCTGTCGTGGCATCTCGGTCTTGAGCTCGGACAGTACTCGCCTGAGATGCGCCCGAGCAGTGCGAATATCCGCTAGCGCCGCGTCGGGAAAAAACCTGTCCAATTCGCTGGGATCGTTCGCAGCCGCAAAACCGAAGTTGCTGTGCCTGGTAATCAAACGCGAGAGGTGCAGCTCGATCCGGCTGTAAGTCTCGCAATCGACGATCTCGGGCAGGTCGTCGTCGTTCCTGTATGGCAGCCGGTCTATCGACTCTCCCCCGGTATTTGCGCAGATCGATTTATGCCACTTTCCGAGAGCGACCCGCAAATCGGTTGTCACGCGCGCGATTTTGCTCGACTGCGACTCTGTCAACAGGTCGCGAAATCGGTCGAGCGCTTCGATGAATGATCTCAACTGGTGGGGACCGATCGTGACCTCGTCCAGTTCCGCGAGCGTTGCAACAGACATCGTACTCCCCCTTGTGGTCATGATGTGGTCGAAAAACTTTGCGCTAGAACAGTTGTGGCGTCTCGCACGGTCATCAGCCCTTGATTGTCCCCGTGGTGTTCGTATCCGATGATGATGTCGATCCATCGATCACCGGTGCTGTCGAACTTGACCTGGGTCTGAAACTCGACGTACAGCGAGCTGTCCTGCAACACTCGGTTACGCAGGTTCATGGACGCCTGTTGGCCGCGGACGGTGAACTGCGGTATCTCTCGGTTCCAAGGAAGAAGTGAGCCAGTGGGCGGATTGATCCAGTCCAGTGCGATGCCTGTGGTCAGATCAATCAGTGCACGTCCGACTCCCGGGTCGCTCTGCACAGCGAAGCGTTTGGCGACACTGAGCGCGTAGTTGGTGGTGTGAGGCCGAATGTCGGTTATTTCGTGCAGGATGCCCCTGAGTTCTGTCCGGCCATCGTCGTGGTGGTGAACGTTGATCATGCTGGCGTGGATGTTGCGCCCGATCCCCCGGCCGTCAGTCAAGCTGATGTCGGCCTGAAACTCTGTACGGGGTGCGCCTTCTCGGATTGACTCGATGTACAGCCCCAGGTCAGGTTGACGTGGGAAATTGTCGTAGAAGGAGAAGATGTTGTCGTGGCTGGGTCGCGACGAGGCGAGAGAGTCGACCGACAGAATATTCAGGTCGACACCCGGACCGTGATGAGTCAGGTTCGTGGCCATGTCGAAGGAAAACGCTTCTACGTTGCGAGCCGGAAGGATCTCTTCATCGACGGCACCGAGCCACACCTGGCATCCGTAAACTTCGTCGAGCGGACCGAATACCGGTCGCACGGCATAGCGGACCTCCGAGCCATCGGGCAAAGCCGTCCGACCGTCGCAGGGAAGGCCGGACCGCTTGGTGGCTGTCGCCGCTTTGAGAACCGCGTCGGTGACGCCTGCGCTGTTGAAGCTGCTCCGTCGACGGAGCTGACTGAAGGTGCGTGAGTTGCCGGCCTCGAACAGCACGCTCACTGCGCCGTCTTGGAGCAGTTCCAACAGCATCCACCCAGATGACCTACGAGTGTCCCGACTCATGGTGTCTCCTTCTTCCAAATCGGATCCGTGTAGCTCGGATCGACGGCCCAGTATCTAAACGGAGGCGACGAGGTGCGTCTCCTTCTGCAGGGCCTCCAATTGTGCAGCGTCGTGGGAGCAAAACACGCGGACGCCGGACGCTGCAAGGTCGCGGAACTGAGAATGGTTCTTGCGAACTTGGGCGCGGTCGGTCGCCAAAAGCATTTCCACTGCCTGAATTGCGCAGTCAGACAGGCGCTTAGGGGCGTGCGGGTGTATAGACGCCTGATTCAGGAAGGCGTCTCCGGCGTGGACGAGCCAACCGCGGACCGGATCGAGGACTGCGACAGCAGCGTGTCCGATCGTATGGCCGGGCGTGGGGGCCAGGAAAACTCCGGACGTTCCGGACACCTCGGCCGCTTTCAGGCCGAGCACGGTGTCGTTGAAAATTGAGTAGGTAACTGCATTCCGGATCGTCTCGGTGTGTGCCGGCCTGTATCGGATTCGTCCTCCACGTGTAAGGGCGGGTTTCCGGGCCTCGATCAGTTCTGTCGCGGTGGTATGCAGTCGTGCTGACTGGAAGTCTGCAAGACCTCCGACGTGGTCGTAATCGAGGTGTGTCGTAACGATGTCGGTGACGTCAGAGGAGGCAAACCCCAACTTTTTAAGCTGGTGCAGGGCGGACTCACCGGGGGCTAGATGTGCGCCTGCCAAGCGTGGGCTGTGCCCGAGTCGAAAGGTGGGGCTGAATGCGTCGTCGATACCCGTACCGACATCGACGAGGAGCAGCCCGTGCTCCATCTCGCACAGTAGGACGTGTGTCACGAGGGACAGACCTCGCCAAGGCGTGAACGAGCCGCAGTTCAGGTGATGAACTGTCTTCACGGCGCCTACGGGCATGAAGGATCTCGTTTGGGTAGCCCAGAGACAGGGGTCCATTTGGTCCTGCCGCAACACCGAGACCGACGTCAACAAGTCCCGGGAACGCACCTATCTGTGTACGCGCATTACAATTATATCAGGTGCGGCTGGTCCGGTGGTGGCAGCTCGGATCGGGTGCTCAGACAATGATGTCCGACATGAATCCCGCGGGGGAGATTTTCTTGGGTGAAGTGCTTATGGTCCTGGCCGCTGTCGTCTTCTTCTCTGCCTGGTTTGTTGGTGCTTACTGCCTAATGATCCGGCTGACTGTCCATTCCGGCCGCCCAGACGTCAGCTTGGCGCTCATCGAAGCCGACCTCGGCGGTAATGGACAGGAGACCACTGGAGTGAGCGCGGATCGCGCTGCGAACTTCCACCCGTTCTCTCCGTCCATCGCAGACGAGGAACAGGAGCGAGCTGTTGCGGATCCTGCGTCGCCCACGGTTGACTGGATCGACGAGGTGGCATCCACGGAAGTAGCAGACCGTCATCGCTGATGAATGACGACGCTGAACTAGGGCGTATTACTGCCCCTATGGGGTAGTTGTTGGCTCCCCCAAGGGTGCGTGCGTACAAAGGTGCCGCGTGCTCCCACTCCCCCGGCTGGCCGTGTTGGCAGTCTGTGTGCACCAAGTTGCGGAACTCGCGTTCAGTCGCCCCGACGATGGGTGTGGTTTTGCAAGTCGATTGTGCGGTCTGATGCGAGGGTTTGCCGGGAGGAAGTTGGCGTTGTAGAGCTGCAATTTGGAGCTATGGGCCATAGGGGCGGCCTGTGCGCAGAAGGTATGCGGCAAGAGTCGATGGTTGCTGCGTCACTCGTTGCGACTGCGTATGAGCTTGAGTCGACGCGGCGTCACTCCCGGCCTGCCAGGCATAAAATGGTTTGACGTGCACTTTCGTAGGCCAACTTGCAAGTAGTTGCGAGTAGTTGCGAGTGGCGGGATGCCCATATGGGCTCTTATATTATCTAATACAGTGTTAGTAAATCTAGTGTACGCTCCCATAATCTAGGCTAAGTTAGCTAATATGTGATTATATAGGCATATAAGGCCTGTGCTTATCTAGTGTCTGCTTCCCGTAGCGGTGGCATGCAGCCCTACATCCATCCCCCCTCGCATGAAAGGAAGAACGGGTTTCAACATGACTATTACCGCGATCGCGAATCTGAAGGGCGGGGTTGGAAAGACCACCGTCGTCAACGGATTGGCGCATGCCGCCGCCAGTCTCCAGAGAACAACACTGGTGGTGGACGCTGACTCGCAGGGTAACTCGACGCGGCATCTGACTGGCTACACAGTCGAATCGCCACCCGAAGCGAGCTTTGCGGATGTCCTCGACCGTGATGTTGCTTGCCCGATCGAGACCGCGATTACGCATGCCACTCGCGAAGGTATTGATGTGTTGCCCAGCGGGTTCAGCGATCTACAGGCGGTCATGGACACATTGGTCGGGAAGACCGGAGGTGAGATGGCCGTCAACAGGGCGCTGAAGGAGGTCTCCGGCAAGTACCAACACATCCTGATCGACTGCCGTCCGGCGATTGATCTAGTTTCACGAGGGGCCCTGTTCGCCGCAGACAACGTCCTGATTGTTGTCAATCCCGAGCTTGACGCTATTGACGGCTTCGATGCGATTCGGCAGTCGATCGACGACCTCGAGCAGTACATGAGCAAGGTGCTGCCGATAGCCGGGGTGGTCGTGAACAAGATTGACGGGCGTCGGCAAGACCACGCCAAAACACTGGCCTACCTGAAGAATTACGTACGCGAGGCGGACATACCAATAGTCGGGGAGCCGATACCGATGCTGACCGATATCAGCAAGCTCACCAACGTGGGCATGGGGCTTGACCAGCATCCGCGACCTTCGGGAAGGATTCGCAACCTCCACGAGAACTTCGTCAAAATTCTGGACGCGACGAGAAGAGATGAAAAATGAGCAAGATCCCCGAACCGCAGCTCCCAGCTCCGCGAAGGGCTCGCAGTGCGTTCGCTCAAGGCAATCCCACGCCAGAGGAATCTCCCCGCGCCGTCTCGACAGAGGGCAACTCGCAGGCAAGGTCGGCGCCGGTCAGGCGCCAACCCGACGAGCCGCGGGAGCGTAAAGAGCAGCGGTCGAAGAGGATGGAGGGCACACGCGACATTCTCCTGTCGATGCCGATCTCGCAGAAGGAGCGGATGGAAGCAACCATTGCCCACACACAGGCTTTCACCGGCGTGAAGCACCAGCAGGTATTCATCCGCACCGCTGTGGAGCGGTTGTGCGAACAGCTTGAACAGCAATACAACCGAGGCGAACGTTACCCAATGCCTCCTGTCGATCCACACCTATAAACACATACTGCCCATATGGGCGCTAGTGGCCAGTGGCTCAAATCAAGACAACGGGTGTTGCATCCCAAGCTATGACCAGTCCTGTTAGACGATCGTCTATCGAGACACTCAAAACCGGTTTCGATGTCAGTTTCAGAAGTGGGCGTCATGTTTTCCTGGGGTTTCACCTCCGATTGCAGTGGTCTTCTGACATTCTGAGTGCAGAAGTGGACTGCACAATCGGTCACCTGGGTCGGGTGTTCGGAGGCTGCAATGGATGCGGAGAAGTTCGACGTCGTCGAGGCTGGTGTCTTGACCGCGTCGGCCGAGCAGTGGGAGCAGGCACGGGCACGGTTCGCAGTGCTCAACGAGCTGATGAATCGATCCGCGATCGGTACCTCCGCGGTCGAGGATGCAGCGCAACAGTTGAGTGTCTCGCCCCGGCGGGTGTACGCGCTGCTGTCCATACTCCGGAATGGGGAAGGGGCGGTTACCGATCTACTGGTCTCCGCGCCCGCAGGCGGACGTGGACGCTCCCGCGTGCCAGACGAGGTGGAAGACGTGATCACCGAGCACATCAACCGTGAATTCCTGGCTCGTCAGAAACTCAGTGTCGCTGCACTACATCGCCGTATCGCGCAGGCCTGTCACCGCGCCGGACTCCCGATCCCAGCCCGCAACACAGTCAATGCCCGGATCGCAGCAATGCACCCGGGCCGTGTCGCACGCTCACGTGGCGGACCGGACGCCGCCAGGTCGCGGCAATCCGCGGGCGATGTCCCGCCGCCGGTGACGGCCGTTCTCCATCAAGTACAGATCGATCACACCGTGGTCGATCTGATGATCGTCGACGAATACGACCGGGCGCCGATCGGACGTCCTTATCTCACGATTGCCATCGATGTCCTCAGCCGCTGCATACCTGGGTTCGTGGTAACTCTCGATCCGCCGTCCGCAGTGTCGGTCGGGTTGTGTCTGGGCCGGGTGTGCTCGGACAAAAGCGTATGGATCGACTCTCTGGGCCTCGGCGCGGATGTGCGGTGGCCGATGGCCGGAAAGCCGCACCGCCTGTACATCGACAACGCTTCCGAGTTCAAAAGTGAAGCGCTCCAGCGCGGTTGCGAGCAACACGGCATCGACCTCGGCTACCGCCCACCCGGCAGGCCGCATTACGGCGGGATCGTCGAACGCATCATCGGCACCGTCATGACCCAGGTCCACGAACTCCCCGGCACCACATTCTCGAACCCAACTCAGCGGGGCAGCTACGACTCGGATAGTAAGGCGGCGTTGACGTTACGAGAACTGGAACGCTGGCTGGTCCTGGCGGTCGCGGCGTATCACGCAGAGGTGCACACCGGCCTCCGGCAGAGCCCGGCTGCGCGGTGGACCAGCAGCACCGACGCTGACAGTGCTCTGGCGAGCTCGACGGTGGTGGACGAGACCGCATTCCTGGTGGACTTCCTTCCCGTCATCCGCCGTCGCCTCACGCGGACGGGGTTCGTCATCGACCACATCCAGTACTTCGCGAACGCTCTGAAACCGTGGATCGCCCGACGAGAGACCCTGGGCCAGTTTGTGATCCGCCGGGACCCACGAGATCTGAGCAGGGTGTGGGTCCTGGACCCCGACAGCGGCGGCGGATACATCGAGGTGCCGTATCGAACGATGTCACATCCAGCGGTGACCTTGTGGGAACATCGCGCAGCAGTGACACGACTGCGCGAACACGGCCGAGCACATATCGACGAACACGCCTTGTTCTCGATGATCGACAAGATGCGAGAGATCGCAACATCGGCGCAGAAGGACACCAGACGGGCTCGACGTAACCGCAGTCGTCGTGCGCACCTGAGCAGCGTCGTGACATCACCGAACGCGATGGGCCCGCCCGAGCTTGGCCCAGGCACCGACGACGTGTCGGTTCCGATCTTCGACGACATCGAAGAATGGTGAAACGGTGAACAACGACCCCCGAATCACGCCCGCAGGCGACGGCGACGACCGTAGCTGCCAAGACATCGACCCCGGTAGTGCGGACCTCAACCATCTGCGCAGTTCGGTCAGACCGATCGCGGTTCTCCCTGCCGCGCAACGCATCAGGCACATTCGCACGGAACGGTGGATCGGGTATCCGCGTGCACGGTCGGTGATCGAGCACCTCGAGACGTTGCTGGGGTGGCCGGATCGGCAACGAATGCCGAACCTGCTTCTGATCGGACCGACGAACAACGGCAAGTCGATGATCATCGAGAAGTTCCGGCGTGCGCACCCTGCGGTCACCTTGCCCGACCGTGAGCAGATACCGGTGCTGTGTATGCAGATGCCCCCGGACCCAGCACCCGGACGGTTCTACCTGGCGATGCTCGCGGCACTCGGAACGCCGATGCGCCCGCGAAGCCGCGTTCACGAACTCGAACAGCAAGCGGTTACGCTGCTGCGAGCGACCGGGGTGCGGATGCTGATCATCGACGAGCTCCACAATGTTCTTGCCGGCCGCGACAACGTGCGCCGAGAATTTCTGAACCTGTTGCGGTTTCTTGGCAACGAGCTGCGGATCCCTCTCGTCGGAGTCGGTACCCGAGAGGCGTACCTCGCTATCCGCAGCGATGGGCAGTTGGAGAACCGTTTTCACCCCATGACGCTGCCGATCTGGACCAACGACACCGACACCCGCTCCCTGCTGGCGAGTTTCACCGCCAGCTTCCCATTGCGTGCGCCCTCGCATCTGACATCGGCGGAGATGACCGACTACCTCCTCACCCGGTGTGAGGGCACCATCGGCGAACTGGCCACGCTGTTGACCGCGGCCGCAGTGACCGCATTAGAGGCCGGAGAGGAAGCGATCACCTCACAGGTGTTGACGCAGACCGTCTACTCCGGGCCTACCGAACGCCGCCGCCACTTCGAGCGGCACCTGGCATGACAATTCCATCCGATGCCCCTGCAGCGCACACAGCGCTCGCCCACAGTGCGTATCCGCGGTGGCCCCTTCACCCGCAACCACTACCTGGTGAGACTCTGATGTCGTGGCTGGCCCGGACCAGCGCACTGTATTCGTTGATCAATACAGCGGACCTTCTCGACGGGCTCGGCTTCGAGAGTCCGGGCGTGGACCTGGACCGCTACACACCCGAGCCGGTGCTGGACGCCCTCGCCCAGAGGAGCACCTGTGCGGCGGAACGGCTGCGTGAGATGACGCTAGCGGGGTGCACGCCCTGGCTCCTCGACAGCACCGACCCCGCCGAATGTGACTTCGACACCTACGCCCATCAGTTCTCTGTCCTACTACCGGCGGGTCTGGCGATGGCAGATCGACGTCGACGCGCACCGCCCGCCGGCATGTGGCTTCCCTGGGTGAGCAAGCTCGATACGCGGGCATGTCCCTTGTGTATCGACGACCTCGACACAGACGCCGATATCGCGGTCATGATGGCTCATCAGTACCCGATGCTGACCAGCTGCACGAAACATCACTGTCGACTGGAATTCTGCAGTGTCGTACCCGGCAGGCTGGTCTTCTGGGAGAGGACACCAGCAGGCTCGGACGATCACGCATCACCGATACCGGTACCGGCAGTCGTCGCAGAAATCGACCGGCGCACCGCCGCCGCATTGACGAGCGGGTCGGTCGAGCTCGGCGCGGGCCGTGTTCATGCCGCAGTGTGGTTCAGGCTGCTGCGTACCGTCGTCGACGAGGTATCGACGCCGCTGGTCCGCACCGGATGGTGGGCGAAGCCACTGAGCGCGATCTGGAAGTCCACCGGCCATTCTCGCCCGCTCCGGACATCATGGGTTCCGTTCGAGCAACTGCGGTGGGACGAGCAAGCGAAGGTTTTGTTTGCCGCCGCGACCGCGATCATCGCGGTGGAGAACGATGAGATGGCCGCGAGCGGTGCTGATGCCTGCTTGCTGCGGCCGCGACGGTACGAGCCGGTCGATCCGGGGACCGCTCCGACAAGGTCTCGCAGTCCGGTACCCGCCCGCAGCGCTTGGGACGGTGTGATTGCGGCGATCGATGCCGCTGTCGCCGCCGCCCGCGTCGACAGCGACGCCGCCCGATCTCTGTTCGGATTGGCGAGAACGGGTTGCCGCACCGAAGAAGACATCGATGAGCTGGCCTATGCCTTCGTCGAGCTCGGCATCCGACTGGACTGGGACTGAAGCGCGCATGATCACCCCACGTTTTTCTACGCCCGCTTTTACGCGGGAATCAATCGCCTCCTGTAGTCACCCACGGTCTGTGTGCGGTGACCGACGAGAATTTCCGTTCCCGCACCGTCTTCGTCTAAATCCCTGCTCAGCGCGTTTCAACTCGAAAGAGCTGTCGGGGGTGCTCGCTACAGTCCCTGTCATGGCAGATCGGCAGCTAGGTGAGGTCCTGGACACGGATTCAGTCGTCCCGGTGAGGAGTGCGGAGGTGTTTCCGGACCTGTCGGGCGAGGTCGCCGCTCGGATCGAACGGTCGATGGCGTCGGCACGGTCCGGTGCTACCCGCCGCGCCTACGATTCGGCGTGGCGACGCTTCGAGACCTGGTGCACCGTCGCCGGGCACCACGCGTTGCCGGCGCATCCCGCTACGGTGGCGGCCTATCTCGTTGCGGCTGCCGACACGCTCACCGTCGACGGGACGCGGGCGTATGCGCCGTCGACGTTCGGCAAATGGATCGCGGCGGTCGCGGACCGCCACCGCGCTACCGGCTACGACAACCCGTGCGGGCACGAGATGGTGCGCGCCACTCTCTCGGGTATTCGGCGGGATTACGCGTCTGCGGGGGAGCGGCCCCGTAACCCGCGCGCACCGCTGCTGACCTCCGACATCACTACGATCGTCGATTACGCGCGTCGAGGTGGGGCCGGGTGGGCGTCGGAGGTCCTCGAACGCCGCGACACTGCGCTGCTCCTGATGGGCTACACCGGCGCATTCCGCCGCAGCGAACTCGTAGCGCTCGAATGCCGCGATGTCCACCGCGACCGCCTCGACGGCGCGCACGTACGTATCCGCAAATCGAAGACCGACCAGGACGGCACCGGAACCGTGAAAGCACTCCCGTTCACCGACCGCCACGAGTCATGTCCGGTCTGCGCGTGGGTGCGATGGCTGCAGATCGTCGCAGCGTTCGACACCGGCGGCAGAGTTGCTGTCATCCGAATACTTTCCCGCGCAGTGGAATTCGACTCCCATATCTGCCGCGGCACCCTTCCTGTAGTCGAGAAACGGTCCCCTCTGTTTCGGTCCGTCCGCAAGAACGGCAACCTCTCCGACACAGCCCTGTCCGGAGCCGCGGTGCACGCGGCGATCCGCCGCCGCGCTACTCGAGCTGGATACGGCCCCGACACCGTCGCCCAGCTCGGCGGGCATTCCCTCCGTTCCGGCTTCGTCACGCAGGCCTTCCGCAACGGTGCCGACGCGCATGCGATCATGCGCCAAACCGGGCACACCACACCCGCAATGGTCGAAACATACGCTCACGAGAATGCGCCACTGGTCGGCAACGCCGTCACCGAGCTCGGCCTATGACCAGGCACCCGACCGAACCAGTGAGCGGCGACGGGACGACAGGGGTAGATGCTGACCACGACGACCGCCCTTGTCCGATACGTGCATCGGACATCACGAACACGTCGATACCGAGGCGGGATCGGCACACGTGGTCACTGTTCGAGGACTGGTGCACCGCCCATGGCGAACCCCCATTGGCGGCCTCTCCTGAGTCACTTGCTCGGTTCCTGTATGCGCACCCCGCCGCGCCGACGACCCAACGCCGCCGGATCGCGGTGATCGACTCCGCTCATCATCGGCATCTATTACCTCCTCCAGGGCGCGCTGAGACCGTCCGGGCTGCGCTGGATGGGGCCCGCACGTCGCGCCTGCAGGAGGTGGCAGCCGTGATCGGCGGAATCATCGCCCGACTCCCCGAATACGGTTGGCCGTCAGCGTTGTTCGCGCGCAGAGACGCGCTGATCCTCACGCTCGCTACGACAGGTCTGCCGTACACGCAGATCGCGGCCCTGCGGGCATGCGATGTCACCGCCGATGCGGGTCTCGACGCCCTTCGCATCGAGACAGGCCGCGGCGTTCATACCCTCACCTCCCTCGCGCTGGCGGGGACGGGCATTTCTCCGCGCACGGTGTACCAGCGCTGGTGTGAGGTGCTCGGCCATCAGGCCCGGTATCCGAGCACCCGAATGCTCGCCGACGCTTTCGATGCCGTGGACGGCACCGGGCTCGGCGGATACGACCGGTATTTCGACCCGGCCGGTCAACATCCGCTGTCGACTGCGATCGACCGGTGGGGCCACACCCCGTTGGCTGCGACCCCGCTGACCGCCCGTGCGGTAGCGGGCATCGTGCGAATGCACTGGGACGGAAGGGCACCCACCCACCTGCAGCCCACTGCGCGGTCACAACATCCGGAGCAGATCGCGGCACCGGATCCAGTACCGCGGGTTCTACTCGACCCCGGCTACTACGAACGCGGAACGCTTGCGCGTAGACACGCCCACGGTCTTCTCGACGACGTGGACTCTGTCCTGGCCGATGTCGAAACCCGCGCGGACAGCCTGTTGGAAGCTCTCGTCGACTTTCTCGAATCGGAGACCGCACGCGTGCCGGCCGACACCGTCGAGTGACTAGTGGTTGATACTCGGGTTTGCACACACTCTTCTTCTCACGGCAGGGAGGCGGTGACGTCTCAGAAATCTCCGAGATGAAGATCGATCAGGCCGCGAACGAACGAGGCATCGATCTCGACCCCGTTCTGCGGGGTCTACGTCGAATCCGGGTCGTCTGAGAGTCGGGGATTTCGGAAATCTTTCGGAGAGCGTCCGGTCCAGCGTTTGAAGGCGTGAGAGAAGTTGGCGAGGTCGCTGTATCCGAGTTCGGTAGCGATCTCGCTGACCGAAACCGATCGGTCGAGGAGCCGTAGCATCGCGCGCTCGTACAGCAGCGAGTGGCGCACCTTGCTATAGGTGGTTCCTTCTTCGGCAAGCCGCCGTTTCAACGTGCTACTCGACATCGACAATGCTTGTGCAACATCATGGTTGGTTCGCTGTCCGAGGTCCTTTTCCAACTGTTGCCTCACCTTCTCGGCGGATGACATGGACCCACTCCGCTGGGCGAGTGTTCGCTGCAGATCAGCGATAGCGAGACGATATGCGAGGGGGTCCGAGAAGCGACAAGCCTTGTTGAGGGTCTCCTCGGGTACGTGGACGAAGGAAATCGGAGCGTCGAAGAACCGGCGATTCGCCCCCGGACCTTCGTCGTGGCTCACCTCGGCCGGCTCCGGCCAGCTCAGATGGAGTGTCACCGGCGATATGTCACCGGCGAGCATGTCCAGCAGTCGTAGTAACGCCGACCCACCGTAGGTGATGACCAAGCAGTCCAGTGCGGAATCGCCTGTGTGCGCAGTGAGCCCGACGATCAGACCGTAGTCGCCGGTGTGGAACTGCGACTTCAACGCCGTGGAGATCAATGGTAGGTATGTCAGGAGATCGACGATCTCGGCGACCGAACCAGCGCTGATCAAAGGTGAACTCAGAGGCCCGAACGATGTCAACTGGGCCTGCTCGGCAAACGCAAATCCGAGTCGAGTGGCCTGGGCGATATCGAGTTCGGGATAGACCTCCCGAAACCACCGTATCGGTGCCTGAACGTCATGCTGAATGAGCGTCGCTTCACTGGTTCCTTCGCGGTGCATGATCACACGAAGCCGCGCGGCGGCGTCAGGGTCGAGTGCGCGGCGTTCGAGCAACTGAACGAACGCAAGCGGTGGCACGCCCTCGTCGCTCAGCTTCACGGTGACCCCTTTGACCCGAATTCACAAGTTTATGACTCCACCGAACATAGCCGTCACCCGCGTTTGCGACGACACTTTCGTCAATCACGCCGGAAAACGAGGAGTTGACATGGCAGCTGTAATTTTCGTCGCCCACGATGGTGAGAAGCACGAGGCGGCTCTGGTCGAAGGTCGCTCGCTGATGCAGATTGCAACCGACAATGCTGTGCCGGGGATCGATGGAGACTGTGGGGGCGAAACGGCCTGTGGCACCTGCCATGTGATCGTCGACCCGCAGTGGTCAGGAGAGGTGGGTCTGTCCGGCGCCGACGAGGAGGAGATGCTGGCGATGAACCCCGAGCGTGAACCCACGTCTCGGTTGTCGTGCCAGATGGTGGCCTCGGAAGCGTGGGATGGCCTGATCGTTCGAACACCTGAATTCCAATTGTGATGTGCGAAAGGCAGGCACGACAGCATGAAAGTTTCTGAGTCGATCGCCGACAAGGTCCAGTCGACCATCCCGATAGGGCTGCAGATCCAGGGCGCTCATTTGTACGACAAGACCCGACGGTGGGTGACTGGCACGAATGGCAAGAAGATCTTCGTCGAAAGTCCCATCCCACCGGTCGAGGATGTCGAGCTCGCCGACATCGACCTCAGTAACCCCTTTCTTTACAGACAAGGGCGGTGGCAGTCGTACTTCGAGCGCGTGCGGAACGAGGCACCGGTGCACTACCAACCCAATAGTCCGTTCGGCCCGTTCTGGTCGGTCACGCGCCATGCCGATATCGTGGCCGTCGACAAGAATCACGCTGTGTTCTCGGCCGAACCGTTCATCGTCATCGGCGTTCCGCCCCGGTTTCTCGATATCGAGATGTTCATCGCGATGGACCCACCACACCACGACAAGCAGCGCGCTGCCGTCCAGGGGGTTGTCGCACCGAAGAACCTCCGGGAGATGGAGGGACTGATCCGATCGCGCGTACGGGAGGTATTGGACGACCTCCCCTTGAACGAGCCGTTCGACTGGGTGCAGAATGTCTCGATCGAGTTGACAGCTCGGATGCTCGCAACTCTTCTGGATTTCCCCTACGAACAACGCCGCAAACTCGTCTACTGGTCCGATTTGGCAACCTCGATGGAGCAAGCCAACGGTGGGCCCTCGGACAACGACGAGGTGTTCGAAGGCATGCGTGACATGGCCCGTGGCCTCAGCGCTCTCTGGCATGACAAAGCAGCCAGGAGGTCTGCAGGGGAAGAGTCCGGTTTCGATCTGATCACCATGTTGCAGAGCAACGAGGACACCAAGGATCTGATCGATCGTCCGATGGAATTTCTGGGCAACCTCGTCCTGCTGATCGTCGGTGGCAACGACACCACGCGAAACTCGATGAGCGGTGGCGTTCTTGCGTTGAACCAATTCCCCGACCAGTTCGAGAAATTGAAGGCCAATCCCGATTTGATCCCCAACATGAACTCGGAAATCATCCGATGGCAAACACCCTTGGCGTACATGCGCCGAATCGCCAAAGCCGACACCGTTCTGAACGGACAATTCATCCGCAAGGGTGACAAATTGGTGATGTGGTATGCCTCGGGTAACCGCGACGAACGCGTTTTCGAGAATCCTGATGATTTCATCATCGATCGTGCCAATGCGCGCAATCACATCGCGTTCGGATTCGGTGTGCACCGGTGTATGGGCAATCGGCTGGCCGAAATGCAGCTGCGGATTCTGTGGGAGGAGTTGCTTCCCCGCTTCGAGAACATCGAGGTCGTCGGCGACCCCGAGTATGTTCAGTCGAATTTCGTGCGGGGCATCAGCAAGATGATGGTGCGCCTGACGCCTACTTCCAGCGTATGACATCGCAACGGGCGATCATCGTCGGCGCAAGCCATGCTGGGGCACAACTGGCAGCTAGTTTGCGCCAAGAAGGTTGGACAGGCGACATCGTCCTCATCGGTAACGAGTCTGCCGCTCCCTATCAACGCCCCCCGCTGTCGAAGGCATACCTGGCGGGCAAATGCGTACTCGACGATATCGCCATTCGCAGCACGGACTTCTACTCCAAGCAAGGTATTCAGCTCCTGAACGCGCAGGTGGAGACCATCGTTCGGTCGGAAGGCAACGTCGTTCTCGACACCGGGGAGAAGCTGGCCTACGACAAGCTCGCGCTGTGCACGGGAGCCCGCCCTCGTCGGCTCACCGTTCCCGGGGCCGATCTCCACGGGGTCTACTACCTGCGCACCGCAGCGGACGTCGAGAGGATACGTATGGCCACCGGCCCTGGCCAGCGGGTGGTGATCGTCGGAGGCGGCTACATCGGACTCGAGACAGCGGCATCGCTGCGCGCACTGGGCGTACAGGTCACAGTCCTCGAGGCAACTGGGCGTGTGCTCGAGCGGGTCACTGCTCCCGAGGTATCGACGTTCTTCGAGCGGATACATCGCGAACAGGGAGTCGACATCAGAACGAACGCGATGGTTCAGGGCCTGTCCGGTGACCGTGAGGTTCGTGAAATCACCTTGGCCAGCGGAGAATCGATCCCCGCAGATCTGGTCATCGTCGGTGTCGGCGTCGAGCCGAACACCGACCTCGCCGCCGATGCGGGTCTTGTCATCGACAACGGCATCGTGATCGACGATCACACTCGGACCAACGACCCCGACATCATGGCGGCGGGGGACTGCGCGAGCCACGACATGGCCCGTTACGGCCGTCGACTACGGTTGGAGTCCGTCTCGAGCGCAGGAGAGCAGGCCAAAGTCGCTGCGTCGACCGCCTGCGGGAAGTCCAGAAAAATCGAAGCGTTGCCGTGGTTCTGGTCGGATCAGTATCACTTCAAGCTGCAGATCGCCGGCCTCAACACTGGATACGACGAAGTGGTTCTCAGCGGTGACCCCACCCGCGACAGTGATTTCAGTTGCTTCTATCTCCAGGCCGGTGAGCTCATTGCCGCCGACTGCATAGGTCGCCCGCGCGAGTTCATGTACAGCAAACGGGTGATCGCCCAGCGACTCCCCGTCCAACGCGAAGACCTGATGCTCGGCGGACTCGCGCGCAACTGACCGATCCTTCGGTCGTTGTGCACACAACAGCAACCGGTTTGCTCAGAGAAGGGAACATCAGCGATGACCATGACAGACCGCCCGCCCGGAGCACATACTACGCAGCCACCACACGCATACCTGGGAGCAACGGACTTCCTCGACATCGAGCACGAATCCGTGCGGGCGTTCACCGCCGCGGCAATCGGAGATGCGAGCAGCGACCGTGACAAGGCCAGACGCCTCTTCGCCGCCGTCCGCGACCGAATCTGGTACGACCCATACACCGTGTCGGACGATCCGGCCCACTATCGAGCGAGCTTCGTCCTCGAGGCCGGGCGCGCTTACTGCGTCCCGAAGGCGGTGCTGTTGACCGCAGTGTGCCGGGCGGCGGGTATCCCAGCACTGCTCGGCTTCGCCGACGTCCGAAATCACCTGCAGACCGAGACGTTGCGCACGCTGATGGGCGGCACCGACCTGTTCGTCTACCACGGCTACAGTCGCCTCTACATCGAGGGCCGGTGGTTGAAGGCCACGCCGGCATTCAATGTCGAGTTGTGCGCTCGTTTCGGCGTGCCGCCAGTGGAATTCGACGGCGATCGCGATGCTCTCATGCATGCCTTCACCGCAGACGGAGCCCAGCACATGGAGTATGTCCGCGAGCGAGGAGTCTTCGACGACCTACCCTTGAACGCGATCTTGACGGTGCTTCGGCACGCCTACGGCCCCACGATCTTCACGGGCGCTCACCCACTCGATGATGTTTTCACCGGCCGCACCCGGCCGGACGAAACTCCCGGGGATCGAAACCTTCCGCGGGAGTCTCGATGAACACAAGCGGTGAGAACATACGCGCCGAACCCCGTATCGCGGCCGACTGCCGATCGGTCGGAGCTCTCTCCGCGAACAATCGCGATCGTGAACACTCGGACCGCCTCGGACACCTTCGAATCGGGTGAGCCGATACCTGCTGGCAGAGCTGTGCCACATGACTGTCTCGTCGCCGCGGCCGTGGTAAGGCCGACACCGGAAGTTGCACCGAACAGACGAGACTCGCTCTGCCGCTGGAATTGCGGCTGCGGGCGATGAACGACCGATCCGAACGCCTCCCCGGGCACGAGACGACGCGCGATACCCATATCCCTCTCCCGTGTGCGCAGCCGCTACCGCGAGAGCGGGCCGACAGGCGTCTACCGATGTCTCTCATCTATGCAAGGAGCGCAGCAGATGACAAACAACGCACCTCACACCCCCGCCAGGACCGTGGCGATCACAGGTGGAGCTCGCGGCATCGGCTATCAGACAGCGAAGGAGTTGATTCGACGAGGCCACCGGGTCGCCATCGGCGACATCGACGAGGCACGTGCGAAGGAGGCCGCCGCCGAACTCGGGGTGAAGGTCGTCACCCGACTCGACGTCACCGAACCTGACTCGTTCACAACGTTTCTGGACCTGGTCGAACGTGAACTCGGACCCCTCGACATCCTGATCAACAACGCGGGCATCATGCCTACCGGCCACGCCCACGAAGAGGACGATGCAGTAACCCGGCGTCAAGTCGAGATCAACGTCCTGGGTGTCATCTTCGGGACCAAACTGGCTCTTCAGCGCATGCTGCCGCGCCGCACCGGACACATCATCAACACTGCGTCATTGGCCGGCGAGCTCGCGGTACCTGGTTTGGCGACCTACTGCGCTACCAAGTTCGCAGTCATCGGATTCACAGAGGCCGCACGACTGGAGTACCGCAAGTCAGGGGTTCGACTGTCCACAGTCCGCCCGACGTTCACCAACACCGAACTCGTCGCCGGAACCGCCGGCGCAAAGGGATTACGCAACGCCGAGCCGGAGGAAATCGCCCGCGCGACAGCAGATCTGATCGAGAATCCACGCCCCTTCGTCCGCGTCACCCGTCTCGCAGGCGCAATGGTCGCGGCGGTGAAATTCGTCCCCCGGCGGCTGGCGACCGGACTGGGTGCGGCCCTGAACACAGATTCGGTGTTCCTCGCGGACGTCGACATGACTGCTCGCCGAACGTATCTCGACAGAATCCAGAACAGCTGAGCATGCCGACACGCGCGCTCGACCAACCACCCGAAAGGCAGCCACAGTGACCCCCACGACTCTGATCGAGAACTATCCCCACCGGATGGGAGGGCACTGCGGGTCAGGTGCAATGCGAGACCTTCTCCAGTGGCACGGTCTGGGATGGGACGGACCACCCGACGAGGGGTTGGTGTTCGCACTGGGTGGTGATCTCGGTTTGTCCTACCTGCGATCGGACGACCTGGTCCCACCGATGTACCTGGTCGGCCGCGGTGCCGACTTCGAGATCGACTTACCGCGCAGGCTCGGCGGACAAGTCGAGGTTCTCACGACCGACGATCCCGGTGAGGGATGGTCATGGGTTCGCGACGACATCGATGCGGGAAGACCCAGTCTGGTCTGGGCCGATATCGCTGAGCTGCCCTACTTACGGGTGAAACTGCAGATGAGTCGCCACGACATCGTGGTGATCGGCTACGACGAGATCGGGGGGACTGCCTCGGTCGTCGACAACGATCGGGCCGACGTGCAGAAGATCCCGCTCGACGCGCTGGCTCGGGCGCGATCTTCCACCTCGTTCCCGCAACCGACACGTCACTGCACGTACCGAATCACGTGGCCGCAGACACTGCCGCCCGTGTCGACTGCCGCGGCCGCGGCCTTCGCCCGATCCGCCGCCAGCATGCACGCCCCATCGACACCGGGAATAGCCGACCACATACCAGCAGCCGGTGCCGACGGTTTGGCCGCGGTCGACCAGCTGGCAACCGACGTCAAGAGCTGGGTCGACCTTCCGCCCGATGACCTCGAGACGCTGCTGTTCAGTCTCGGTATCTTCATCGAAAAGGCCGGAACCGGAGGCGGGCTCTTTCGTCGGCTTCTCGCCGACGGCTGTACCGAGATTGCACGTCTGACCGGTGATCCCGCTACCGCAGACCTCGCGGTGGCCGCCGATCACTGCGCCCAGGCCTGGACCGAAACTGCCCGCGCCGGAACACAACGCGGTCTCGATGTACGAACACGCGCAGCTGCGGTGGCCGTGTCGGCTGCCAGACTGTCGGAACTCGAGCTGATCCTGGTGGAGTCCCTGGAGTCTGCTTCACGCTCGCTGTCCGCCATCACGAGATGATGCCCACCGTCGTTCGATGGCGCGCGGTACACGGGGCGCATCGCACTGTGCTGCAGCTGTCGTCGCCGACACCGTACGCCCTGGCGACCTCACTGATCGGCTTGGAAGAGTCGATGACCTCTCGGCACAGTTCGTCTTTGAACTCGGTGCTGAAAGATCGACGCGATCTGCTCATGCTTGTAGATCCCTATTCCAAGCGGGTCTAGTGTCCGAATCCCTGGGCCGATCAGATCACGACGCCAGCCACTGGGCTGCGGGGTGGATGACCCTCATCTGCAACCTCGCCGACGTTTTCAACGCGCGGTTCACTTCTGACATAGTGCAGTTTATCTATCGAAACTAACAGCGGTGCAGGCCGAGCGCACGATGACGCGACAGACTCGGCACAATTTTTTTTCACGACAGAGAGGTCCGACCATGAAAAGAGTTCCGGACGAGGTCAGCGGGTCGGCCGGCCCGGCTGTCGAGAACTGGGCGCGCTCGTTCTGGAGCACGAGTTTCGACTCGCCTGATCTACCGCCCCACCACCCCGACTGTCTTGGTTGTGGGCCGCAGAACCCGCACGGCCACGCCCTGTCGGTCCAGCGTGACGAGAACGGCGTGGTGGCTCACCATGTGTTCGATCAACGTCATGTCGGGGCACCCGGGATAGCACACGGAGGCGCGGTGGCGACCGTTCTCGACGATCTGTTCGGCTTCCTGCTCTACACAGTGGGTGAGCTCGCCGTGACGCGGCGTCTCGAGCTCGACTACCTGGCGCCGGTTCTGCTCGGCACTCCATACGTATTGCGTGCTGCCGTTCGGTCTCGTGATGGGCGCAAACTGGATCTCACGGCCACGATGGACGATGCGCAGGGCCGCTCGGTAGCCACCGCTACTGCCCTGTTCGTGGTGGTCGAGGTCGAACACTTCATGCAGTCCCAAGCCCGAGCCCAACTCCGGGCCACGGACACGAATCACACCGAAGAATAGACACCCTGGCCGACCTTCACCGACGTCCATCACCCGCGGTGGCTGTCGTACGGCTGCGTCTACCTGGCGCAAAGACGGCGAGGACGAGTGCCCCAGCGGCGGTCAGCGCCGCCAACGACAGTGTCGCCTGACCACTTCCGTGTACGAATGCGGCTCTGGCGAACTCGGCCAGCGGCTGACCAGCTGGTCCTGCGCGGTCGGCGACCTGTAACGCGGCGGCCAGAGAATCGGCCACCGGACCACGGGCAGGCTCGGGTAGCTGGGGCAGAGCCGGCTGAATGTGCTGAACGTAACCGGCCGCGAGCACGCTACCGGCTACCGCAATCCCAATCGCGGCACCGATTTCGCGAGCTGCGTCGTTGACCGCGGCAGCCACCCCGTGCTTGGCCTCAGGAGTGTCCGAGACGATGGCGAAAGTCGCAGGGGCGGTACACAACCCCAAACCCGCACTCATGATGAGCAAGGGCCACAGCAGGTCAGGGTAAGTCGCCGCGACGGTCAGTCTGCTCACCATCACCAGTCCCGCCGCGATGGTGAGCAGACCTACAGTGGTCATCACCCGCAGCCCAACAATGTTCGACAGCCAGGGTGCAATCACCGAGATCACGATGAGCGGCACGACCATAGGGGTCAACGCCAACGCGGCGGTGAGCGGTCCATAACCGAGAATCAACTGCAGATACTGCACCAACAGCAAGAACACCCCGAAGGTCACCAGAAATTGGATACAGACAGACAGCGCGCCGGCACCGAAACCACGGCGGGCGAACAACCGGACATCGAGTAGGGGTGCCGAGGAACGTAGTTCTACGACGACGAACACCGCAACCGCAAACAAGCCCACCGCAGTGCTGATGGCGACGAGCGAATCCGACCAGCCACGGGCCGGAACCTCGATCACAGCGAAGACGATCGCCCCGACCGCGACAACTACGGTCACCGCGCCCACCCAATCGACCGGTGGATGCTCCTGCTGGCGGGACTCCGCGATACTGCATGCCAACCCGGCCAGAACCGCTCCGGCGACGGTCAACCCGACGAACACCGAGGTCCACGACCACTGCTCGAGCAGCACACCAGCCCCGAGGATGCCCAGGACCGCCCCGGATCCAGCAACCCCGGCCCACACACCTACAGCGCGGCCGCGATGCGCCGGTGGAAATCCCGCGGTCAGTATCGACAGCGTCGAGGGCATGACCAGCGCCGCACCCGCCCCAGCCAACGCGCGAGCAGCGATCAGCCACGCCGGGTCGGCGAGAAACAAGGGCAATGCCGACGCGAAAGCGAACAACGCCAACCCCGCCACGAGCACCCCCCGGCGACCGTACCGGTCACCGATCGCACCGGCAGGCAGAACGAAGCACGCCAAAACCAACGTATAACCGTCGACTATCCAGGTCAGTTGGGCTTGCGTCGCCCCTGTCGCGACCGCGATCTGGGGCAACGCTGAATACAATGCTGCCATTGCGGCCACCACCAACGCGACTGCCATGCACGACACAATCAACATCCACCACTGGGCACCGCTCCATCGAGCGACGCTGGCAGAGTCGGATCTACGTTCGTTCAACGGCCAGCCTCCCAGTTCGAGACTGATCGTCTCGGTTCGAGACTATTAGTATCACAACTCTGCGGGTGTGACAGAATGATCAATCGAGGACATGTCTTGTCAGTCAAATGGAGCGGAGCCCGTTCATGGTCGACCCTCTCGTTGCAACCGAGGGCTCGGCCGACCCCCGGCTGGCGCGCTCACGTAACCGGTTACTCGAAGCGGCCGGTCAGCTGCTGTCCACCGGCGGTGTGGAGGCGGTCACCGTGGAGGCGGTCACCCGCATGTCGAAGGTTGCACGTGCCACTCTGTACCGACATTTCGGAAGTACCACTGACCTGCTCGCTGCAACCTTCGAGCGACTATTACCCCCAGTCGACACCGATATCGATACCGGTCCGCTACGTGAACGTCTGATTTCGTTGCTCACCACCCAAGCCGACCTCATCGACCAAGCTCCGGTGCAGATGACCACGCTGGCCTGGCTGGCAATGGGGCCCGTCAACAGCGGCGACGCCAGCCGGCGCGATCTCGATCCTGGCGCGGTGGTCTCGCTTCGGGCCCGTGTCATAGAGCAATACCGCAGGTCCCTGGATCAGATCCTGACGGCGCCTGACGCTCGCGCTGTGCTCGGCGAGATCGACACCACCTTCGCCCTCATTCAGCTCCTCGGACCGATAGTGTTCGCTCGCCTCACAGGACTGCGCCACATCCACGCCGACGACTGCATCCAAATCGTCGACAACTTTCTCGCCGCCCATGCCGCAAGTGTCCGATCGAGCACTTCGCGCGACAACAGCCGTCCATGGCCGGCCGCGGCGCTAGACCCGCAGCTCACCGACGGCCAGTAAAACTTGATGGGAAATTTCACCATCAATGCGCTATCCAGTCAGGGATCGCAGCGCTCACTGGATAAGGCCGGACGTGTGCTCGAGAACTCGGAGTTGCACTGCAGTGCACTTCTGACATCGTGCAGCCGTCTTCTGAAACTGACATTCGAAGTAGCGCCTGACCTGCTTGTCGGTGTCCTGGTAGATAGTGTTGAAAGTAAATCCTGTTTGATAGTGTGATTCGAGACGGAGGGCGTCAGGTGGACGAAAACCTCATCGGGTACGCCCGATGCTCCACCCGAGGGCAGGACTTGCGAGCGCAGCGCACAGCCCTCCGCAAGCTCGGCGTCGACACCGGCAACATCTACACCGACCGCGGCTACACCGGCCGCAACCGAGAACGCCCCGGCCTCAGCGAAGCGCTCGCCGCAGTGGGGGAGGGGGACACTCTGGTCGTCACCAAACTCGACAGGCTCGGACGTTCCGTCACCGACCTGCACGCCATCGTCGCCGAACTCGACGCCAAGGGCGCCCGCCTGGCCTACGGCGGATCGGTCTACAACCCCGGCGATCCGGCCGGCAAGATGTTCTTCTCCATCCTCGCGGCAATGGCGGAATTCGAAGCCGACCTCACCCGCGCACGCACCCGCGAAGGCGTAGCCATCGCCAAGGAACAGGGCCGCATGACCGGACGCAGACCCAAACTCTCTGCGCTGCAACACGAACGCTTGCTCGAAGACTACGAAGGCGGCAAGTACGGCGCCGCGAAACTCATGGAGCTCTACGGCCTCAGCCGCTCGGCGATGTACGCCGCAATCACCCGCGCACGGCAGCAACGAGACACGAACGCACCCGGCACGCACTGAATCCGCCGCGACCCGACGAGGTGTGAACCCACTTCACCACCCGACAAGAAGACCCCGGCAGTGCTGCGAACACCACCGGGGCCGATCGATCACAGACACAGCAAAGGACCTGCGATCATGACCAACGCTAATACCCGACCCGGGCACGACACCACCGAGGACACCCGCGAGATCCACCCCGCCGTCATCACCTGGGCGCTGGTCATCGGACTGATCGTCGCGTTCGCAGTCACTGCCTCCAGCTTCAAACTGAGCTTCACCACGCTCCTCGACCTGGCAACCATGGCCGGAATGCATGATTCCGCCTGGGTGATCCCCGTCGTGCTCGACGGGCCGATCCTCGCCGCCAGCATCCTGCGGATCGCGCTGTCCCAGCACTCCGACAGGCGCACAGTCCTCGGCCGCCGATTCATCATCGCCGTATTCGCCCTCGCCGGAGTTGCCAGCATGGCAGGAAACGCCTACCACGCAGTTCTCACCGTGACAGATTTGAACGCGGCCGTCGCCGCAGCCCTCGCTGCACTCGCACCACTGATGGTGATGACCATGGGCGAAATGATGTCCGTCGCCATCAGAGCCCCCCGCCGGCGCACCATCGAGACAACCCCGGCCGACACCCTGACCCCGGCCGATGCAGTCGGAACAGACGTCTCGCGGCACGTCGACAAGGCCGACCCAGTCGACTCCGGCTTTACCACCGCGCAGCCTGCCGTCGACGAAGACCTCGACAACGGACTCCTCAAGCCCGCGGTCTGGGCCAGCGTCTACCTCTGGCTCGAACACCCCGACATGTCGAACAGCGACATCGCCCGCGAACTCGGAATCCACACTTCGACAGTCGGTCGACACATCAAAGCCTGGAACGACGTACAGCGAAAGATGGCGCACAGGCGCAGCTTGGAGCACACAACGGGCGTACAGCGCAACGACGATGACAGCACCGGCGCACCCTCGTCCGACGCGGCCGTTCAGAACACTGAGGATCGAAGAGAGTTCGACGGGCGCCGGGTCGCAAGCGAGGACTACTCAGCCGTGGAGGCCGACACCCTCGAATACGTCGGGGCTTCATCTAGATAGCCAGTTTGCGGCCGGTGACCACTCTCTGTCATCGTCAGCCGAGCGGCGATTGGAAGTCATTCTCAGAAGGGGCCGAGTGGCCTGGTAACTCGTATGTGCCTCGTCCTGGTACGAGTCAAACTTTGGGGCCGATCACGTGAGGTTCGGGTTTGGCGAAGCTGTCATTATCCAGAAGACCGCCGAAATCGGACACGGACGAGGTGCCCTTCAGAGCTTCGGATCCGCGGCGGGGCGCCGTGGCGTCGTCGTACCACGTAAACCAAGGTAGTCCGCGGCGTGCGTACTCGGCCGCGGTTGGAGGGAGCGTCGGAGGCCTCTCGCCGGTGAGTTGCTCCCAGGCGTCGCTGTTGGTGATGTTGACCCGAAAGTGGACGCCATGTTCTAAATCCCAGTCATCCTGTGCGCGAACGGGAGTCTTGATCGACTGACGGATCGACCCGCCACCTGCAAGTCCCATTGGAGGGGGTGATGCGCAGACGACCAACGCACAGAAGTCCTCACCCGCGTACTCGTACGATGGGCGCATCTCCTCCCACTTCGACGCCTTGAGCGGGTAGGCCGCGACGTTGATTCCACCTGTCGCGGATGCGCTGGAGAGCTGTTCCTCGACGGCGATGCCGCGACCCAATGGCATTGCAACGAACTGCCGCACCTCGCCTTCGCCGACGTTGAACCCGTCGAGCCAGGGCTGTTCGGGAACCTCGAAGTAGTCTTCTACCGCGAAATCGGGGACAGGTGACCATTGGCCACCAGTCACCGCGTTGATGGCTCCGGATCCGATGGTGACGAGATACGGGTATCGGCCTGAGAAGTCGATCCAGCACGCCTCGGCCTGCCACATCGGCAGACTCGCGTGGGTGTCAGCGTCGATCAGGCGCGATGAGCCGTCACCGCGTAGGGGAAAGGTCCCGAGGCTGGGCGGCAAATCGTAAGTCGAACCGTCGTCGGGTACCCGCAGTGTGCGGTGAAACGACACACTCAGTTGTGCATCTGCGTGCACGTCGGGGCTGGTGATCGTGACACCGTCGACATCGATGGTCGCTGGCATGGTCGTCTCCTAGTGAACTGAGGGAGGAGGCAGCCCCGCGAGCTTCGAGGGTCCACCTGGATTCGACTCGGAGGATGTCACGAGGGTCCGACAGAAAACAGGTGCCGACGATGCGCTCGATGGGCACCGTCATTGGGTGAACATAGCTCCCTGTACAGCATCAATCGTCGAGGCGCATCGCGCAAGCACCGGTGGACGCGAGGTCGAACGTCTTGGGTTACACCCTCGATCGCCCTCGTTTTCGGGGGGAGGGTGAACTATGACCGATACGCACAATTGCTGACTGTCAATCGGTCCGATGAACCGGCGTTACGGTTCCGCTCACGGCAGGCTAATCCAGTTGTGGTCGAACACACGGCGGACCTCGGTGTGCCATTCTGTGGCGCCGTCTGTCCATCCAGACCCGGGCTTACCTGTTTTGCCACTGACGACAAGTGCGGCGAGTGAGGGCTCCTCCTTGGCCTGGTTTTCCTCGGAAAGCTGGTCGAGTATGTGACGCGCTTGATTGCGGAGATCGATTCCGAACATGCCGATGGCAGCGCCGAGTTCGGTGTAGGTCAGTAGCGATTTGCGCAGCGCCGCCACAATCAATGCCGCACGGGCACGCGATACGTCAGGGCCCCAGTCTTTTGCCATGGATCCCACGGTAACTGTCGAGTGCGCTCTAGGTTGCCGGTGTTCATGTGAGACAATTAGTCGGACCCAGGAACGGGTACCACCAGGGCCGGATGACAATTCGTGCAGCAGAAACATCGCATGGCAACCGCTTCGGCGAAGCGACCATCTCCCGCTATGACTGCTGAACCAGGTTCTGCAGTCGGCAACACCGCCCCGGCAGCAGGTCTCTATCAACGCCATAGTTCCCGACCGCTGTATTGGCATTTGCCGAGGCCGCTTGGCCGTGAAACCACACCGCCGTACGGCAAAGTGGGCAGTAAGCAACAGTGCACAAGGCGACGGAAGGGAAACATGGTGGCGTTCTGGTGGGCGAGCCAGGGGAAGAACCATCCGATTGCCATCAAGCAGGGCTCGTTGTGGACCTGTCCGTGGGCAGATGGGTCGCTTCCCACGGATCGTGCGTTGATCAAGAAGATTCAACCCGGCGACGTCGTGTTCCACTACCAGGGGCCATTTCTGCGTGCGGTCAGCGTTGCTGTGGCCTCTTTCGTGCCTTACCTGCGTCCAGATGGTTACCCCAAGGGCATCGACGCGCACCCCGATGATGGGTGGCTCGTGACCGTAGATCCCGTCATCCAGGGCTTGGAAATTCACAGAAGCCGAATCGCGGAGCTCCTACCGCACGGCTCCCCGGGGCCTCTCGACAAGAACGGCAGTCCGCAGCAGAAGTACCTCTCGATGCTCAGTCAGCGCGACGGGGCCCGATTGCTGGAAGAGATTGACCTCGCGCCCCTATCTGTCAGCGCTGACCTGCCTGTCGAATCGGCAGAAATGTATGTTCAAGATCGCGACACGGATGCCGCCGCCCGCGTGTGGTCTCGAATCGAACAACGTGGGCTACGCGCTTATTTACTCGCCGGCCGAACCGAAGCAAGCTGCGGATTGTGCGGTCGGCTGCTGCCCACGGCGCTGCTCGTAGCCGGACACATCAAACCCAGGGCGCACTGCACCAACCAGGAACGATGGAACTATAGGGCAATCGCCATGCTGGCCTGCCTGTTCGGGTGCGACGCGTTGTTCGAACACGGATTCATCGCCGTCGACGACGACGGAACGATAGTCGAGGGACGAGCCACCACGAACAAGGAACTCACGCGAGCATCCGCTGAACTGATCGGATCGACCTGCCCCGCGTTCGACGAGACGCGTGCGGGCGCGTTTCGAGCTCACCGAGAGTTGAGCCGGTTATGAGTCCCATCGAGGTACGTCTGCTCTCCGGAGCCCGCGAATGGGCACTGTCGGAGGTACCGAAGATCGTTCCTGCAGCACAGATGGTGCTAACCATTCGAGGGTTGAACTCCCGGACAGTCACCCTCGACGGCAAGGTCGCACGCCTGAGCGGGGGAGCGCTCGGGGTCCTGGCCCTGGACATGACTCGATCCACGGGATACCACCGACTGGACGTCGACGGCACCACATTCTGGTTTGGCACCGAAGACGCCAAACTGCGCCTCGACGGCATCGAAGCCATGCTCGCTGAGATGGGAAACCTCGGCACAGGATGGGGTGGCCAGGCATTGTTCTCGGACGGCACCGGATTAAGAGACGCGCATGTGGTTTACGGCTGGCTCGACGAATGGGCCGACCGAGCCCTAACTGCCGTCGAGACGATTCTCGCGGCTCCCCGATCCCGGAATGAACGGACCCAGAAACTCAGTCGGAAAGGCGGGAGTGGGGTGTTGACCGCTCCCACCCTTCGTCTCCTGCGTTCGTCTCCTCGTCAATATCTTGCTGCCAACGACAACGGTTTGATGGAGATAGGTACAGAGCGATACGACCCTCTCCGCGTTGTGGTCCGGCAGCGTTCGAGCACCCTACGCACCATCGCGAACGGCCGGGCGGTGAGTTTGCTCAGTTGGATCACGCGATTGGCGACCGAAGTGGTCGACAGTGATCCCTCGACCACGGTATTAACCCGATGTCGGCTCTGGGCGAACAGAGCGTCGACCCTTGCAAGAAGACCCTTGGCGCATTCATTTTCGGCAACGACGCTAACTAGCTATGGAAGCTATCCTCGTCAATCGGAAGAGCTGCTCGAAGCGCCCTACCGTGCGACTTATGCAGCCGCCGCCGACATTGCGCGCCTCTTCGGGTGGTCGGCAAACATCCGGCCGATGTCCAGGTATAGCTACGTGGCCAAGTCCGATTCCATCTATCAGGCATACACCGCAACCCGTCTCGCCAAATCTTTGGGTTTGCAGCAGACCGATCCTGTGTTGGGTTCGCGGCCGCTCGCTTTCACAGGCCCACTGTTCGACCTCTACTACGACACCACCTGCCCTGCAGACGTGCTCAAATCCTGGCGGTCCTCCAGTACACGGCCTGACGATTCGCGCCCGGACTTACTGCTCTACGAACGTTCGAGCGGTAGGGTTGCAGTGATAGATGCTAAGTACCGTCAAGCGAAAGACGGCGGTGCGTCCGAAGATTCCCGCAAAGAAGTCACCTCGTACCTCGGGCTGTACGGGCTGGCATCGGTGTCCATCCTGTTTCCCGGCGATACCGAGCCTGTCGCCGTCTCGGGACATGACCGAACGATCTACGAGATACCTGTCCGGCCCGCTGGCGACAGCCTGGACGTGGCCCTTCCCCTGATACTGGATTCCATGGAGGTTCCTCCGTACTAGAGCAGGGGAAGGAGCTCATCGGAAGGTCCGTCCATCATGCGGTCGAACATCGCCGCAATCGACGCGGCGTTGGGCAGCTTGCCGCACACCTCACGAAGCTCCTCGACATCCGAGTGAGAACCGCGCACTTGATGCAGAAGCTTGTCGGCCACGGATTCGCCGAGTGCCCGCACCTCGGATTCGGCGGTCCGATCGGCGTGCGCGATTGCAAGTACGACATCACGAAGCAGACCCATCGTGAACCACGAACGCCCGATGGAGGTTTGCAGAATAGCGCTGCTGATCTCGCCCAGTAGTGACCGGACTTCCGGCGACAGATCGTCGGGTGTGGTGACCGATGAGAGCGCCTGCTGTCTGATTCCGTCGAACTGAGACGGGCGAGAATTGTTTATTCGTTCCGCCACGTCCGCGTGGGCGGTAGCGATGATTTTGGCGACCTTGCTCGACACCGCATTACTTGGATCGTCCTCGTAATCGTCGCCCAGGACATTAGGCATCGTGATGACAGTCGACCGACGCTTGGTCGGAGAACTGACTCGAGTACGGGTTTCCGGCTCATCCCGGTAAGAGTTGCAGGTGGCCAGGATGAACGTGTCGATCGGCAGTTGGCCCGCGGTGTTACCTGCGATGTTGACTCTGCGCGTCTTTTCTTGCGTGGCGACGAGAATCGAACCCATGTAGGTCTCGATCGATGCCAGATTGAACTCCTCCAAGACGAGGATCTTGGCTTCGAGCGGGCTCTCGGTGATTAGAATTTCGCGCGCAAATGGACGTAGCTCCGGGGTGCCGTCGAGGCGTTCGTATCCGATGAACTCCGCTTCATCGAAATCGGTGCGTATCGCGACAACCACTGGCGGGTCGAGGTCCAGCTCATCTCGTAGCGCCGTTGCGATAAGCGTTGCGAACATGGTTTTTCCGGTTCCAGGTTGTCCGACTAGCACCACGATATCGCCGCGCAGCCAGCCAGTGAGTACACGTCGGACCAACCCCGGGGGCAGTACGTATCCGCCTCCTCGGAGCCGTCCTTCGAGGCTGGTGACAAGCTCGCGAAGGTCCATCCCCACAGTGGGGGCGGGGGGCAGGCTGCCCAAGACCTCGTAAGTGTCGATCCCGATAGGAGTGTCTTCGAAATCATCGACGCGGTACTCACTAGGAACAGCGTTCGAGTACGCAGTGCCGATGAGATCGGCAACATCGAGGTTGAACTCGAGACGGAACCATAACACCAGGCGATCGAGAGGGTCGGTTGGCGCATCTGCCGGTAGATCGAGAGCCGAGACGTCCTTGTCGCGGCCGAACCACAGCGCGAGATCGACCAGTTGCACTGCGCCCTGGCTCATCATCGATGCAAGTTCGGCACCCGCCCCGGGTGTGATGTGCCAGATGTCGCGGCTGCTCCCAGGGGTCTTTTCCTGACGTAGTATCCGGCCTCGGCCAGCCGAATCGGTTCGTAACCGCTGAAGCGTCCCACCAGGATACTTTTCTTTCTGCCAGAGCGGATCGCCCGACCACACCGCTCGATACGGCCGATCGCGTTCAGGGGGACGCGGCAAAGCGAAGTACTTGTTCAGCAGCTCTGATTCTTCCGTCGAAGCGAACGGAACACCCTCCGTGACTGGGTCACGGCCAGCAACACGTGCGGCGCTTAGCAGCGCTGGCAGCGTGACGACGGCGAGAGGGTGGGCACCGACGAGAGAGGCGACGGCACGCAGAACGAGCGAAGCGGGCGGATACGGCACGGTCCGACCGTACCGGTCCGCCCAGTTGCTACTTGGTCGACATCCCGTCCATGTTGTCGGCAACCAGGGTGCAGAAATCTGGATTCAACTCGACCCCGATCGACGAGCGTCCCATTTCATCCGCAACGTACATTGTCGTGCCGCCGCCTACGAACGGGTCCAGTACGACGCCGCCCTCGGGGCAGCCAGCATTGATGCAGCGCTCGACCAGTTTGCGGGGGTATGGAGCGTAGTGAGTGCCCCGTGCGAGAGACCGGCGGTCGGGTTCGATGAACCAGACGTCTTCCTCACCGTCGAGACCTTCACGGTCGAAGAAGTATTTCGTCGACTTCGAGAACAGAAACACGTGCTCGTACTTGCGCCACGGGCGGTCTTTGCTGGTGGGCTCGGGAATTGCGCTCTTGCGAACCCAGATGATGGTGCTGCGTAGCGTCCATCCGTCCTGTTGCAACGCGAGCGCCACCCGCCACGGGATACCGATCAGCGACTTGCGCGGAAGGCCCAGTCCGGGGCCGTCGACTGCGCGCAGGCCCGGCAGACGGCGACTGCGGTGCTTGTCGTCTTTGCCGTGGGGGCGACCCTTGGCGCTGTAGTAAGTGTCGCCGAGGTTGAGGAAAACGGTGCCGCTGTCCTTGAGTGCCGGCTTCAGCGCCGCGAAAGCTTCCCGCAGGTTGGTAACGAAACCATCGATGCTGGGCTCTAAGCCGAACTGTCCTGCGACTTCGTAGTCCCGTTGCCAGTAGTACGGCGGAGATGTCACCACGCAGTCGACAGATGAGGGTTCCAATCCTGCGAGCTCGGTCCTGCAATCGCCTTGCAGTATCTGCCAGGTGGTGCCGTTCTCTCGCTCACCGGCGGCAAATGGGCCGTTAGGAGCATCGTCTTCGTCAGGAATTGTCATCAGATCTGGAATGCTCGCAGGTTGCACCGACATGGGCCAAGTGTAAGACATCTCCGACGGCAGTCTGTGAGGCGGGCGGCGTGTTGCGCAGCCAAAAGCGCAGAAGGACCGGATCGGGCAAATAACCTGGTCTCGTGACAGGCGAGCGCGACACTAGTCTGCGCGGGCTCGCCAAATATCTTGCAGGTCCCGCCGAGATCGCAGCGGCACTGGGAGTCGAAGCAAACACGATCAACGTGTGGAAGGTTCGACACGCGCGCTTCCCGAAGCCGGTTCGGCGATTGAAATCCGGTGATGTGTGGGACATCCGTGACATCGAAGCGTGGGCGCACGCCACTCAGCGAACTTTCACGCCCGCAGCCGGCGACATTCCCAGATCTGCAGGCAGTGAGTAACGCATCGGAAATCGGGTGCACTTCCGCGTCGGCCATTCGTGAGGTCGACATCGCAGCGCTCGGTCCCGTGGCGTTCAACGAAAGCCGCCTCGCGTCGCGCGTGCGATTTCATCAAGCTTGGTACCGGGCAGCGGTGCTGCATATCGACTCGTTCGGATCGACAAGAACCACTACAGGCGATATCCCACGCGGCTCGATCCTGCCCGACTTTGCAGCAGCTACCGGGATGAATTTCACCTCCGAGCAAGCGCGAGCTGTCTACTTGCAACGGCGGTCGAGGGGATGGGGACTCGACCCAGTTCGATGCACCGCCTATCTCACCTCGAGCCAAGCGCTGACGTTGAACCTCTTCGGCCCCCTCTTGACTGATCACCGGTGGTTCGCACGCGTGCTGACCCAAGTCCTGTCCGTTCGGATCATCGAAGTGCTCGAAGCTCACCTCGAGCACGCGCCCGCCCGGCCGTCTCAGGCCCTCGGAGACCGCACAATGCTCGACCTCTGGCTGCTCCTTCGCCGAAGTGACGGAAAAACTCTCTCCGTCGCTTTTGAGGTCAAGTACAGCGATCGCTTCAACAGTCGTCACCTTCCAGTGTGGGCAAACCCTAAGTACCTCGAGCTGGCCACCAGACGGCCACACCCGACCTGGGACTGGGATAACCCCATCACTCGGTCCAGGACCGTCAACCAGCTCTTGCGTTGTCACGCCCTTACGATGTTGTTCGGCGAAGCCGCGGCCGCGACTACGGAACACTTGCTGGTCATCCACCACCCCGCCGATACGGACGCTCCCATAGTCACTCGCGAATATGCGTCGACCGTGCCCCATGACCCGGTGGCCCACCTGGACCTCACAGCGTTCCTGGATGCCATGCGATCAACATCGGACGGATCTGACCAGGAAGATCACGTCGAGCAACTGCGCATGCGCTACGTCGCACACGAACTCAGCGATCCTTTGTGGAACGAAAGACAGTGAACAGTTGGTTTATCCAGATGTCGTTCGCGGAACCATAAGAGATGACCACTCCCGGAAGCGGCCAAGCAGGAAACAGTTCCAACCCAGCCCCCGGCTGGTACCCAGATTCCGAGTCAGGATTGCAGCTCCGATGATTGCAGCTCCGATGGTGGGATGGACAAAGATGGACAGGCCACGTCGTGCCCACCAACGAACCCCGCTCTCAATCTCGAGAACAAACGCCTCCGTCCAAGACCCCTCCTGAGGGACAGACACCGGCACCGACGAACTTCCAACACCTCTGGAACAACCCGGACGAACAACTGGCAGCCGGAGAATCGCAGTCGACACCCTCACGGACGCCGGGTGCCGTTCACTCTCCACAGACAGGCCAAGAACCGACGAAGAAGCAGCACGGGCGGAGATTCACGACCCCGTGGGTTGTAGCAGGCGCCACCCTTGCGGGCGTTCTTGTGCTGGGCGTAGTCGCCTTCGCTGTTGTCCGCTCGGACAATGGGGGAGAGACCGACACCACGGCGCTTCCAAAATCGCTTGCGTGTCGTGTTTTGCCTGCATCAGATCCTATAAACGCCGGTGTGAACGCGCCCCGCCCTCCTGAATCGGTGCGGGCCAGTATTGGTTCCGCTGAGCTGATCGCGGAAAACCGCCTGAATATCGAAGTGAACTTCTCGGAGCGGCTGCCACCTCCGCTCGAGACGGTTGGAACCGCCCGGTCGAACTACCTCCGTGGAATCTCTTACGGCTTTGCGATCTCATTCGACGACGAAGACTCGCGGATCATCGCGCTCGACGGCGATGTCAATGAAGGGTGGACCCTCACCGAATTTCACGACGACGAGACGACCACCGTAGATACATTGCCGAATGTCACGGTCGGACCGAACTCCGTGTGGTTCATTCTGGAGCTCGAGAAGTTCAGCTCGATACCCACGAAGCTCGATCCTACGATCGAAGTGTCGTCTGCGCTCTTTCCCGGACCTACGCAGGATCTTGTGTTCTACCCCTACCAACGCTGCGAATGACGTTGTCTCACCAGATCCCTCAGGCCCCGTCGCAGACCAGCCTCATCGAAAAGGCAGAGACAGGCCGTAGTGATCGCGGCAACGCGTCGTTGCGCACGCGCGTTATATCGACACTTGACCACTTCCTACTCAGGGGGAGGAAGCCCTGACGTCTGAAGTGGCCCACGTCCTCAGCGACGCATCCCGGGCTCAATACGACGCACTGCGAAACAGCCCTATACAAGTACGCAGAGCCCAACCCTGCACGCTCAACGCGCATGCAGCACTGCCACAATCAGGCAGCAAGCGACAGATGACAAAGTGAAGCGAGCCCGCGTATGGACCTCAGAGAGCTGGTAGCGCAGCGTAA
Source organism: Rhodococcus sp. 06-156-4 (assembly GCF_002259345.1). Taxonomy (NCBI): domain Bacteria; kingdom Bacillati; phylum Actinomycetota; class Actinomycetes; order Mycobacteriales; family Nocardiaceae; genus Rhodococcus; species Rhodococcus sp. 06-156-4. The sequence goes on along the minus strand of NZ_NPGB01000029.1, from coordinate 45,592 downwards.
CCGTGCCTACTCGGCACTGTTCGACTCATTCATCATCGAACGACAGCTCGACTGGGACGACGAAACCTGGACAGATGTCGAGCGCAGGGAATTCAACCGGCAGGCAGCAGACCAAGCCGAGTACTGGAACGCACTCATCGAGGCGCAAATAGCCGACTCAGACGGCAAATAGCACGCTTCCACAACGGTTGGGTGGCGTCAGTGGCACCGCGCAATCACTCGACATCGATGCTGAGACGCCAATCGCCGTTGTCCCTGTGGACCGTGACCACGAGCACCTCCGAGCTGTTTCCATACGTCTTGACAGTGCAGCGCGCAATATCGCCGTCGATGAAGCTCTGCCCGGTCGGACATGCGATCGTGCTTGTGCGCGCGGGCGACCCCTCGGCTGCGCCGAGATTGGCACGCAACATCGACTGCAGCTCGCCGCCGCTGAGCGACGGCTGCTCCTTTGCTCCACTGATCCCTGCGCCGACAGCGAGCACCACCGATCCGACGAACCACACACTCAGCAAGACGTCACGCAACTTTGTGCCAGCGGCTTCGCCGTCCGGATGCCGATCAATATAGAACCGTGTTCGTTTCCACGACCACAATGCAGCACCGAACGCCAGCAACGGCAGGATCGCCACTCGTACGTAATCGGCGTTTGTGGGAGATCCGCCAAGAACTACTCCCAGGTTCGTGAAGCTGGCGACGAGCCACACTGTGAACAGAAGCAGCAAAACGACGTCAAGCAACAGGCGTCTCCAATGTCGCCGCAATGTCGCCGCAGCCTGTGAAGGTTCGGTGGACTCCTCAGCCTGCGGCGAGGGAGGGGGTGAGGTGCGTCCGTTGACAGGTGAGGACATCTGCAATTGAGGTGCAGGTGGCCGAGGCGGAGGTGGCTGAGATGCTGGTATCGGCACGACACTGTCCGTCCAGCCGTCGCCGTCCCACCACCGCAAAGATGGCGACTGAGGATCCGGATACCACCCGGGGGCCGGCTTTGGGCTACTGCTTGCGGGGCCGATTCCAGGGGTGGTCATCCAGAGGGTGTTCCCGCTGTCCACACAGATAACCCGCAGACCTGCTCTCTACCGTGCGTCGCCGTTTGACCGCAGGATGTAACCAACGTGCATATCGGACGTATGGGCTTACTACCGCCGTCCAGACGCCAGCTTCGGCTACATCCATCCAAGAACTCCCGTCGCGCCGCGCGCGGTTTATCACTTGGTCCTACGCGGAACTATGAAGGATGACTACCCCTGACAGCGGCCCATCGGGTACGAGCGACAACCCAGGTTCCGCTGGAGATCCGGACCCACACGCGGCCTCGACCAGGAGAACTAGCACCAGGCCGTGGGTGGTCGCGGCAGTCGTCATCGTGGTCCTCGTAGTGGCGGTGGCCGTCACGGCTCTTTCGGTCAGAGGCACCCGAGAAGACAACTCCGACGCCCTCGACTTCTCTGGTTTCCCGCGGATCCTGACGTGCGTATCGGTATCGGACACGGTGTCCAGCCCGAATGCTGTCGACATCGAAGCGCCCGATCCCGTCCTCGCACGCACGGTACAGATGCAGCACCTCGGTGCTGACCGGCTCGAAATAACCATCGCATTCGCTGGTCCACCGCCCCCCGTGCCCCAGCAGGTACCGATGTCGGGATACTCCAGCAATCAATTGTTCTCTGAACCTGGGAGTCTCGACTTCGGCGTGGTGCTGTTCCCAGGTGGCCTCGGCAGGGAGAGCAGCGACAACTACAACCTGGCGTTCGAGCGCATCGATTCCTACGCTCCCGGCGGAGCTGCTTCAGGACAGTGGTCGGTGCACGGGGATTCGGAGTTCCTGGACGACACTCCGGCCGAGTCAGTCACCACCGAAGTCGACTCGGCGCAGATTCTGGAAGACAGTGTCCGCTTCACTGTCGACCTCGCGGACTTCCCCCCACTCGCCAAGGCCTGGACCTCGACTCCCGACCTCATCGTGTATCCGCAGGAGTACGGATACCCCAGCGCCGCAGGCGGCGGTCTCAGGCAGTACCAACGGCAGCACTGCACCGACACAGCTTCCACGCGTGTAGACGACGACCTCACGGCGCCGCCCAGAACGCCCTCAGCCGAGACGACCACCGGGAGCGCAGACGGAAGTAACTCTGCGGCCGAAAACAGTTCCATGCCGCCGCTACCAGGGGAGAACTCGGCGTCCGAAAACAACTCGAACGACCTCGTAGGAGAACCCGTTCCACCGGGTGCGTGTGCAAACGGCGGCGGTGTATGCCAACTGTCCAGCCCGAGCGGTGACTATTACTGCACCATCACCCAGACCGGCGCCTTCTGTTCGTCACCGGTCGGAGAACCGCTGTCCGCCGGCATCGATGCCCGTCTGATCACAGTCGGTTCGGACGGCGAGACTGGTCTGATCACGGACTCGGGAGGCAACTCTCACCTCCAAGACCGGCAATCGATGCAGGCAACAACACTCCCATACGGCAACACCATGACCGCATACGGAATGACCTGTGGATTCACCGGAGCCACCGGCGGTGCTACCTGCCTCCACGAAGCGTCCGGCCACGGATTCCAGATCAGCACCTCGAACTACCGATTTTTCTGAGCGAGCTTCGGCGCGGTGCGCACGCACACGGTCTTCGGGTCGGCCTGGTCTTGTCCGTGCAGAACATTGCAGGAAGCGATATCCGGCCGGACGTAGTACATGGGTCGGCAATGGGCAAGACTGAAACCCATGGCCAAGCAGGCAACCGACCTCAGCGCTCTTCAGCCTCCGATCCAACTCGAAAGATGGCTCGAAACCGAAGAAAGCAACCGAAAGACGATCATTGTCGATCATTCAATCAAAGTGGATTTGACCTGGTGGAACAACTCCCTGCGGCAGCTGAGCGCCATTGATCACCCGCTTGAAATCAACGGAAGGGACCGAGGCGAAGTAGCACTGGCACGAGGCCATATTTTCGCCGCCGCACAACAACTGACAAACCCCGAAGACGTGTGGCCTATTCTGTGGCTGTCCATGGCTTGGGGCACTGGAAGTCGCCGACGTCTCGTACACAAACGAATGAGAAGCTTCTCCCTCGACCGGCTCAGGTACCAGGACGCCCTCTACGCCGCAGCAGCACTCGCACGCACCCAACCGCGCGCAGCCTACGATGCTTTCCTCCGCGACCAAAAACCGTTGGTCACCTACTTTGGGCCAGCCTTCTTCACGAAGTACTTGTACTTCGCCGGTCGCGGAAACCCGGGACACCCCAGTCTTATACTCGACAGCCGAGTCGCAACCGCGCTGCGCCTGGCCGGTTGGCGCTCTTTGGACAACAGAGGAAGCTGGCCTGCTTCCACATACCAGCGATATTGCGACCTCATCGAAACCTGGACAAACGAGCTCCTTACTCGATCCAGAACCCGGCCGGCTCGGGACGTCCTCGAACGGTGGCTCTTCGACAATGCTGCATTTCACCAGGCGTTGGACCAGTCGGGATCAATCGAACGCTGAGTCCAGGACAGGCCTCTCAGATTGTCGAACAAATTCCGTACGCAAGTGTGACTGCGTACCACTCCCGCACCGACCTCGCCGAAGCAGCCGAGAACTCCTCGTACGCCTCGTCGAGTAGCTCCTCGTCCGTTTCGCCGTAGTTGCTCACACAGAAGACGACATCGCCACGCACGGTCGAACCGCCGTACACCTTCTCGAAGTCGGGCGCATACATCTCGACCGCCTCGTAATAACGGTCGAAGATTGTGTTCTCGGCCTCGGACTTGGTTTGCTCAGACGCCGATGTCGCCGCAATCGTGGCTATCGTGCCCGCCGAGATGACGCCAAGACATGCCGCGACGACTACCTGTACTCGCGTGAGTCGCTTCATGTGTTGCTTCCTCGATCATTGTTGGACGTAGGTGAGCTAGCGTCACCAAAGGGTGCTGTGCTGGCAGTCCACTGCGTGCCATCGAACCAGCGAAGATGCTGATGTAAATGCGGATCGTTGTACCAGCCAGGTGGCGCAGCCGGAGGCGGCTGGCGTCCTGACACGCTTTCTTCGACACTGACCGGCGGCTGAGTGGGTGCTACAAGATTTGTCTCAGAAAGGGTCCCGCGACCGGAACGGTCTGACTCCTCTGAAGGATAAGAAGCGGTCGTCCGAACGGACCTGGACCTCAACCGATCGGTCAGCACGACACGAAGCGACGCGGCCGCGAGCAACACACCAACACCTGTCGCCGGCCACGCAATCCAGCGTCGAAGCACCAAAGCATCTGTACATTTCTTGATAGGCGAGACATCGGTCTTCGCCGGGGTAGGTATCCGCAGTTCGTCTGCCGCCTCAGTGTCCTTAAACCGGCTGGCCAGCGCAGTCGCCTCACTGTTATCTCGCGTAATAGTCGTTCCACACGAAGCAGTCAGACCATAAGAAGACACAGACACCGGGTAGACAAGCAGCAGCACCCCCGCGAGGAAGAGAAACACACCGACAACAGCAACTGGTTTCGGCGGTATACCGAGATTGATCATGCGATCCGACACCGATATGTCCTCCTTACCTAGCCGCCCGTGTTGGACGCGCTGTCTTGACATCGCATGCCAAGCTCCAACCGTTGCAAAATCCCAAGAGGGTTTTCAACCCGGGGAGTGCGTCACGTGGACTGGAGTTCCGCCCGCCGGCCAAGCAGTTCGCGTCACATGCCAACCCGTACGAACAAGGAGAGTCGGAGCGTTGCAGTTCAAATTATTTTCGGGCAATCGCGTCGTACAGCTTTTTGTAGTTGGCATCCGACAGCGTGCCCGAGGTGTTGGCGCTTGCCATGGCGATACCGATGTCGTTCGAGTCGCTGCGCCCGTCAGGGTTGTCGTAGTAATTCTGCACCGAGTCAAATTCCTCGGTGCCCTGTCTAGGTAGGTCCAGGATCGCTTCGACAGCGACATCGACCGACAACTCCCCGCTGATTACCTGCCGAACTATTGCCTCAATGCTATTCAAAAATTCCTGCCTTCTGTTCTAGGATTCGTTGGTTCAAGTCGACCCGGGGCGCAGGACCCAGTTGCAGTGGGCTAAATCTGCTCAGAGTTTCGGCCCTCGTTCGTGGGCCCTTGTGAACTGTCAATGCACGCTTTACAGACGGGCGGCGTCGAGTTGTAGATACGTACGGACCCGTACTGATTCGCCGAAAGGTCGTCGACGTTTGAAAGCGGACACACCCACTAGGGCGGCTGCACCCCTGTCGTCTACCGTCTCGCTCCATGCACGCTTTCGTCGACGAAACCAAGGCCAGGGGGTTGGTTGTTGTGGCCGCGGTCGCAGAACCGCGCGACCTCACCGCCGCACGTAAGGCTCTCAGCGACCTCAGACTGAAAGGCCAGGAACGGATCCATTTCAAGTCCGAACGCGACTCGCGACGCAAAGAGATCTGCTCGGTCTTAGTGGCGCTTCCCGTCTGGCTACACGTCTACGACGCGTCATCTCTTCCTGAACGAGCTGGTCGGTCGATGGCGCTACAGATGCTGGTAGCCGACCTGGCGGCCCTGTCGGCTACCCGACTGGTCATCGAACAAGACGATTCCCTGGTCCGAGCGGATCGTCAGACCCTCTACTCGGCAACCCGCGGCCATCGAATTGGGGAACTGTTGAGCTACGAGCACGTCCGGGCAAAACACGAACCGATGCTCTGGATCCCCGACGCAGTCGCATGGTGCCTGGCCAAGGGTGGACACTGGACAAATCGGGTCGAACCGATTATCCGAGCTCGTAACACGGTCCGGTAGAAACGCGAAACCCGGCTCACCAACCGTCCGGAAGGCTGCCGGGTTCACTTCGACGAGGCTATTGCCCGCGCACCCACATTATTGCACCGACCGGCCTCGACGTCTACTAGCGGGTGAAGTAGTTCAGCAGATACGACCGCCGACCGATGGACTTGCATTCACTGATCGCGCATCGAAGCCGATGCAGGTCGCGCCCGGTGCGTACACCTGTTTGGTCCAGTGAGTGCCTCCTGTGCCGCCCTGCGATTCCACGATAGACGGACCCATTGCGTCGGAACTGAGATAGAAATGGACGCCGCCGTACATCTGTTGGATGCGAAGCCAGTTTGTCGCGCACGATGGTGAGTATCTGACCTCTACAACCATGTTGCGGTAAGGCATCTGTCGGGTGGCGATCGTGTAGGCGTCGCCGGTACATCCTGTTGCTGCGGGATCGGTGTTGTGGTGATTCGGCCCCGCGACTGCATTCGGCGCAGCAGTCAAGGCAAGGGCGAGCCACGAGGCTGCGACCGTCGTAACAATGGTGAGACGTATGAGGGCGGAAATGCGACTATAGGAAAACGACATGCGGTGGTCTCGCTTTCGTTGACGTGGCTGCGACGACGCAGCACTGTGTGGTCAGCAGCCTCTCCCGCTCTCGTGGTCCACGGCAATCATGCAATCGACCGACACCGCACTGTGGTCGCACCTTGCTTCCGGTCGTTGACATTCACTCGATGGCACAACCGCACGTATGGGGATCGGCGACGGAAAAATCCAAGGCTTACGTGCCATGTTCGGCGAGTTGGTGGAGTTGCTCACGCTCAACCCCACTGTCAACCAGTTGCTCGCAGCGGGATACACATGCGCGAACGGCTCGGACCATGTACATCAGAAGCAGCAGGTCGAGATTCTGGTCCGTACACCGTTCTATCCCGTCGACGTCGCAGAGGATTGGCACCCAATCGACGTGTGCACTCTTGTCTACGCGCTGTGAAGAAAGTCCGAACGGGAGCTGCAGCTTGCGATCGATGCCTGGCCACCGGCACAATATTTTCATGACACAGGGCATTCCGCTCGATCGAACTCGTCAGCACGCTGAATTTACGAAAATCGGATACCGCTAAGTCCGCGCAGTTCGGATATGGCGTCAGTTGCGAGCTGACTGGCTTTCCTCTGCGAGACCCCCCTCTGTTTGCGGATCTTCTTTGTCATGAGATCTGCATACATTTTCTCCCAGATAACTTCAAAACCAGTATGTGGTAGACCAAGCAGAAGTTGAACGTTACCGTCACTCGACAGCATGTTGTCACCGGGCACGGCAGATCGAAGGTATACAGCGCGTGCCTGAATCATCCAGTCGATCAAATTTCCTTGAGTGGCCGGATCGAAAAATAAGTCCAGCGTGAGCGTCACCGGGCGAACCATTTTCAGGCGAAGTCCAACCGTCTTACGTCTTCCTTTACCCCAAAAGAACTCCACATCCCCCTCGTCGTACTTCGCGTGAGCCTCCATCGCCTGGATCACGTCGGGGTGATCAATCAGGTCGAGAAGCACCACCGGAACCGACGTGCCCCCCACCTGCCCAGCAGCCATGATCGCCCCATCACCAACGATCCTGACAACTTCGCCTTCGTTCGATAGAAAATCAGGTTCTCGGGTCACTGACTACCTCTCTGATCGGCCACACCGGCACAGTTTCTTTGATCTCGCGCGTGTCTGTGAGTTCCAATGTTGCCATTGTGATGTTGCTGTAGTGTACAACCTCATCATGCAAGGTGAATGTTAGCCAGCCGTTGTCTGCCGAGTACGCCTCCAGGCGACATGGAATAGCGAGAGTGTCAACGAGAGTTCCGTTCTCCATATCGGCCGGAATGCGATGGTTAATCGTTTTTCCGCGGATTTCATAATTGATGATTAGCTCAGCCCGTGACGCGGCACCAGCAAGTTCAGATGGATTGCTGACCAGCACGTACACACCGATCCAGTTTACGCCCGCCGCCTTGTCCGACCAGTGTGCAGTTCTATCGATTTCACAATCCAAACGGGCATTCTTCCGCTTTTCTTGCGCCTCGGACAGCTCCAAGGATCTGGACGATTTTCTGAAAGACCGAGCAGCGTATACGCAACTGACAATAGCTACGATCACAGCCAACGTAGCAGCGCCAGAACTTGCAACCGGTGCCCACTTTTGAAAATCGAAGCTCTGAAATTCAGTCGCAAAGGTCGGGGTCATCCCATCGATACTGCCATCAGATGTCGTACCTCTACTGCAAGGGCTGCCGCGACAAGGAGGCGGTCGGGCTCCGTCGCTCCCGCACAATCACCGCCGAGCGGTCCACGGCGTCGCGGTGCTCACGTCGACGATGGATCACGCGGTGATGCATCCGCCTGGCGGCGACCGGCCACCCTGCGGGCATCCACAGAATCGAACTCCGCTGCGCTCCGTACCGAAGAAAAGAGTTATTTCTTTCGGGCATCTGGCTGCCGGTGATCCTGCATCACCCGTGCCCGCCGCCTCAACCCGCGGCGATCGCTGCGCTCCGGCCGCAGGCTCCGAACACTTTTCACCACCCGCACTCGCTGCGCTCCCGGTGAAAACTGCCCGGCCCGCGGGTTGCCCCGTCGTGCCCGTGCACTGCTGTCTCTCCTCACGCCAGATGACGGCGAAAGAAATGGGCAGAGCAACAAGGCCGGGGGACCGGTCGGGCACGGGAGGCATCATCATGGGAGTACGCACCACCACCAGCGCAGCGGACAAGGCGCAGGCACGCCGCGAGCTCGCCGAGGCGCTGCACGCTACGATCACCGAGAAAGTCGACGCCCTCACCGGTTCGGAAGCGTGGCGCGCCTACCTCGATGCAGCAATGTCGTTCCACGACTACAGTTTCCGCAATATCCTGCTGATTCTGGCGCAGCGTCCGGACGCAACACGAGTGGCCGGTTTCCGTTCGTGGCAGGGGCGCGGCCGTCAGGTCCGCAAAGGCGAGAAAGCAATCCGAATCTACGGCTACAGCTCCCGCACCGTCACCGAGACCGATAACGACACCGGCGACGAGAACAGCCGCAAGGTCCCGACGTTCCCGATCCTGTCGGTGTTCGACATCTCCCAAACCGACCCGATCGCCGGGCACCCGCAGCCCGAAGAACTCGCGCAGCTCCTCACCGGCGCCGATCCCGCCCGGATCTACGACCGCACTGCCGCCGTCATGACCGCACGCGGCTGGAGCGTCACCCGCGAGGCTGTCGCTGGGACGGTCAACGGCTACACCACCACAGACGGAAGCCGCCGAATCGTCGTCGACGAGGATCTCGAACCCGCAGCGGCAGCGAAGACGATGCTGCACGAGGCCGGGCACGCCCACATTCACGCCCCGCAGATCACCGACCCCGACGCGCGCAAGGACCTGCACCGCGGCCGGATGGAGGTCGAAGCCGAATCGGTCGCCTACGTCCTCGCGGGCCTGCTCGGACTGGACACCAGCGCGTATTCCGTCGGCTACATCGCCGGATGGGCCGACGGTGACACCGAGACGATCACCGACACCGCGCAGACCGTCCTCAAGTGCGTTCACGAGCTCGCAGAGGCCCTCGATGCGCACGATGCGGAGCAGGAAGCCGACACGGCCGAAGAGAGCGGCAGCGCCGCGTAGGGGACCGGCCTGGTTCGTCCGGCCCCGCCCGAGCGGTGGGGCGGGGCGGACTGGGCCACCTTCGGTGTCCACCGAATGGAGCTCCGCACTCAAAAGAGCCAAGGGATCTCGTTTTTCGGCGGGTGCTGGCGCCGGCGAGTCTGCATCACCCACGTTCGCCGCCGCAACCACACGACCTCCGCTGCGCTCCGGCCCCTGCGGGGTCCGAGAACTTTTCGATCCCGTGCTCGCTGCGCTCGCTCGAAAACTTCTCGGCTCGGTGGTCTGCACCGTCGCCCGCGTGCGCTGCTGCCTCTTCTCACGCCAGCAACCGGCGAAAAAACGTGGCAGGGCACAAGGGCCAGGTCACCAGTGAAAGAAGGGAAGTCACGACATGCACGAGGTCACCACACACAGAAGGGCAACACCGGGGGAGCAGGCGATCATGGCCGCGATCGCCACCGTCCCCACCCACGTGCGCACTCACGCACTCGGTCAGGTCACCGCCTACGCCGCGCAAGCCGACCGTGCCGCTGTCGACCCGAACGCCAGCACCGAGGCCGTGCACCGGGAGCAGGCCGCGAAATGGGCGTGCATCGCACGCGAGAACGGCGCGAGCGAGGACCAGATCACCGCCGCCTACCAGGAAGGACAACACCCCGCCGCAGCCTGACCACCGCTCGCTGCATCACACGCAGAAACAAGAAACACCGGACAGTCCTTAGCTGCCCGGTGTCTCCGATCCAAGAATCTACCAGGAAAGAGACACCACATCATGACCGCTCGGAACACCGAAACCGCCGCTGCTGCCACCGAAGCCCCCGCCGTCGACGCGGTGGTGTCGACGGCGGGGGCGGGCGAGGAGTTCGCCCGCCTCGACCCGGCCACCCTCGAGGTCGGCCCGAACGTCCGCGATCAGGTCGACACCGAGTCACCCGAGTTCCGTGCCCTGGTCGATTCCATCGCCGTGCACGGTGTCCTGCAAGCGATCTCCGCGATCCGCGACGGCGACAACGTCGTGATAATCGACGGTCAGCAGAGAACTCTCGCGAGCATCGAAGCGCAGGCCGAGACCGTGCCGGTGGTGATCCGGAGCGTCACCGGCAGCGCGAAGGCGCGCGAAATCGCTCGACTGTCGCAGCAGGTCGTCGCCAACGAGCGCCGGATCGACCTCACCGAAGGCCAGCGCGCCAAGGCTGTGACCGGCATGCTCGAGCTCGGTGTGTCGGTCACCAAGATCGCCAAGACGGTGCAGATGGACCGCGACACGGTGAAAGCTGCTGCCGCAGCGGGACGGTCGCAGACCGCCCTCGATGCCCTCGACAACGGGCAGCTCGACCTCGAGCAGGCCGCGATCGTGGCCACGTTCGAAGCAGACGGCGACCACGCCGCCGTGTCCGAATTGCTCGACGGGCACCGTCACCACTTCCGGTACACCGCGAACCGGCTACTGGCGGACCGCGCCGAACGCAAGGAACGCGCTGAGGCAGCAGCGCCCTACGCCGAACGAGGGTTCACCATCCTCGACGCAGAACCCCGCGAGGGCAACGGCTACCTGCGCGCCGACGATCTCGTCACCGCCGCCGACGACGCGGAGGTCACCGAGGCAGTCATTGATGCCAACCCGGCCGTGTGGTCGGTGTGGCTGACCAAGGGCGAGCAGATTACCGTCACCGAGACCGGCGAGGTCATCGAGGACGAACAGGTCGATTGGGCCACCGAGCACGACCCCGAAGCGACAGCGGACGAGGGATATCACCACGTCAACACGCTCACGTTCACCGACGTGTGGACCGGGGAGTACTTCACCGCCGACCCCGTCGCTGCCGGAACCAAGCCCGGTCCGATTCTCGCAGCGTCGCTCGCAGAACCCGCAGGCGACGTTGACCCCGACGACGCCGCCGCCGTGGCCGCAGCACGCGAGCTGGAGCGCTTGAAAGCCGAAGCCGCACGCAAAGAGGCCGAGCGTGCGTCTCGCCGCCGCACCGTCGAGCTGAACAAGGCATCGACAGTGGCGACCGAGGTCCGCACCGAGTGGCTGGCCCGGTTCCTGACCCGCAAGACGTTGCCGAAGGGTGCCGGTAAGTGGATCACCGACACTCTCGTCGACGAGCCCGGTCTGTTGACGCAGAACAAGGCACCGCAGTACCTGGCGCAGCTGCTCGGCGTGGGTGTTCCTACGGTGACCGGCACGACCGCTGGTTACCCCGGCAGTGAGGACCGCGCCGCACGCGAAGCGATCGCCCCACTGATCGACAAAGCATCCGAGGCCCGCGCCCAGGTGCTGCTGCTGGCGCAGGTACTCGCCGCCTACGAGGCCCGCATGAGCGGCACCGGAAAGGACTACTGGCGACGCACCGGTTGGGGCAACCAGGACAACTACCTCGGCTTCCTCGACCAGCACGGTCACGTGCTCACCCCGGTCGAGCAGGCCGCAGCCGGAACAATCACCCCCGAACAAGCCCACGACGCGCTGACGGGCGCAGCAGAGGAGGCCACCAGCACCGAGTAGACCTAGACCACCATCAGGGGCGACGGACAGCGCGTGTCCGTCGCCTCTGATGCGTCCCCGGCGCGGTCGAGGGGGCTGCCGCCGCCCTCGAGGTGGGCGTCTGTGGTGGTCTCTCCTAAGGTGGAGACGTCGGTCCACACGATGTCGGTTCCCAATAGTGCATCGAGGAGAAGGTTGCCGTCCCTTTCGCTCGGCGGCGGGCCCGGGAGGACCAGCACCGAACCGATACCCACACGAGCTGCCGCCGCTGCTGTCAAACGCGCGTGGTTGGATTGGGCTGCGCCGGTGGTGATCACGACATCTGCGCCGTCAGCCAGTGCTGTACCTAGTGTCCATTCGAGTTTGCGGATTTTGTTTCCGCCGGCACCCAGTCCTGTCAGGTCGTCGCGTTTGATCCACAAATCGTCGTGGCGCAGTCCGATCGCTGCGGCCAGTCGAGGTGCCGGTTCCATCGGAGTCGGCCACGTCGCCAACTCGATCCGCGTCATACTCATCTTTCCTCCCGTTTTTCATCCCTACCTCGTGTGCAACGGAAGCGCACACGAGAACTGCGGGCGCCGTTGCATTACGCGTCGAGCGATCCGACCCACAGGTCGGGAACCACCCGGTACCCATCACCGGCGCGCTCGACGAAACCGACACCGGGAAACTCGGTGTGGGCGCCGGCGATACGGAATCCGTTACGGTCGGCCGCCTCGAACAAGGCTCCTCGCGCCGCGACGGCTGCGTCACGGTCCACATCGAACACTACGCAGGCATCGGGCCGCGGACCCTGAACAGCGGGCACGTGCACGATGTCGCCGATGACGAGGATCGAGTCGGCTCCGGCCCCGACTCGGTAGCCACTGTGTCCGGGGGAGTGCCCAATCAGCGGAACAGCGGTAATCCCGGGCGCAACGACCTGCTCATGATCGAACGTCCGCAATGCGTCTCGATACGGTGCAAGCGCGGCACTGGCACCTCGGCGGGTCACGGACGGAGCCCACGGCGGATCGTCGTCGGACGGTGACTCAGCGTCACCGCCGAGCCAGTGGTCGACCTCGGCGGCGTGCACGACCACCTGGGCGTTCGGAAAACGCGGCGTGCCATCAGGATCGATGAGCCCGGCGCAGTGGTCGAGGTGAAGATGCGTCAACAGCACAGTCCCCACCTCCTCCGCACCGACACCGATCGACGACAGAGCCCACGGCAAGTGACCCATCGTCGAACCCCAACCGTCACCCATCCCCGCGTCGATCAGGATCGGGGCGTGGTCAGGACCGCGCACTACGTACATGTTGTGTGAGATCCGGGGCTCGGCGGCTCGGTGAGCGGCGCGTTGCAGGGCGGAGGCTTCGGCGTGGTCGAAGCTGGGGAAGACCGTGAGGTCGGTCTGGTAGTAGCCGTCGCTGACCGAGGTGAACGTCTGACGTCCAATCGGCCAGTGGACCGCGCTCGTGAAAGGAATCGGACTGGTTATGGGCATGACTCAACGGTATCGGCTGGAGACGTGGTGTTAAATAGATACTGTGACATCACCAGGTATCCCAGAGGTGACTGCGGCGCCGTCGTCGATGTCGGCGCTGCACAGGGACTGTCCCGCACGGCTTCTGCTGGATCAGATCGCAGACAAGTGGACCGTGTTGGTGATCTGCGTGCTGGACGAGGGTCCCAGCCGATTCAACGAACTCCGTCGGCGGGTCGACGGTATTTCGCAGAAGGTACTGGCCAGCACACTGCGCGGACTCGAACGCAATGGGATGGTCGAACGCACCGTCGCCACGACCGGCCCCGTCTCGGTCACCTACCGACTGACTAACTTGGGTACGACGCTCTACGAGCCGATGCTCGCGCTGTACGGGTGGACCACCAAGCACATCGACGCCGTCGTCGACGCGCAGGAGCAGTTCGACCGGCCGCTGACGAACAAGGAGGACACGTAACCTGATCCGCCTCGATTCCGTCATTGCGTTCTCGGGCGGGGCAACCCAGTGTCGCTGACAACCACGTAGTTTTGCATGCGGTGATCGGTCGCGGGGCAGCAATGGGGTGGATCGCGGACGACACAACCGTCGACCAGCCAATGCGGGCCGTCGATTTCCTCGCACCTGACGCACGCTGACGAGATCACCGAGGCGCACCTCGAATCCGGGTACGGTAACTGAGTTGCACAGATGGGCCAATGAACGGTCGGCTCTTGACTACTTCGTCCCTGCGGTACGTCGTCGCACCTCGGAGTCGACGAGGTCTCGAAACGCTCGGCACATGAGGCTAGAAGCGCGGCCGGCTTCCGGTGCACGGTCCGCGAGTCCCCAGAACGCATGATTGAGGGTTTCGAACTCTAGAAACATCACTGGGGTGCCGCTGGTCCGAAGACGGTGGGCGTACATACGCGCATCGTCGCGTAGAGGATCGTAGCCGGCAGCCGCGATCACAGAGGGTGGTAACGAAGCAAATTGGTCGTCGCACAGAGGTGCGAAACGAATGTCGGAGCGATCCGACTTTTTCGGGATGTAATGCGCGAGATACCAATTCAGGGTCTTGGTCGACAATCCGTAGCCATCGGCCATCTGAGTTCGCGAGGCGAGATCGTCTCGGCCACCGAGGAGGGGGTACACCAGAAGCTGGGCGATCGGGGCGAAGGGAGATCCGGCCAGTACACGGGCTGCTCCGGCCGCCAAATTCGCACCAGCGCTACTGCCCGCCACCGCGACGGATCGCGGCGGGATGTCGGGGGTGAACTCAGCCAGGTTGTGCCATGTCCAGCGAACGCTGTCCACGCCGTCGTCGTACGCTGCCGGAAACGGATGCTCGGGCGCCAGTCGGTACTGTACTGACAACACCATCTGGCCTGTGTCCACGCAGAGCATCCGTGCCTGTCGATCGTGGGTGTCGAGGTCGCCGGTGACGAATCCCCCTCCGTGGAAAAAGACGATGACGACGTCGTTGGCGTGATTCTGACGGTAGAGCCGTCCGCAGAGATTACGACCAGGAAGATTCATCTCGATCTCGACGATGTTGTCCACCGCTAGTTCCGAATCTCCCTGCGCGACTCGTTCGATGGAGGCCTTTCGCGCCTGATCAGGAGTCAACGCCCACGTCGGCACATTTCCAGCGGCGCTGCGTTCGCACAGGATTCGGGCGATGTCAGAATCCAACCCGGGCTGCGTGCGACGGGGCATGACGAACTCCTCCAGGTGTGCACCCGTCCCCAGCTGGAACGGTTATCGATGTTTCGGTTTTACGTCACGGATCGAAGCGACGCATTGTCGTTTCACTGTGCGAAATGAAGGTGCGCCAAAAGTAACGCGCGATCTATGTTGGCGTGACCGTTGCCACACAAGCGCGAACACAGGACGGAAAGCCATGACCAACGCCGAGACGAACTACGTCATCGAGTCCCTCGCCAGGGGCTTGGTGGTCCTCAAGGCGTTCGGACCAGGAAACCCAGAGATGTCCTTGGCCGACATCGCCGAAACGGCAGAAGTCAGCAAAGCAACCGGCCTGCGCATGGCACGCACGCTGTGCGAGCACGGTTTTCTGATCAAGATCGATGCGAACAAGCGTTACCGCGTAGGTCCAGCAGCAATCTCTGTAGGACTGGCAACGGTCGCGTCTATGACGTTGCCTTCTATTGCCGAACCGTTTCTGGCGCATCTTCGCGACGTCACCGGAGAGACGGTGCAACTCGCCGTGCCGGACGGAGATGACGTGGTGATCGTCGGCAGAACACCGTCGCGACAATTTCCACCGAACACGATCTACATTGGACATCGGGTTCCGATTCACGCCGGATCACTGGGGCGAGCAATGTTGTCTACCCTCGACACAGACCGGTTGTCGGCGCTGCTCGACCGGATCGACATCAACGGTGCAACGTCGCGTTCACGGACGACGAAGCGCGAGATCACAGCCTCGGTCACCGAGGCGGCACGGCGGGGCTGGGCACTCAACGACCAGGAGACCACTCTCGAACATCGTTCCCTCGCCGCACCCCTGCGCGCACCGTCCGGGCGCGCTGTAGGGGCTCTCAACATCACTGTTTCCGCTCAGCGTCTGTCCGCGCGCGAGTTGGCCCGCAAACACGCGATGACCGTGGTCGGCATCGCGCGGGAGGTCACAGCTCTGCTACCCGATACCTTCGCGGGCCGCCAATACGTTGCATGACACGAGTGCGCACTGTTCTGCGTCGCAACAGCTCTCGCCCGGCCCGAGGTCGTGCTCGAACCCTTTCACCAGACTGGAGTGCAGCAATGCTCACCCTCATCACGGTTCTCATGCTGGCGGTATTCCTCGCCGTCATCCTGAGCAAGAGGACATCTGTGCTCGTGGCACTCGTTCTCGTGCCGATAGTTTTCGCGGTCGTTGCCGGCTTCGGTGGTTCCATCGACACAATCGTCACCGAAGGCATTGCCAAAGTCGCACCGACCGCCGCGCTTATCTTTTTCGCCATCCTCTTTTTCGCTGTGTTACTCGATGCAGGCATCTTCGACCCCGTCATCAACCTGCTACGCCGAATAATGAAAGCGGATCCGCTTCGGATCGTCGTCTGCACCGCGGTATTGACGCTACTGGTCGCCGTCGATGGGGACGGATCGTCGACCTACATCATCGTGGTGACCGCTCTGCTCGGTGTCTACCGCAGGTTTGGACTGCGGCTCGAGGTTCTGGCCACGGTCGCGGTGATGTCCGCAGGGACGGCAACGCTGCTGCCATGGGGTGGCCCGGTCATCAAGGCAGCTGTGTCCCTGGATGTCGATGTCAGCGAACTGTACTTCCCGCTCATTGTGCCTCAGCTGGCGGGCGTCTCGGCAGTAATCGGATTCAGCTATCTGCTCGGCCGTTCTGAGCGCAAGCGCCTCGGCGGCAACGTTGCCACCGCAATCGAGGGCATCGATTACGATGGCCTCGACAACGACGACTCGAGCTTGAGGCGACCGAAATTGTTCTGGGTGAACGTCGTCCTCGCCCTCGCAGTCATGATCCCTCTGATCGCAGGCTGGGTGGCGCCCGTGTTCCTGTTCATCTCTGGTGCTGCGGTAGCACTCGTTCTGAACTACCCCAACCTTACGATCCAACGAGACCTCCTCGCACGTCACGCTCCCAACATGATTCCGGTGACCTCACTGATCTTCGCCGCCGGGGTGTTCACGGGCGTGCTCGCAGAGACGGGCATGGCGGAAAGCCTCGCGCTCAGTATGACCTCGCTGGTACCCGAGAGCGCAGGAAACTTCATCCCGCTGGCCACTGCACTGCTGGCATTCCCGCTCACATTCATCATCCAACAAGACACCTTCTACTTCGCAGTGCTTCCTGTATTATCGAGCACTGCAACAGAATTCGGAGTCTCGCCGGAGTCCATCGCGCGAGCATCGGTTGTTGCCCAACCCCTGCACGCGTTCAGCCCGACGGTCGCAGCTTTGTTCGTGCTCCTGGGATTGATGCGCATGGACTACGGCGTCATCTTCAAATTCGGAGCGAAATACGGCTTCGGAGTATCGGTAGTCATCTTGATGACTGCACTGGCAACTGGAGCAGTCCCACTCTGACAACGTGTAGCCGAAACCAGAGCTAGAGCTGATCGCGAACTGGAGCAAAGTACCGCGCTAACAGGGAAGGAGGACGCGCCGACGTCGGGACAGAATTAGCCCCGACCTGGCCTATCAATGGCTACATTACCGCGATCCACCTAGCTTTCTCGGATCCGAAAGGCTACGACACATTTGGTCGCAGAAGGACGCTCAGGCCAGAATGGCGGCGACCGGGGTGGCGGGTGCGGAATTTTTCCAAACAAAAATCCACTACTTTCCCGAAAGGAAATGCCAATATGGTATTCGCGCAGCAGGACGGGTCACCGGCGGAACAAGTTTTCGGATTAGGCTTCGCCGCGCTGATCCTGGTGATCGTTCTAGGCGCTTGTGTATTGTTCGTCGCAGCACTTGTGAGCATTGTTCGATCACGGAGCTACACTTCGTCAGGTAAAGCATTGTGGGTTCTCGCCGTGTTCGCTTTTCCATTTTTGGGTCCGCTGGTGTGGTTTGTATGGGGACGCAACTCGAGTTTCGGAGGTGGGTCGGTGTCCTAGCGGTTGGCGCTCGGTCCGGTGTTCGGATCGACAGTCCGAGGGCGTCTTGCCGATCGTTGGACTCTTGAGGGCGGCTGGTGTCGGCAGTGACGCCAATCGTGTCGGTGCGGTGACGATCAGATTTGACCATGACTCTCCTTCTACAACCGCAAGCGGTACGCCGGGCGTGCGTTGCGGCCGGTAGGCCGACGAGATTCGCCGACGAACTCGTTCCGCTACCACCTGCGTGTGTCGTAATAGGTGAATGCAAGATCTGCATCCGACTTGCGACGAGGCAGACGGCGAACTGGACGATCATCAACCGAATGCGGTTCCGGTCGAACCGGCAAAGGAACAGTTGATGAGTCCTGTCCTCTTTGGCGGTGCGGATGCGGTCTGCGCATCGGGCGCGACGACGGTGCCGCAACGTGAGATCTGCAGATCTGCTTGTGTAGCCGGGCAATTTCGGTCTGTTCGGCAGGAGACAGAGATTGGGTCACCGGAAGTCGTAGTGGCGTCGGTGTATCAGCGCTTTTCGGAAATCCAGCGACCGAGGAGGGCTTCGTTGATGAACAGTTTACGGGCGTCCTCGGTGATGTCGTGGACCCAATTCGATCACCCGCGGGGGTCTCACCTTGCCTTCGGTTGTAAACGGCATTCGCTAATCACCGGGCCAAACCTCAGGTAGTTCGCCCTCAGCCGCGCCGTAGTGCGTTGCGAAGTTGATAGAGGCACTCAGCATGCCCGACCGCTGCGTCTCATCCGAACCTCGAAAGGAACGCGCTCATGTACCCCGACCGGCTCACCGCCATCGCCTCCGAAGCGCTCAACCGCGGCGCAACAATCACCACCCACAACCTCGGCGGCCTCCACGCCGTCATCCACCACGCCGGACTCCCCGGCTCCGGACTCAGCGCCACCGGCCACTACACCGCACCCGCCAACATCCCAGACCGCCTCTGGGAACACTTCCTCACCAAACACCGCACCGCCTGAACACCGCCCGGCCCCGCCCACACGGGCGGGGTCACCACCGGCACGCGCACAAGCTCCATCCACCGGTGCCCGGCTCAACCATTCGAACGAATGAACGGTGTCGGAACCAACCCGTGCCCAGTGGCGTCCAATCAGATATGGACGACGACGAACGGCAAGCGATCCGCGACGAAGGCCTCGACCCCGACGACCCACACATAGCGGCAGCGTTACAGCAGGTCAAAGCCACACTCGCAGCCCACCGACACCTACGCCGCGGCTACCCCTGGTGGCACACCGCCCTCGAACCGGACGTACCAGCCCCGCCGATCCCCACATTCGACATCGAACACTCGTTCGAGTAGATTTCGGGGTGTCCCATCGGCACGGCGAAAGGTCGATTCCATGGCCGCAGCCGACCCGATCCCGGACCTGACCGGGCTCGACAAAACCGCTCAGCTCGACGCCCTCCGCAAGCGAATGGCCGCCATCCCCGGACGCCGCGACCACGCGCCCACCGACCTCCCCGCCGAGCAAGTGCCCCTCGCGGCGGTACCCGCGTCGACGCGAGAGCCGTCGATGATCCCCGCCGTCGACGATGAGCCTCCCGCCGACCGCGACACCCGCTCGCCTGCCGTGCGCGCACGAACACTGCGCACCATTCCGGTACCCCTGCCATTGGCGGAACTGCTCCCACACGGCGCGCTGGCCCGCGGAACAGTCGCGTCGGTGACCGGAGCCGGATCGGTCCTCGTCGGCCTCGTCGCCGCCGCCAGTGCCGCCGGCCACCACGTCGCGATCATCGGCCAACCCAAATTCGGGCTCCTCGCCGTCCACGAACAAGGCGGAGACCTCAGCAAGATTGCACTCGTCAATCCCGGAGACCCATCTACGGCTCTCGACGCCGCCAGCATTTGTCTCGACGGCGTCGATCTGGTCGTCACCACCCTCGGTGGCCGCGACGTCGCACCGACTCGTGCGCGTGCACTCCTGGCACGCTGTCGAAGTCACACCGCAGTGCTGGCAGTGACCGACGGACGGATGCCCGGCACCGACCTGAGCATCCAATCCAGAACAGTCGCCGTCGCCGGCATCGAACAAGGACGAGGACGCCTACGCGCGATCACCATCGCCACCAGCGTCCACGGCCGCGGAACACCGATGCGCACCGGCCGCTACACCCTCACCGCACCCACCTACGGCCCCGGCCAGCAGATGACATGGACACCCGCCGCCGTCGATCACGCCGCAGGTGCCGACACCACCCGCCGGTCACTGGCGGCCGCGCAATGACCACCCACCACGAACCCGACGCCGGCGAGCTGTTCGCACGCTGGCCCGTCACCTTCGACCCACCCACACGCCGCACAGTCGACCCACCACAACCCGTCATCGTCTCTGTCTCGCACGCCCTCCCCGGATCCTCGGACACCTCGCTGCGCGACGGCACACCTCTTCGCGTGAGAGCTGAAGGCCTCAGTGTCGACATCAAGGTCCAAGGCACCCTCTCGGCATGGGCCAGACTCGCCAACGGCGCCTGGCTCGCACGCGTGAGCTTCTCCGTACCGACCGGAAACGGAAAGGGCCACTTGGATTTACAAGGCCAGTGGGTCCCCAGCAGTGCCCTCACACCGATGCAGTGACCCCGCCGGTCATGCGAAACAATGAACACACGCTCGACCAGAAAACACAGGAGACCCATGAACATCGGTGACCGCGTCCACATCGCCCCCGACGCATCCAGTGTCGTCATCCGCGACATCCAGGACGACGGCCTGGTCACGGCCTGAAAACGAGACCCCCGGAACAGGGGTCTACCCGTACCTCACCAAACCCGACCACTTCATCCCCGCCACCACACCGTCGCCAGCACCAACCGAGGGCGACGAACCCCGCCCAGACGACGAGCACCCGGCAGGCGACGACAGCTACCTCGACAAACTCAACAACACCTGACCCGGCACGCGGGCCACCGAACGGCCCCAGCGGTATTCACGACTCCAGCGACGACGCACCCCGACGCACCGAACGCTTCGCAGCAGCAACACCCCGAGCCCGCAAATACGCAGACAACGACACCCCCGCAGCATCCGCAGCCAGGGCCACCTCGTCATGCTCCGACTCCGTCAAACGCACCGACACCACGAAATCACGCGTCGGCCCCTCCGACTTCGGCCTACCACGCTGCGCCATGCACCGATATTACCAACTACGCAAAAGCAGTTGCGCGACCCCATTTAGACGACTACGATAAATGGTGAACGAGCGAGCATAAATCGCTGCATCACAATCCTATTCGGGGGAACGAATGAATCACGAGCCGCCACTACCTGATGGTGAACCGAACCTGCTGTACGTCCTCAAAGCGATTTTATGGGGCGTCGCATTCCTGGGAATCGTCAGCTGCATAGTCGGCGGCTACCTAATGACCAGACCACTCGACCCCGCCGACGACGAGGTCGAACTCGGCAATGCCCTCGCGGCGCTGATCGGCGGATTCATCTTCGCCCTAATGGCATCAGTCATGGCGGTGGGTCTCGAGCTCTTCGAACCCAGCTCCGACGAGGCCGCCGCGGGCACACCACCCATCGACACCCCCACCACCGACATCGCGCCCGCCCCGATTGGCTCGGCGCCCAGTGGATTCATCGACTGGACACCAGCGCTCTGGATCGGCGCCGCAGGAACCGCGCTCGCCGCCCTGGCATTCACCGGATATCTCATCGTCCGCACCCGGCACCGCATCCTCGACCGCCGCGCAGCAGCCGACACACTGGCTGCCGACTTCGAGGCCGCGAAAGCCGTCTACTCCCAGGTCGCAGGCGCCTACGCCGAATACCTCGCCGACCCGTACGCAATCTTCACCCGGCCGCTACTCGACGACCTCGACCAGCCTCGCACGGCCGCGTTCATCGACGCATTCGCAGGTGCCGGTGCGCTCGACACCGACACCTGCCCCGCCGCCCCCGATCGTGTACAAGCGTTCGCCGACGCTTCCCGTGCCGCACTGAGCGCGTGGAACACCGCAGACCGACACGCGCGAGCAGTCGGAATGGGTGTGCTGACCGACGACGACAAGCGCACCGTGCGACGCATACACAGCGCGCTTGAGCTTGCCCTCGACGACACCGCAGCTGCAGGGGAACGGGAGTCCGCCGTCGAGGCCGTGCAGCGGCTCTCGAACGGTCTGATCACCGTCCCCGACCGTGTCTACGCCACAGCCAAGACCGCTATAGAAACCGTCACACGCAAACAACTCACCAGTTGAACACGGGCGTCAGGTGGGCGCGAACAGGTAGAACCTAATGTCGCACCCACCTGGCAGCATCACCATCACTACGACGCCAATCGCAGGGGGAGAACCACCACCGATGAACATCATCACCGCATACACAGCCCAACGACAGGCCCGCGACACACTGTTCGCCGACTACACCAGCGACCACGTCGGCGACTACACCGCCGCCGCACTCGCCCACAGCGACCACCGAGAACGCGCCCTACGGAACGTCGGCTTCTTGCTCTTCACCGCCGCATTCGGCCTCGCGCTGTACAACTTCACCCTCGTGTGGCGAGGCGGCGCCGATCTCACCCTCGTCGCACTGACACTCGGAACCCTGGGTGCAGCCATCGCGGTCCGCAACTGGGCGCGAAGAACCGACGCCGCGACCATCCAGGCCATCAACACCACAGTCCACATGGCCGAGACAGGGAAGAACCACTGATGAACTTCATCGACATCGTCGCAGGCGTCGACAAGGTGTTTGCCGCGATCAACATCATCGCCGCGACCTACTTCCACTACCGCTACGTCGTCGGACCCTCCTCGTCGAAGAACTTTCGTAGCGCACAGCTCCACTGGTCCCTCAGTGGATTCTTCGTCATCCTCGCCGTGCTCGCCGACAGCACCCTGTCCACGACCACGACCGTAATCCTCGTCCTCGGAGCACTCATCGGTCCCGCCGTGCCGATCGCTTACCTCCGCAAGCTCCGCCAGCAACGCACACCGACCTTCCTCGACCAGATCGCCACCGACGACATCAACGACCGCACCCGCGCCCGCAACCGCGAGTGACCACCATGAACCTCCTCGGATACACCCTCACCGCCCTATGGCTCGGTCTCAGCCTCACCGCCGTTGCCCTCCACGGCTACACATGAATGCGCAGCACCACACCGCCGTCGGCACAGACACAAGCCCGGCTCGCAGTCACCCACCGCCACCTCACCTGGCTCATCACGCTCGCAGGGCTCAGCGCAGCAACCGGATGGACCCAAGCAATCGAACACACCCACTGGATCACCACAGTCGTCTTCGGCGCACTCACACTTGCCGTCCTCACCCGCTACATCCAGCTTCTGTCAGCACCCGAGAGGTCAGAAGCGGAACAAGAACGGGCACACGCCATCTCCTGAGGCTCGATTCAGCTCACCTGCCCGGAAGGAACCCAACAATGTTCATCATCGCGGGAGGCATCGTCCTCCTCGCCGTCACCGCAGTAGCGCTGCGCATCGACGACACCACAGGACGCACACACCGAACCGCCATCGACCTCGCGATCCTCACCGCACTGATCCTGCTCACCATCGGCATCTGGACCACCCTCACCGACACCCACAACGCCGTGCACTGGGTGCTCAAAGTCCTCGTCACCATCATCACCGTCTCGATCGGCGTCGCAACCATCATCATGCGCACCAAACAACGACGCGACGACCGACAGACCACCACATAGGAAGACACGACCGACACCAACGACAACAGCCCGGGGGGAACCGCAATGAACACCGAACAAACACTCGCAACAGCATCCGCAACCAGCAAGAAACCGATCACGAAAGCAGTAAGCGACCGAACCAAACTCATCGCCTACACACTCGCAGGCATCGCCACCTTCGCACTCGCACTGGCACTGATGATCTGGATCATCACCCCCACTGAACCGAACGGGAACGCGCCAACGGTGACGACAGCCTTCAACAGCAGCGCCTACTGGATCATCGTCGCCGGATCCGCAACCTTCACAGGCCTCGGCATCCTCGCACTCAAACTCATCGACATCGCACACACCCGACACCGACAACCGATCGAAGCATCGACCACCACGGCCTTGGCGGTGAACGAACCGCCGAGGGTAACGGTGTACGAAGAACCCTGGACCCCCATCAACCCCGGCAACGCCGAAAAACGCATCGCCGAAATCGTCAGAGCCTCACGACAACGACGACCAGCAATCTATCGACAACAAGACACCCACACCGCTGACGAAACCCTGAACCGCTGAACCGACACACACCAGCGCTACCGCGACACCAAGCGTGAACCCGCTCCGTCGCTCCCGCACAATCACCACCCAGCCGTAACCCCACACCTGCGCCGCCGTCGAGCCTCCCGCTCCGGCGGCGCCGGCGTCCCACCACCAGCCAGCAGCCAGCCCACAGCAGGCCCTGACGGGCCACACGCGCCCCTGCGGGCCGCCCCGAATCGAACTCCGCTGCGCTCCGCTCTCAAAAGCATCGAAAAGCATCAAATTTCTTTTGACGTAGGTGGCTTCTGGCGAGCATCCATCACCCGTGACCTCCGCATCAACCGCCGGCGTCCGCTGCGCTCCCGGCCCAAGGGCTCCGAAAACTTTTCAAAACGCCTCCGGCTGAAAACTTTCCGGCCCGCCAGTTGACACTGCGGCCCCGTGCGCTGGTTTCTCTCCCCAGCCACCACGGCAAAAGAAATTGGCAGGGCAAAGGTCCGGCCACCAGTTCTCGAAGGGACGGTCACCATGCGCGCACAACATCCCAGCACCGCCGACGAAATCGACATCCTCGTCCACCGCCAAGGCAAGCCGAAGATCCGCCGCACCGTCAAACGCGCCAGCGCCCGACGCGACCGCCGCACCGCACGCCGCGAACTCCGCAACTAACCCCACACCCAACAGACCAGCAACCCAAACCCGAACACACCGAAAGGCTTTCACCATGACGCAACACCGCATCTCCATCGCTACCGCCGCCGACACCCTTGCCGCCATCCCCGCACTGCTCGGTTTCACCCCCGAAAACTCCGTCGTCGTCATCGCCCTCGCGAAAGACGCCAGCGGCGCGCACGTCATCGCCATGACCATGCGTATCGACGCATTCGGAGCCGAAACCGTCGCCCACAAGCTCGCCGCCGCAGCAGCACGCCAGGACGTCGACGGCGCACCCGTCACCGCAGTGCTACTCGCCGCGATCGCAGACCCGGGCCACGCCGGTGCTGCACTGATCGGACTCGACGCGATCCGCGAAGCAATGGCCGGATCGGCTATCGACACCCTCAGTGCCCTGCACGCCTACAACCTCACCGCCGGGACGATCTACACCGACCTCGACCGCAATGTCGACGGCATCGTCCCCGACACCGCGACCAGCCCAGTATCGACCGCAATGGCAGTCGAGAACGGCATCTCCGGCAGCGGCCGACGCGAGGACATCGCAGCACGATTCGAGCACCGCGACCAGATTCCCGAATCGATCGCACTGGCCGCTGCGACGACGATGGGCGAGGACTTCCTGCCAGTCACGTTCGACGAGCTCGCCGCCGTCATCGGTGCCCGCGAGATCCCCAGCGCCGACCTCACCGCCCGCGTCGGTCTCGCACTCGCCACCGGACACCCCGAAGTCCGAGACGCCTTCCTGGCCATGGCCACCCACGGCGGCCGCGACGCAGGCGAGACATTCACCCGAATCGCCGCCAAGCTCACCGGAACAGCCCGCGCGCACGCGCTCACCCTGGCAGCGATGTTCCACTACGCCGCCGGCGACGGCGCAACCGCCGCCATCGCGATCGAAGCAGCCGAGCGCGAAGCAGACACCGCATCCATTCCGGTGCCCAGCCTGGCCCGACTACTGCGCGCAGCTCTGGACGGCGGCGCGCCGCCGAAACTCATCAGCGACGTGATCGCCGTGATCACCCCGCAGTACGTGGCCGAGCACATCGGACGAGTCCAGAGCTACACCTGACGCGTGACCGGGCGCGGCCCCCAGTTCGAGGTGGCCGCGCCCGGCAGTCCGGCTCACCGGCGCGGGGTCGGTGCATCGGGCATCGAGCCCTCACACCGACAGGCGCCCAATCGACCAGTGTCGACCCCAGAGGCGCGCGGCCGACGCACACTATGGCGAGCTGCGAAAAACACTCAGAGGGAGGTCCGGCCCGGGGGCCACGAAAAATCCACAGAGTCGCCCGTCTCCGGGCGGGTCTCGTCCGCCGGAACACCCGCGACGATCGCCTCCAACGCCAGATCAGACGGCGGCGGCGACGCATTCACCGCAACCTTCGACAATGCATGTTCGACCTTCGAGCGCTCCATACCCGGCACACTACCGACCGCCCTGCGGCAGGCCCCCACACCGAACTCCGCTGCGCTGCGTACCGACGCGACAAGAGAAGAAGCGTTCTTGTCGGCATCTGGCTTCGAGCGAGAATGCGGCCACCCGCCCGCCACCGGTCAACCCGCGGCTCCGCTACCGCTCCGGCCTATATGGCTCCGAACACTTCACACCCACACTCGCACAGCTCGCGGTGAAAAATGCCCGGCCCACGCATTGATCGCCGGCACCCGTGCGCCGCTGACATCTCCCTGCGCCAGATGACGGCGAAAAGGACGTGGCAGGACCAACACAGACAGGGCATCTCCATCCGTTTCGCACAGTGACCAATGGCCGAATGTGGTTCGTGTCTAATGCCGAAACCAACTCGACAACAACTGGATTGAACCATTTACCGTAGTCGAATAAGTCTAGAAATATCGCCGAATATCCGATAGAATGAAGCCCATCGAGCACATCCGAGAAGGGGCCCACCATGCCGATCACCGTCTACACCAAACCAGCGTGCGGCCAGTGCGACGCCACGAAAAGCAGACTCGACAAACGCGGCCTCGAGTACCAGATCGTCGACATCACCGAAGACGACGCCGCGCGCCTCTACGTCACCTGCGAGCTCGGCTACCTGCAAGCGCCCGTCGTGGTCGTCGACGAGAACACCCACTGGAGCGGCTTCCGGATCGAACGGATCGACCAACTCGCAGCCTGACCAACCCCACTATCGAAGGAGAGACCCGTCATGCGACTCGTACCCACCTACACACCCGACCCGGACTACATCGACCGCCAGCTCGACGCCGAAATTGCTGCCCTCACCGCAGGCACGGGACACCGCATCGACCGGCATCCCGCCGACGTACGCAGCCCACGACCCGGCCCAACACCGGCCACCTGACCTTCCCGTCCGCTCACCGACACCGGAAAGCCACCCGCCATGAACGCACTACGCGCAGTCCCGGACGAGGGCAGCGGATCCGCCGACAACGCACGCGCAGACCTCGCACCAGTCGAAGACGACTACGAGATCGCAGCCGCGTCCGAACCAGCGGCCGACCCCGAAGCGCTGCTGCTGTGCGCTCTCATGTGGAGCTTCCACCCCACCAGCGACAACACCGAAACCCGGCGCATCATCGCCACCCTCACCGCAGACGACTTCGACGACGTCGCCTACGGACGACTGTTCACCATCATCGCCGACCACGTCACCACAGCTGCGCCCTACGACGCGGCTACCATCGCTCACGCGCTGCACCGATCCGGAGCCGACGGAGCCAAAGACGCACCACTGCGCCGACGCCTGAACGGTGTCATCACCGCCGGAGCCGAAGCGCTCCTGATCACCCACTACGCCGACATCGTGCTCTCCCAGGCCTACCGCCGCAGTTTCCACGTCGCCGGCGCATCGATCACCCAAGCCGCCGAAGAGCTCCCCGAGGAATACCTGATGGAGCACATGGTCGAACACGGCCGCCGCCAACGCAGCTACTTCCACCGGCTCAATCAGTTCCGACGGGCAGAGACCCCCGCCGGTGAGAACCCGGCATGACAAGCTCGACAACGATGACCGACGAACACACACCCCACACCGACACGGAGACAGCCGACGCGCTCCCCGCAGCCGTCCGCGGAGCGATCACCGCCGCCGCCGACGCCGCGACGGATCTCGAGCACGCCGAACCCGGAACCGGCGCACTGACCGTGCAGGTCTGCTCCGCATCCGAAATCGCCTACGACCCCGCCACATGGACCACCGTCGGGACCTACCTCGCCGCCGACGCCGCACTGCTCGCCGATCGACTCGTCGACGCACTCGGAGACAGCGCCAACCTGCACACCGACACCGGTGTCCTCGTCATCACCCACACCTACACCGATCCGGACGACACCGGCACCGAGACAGCGGAGGAAACATTCATGAGCGCCAGCGACCCCACCGCCGAACCGCCGCTGCTGACATTTCACGCAGACCGCGTCCAGGACCTCGGTGACGATGTCGTGCAAGACCCGACCGGGAACGACTCACTGCTGCGGCTGCAGCAACACTGGCTCCTGCAAGCCGCCCTCGACAGCGGCGTGATCACCTACGACCGGCAGAGGTGGGGCGATCTCACGCTCGGTGCGACGTTCACCGAATCGAACCAGTACGAGATCGTCTTCCAGATCACCTACGACATCGCCGGTGCCCCGAACGTCGTCGACGGCCGCACCACCGACTACCCCGACGACTACAACGAGCTCGACACCGACGCCCAGAACGCTTTTCCTTCAACCCTCGTCCCGAACCCGCCCACCGCCGCCGGGTGGCTGAGCTTCCTCGTCGAGTCACTCAACGAGCTCCACCGCGCCACCACCGTCCTCGTTCGAGGATGGCCGCAGTAACACCAGCACGGCACACATCCGTCACACGTCCAGGGGGGACAACCATGACCATCACTCTCACTCCGGCGCTGCGCTGGGTACTGAGCCTGACGATGATCGCGGTCGCGATCATCACCACCGGGCTGTCCGCGTCGATCGGGGCCGGCGTATTACCCACCGACGGAGCGACCCTCGGCGCTGGTGCCGTGGTCGGCGTGCTGCTCGGAGTCAACCTGACACTGGTGTGGGTCTCGGTCATCGAACGCCGCACACACCGCAGGCAGCACGATCAGCAGTCCTCGCCCGCCTCGATTCACTGAGTTGCCCCCGCATGCGAGCCGCCAGCACCCAGAATGCGAGGGAGACATGACCGCTCAGCCCGTACGGTCACCCACAACGGACGTAGCGCGTCCACTACAGCGCTCGGCAGCCGACCAAGCCCGGGGCGATGCACGAGGAATCAGCGTCGACGAGGCGCAGGCACAGTTGACTGCTCCCGAAGCGCCGATACCGTGCCGAAAGAATCCAAGCGGATGGGACATCGACCGCACCGGACGCGACGGACTACGCGCAGCAGTGCGCGCCTGCAGGCTCGAATGCCCACTGCTCGCCCACTGCCGTGTCCTTGCACAATCCGGCGCGGTGCGCACCCAATCGATGGTGTGGGCCGGAATCGTCCACGACGAACGCGGCCGGCCGATGGACCTCGACGACACCACCCTGCGCGTTGGCACCTGGTCGCACGGCCGCGACACCCGCATCCCCGATGGCGACGGCCGAATCTTCAACGGACACACCGGACGGTGGGAAAGACCGATCACCACCGGATAACACACAAGGGTGGTCCGGTTCGGGGTGCGCGGGCGCGGAGGTCGACCAGACGATGGGATTGGTTTCTCTCGCCCCGCACACCCCGAACACACTGCGCCGCCGGGAAACTGCGAGCGCAGACCCCGTGCGGTGCATCCAGGTCATTTCCCCGACACTGCGTTTCGAAACTGTGCGCAACCACGGCTCGGCGTGGCCGCAGTGGGGAGAGAAGCGGGCGCGGGCAGAAGCTGCCCGCCGACCCCCTCAGCTCGTCGGGCAGCGCACCGCGCCCGCACCCGCCCCTTGATAGCCGCACACACCAGCTCCGCCGCCTCACGGCGACAGCTGCTGCATGCGCGGCGACCGAGAACGCTACACACAACGGCCGGCGGTCGGTACCGAGCGAACGCTCCGGGGACCGGAACGAAGAAGAGGGGGCGCGGGAAACGGGGGTTCGTCTCACTTCCCAGGGGGGTGGGGAAGAAACGAGTTCCCCGCGCCCGTGGTCGCGTCGCCACATGGGGGAGGGCCGAACGCAACCACAGTCGAGCGTAACCACCGCCACCGACAGATTCACACGCAGCCGGTCGGCGGCGGCCTCGTTCAGAGCCCGAACGCTTCCCCCAACGTGGCCCGATTGTCTGCGATGGTGCGGATCAGCTGCGCGAGCGCCAACGCCCCGATCGGGTCGTCGAGACCGACGCTGTGACGCGCCATCAGCTCGACCTCACCGGTGGAGGCCACCACCTCGAGCAGTTCCGCCGACGCCCTCTCGGCGAACCCCGGACCGGACAGCGCGTTGACGGTACGGAGCAGGTCGACGAACCGCGGCGCGGTCTCGACCCGGACAGAGCAGCACATCAGCTCGAACGCCGCCACCGCCTCCGGTGAACACAGTTGAGCCAGGATCTCCAGCTCGGCACGGTCCGACTCGGACAGGTCGTCACGTCTCATGACCGAACCCCGTTGGTCTGTGCGGCGTGGCCGCCGGCGCGGACAGTATGCGCGTGTAGACGCTGATGCTCGGCAACCAGGTCGAGGACCTCGCTCGCGTCGGCGTCAGCATCGAGGGCGGCGAGGTTCGCGCGTAGCCGGGTGATCTTCTCGTACCGCTCCACGGCAGCAGCGTCGGAGTCGGAGAGTTCGACGCTGTGCGAGACCAGCACGACCTTACGCGCGTCGATCTCGGTGACCGCGCCCTCGATACGCCCCGGTGCAGCGGCAATCAGTTGCTCGACGAGTGCGCCGGCGACGTGGCGCGCCGGATCGACCGGATACTCACCGAGCACAGTCGTCGAATCCGGCAGCGGATCCGGACGCACCGAGCGGACCTGGACTTCGAGCACATCGATGCGCTCGTGCTCTGCATCGAGCGGCGACCGCGTAGCCGCTACTGCCGCCACCACCTCCTGTACGTACTGTGGTGCAGTGAGTTCGGCGCCGCGGACACCGGCGGCGTAATTCGGGATCGCCGCCAGCGCGCACACGATCTCGCCGGTCGTGCCGACCAGCAGGACGTCGGTGTCGGTGTAGCCCTCGCCCTGACGGGTGACGGTGACGGCGAGCTCGTCGTCCTCACGAAGCTCGGTGACCGCCTCGGCTTGAGTGATCGCGAACCGGGCCGCGGTGGAGTGGGTGTAGAAGTGGCCGCGGGTGTGCACGAACCCAGGATCGCCGTACTGATCGAGAGTGGCGATCTCGACGGACAACAGTGTGGGAACCGAGCCGGACGGAGTGTGCGAATCAGCCGGCGGCGGTGGAGGAGCGGACTGCTCCGATGTCGATGTCATGAAAGGACCTTTCGGGAGACGGCGCGCCGCGAACCGAACCGAAACGTGCGGTGCGGGCAGCGCAAACCGGGGAGGAAGGAACGAACGCGACCGTCAGGCGACGATCGAGTAGGTGACGCAGAAGCCGAGTGCACCGACCGTGCACACAGCGCCCAACACAACGTCGGTCCGCGACAGGTGCGAGCACGTCGGGGTCAGCGCGAGACGCACACCGAAGGCTCCGAACGCGGCGAGAAAGACGAACGCCAGCACCCATGTCGACGCATTGATGATGGGCACGTTCAGCTCGCGTTCGCGTAGCTGTCGCCGGGCTCACGCTGTGGGGCCGGCTGCCGCTCGACGTCTGAGGTGCCCGACTCGGACTGCTGCGCAGTCACAGGCGGGCGGGGACGCGTAGTGCGTGCGCTGTTTCGTGCGGAGCCCTGGGCGTTGGTGCTCTTCTTGTTGATCGACTGTGGCACCTTCAATCCCGCAGCGCGAAGCTCCGTCGAGGACCAACCTCCGTCGAGTGCAGCTTTGATAGCGGCCAGTTCCTTCGACGCGGCTGCACGCTCGGCGGCTTCGGCTTCGGCGACCTTGGTCGACGCAACGGTGCGCTCGTTCTGGGCGGCGACGATGGTGTCGATGAGACCGAGTCGGTCATCGAGCGCAGCCTGAGCGGCAGCACGGACGGTGGACGGGTCGAGCGGTGAGAGTGACATGTGCGGGCCTTTCGGAGACGGCGTGGAGCGCGCACACAGTCGATGTGTGGCGCTGCTTCTGACGCGGTCTCGGGCGGCCCGCACGGCTGCCCGATATCCAGTGACAACGCTATCGAATTAGGCCTGAAGATGCACGCTCGGGGAGCGACAGTTCTTAGCCGGACGTTTCTGATTTCTCCGGTACGACGACGCCCACGAGTGCAACCGAGATCAATCGATCCGCGTCGGAGGTCGAGCGAAGTACGAAGTCGGACCGTGTGCCGCTCGACGCGGGCAGTTCTTTGTCGAATGTTGCATGGTTACGGAGTTCTTTTCGGGCCTTCTCCATGATTTGCGTTGCATCGCCGCCGCGGACGAAGACGATCAGCGCTGCTTTCGTATCTCGCCATGTCACATACCCGTGCAACTGGTTGATGGCATCTCTGAAGGCCGCGGGGCCGGTCCAAAATTTGCACTCGCCGATGAAGACGTTGGCGTCGTTCCATCGCAAGAGAATGTCCGTCTTTCCCTCTCCGTTGAACACTTCGCCGGCTGCGGCACCCCTGTAGTTGGCGTTGAGGACGAACAAGATGAGGTTACGTATTTCTTCCTCGTGGAGTTTGCCAGCAGTCGGGGTGCGTTCCATGGCGCGTGTCATCTGCTCGATGGTTTGTACTACGTCGGCGTAGATGTGTTCCGCCATGACTTGTTCGTTTGCGGTGGGTTCTTTCGACGGATCCAGACGAACACGTTTGCGTTCTAAAGGGATAGGAACCTGCTCCTCTGCCGGAGCTTTGTACAGCGGGACATCAGATGCTTCTTCGAGTGCGCGACCCTGCGCAATCAACTGCATCCTGTGCTCGGCTGACTCCCGGACGGAGGACCGCAAGCGCTCGTCGAATTCGTCAATCTGGCCGTTTGCCCAGCCCACCTTGGTTTCGAGCCAACCGAGGTTCTGTTCGCGTGCGTTCCGCACCTCGTTCTGTTGCAGGCCAGTCACACGTAGGGATAACACGAGGTGTTCCGAATCGCCGATCCTGAATGCACTGAGGGGATCAGTCGAGCCTGTCATCAAATTGCCTCGCGGCTGCAAGCTCCACACGTCGCGGGGTCCGGTGTAGGGGACGCGGAAAGTCGCGATCAACTCCTGACTCGGAGAAACGCCTCCACGCTCGCCTTGCAGCCCTACCTTCAGCGGCTTAGTGGCGATGAGGCTAATTCCAACTCGGTCGACTACCAACCGCTCCACCCCGTACTGCTCAACGATCTCCTCGATCACGGAGTCAACGTCGTCGAACTGCTTGTCCTCCAAACTTTCCACGTCGTTCCGTGCATCTTGAAGTCGTTCGCGAAGATACGTTTCCAAGGACAGCAGCTTTGACGTAAGCACGGTCATTTTTCCATGGTCTCAAGCCCCGGCACATCGAACCAATGCGCGGTCGTTCCGTTGCCCCCAACTGTGGATCGGACTGTGTCCTCATGTGGATGTCCGAGAGGTCCCAGGCCGCTCCGCTCGGTCTCAGGCACCCACAATCGGGTCCGAAATCCACAACCGGGGACAACCGCCGGCTGCGCGCTGGTGGCGAGCGGTTGCGGAACGCGCTGCGCTCGTCCTGGCGTCTTTGGGGGTGACCCACTCCGCAGGCTCCGTGTGCCACCCCTGTTGCCCCGGACGGAGCAAGCTATTACTTGGGTGCCCTAAATCTGGCGATTTCGACGGGCACCTGCCACACTGTTGGTGTGGGTCCCCAGGTGTGGGGTCGCTGCGCTGGGCCAATGTGAGGTGCGGACGGTGAGGAGCGGGTGATGGGCGAGACCAAGGCAGGGTGGCTGCGCACCCGTCAGTCGAACGTCGTCGGCGGCCGGATGTACCGGCATGTCGTGAAGTTGACCGAGGAGCAGGAGCTCGCCGTGCAAGCGGCTGCGCGGGTACAGGGTGTGACGGTGGCGCGGCTGCTCGCGGACTCCGCGCTCAAGGCTCCGCGCGCGTCGGTGTCCCGTGAGGATCTGACGGAACTGTTCGCGGTCACCAAGCTCATCGCTGCGGTCGGTCGTAACCTGAACCAGCTCGCGAAAGTCGCGAACGCGACGGGCGAGGTACCGCCGGAAACGGCTGCGGCAGTGGACGCAGTGCGGCGGGTGTTCGATCGTCTCCGGGCGTTGCCGAGAGAGCTGACCGGTACGTGATTCCGAACATCACACGCGGCGCGAAGATGACCGGACTCGTGGTGTATCTCGCCGGGCCGGGCAAGTCGAACGAGCACGAGAACCCACATGTGGTCGCCGGGCACGAGACGGTGTTGTTGGCTACGCAGTCGGGGGAGTTGTCCCATGGCGAAGCGATCGAACTCGCACGCGAGTTGGACACTGCACGGGTGGTGTTCGGTACCGAGGTGACCGTCACGAGCAAGCGGAAAATGAACGCTGCAATCGACGACGGTATAGCCCGGTCGGTCGCGTTGGCCGATGCGACATCGGATCAGAACGTATGGCACTGCTCGCTGTCACTGAACCCGGACGAGGGTGAACTCTCGGACGAGAAGTGGGCTGCGATCGCGTCGGACTTCATGAAGGAGATGGGGTTCGACGACCCGGAGTCTCCACGCGCACCGGCACGCTGGATTGCCATTCGACACGGCAAGACCACCGCCGGCGGCGACCACATCCACATCGCTGCATCGGCTGTCCGCGAGGACGGTACGAAGGTCAACACCTTCAACGACTTCAAACGTTCACAGCAGGCCTGCAACGTCCTCGAACACCGCCACCAGTTGGTGGTCCTGTCCTCGCGTGAATCCGAACGCGGAAGCCGCGGTATCAAACCCGCCGAAGCGGCACGCGCCCGCCGCGCCCATGCGCCGGAGACCGCGCGTGAGGCGATGGAGCGGACGGTCCGGGCGTGCGCGACGGCATCGAAGACCGAAGCGGAATTCGTGCGACGACTGCGCGCACAGAAGCTGTTGGTTCGACCGCGCTACGAGAAAGGAACCACCGGCGAGGTCGTCGGATACTCCGTTGCCACGGCACCGACACCGGCCGAGCGAGCCAACGGCGGACGACCGGTCTGGTACGGCGGCGGACGGCTCTCGAAGGACCTCACCTTGCCGCGGCTGCGGGACGAATGGGACCAAAGCGAAGACGCACGTACAGCAGCGGCCGCAGAGTGGAAGGCAACCCGTCGCGGGACAGCGGTGACCGTCACCAACGGACGCGAACGCACGCCGATCGACCCAACGCTGATCGCCCGCGCCGCCACAGACATCGGCAAGTGGAACAGCTACCTGGCATCGATACCGACCACCGATACCGCGCAATGGGCGCGCGCTGCGGGCCGCACATCGGGTGTGTTCGCGGCATGGTCGGCGCGAATGGAACCGACACCGGGACCGCTGGCGACCGCCGCCCGAACGTTGGCCGACTCAGCCCAGATCGCAGCGCACCAGCGTGCACCGGTCCCACCGAAAAGACTGTCCGCAGGCGGGGCCGCACTGATCTTATTGCAAGTGGGCACAACCGATCCGGCCGCGGGATACATGCTGCTACTGCATCAGTTGACCAAGACAGTGCAAGCGATCGCGGACGCACACCGGGCCGCAGGAGATCTGGCCCGTGCGTCGACAGTGGAGACGTTGGCGCGAACCGAACTCGCGGCCGTGCGTGCACGGTTGCAGCCCGTGTCCGCGGCTGCTCTAGCGACGTCACCCGTTTCGGTGGCCGAGCGCACGCGGCTGTTGACGGCCAGCGAGCAACGCAAGGCGTACAACGCGGAAGTCGACGCGCGCACCGACATCTCTGATGAGGTCAAAGCGGTCCTCAAAGCACGTCATGCCGACACTGTCGGGCGTCCTAACCTGTCTCGCACGATGGGTCAATCACAGTCCCCTCAAGCTGCGCCTAATCGACAATCAACGCGCCAGAACGAACCCGGTGTAGAGCGTTGACATCGACATACGTCTGACAACTTGTACGGCAGGTGCGCTGGCACTGCTGTCCTTCGGCGTGGCGGCTGGCAGCGACGGCTCATTCATGATCCGGTAAAGAATTAGCTTCGGGCCGACCGAAGCTCCGAATGCTCCGGGGGCAGTGATGCGTTTCTCAGACGAGTTCTCGGTCTCTCGCAACGCCGATGACGACTGGTTCGATCTTGAGTGCACCGAAGACACGCCGCTGTATGTCGACCCGTTCCTAGTCTTCGACGATGCTGACCCGTATTGGTCCGGCACACATGATCAGTTGACGGACTTCTTCGGACTTGCTCTCGGGTACGTCGCGCAAGCCGGCGGAGACAAGAACTCGCCAGCATGGCGCAAGGCCGAGCGCATGCTTCGCTTCCCCGAACCGAAAGAGTTCGCGCTCGGTCTGTCGATGGGGCACCCAGAAGGATCGGGCACCGGCAGAGACTTCGCCCGGCGTATGGCCGAAGCTCTCGACATCCTGAACTCACACGCAATCGACACAGTCGATTATGTCGAGGCCTTCGCTCTGTTCTGCGATGGAATGGGCGTGGACCGGATCAGCGATGCGTTCTGCAACATCGTCAAAGCCAAGTTCATCGACTACACCAGTCAGATCGTCACCCGGCACACGATTCCGACGACTGACGTCATGGTCAAGCATGCTTCTTGGACCAAAAAAGGGCGATGGAACGACCGGCGGCTTGCGTTACCGAAGAGCCCCGCCGTCAGCGGCGGACTTCTTCTGGTTCCAGAACGTTTCCTGAAGGACATCCCTCGTGTGACAGCTGATGGATTCTGGGGATGGGCCGAGGTCACCGAGGCCGACGTTTTGCGAGATGATCTTAACTACGACCTGGAGGAGTCTCTGACAAAACAGGCGAAGACCGCTCGCGGTCATGCTGTCGCCCGAGCTCGGCCGGACATTGCTTTGCGCTACCTGGAAACCCTCGAAGACGAAGAACTTCTGCCGTACGACGTGCAACAGGATCCCAAACTGTTGGTCGGCTGGGCAGAGGCCGGTCGCCAGGCCGCAGCGGGGGCGATTTCGAGCGTATCGCAGCCGAAGTCTCAGTCCGACTTCATGGACTGGGTCGAGGATCTTGCCGATGAGTTCAGGACGGCAGTCGAAGACACCGACCTGTGGAAGGCCCTGTGGAACGACGACCTGACCAAGCACCGCGACGAGAAAATTGTCCAAGCAATTGCTGGGGCTATGTGGGTGCAGCGGTGCAAAGCCGCCGACGTCGATATCAGCAAGGAACCCAACATGGGCCGAGGACCGGTCGACTTCAAATTTTCGGCAGGCTGGACCCAACGCGCTCTGGTCGAAGTGAAGTTCATCGCAAGCACAAAGTTCTTCCAAGGCGCGGAAAAACAGCTACCGCAGTACCTCAAGACGGAGAAGATTTCCGGCGGTTACTACCTGTGTGTCGGATTCACCGACCAAGATTTCTCAACAGCTCGCATCGACAAGGTCAAGGACACCTGCAGGACTTTGAGCGACCAGAAAGGCGTCACGATGAAACCGCTGTTCGTAGACGCCCGCCATGACAACAAACCATCCGCCTCGAAGATCAAGTAAGGAGACTAGAGATGGCCAGATTCGAGGTGCTGTACAACAGCACCAGACGAGACTTCGACAAGGTGATCGAGGCCGATTCGTACAAGGTAGACGCCAAGTTCTTCACCTTCGTCAAAGACAAAGAAGTGATTCGTTCGCTGAAGGTTGACGTCGTACTTCAGATCCGCCGCATGGACGACGACGAACAAAAAGACGACAGCGGCCAAGGCGATCCACCGAGTTCGTAGCAGCTGTGCGCGTGCAACCGCTAGAGAGGACTAACTGTGGACGCATCGTCAGTGGCCTTGCTCATCTCGGCTCTGTCGCTCGTACTGGCCGGGCTTTCCCTGGGGTGGCAGATAGCGCAGTGGTTGCTCTCTGCCGGAAGGCCGAAGGCTTCCCTGATGCACGGGCTGTCAGATGGAGCTCAAGCTTGGGTGGGCCCTGTGCGGAAAGACGGCACAGGATTCGACACGACAAGCTTGCAACGACAGGGCGTGACCGGGTCACCTGTAGTGGGCGTTCAGATCACGAATCGCGGACGCGCACCGGTTGTCGTGGAGACAGTCGCGATGCTTCCACGCGGTGGGTCTGCGCGATTGGTACCGATTGGAGAACGGATCGGACCTGATCTTCCTCTGACGTTGCAGCCCGGCGCCAACGCCAGCTGGTATCTGTTAGCCGAACACGCCGAGCGCCTAGTCCGTAGCTCTCGCGAAGTGCTGCACGAAAGGGTGTCCGGGGTCTACATGACGGCGCAACTTGCTACGGGAAAAACCGTGGAGACACCACGAACACTCCGAGTTCCATGACGTCTTTTCGACTCTATGTTCCGGTGGGGATCGCAAGGTCATGGACGTGTTGTGCGTTGTGCCACGCAGGAAATATGTCTGAAGGCTTTGAGACAATCGAACGGAGACGAGCCGAGTTCTCGAGATCAGGAGCGTGATGCGTGTCGGAGTTCGCAGGGTACATCGACGAGCTGGAGTCCATCGCCGAAGAACTGACAGCTCGGGCTGCTTACATCGAGGAGCCCGAGCCCAAACGTGATCTGAAGGGACTCGACGAGGCTGTGCACGCGGCGCATGGCGCGTGGTCGAAGTCCAACCTCGGATATCACGCCGTTGTCTACTATCACGATCTGCAAGCTCCCCCGCCAGGAGAGATATTCAGCAAAGAGTGGGGTTTGAGTGAGGGCAGCGGCTGGGAAATCTGGTCCGAGCGCGAAGTCCGCGCCATGATTTTGGCCAGAGGCGGTGGTGTGGACATCGCTGCTCTCAGCGACACGTCGGATGCTGCCCGGAAAGCGATCTTCGGCCAGAAGGAAGCGCTGATGTCGATCCTGACCAGCGTGCTCGCAGTAGGGCCTGATCTGTACTTGGATAAACTGGCGAAAACGATCCAGGACATCAGCGCTCCCAGTGTTGATACTTTCGCCCGGCTGTACCTTCCGCGAGGACAGCAGATGAGCAGGGACATGAAAGCCATGCAGCAGGGCCTGGTTGTTGCTCCTCATCAGCAATTGTCCGCGGAGATGAAGGCGATAGAGGCGCCCTACATATGTGCCGCCGCGCTGTCGGACAACGCGAGTGCAGCAGCTGCGCACTTACGTCGACGCGCCGTTAGTTCGTCACCGATGCTGGTCGCAACTCAACCCGGTACTCGCATTTTCATAGGACATGGCCAGTCACCCCAGTGGCGCGAGCTGAAGGAATTCTTGCAGGACCGGCTCGGCTTGGAAGCAGACGAGTTCAATCGAGTACCGGTCGCCGGCACATCGACAACGTCTCGACTGTCGCAGATGCTCGACGGCGCGGCCTTCGCGTGTCTGATCATGACCGCCGAAGACGAACGAGCCGACGGGTCGAAAGCAGCGCGGGCCAACGTAATTCACGAAGTAGGACTGTTCCAGGGACGTCTGGGATTCGAGAAGGCCATAGTGTTGCTCGAAGAGGGATGCGAAGAGTTCTCCAACATCACCGGTCTGAGCCAACTTCGATACCCAGCCAACAGGATCTCTGCGATTTACGAAGACCTCCGCCAAGTCCTGGAACGCGAAGGTCTGATCTGAAGGAGAACGCCACTAGAATCATCTGGTGGGATTCGACAGGCCAAAGGTGACATCGTCGCGGAAGCGTACAGACGAACATCAGGTCAGGTCGTCTACCTCGGCGAGTCCTACCAGACACCGGATGCGACAGTGACGACATCCCACACCTCTGTAGCGTGACTGACGGAATAGCCCAACCGACTGTGACTTGTTCCGACACCGCATGAATGTCTTTGACCGTTGCTATTCCTGCTCGAAGACGTGAAGACCGATCACAGTCGACCGATCGTCCCCGATCTCGTTGGCATGTTCTCCCTCGTCTACCTTGCGGATGGGTAGGTTCAGTCGTGGAGTCAACTCCAGCCGGTGTCTCTCTAGGGATTCGTCGGGCGAATACTGTCGGTACGCCCTGAATAGAACGGTGGAGGGGTACTGAATGTCTTTCAGGCTTGCGAATTGTGGCCAGACTTGACCATCTGTGGTTTCTACCCGCAGTTCGGCGATCGCCTCGAATGAGCCTTGGGATTCCAAGGTCCATCCGCGGGGCACATAATTGTCGAGTTCACGGAACACGACGTCGATGCTCACTTCGACCGGCCCGTATTCGGTGCTTGGGGTCACGGTCAGGTAGCCCCGAGACGAGGTGGTCATCGATGTCCCGTCGCCTTCGTACAAGCTCACGACTCCATCCGAGACTATGGCGTATTGCTGATGTGAGACCGAGACGGTGGCGGTGTCCATCGATGTGTTCCTCTCGAACTAGAAACTGCTGGCGGGCCGCCGGTTACGGTGGCCAGCCAGCAGCGCTGAACTGCGTGTGTTTCGAACGTTGTCAGGAGCCGGCCCCGGCGCCGATGTAGAAGCCGTCTCCCTCGATAATTCTATTCTTGGTATAGAACCAGGACAGGAACGATCCGGCGCGACTGTTCTCACTTTGGGGTATCAGGCACACGCTGTACCCGCCGGGTCCGGTGTTACCTATCTTGGCTTTGTCGTCCTTGATGTCGCCGCATCCAGCGAAGGTGCGCGCGGGGCCACTGGTGTTCGGTCCCGAGGGGCGGGGGCCTTGGTTGGACGATGCGAATGGGTACTCATCGCAGCTCTGACCGCTGCGGGGCCCTGTGATGCCGCCACAACTGGCCCGCCGATTCGCGTCGATCGCGTTCGGGTCGACTGCACGGTTGATGTTGTAAATGCGGTTGAGCAGCACTTGACCAGGCTTACCCGGAAGACCGGACTCCTGTGCAAGTTTGACATGCCGGGTGAAACTAGCAACGTTGGACTTGGAGGTGTAGTCCAGGACCGGAGGTGCTGCGGGGAAGGCACATCCCACCCGGCCACGCATGAAGGGATCGTTGTCGCATCTGACACGCGGCGCTTGCATCGGCGGAGCAGTTTCCCGCTGAATCCCACCCGGCTTGGTGGTGTCAGCGAAAGCTGCGCTAAGGGTGAAACCGCCGATGGCGCTTGGGCGTTGACCGGATGGCCAGTTGAGAGTTTGCGTCCAGTTGATGAGCTTGTCGACGCTACCGGGCTGAACACCGACCTTTTGGGAGGTCAGAGTGCGTGTGCCGGAAGTGGCACAGACGACCAACGAGATGCACGACGCCGAACCGGTGAGGAACGCCCCTACGCCTGTCCCCGTCGCTCCCGCCGTGTACACGGAGTAGCGCTGTTCCCATTGGTTCGAGTTGTAGTAGGTGAACACATCTTGGCGTTCGCGAATGCCGATGGTTCCGATCGGTATCCGTGTTGGAACTCCGTTGATGGTGGTGTCCTGGTAGTGGATCATCGTCACTTGCCGCTCCTGGCAGGCGTAGTCGCGTTCTCCGCGCCATGCGATGATCCCGTCGTTGGGGTCCTCGTCGATGCACTGAGTGTGCTTGAACGGAACCTGTGCAGCCCTCAGCGGTCGGGGCGCGAAGCCGAACGGCTCGTCCGGCGCACCGGTAGTGGTGGACTCGGTAGATTCCTCGGCCGGGTCCGCAGCGTCTGGTGGACACGCTGGTGTGCCCGATGGCTGCGGTGTCGTGGTGGGGGCTGCAGTGGTGGTCGTTGTTGTTGTTGAGGTCGGTGTCAGGCACGTTGCGGGCACAGGCTCGATCGGTTCGCCGGGAGCTGGCGCAGCAGAAGTGGGGAGTGCGCTGCTCGTCGTCGGAGCTGTGGTCTCATTGGTCGTTTCCGAGCCGGTCGTATTGCTCGGGGCTGGCGTTGACGGTGGTGCCTCGGTTGTTGTGGACGGTTCCGTTGACGGCGCTGTGGTGTCGGTCGGTGGCGGGGTGAGTTCTATGTCCCAGGCGTTTTCGTCGCCGAAGACGTAGCACACTCCGGTGCCGGGTTCTTCCGCATCGAGAGTTGGGACAGCGTCGAGGTCACATTGTTCGGCGACAGTGCCGAGTTCGGACTCCAACTTCTCCGCTGCTTCCGTTGGTGCCGAAGATTCGAGTTGTTGGACCTCTGGGTCGACGTTTTCTGGGCCCGCACGCCGCTGCCCGTTCTGGTTTGTGTCGAAGTTGTACAGACCGATCGTCGCTGCCCGGTCATCGTCTCCGCAGGCTGCGTCGGCGACACATGTTGAATCGGGGATCGCATTTTCGTTCTCGACGTCCTCGGCGAAGGTCGGCTTCCAGGTGATGTATCTACCGAACTCGAAGTCTTGCCGTTTGCCACCGTCGAAGTCGTATTCGTCGCTAGTCGGCACTCCGTAGGGGCCGTTCTCGTATCCGCTCGCTTTCCAGGTCTCACCGATCTCACCGACGACGATGCGGGCGCCGAACGTTTCCGTCCAGTAGATCTCCCCTCCGTTTTCGAAGTGGTTTCCTCTGGCGCCTCGATTTGCCTGGAATTCGCGAGAAACGGGATAGCCCAGGTAGCCGTTCTCCCAGTCTGTCGTTGCCCATTTGTCGAAGATCGCGCCACCGATCTGGCGTCCGCGATTGGGATCTACTCTCTGGTTCCAGTAGATGTGGTTGTTGAACTGAAAGTCCTGAAATTTCCCGCCCTGCCTGTCGTCTCGCTCACCAGCGAGTGCGTTTCCGAACGCAGCGTAGCCACCGGCACTGTCGTATTCCGCTCTGATCGATCCAACGACTGGTGGGCCGGGCTGCGCGAGAGCAGGGGTTCCGCTTGCTACCAAGGTAACTATCGTAAGAGACGAGAGCAGGCCACCTATTTTGAATCTTCGACGCACTCGAACTCCTGCACTGTATGGCACCCAGCAGATGCCGGGTGCTCCGTGGAGCGATCGTTGCTCGAATGAATGCTATGGGCAATGGAATTTGAACTCTATTTGGTAACAGATTGCCTAAGCCATTTATTTACCTTGTCAAATAATTTTTACCGACCCTGAAACCCAGTGAAGATATGACGAAAGTAGCCAGAAAGCTGCAAAAGACCCAAACTGCGGTGCTCGAAACAAGAAACAACAAAGATGATTGGTTGAGTAACCCTAAGTCTGAAAATTGGGCCAGCGCACTGCCTTCTGATGTCAGGACCAAGCCGCGACTCTCCGGGCGGACGGCAACGCCAACCGCTCCCAACGACAGACCCGCCAGTGCGCCGAACCCGGCAAAGATTGAGAGCGAACGCACGAAGCCTTCGAACGGGCTGTCCGCTTGGCGAAACCTCCAGCCCATTGAGTGCAGTACGAGAACAAATCCGCAGACAAGCGCGCACGAACCGATCGGGATGAACAGACTCGCTGGAAACCACGCGGGACCGCTATCGACCAAGGTCAGTAGTCTGCCAACTTCGACGCTGACATGCGTTCCGACCGAACCGTCGTGCACCAACGCACCGAATTCTCTATCTCGAGTAGGCACCCCAAAGTGCCAGAGAAACAAGGACGCCACTCCCGCTACGAGCGTGAACAGTGTCAGCACTACACCCACAGGCATCCTCATGGTCCAACCTTATGGCGCTGCCGCCTTCTCTGTTCGTGGTGCTTCAGCCCCGAGTGATCTGAGTTAGGAGTCGACCTCAGCCGATGACGCTACTGAACGCACTCTGGGTTCCTCGTCTTGGGCTCGAAGAAAGTCGCCGCCGCCTAGGTGGCCCGTCCGCGACATCGGAGCGCCTCTGGGCGTGACATTCCAGCGAGCCACGGTCATCTCGTGAAACCTGATCGCCCGACCGTGCGGGCGCGGCAGGGCGGGGCGAGATACTGCTCCTATGAGCAGTGACTGCAGTTTCGATCCGGATCCAGATCACGGACAAGGCCGGATGGGTGACGTTGCCGAGCGGGCAGCGGGCCTACCGCTGCGGTGCCCGATATCTCGGGAGAAGGCGTTGTTCGAGGCTCGACTTCCAGCTGGGGCCACTTCACCTTTGACCTTCTGGCTGTCGGCGAGGCTTCGTGACCCCCGCTGCACCAAAGCCGGAGCGCATGTGGTCCGGACTCGAAATCAGAAGCCCCCGCGCCCGGAACACGGGGATCCTCGGTAAAAGACGCCGCTAGCGGTCTCCGCGTTCGGTGCTCACCGAGCGGGTCTTGCTGCGGTCGCCTTTGCTTGCTTTGGGTGAGGTCGATGTAGAAACAGCGGGTGGTGTGCCGATGGGGTGTGCGTTGTCTCGGTCGGCGGCGATCCTGGCTGCGACAGCGTCAGGGGCGACGCCGGCCGCAGTCAGTTCCGCAGCCAGGGCGTCGCGTCGTTCCTTCGAGTCGTACCGATGAGGGGAGGCCGAGCTCGCTGATGCGGCGGCAGGCTGTGCCCCCAGTGCGGCGTCGACGCGTGGGCGTCCCGCTGTGGACCATTCTTGGATCAGCTCGGTTCTCGCCGTCAGATAGTCCTGACGGTTC
Organism: Rhodococcus sp. 06-156-4; assembly: GCF_002259345.1. Lineage (NCBI taxonomy): Bacteria > Bacillati > Actinomycetota > Actinomycetes > Mycobacteriales > Nocardiaceae > Rhodococcus > Rhodococcus sp. 06-156-4. The sequence goes on along the minus strand of NZ_NPGB01000029.1, from coordinate 1,340 downwards.
GCCGAGATTTCGGTCTGCGCGAACTGAGCTGCCAGGGCCGGTGCGTTCTCGGTGGCCCAGGCTTTGGACTGGACTACTTCCCATCCGATGGTGATGGTTTCGCGCGCTGCGTCTTTGCGTTCCCCGGAGGCGTAGACGTAGCGTTCGGCGTCGCGCGGGACGGTAGCTTTCGCCCATTCCAACGCGGCGTCGAACTCCGCGGCTCGGGTGTCGAGCTGTGTCCCGGGCGCGGGGGTGGCTTGTGTTTCGCGTGCGGCGTCGACGCGGTCTGCGTGGGCGATCGCGGCGACGGTGTCCGAGCGTTCTCGTGTCGACTTCTCGGCGCTGGCTGTGGCGGCACGCTCGGCGGTCACCGCGGCGAGGCGGCCGGCGAGTTCGTCGGGCAGGCCCCGGAAGGTTTTGGCGTCGATGCCGTAGTGACGCGAGATCTGATCTTCCATGTGGGCTACGCCGTAGGCGGCGCCTGTGTGGATGAACTGCTCGTAGATTTCGGCGATCTGATGCTCGGCGGCCATCTCCCACCACCAGTCCTCGTAGGCGAGGTAGAGCGGCGGGACGGGCCGGTCGAGGCCGGCGGCGGCGACGTCGGTGCAGAAGAACTCCGGGGCCCATTCGTTCTTGTCGTCGCGTGTGAGGAACACCGCCCAATGCTGCGGCGCACTGTCGATGGCGCCGCGGTCGATGTTCTCACCGTTGGCCTGACGCAGGTCCCAGGTCGGGATGAAGCCGCGGCCGGCGGGGCGATCGTCGACGACGGTGAAGCCGCGCTCGACGAAAGAGTTCGATGCTGCTTCCCGTGCGGTGCGGTCGTTCATCACCGCGGCCAGTCGATCCGCTACACCGGTTTGTTCGACTCCGAGGGCAGTTGTGTCGATTTTGTGCCGGGCGGCGAGTTGGTCGTCCAGGCGTGCCAGCGCGTCCGCAGCGACAGGGGACTGGTCTTTCCATGCGTGGGCGGTGCGGTAGGTGTTGGCGAGGATCTCGGGTGTGGCGGCGTCCCACCACCGAGACGAGTGCACCGGGCGCAGTTGCGCTTCGGCAGATCCTCGCTCGGCGCGGAGGCGGGTCTGGAATGCGCGGGCGTGTTCTTCGCTGCGCTGGCGGGCCTCCCGGAGGCGGTTCTCGCGGCGGCGGGCGATCGCTTCGCCGGCGAGGAGGGCGACTTGCAGGCTGGTGCGCAGGGAACGGCCGAGGTCGTCGGTGAGGGTGTCGGGTGCTTGCGTCATCGTTGTGCTCCTTCAATGGCGGTGGTGGTCGAGCGGGCGTCAGCGGGCGGTGGGACGTCGCCGACGGCTGCGGTGTCGGGGTCGGCCGGGATCGCGAACAGGGCGGGGTCGGGT
>NZ_NPGB01000008.1:0-525324 GCF_002259345.1 Rhodococcus sp. 06-156-4 | reverse complement strand
CGCCGGCGGCATCATCCTCTGGACCCACACCACCGGCACCCGCACCCTCACCTTCCCCGAACTCGGATGCCCCACCACCGCACGCACCCGCCGACACCGGCGACCCGTCCCCGAACCCGACATCACCACACCCACCTGGTGGGAACAACACATGTCCCCCACCACACCCGAACCCACCACCGCAGACCTCCGACACGCACCCACCGACACCGCCCGCACCCGAATCCGGCTCCTCCGCCGAAAACTACGACAACACAAAACCATCCAACACCTCCGCGAACGAAAGAAACCACCACCCTTCTGATCGGCCGCGGACGGAACACGAGCATCTAGTCTGAAGGTATGGCTCGGAAGAACTCGACGACTTCATCACTCGCTACCTCGGCTCTGGCGGCCGCAGGCCTGCTGGGCGGCTTCGCTGTTGCGCAACAGACCAAGAATCGACAACTCGGCGGCGCTGTGTTGGCAGCTGTGGGTGTGGCGAGCACCGCGTCATGGAATGCGGCTGCCGGTCCCAAGGTCGCGGGTGCGCTGTTGACGACGTACCTCGTCGGCTTCGGCGCATCGCACCCCTTGGCCAAGAAAATCGGAGCGTGGCCGGCGGTGAGCGTTGCAGCCGGAGCCACCGCGGCAGCGTCACTGGTGCTGACGCGTCAGGGCTGAAACTCGCCCGTTCGTACGAAGCGTTCCAACACCTCGGTCGGCCCGGCCAGATCCATGCCCTGCGACGCAACCCAGGCGTCGTCGAAGTACGTATTGGCGTAACGCTCACCGCCGTCGCACAGCAGGGTGACGACGCTGCCGGATCTGCCGGCCGCAATCATCTCCGCGATGACGCCGAATGCACCCCAGATGTTGGTGCCGGTAGAGCCTCCGACGCTTTTCCCGAGGGCCGTCGATGCGTGCCGCGCAGCGGCTACCGAGGCGGCGTCGGGTACCGCGATCATTCTGTCGATGACCTGTCCGACGAAGGACGGCTCGACGATGGGACGGCCGATGCCCTCGATGCGCGACGGCTTTCCGGTGGAGAAGTCGGCACGGCCGGTCTCGTAGCCACCGATGAAGGCGGAGTTCTCGGGATCGACGACGGCCAGTCGGGTGGAGTGGCGTCGGTATCGGATGTACCGACCGATCGTTGCGCTGGTTCCGCCTGTGCCCGCCCCGACGACGATCCACGTCGGGATCGGCGATTCCTCGTGGGTGAGTTGATCGAAGATCGATTCCGCGATGTTGTTGTTTCCGCGCCAGTCGGTTGCGCGCTCCGCGTGGGTGAACTGGTCCATGTAGTGGCAGTCCGGCTCCGCTGCGAGTCGGTGCGCCTCGGTGTACATGGCGGAAGGATCGTCGACGAAATGGCAACGACCCCCGTGTGATTCGATCAGTGCAACCTTCGTCGGCGACGTACTGCGCGGCATTACTGCGACGAACTCGAGGCCGAGCAGGCGCGCGAAATACGCTTCGCTGACGGCGGTGGATCCCGACGAGGCTTCGATGACCGTGGTGTTCTCGGTGACCCATCCGTTGCAGATCGCGTACAGGAACAGCGAGCGCGCCAGGCGATGCTTGAGGCTGCCGGTGATGTGCGTCGACTCGTCCTTGAGGTAGAGCTGCACTCCCCATGCCGCGGGAAGTGGGTACCGCAGCAGATGTGTGTCGGCCGATCGTTGAGCGTCGGCGTCGATGAGGCGTACCGCGTTGTCGACCCAGTCGCGGGCCTCGGAACGGTCGACGACCTTGGTCACTACTTGCCGTCCTCGCCGCGCAGCTTCGCCTGAAGGTCGGCCCGGGCACGGCGACGGCCCTCGTCGACGCCGGCGATCGACTCGTTGACGCGGATCCGCAGGGACTTGAACAGCACGAGCGAGAGGGGCAGCGAGATCAATACGGCGAACACCGCGGCGACCAGTACGGGGATCTCGACGCCCACGAGCAGCCCGACTCCGACGATCACGGCGGCGATCACGAGGACCAGAAGCAGACGCGCTCCGCTGTAGATCGCGACGTCTCGCAGGAGGCGTCCTTTGGTCGCGGTGGGCTCGGGTGGTGTGTTGCGTTCGTTCACGGCCTTCAGGCTACCCGCCCTTCGACCTGCGGTTGGACCCGCTGCAACGTCGCATATCGGACAGCCGGACTTGACCGATTTGTCTATTACCTCCCCTTTACCTTCTTTAGATCAGTCGAGTACCTAGGGGTTCGAGTGCCACCATGGTGCTCGAACACGAATTTGCTCCATCCACTGTCCGGTTCGTGACCCGCCTTCGGGCCGGGCCTACCGGACACCGCACGCAGGAGGACACGACCAAGATGAGCGCACCAACACTGCACAAGGCTCAGGATTCACTGCTCACACCGGGGCAGGTAGCGGCGCTCTTCCATGTGGATCCGAAGACGGTCACCCGTTGGGCGCATGCCGGTCGTCTGGGATCGTTGCGTACGCCGGGCGGTCACCGCCGGTTCCGCGAGGCCGAGGTCATGCAGCTTCTGTCGTCTCTGACCACCGAGGCCGCTCACCACTGACCCCGTAGACCGACTACCGACGCCAGGTCGAACACAAGTGCATATTCTCAGGAACTTGCGAACCGCGTTGGGGTGCACACCGCATCCCAACGCGGTTACGCTGGTCTAAGGAGGTGCGTCGTGATCTATCTTTTGGCGTTGATCGGTTTGGTGGCAGTCATCGTCCTGTTCTGGAAGGCCTTCGGTCCGACTGCGCAGGCTCCGGCTGGACGGACCGTCGGTCCGGATGACGACCCGGAGTTCCTGTGGCGTATGAACCGAGATGTTCGACGGTCGGGCACGGACAGTCAGGACACGGGCAAAACCGAACCTACAGAATGAAGTACAGCAGCCCGCCTCACGAGGCGGGCTGTTCCGTTCGCCCCTTCGGGTGCGCCTAGCGCGTCCTCGACTCGTTCGCGCGCTGAAGATCTTCCGGCCGGTTGCTGGGAAATCCCGACGCCACCGCCGCCGCCAATTCCAGCAGCGCGGCGCGAGTTCCGCTTTTCAACCTGTTCAAGTCGATCTCGGCGCCTTCCTCGAGGTGTGGGTCGAACGGGATCAACACAACCTGACGGCAGCGTTGCTCGAAGTGCTCGACGACCTTGCCCAGATCTACTTTGCCTGCTCGCGGCCGAACTGCGTTGACCACCGCGACAGATGAGCGGACCAACTCGCTGTGTCCGTGCGCGTCGAGCCAGTCGAGTGTCGCCGACGCGCTGCGGGCGCCGTCCACGGACCCGGAGCTGACCACGACCAGCGCGTCCGAGCCGGCGAGGATGCTGTTCATTGCCGAATGCATGAGCCCGGTACCGCAGTCGGTGAGCACGATGCTGTAGAACTTCTCGAGCAGTTCCACCGCGGTGTCGTAGTCCTGGCCGCTGAACGCCTCGGACACGGCGGGGTCGGTGTCCGACGCGAGCACCTCGAGACGGTGCGCATTCTGTGAGGTGTATGCCCGTACGTCGCTGTAGCGACTCAAATCGTCGATGTCCCGCAGCATGTTTCGAACCGTCGCGGGCGTCTCCAGCGGTACCTTCTGGCTGAGTGTTCCGCGGTCCGGGTTGGCGTCGACGGCAATGACGCGGTCCCCGCGAATGGATGCGAACGTCGACCCGAGCGATGCCGTCGTCGTCGTTTTGCCGACGCCGCCCTTGAGGCTGAGTACCGAAATGCGATAGCAGCCGACGAGATGGCGCTCCGCCTGCCGAGAGAGCCGGGCCAGACGCTCGTCGCGGTGGCTGTTGCCGAGATTGACCCGCCGCAGCGTCACGTCGTAGACCCACTTCCGCCACCCGGACACAGGCGGCGGCGAAACCTGCCTCACGAGAAGGGCATTGGTCAGATCCGACGCCGACGCCGACGCGACCGGTGGCAACTGCCCCTGCGTTCCGAGGTCCGGTGGAGTCGGCCTGGGTTCTGCAGTGGCACGGCCTTCTGTGCTCGCACGGCCGTAGGTGGTCGATTCGGGCGGCATCGGGACCGGGGTCGAGCGAAATCCCCCGGTTCTGGGCCCACTACTCGCAGGCTCGACAGACGACCCAGCCTCGTCGGCCGAACTGGACTTCGCCGCCGGCTCTGCTTTAGCTGGAGCCGCTGATTTTTCCGGAGCTGCTGTTGTCGCCTTCTCGGTCGGAGCTTCGGCGCGACGCTGCCAGGGCGAGGCGTCCGGTACGTCAGGTTTCGGGGATGCCCCGGTCCCGGCCTCCGGCGGTGGCGCGGCGGGTGCGCCGTCGTCCTCCCCCGGCTCTGCCGGACGTACCGGCTGCCACGAACTCATCTGCCACTCGGCCATGGCGTTTCCCCCCATCATCCGACTCCCCAGTCGGAGGGTGCGCGCCCCCGGCGCACCCGTCACAGCCGGACGTTACCAGCTGAGCCTGCGACCTCTCGCCCGCGACCGATGCGCCCTATCGGCTAGTTGAGCCCTGCGTAGGAGTGCAGTCCCGAGACCACCATGTTGATGATGAAGAGGTTGAACAGCATGGCTGCGAACCCGGTGATGTTGATCCAGGCAGCGCGGGTGTTGCGCCATCCCGATGTTGCGCGGGCGTGCAGGTATGCGGCGTAGATGATCCAGGTGATGAAGGACATCGTCTCCTTGGGGTCCCAACCCCAGAAACGGCCCCAGGCTGCTTCGGCCCAGATGGCGCCCAGGATGACGCCTGCACCGAAGAGTGGGAACGCGACGATGGTGGTCTTGTACGCGAGTCGGTCGAGCGCCTGGGCGTCGGGGAGCCTGGACGCGAAGCGACCCCAGAAGCTGCTGCTCTCGTCGCCCGCGGGTTGCTTCATGCGGAGCAGGAACAGCAGGCTGGCGACGCCGGAGACCAGGAAGATACCGCTGCCGACGCTGACGATGGTGACGTGGATGGGCAGCCAGAACGAGCGAAGCGCAGGCACGACAGGTGCTGCGTCGGCGTACAACTTGGTCGCGGCCATGAACATGAGGACGATGATCGGCGCGAGGACGAACACGAGCATCGGTCGCATCGTCTTCTTGCGCAGCAACAGGATCGAGGTGAGCGCTGCGGCGGCGGTCGCCATGGTCACGAACTCGTACATGTTGCCGAGTGGGAACCGGTGTGTGGCGAAGCCGCGCAGTACGACGGATGCCACGTGGAGCACGAGCGCCAGGATCAGCAGAGCGAAGCCCATGCCTGCCAGACGCTCCGACAGTGGACGCTTGGGGGTCTCGACGACACGTCCCGGTACGCCCGCCCCGAGTGGAGTGGGGGCACCGCTGCCGACGAGCTCGCGTGCCTGGACCTTGGTGGCCCGCTGCGAGGCGTACTGCGCGATGAGCAGAACGAACGCGAGGACGTAGATGGTGAACGCGGATTCGAAGGACCAGTCGCTGTACTGCGAGAGCGTCTCGTTGATCGGCATCGGTCAGTTCTCCTGCTTGTCTGTGTTCACTGTCTTGACTTCGCCGATCAGCCGCTCACACAACCGGTCGAATTCTTCTCCCCAGCCCGCCTGATCGGTTCGGGCGAGTCCACCGAGTTCTACTACAGTACGTCGTGAGTCCGGATCCGTGTGCAGCCGGACCCAGACTCGGCGTCGTTTGATCACCAACGACACGAGCAGTCCGCCCATCATCGTCAGTGCGAAGACCAGCACCCAGTTCTGTGCTGGATCATGCGATACCTGCAGGTTGACGAACTCTTCTGCGCCGTCGAAGCGGACGTTGGTGCCGTCGGACAGGGTCGAGGACTCCCCTGGCTTCAAGTTGACCCGGTCCTGCTTGACGAGCCTGCCCTGGTTGACCATTTCCTGGTTGAGGGAGAACAACGACTGCGGGTATCCGGTGTCGAGGCCGGTGTCACCTTTGTAGATGTCGATCGCGACGGCGGGATCCGTCATCGCCGGGTAGCTCGACGACAGCAGGTTTCCGTGGAAGAACGCCGTCGGCGCGAACAGACCTTCGATTGCGATCTGATTCTTGCGACGCTCGGTTGCTTCCGGGTACAGGCCGCCGGGAGGGTCGATTCGCAGGACTCCGCTGGAGAGGAACGTGGTGGCGTCGGTCGGTTGCCACTGGATCGTCTCGGTGCGTGTCTCGCCGTTCGGGAACGTCACGGTGAACGTCGGTGCGTATCCGTGGCCCTGCAGGTAGACACGGTCGCCTGCGACGCGGAGCGGGTGGTTGACCTGGAGGATGTCGTCGCGCCAGGTGTTGCTCGCCAGGTCTTCGCCTGCCTGGTACTCGATGTTCGACGTGAACATCTCGGCCTGACCGTTCTCGAGGTAGTCGGCCTTGAAGTCCTTGACGCGGATGCACAGGGGCTCGAGGCCGGTGCCGTCGACGAGTTGGCCGGCGCGGAAACCGTCGTAGATGGCGGGCGTCGTACTGCAGAAGCCCGGTCCGTCGTTGGCGATGACGACGACGTTGCCTTCGTATCCGAGCAGCTTCCCCAGGGCGATGGCGGCGAGAAGTCCGACGAGCGAAAGGTGGAAGACGAGGTTGCCGAACTCGCGGAAGTATCCCTTCTCGGCGGACAGCGTCACCTCGCCGGTGCCACCGGTGCGCTGCGCGACGCGCCACCCACGCAACTGCGCCTTCACCTTCGCCGCGGTGTCCTCGGCGGATTCGTCGGACACGTACCGGCGGTGGTGAGGCAGACGCGACAGGTTGCGCGGCGTCGGGACGGGCTTGGTGCGGAGAGCTTTGGCGTGTTCGACGCATCGCGGCACGATGCAGCCGATCAGCGAGATGAACAGCAGCGCGTAGATCGCGGTGAACCAGAAACTGGAGAAGACGTCGAACAGTTCGAGCCTGTCCATCCACGGACCGAGCGTCGGCCTGGCTGCGATGTACTCGTCGACCTTGCCGGAGTTGAGGCTGCGCTGCGGAACCAGAGCGCCGGGGATCGCGGCGAAGGCCAGCAGGAACAGCAGCACCAGGGCGGTGCGCATGCTCGTCAGCGATCTCCAGGTGTTGCGCACCAACGCGAGCGCACGCCCGGGTAGCGACTGCTTCTGCGGTGCGACGCGAGTGTCGAGGTCGGTCATATCGGCAGCACCACGTCGGACACGAAGGCGTCGCGAACCCAGCTCACGAACACGTCCCACGCACCCGTGACGAGTGCAATTCCTACTGCTATCAACATGATTCCGCCGAACACCTGTATCTGTCGTGCATGGGTGCGAAGCCAGCCGACTCCGCGTAGAGCGCTTGCCGAGCCGAACGCGAGGATCACGAACGGCAGGCCTAGGCCGAGGCAGTAGGCGACGATCAGCGCGACACCGCGCACTGCCGTCGCACCTTCGGTTCCCGCGGCCAGGGAGATGACGCTCGCCAACGTCGGTCCGAGGCACGGCGTCCATCCGAGGGCGAACACTCCGCCCAGCAACGGAGCGCCGAACAGGCTGCCGACCCGGCGTGGTTCGAATCTGACGTCGCGTTGCAGTGCCGGTACCAGACCGATGAACACCAGGCCCATCGCGATGGTGACGACCCCGCCGATGCGCATCAGCAGTTCACGGTTGACCGACAACACCGAGATCGCCCCGAACACCGTGGCCGTCGCGAGGACGAAGACGACGGTGAATCCGAGGACGAACAAGCCCGCGGCGCCCGCGACCCGCAGCTTGCTGGCCGTGCGCACCTTCGTCGTCGACGCTTCCGCCGCGGTGACGGCAGGCGCATCGGCACCGACCACGCCCGCCAGGTAGGACAGGTAACCGGGAACGAGAGGTACGACGCACGGCGACGCGAACGAGACGAGGCCGGCGAGAATGCAGACACCGAACGCGAGAACGAGCGGCCCGGAAGCCGCCGTGGTCTGGAACGTCTCGCCTATGCCTGCGGCGTACAACTCGATCACTGGCTTTCCGTCTCCTCGCCTGCAATCCGCTCGACGACGGGTTGCAGGTCCTCGGCGAGCAGCTCACGCAGGTACACCGCCGCCACGCGGTGCTGCTTGTCCAACACGATGGTCGTCGGGACGACCGATGTGGGGATGCCGCCGAGGGCGGTGAGGGTGCGCATCGGAGGGTCGTAGATGGACGGGTAGGTCACCTTGTTGTCGATGACGAAGTCCTGCGCCTTGTCCTGCGCGTTGTCACGGACGTTGATGCCGAGGAACTGGACGCCGAGGTCCTTGGTGTTCTCGAACACCTCTTCGAGATCGTCGGCTTCACCGCGACACGGTCCGCACCACTGGCCCCACACGTTCAGTACGACGGCCTGGCCCTCGAAGTCCGCGAGCGACGTCGTCTTTCCGTCTTCCATCAGGTCGGGGCCGGACAGTTCGCCGATGGTGCCGCGATCCGACGGGGGGTCGTAGAAGATCTCGGTCTGGCCGCCGGGTGAGACGAAGTCGAAGGTTCCGCCGGTCGCGACCGCGTCGGTACCCGTCGCGCAGCCTGCGGTGACTGCGACGACGGCCAGAGCCGAAGCGAGTACCTTACGCACCGGTGACTCGTGGATCGCTGGCGCCCGCGGGCTCGGAGTAGACGATGTCGACGAGCGTGTCTCCCTCGTAGACAAGGGAAGTCAGCGACGCGAGACCGCACTGACGGTGCCGCGGGTCGTGCCACAGACGCTCACCCTGCAGGAATCGACGCAGGGTCCAGACGGGGAGCTGGTGACTGACGACAACGGCTTCGTGGCCGACGGCTGCGACGCGAGCGGCGTTCACTGCGGCCAGCATCCGGTGCGCGATCTGCAGGTACGGCTCACCCCACGACGGCGTGAACGGGTCCCGCAGTTTCCACCAGTGCCGTGGCCTGCGCAGTGCCCCGTCGCCGACGGCGACCCGGAGGCCTTCGAACTCGTTTCCTGCCTCGATGAGGTTGTCGTCGGTGGCGATGTCGAGTCCGTGCGCCTTCGCGATCGGACCTGCCGTCTCCTGCGCCCGCTGCAGCGGGGACGCGATGACGGCGGTGATGTCGTGTCCGGCAAGCGCATTCGCCACAGCTGTCGCCTGCGTCTGCCCCTTCACCGACAGCCGGAACCCGGGGAGGCGTCCATAGAGGATGCCCTTGGGGTTGTGGACCTCACCGTGCCGCAACACGTGGACGATGGTGCGCGTCGTCTGATGCGGATGCGCCTCCGGTGTACTCACTTGGTTCCTGCTTCGGCTCGGGCCGCTGCACGTGCGGCGTGGGGAAGGGCGTCGGCGATCTTCTCGAACGCGGCGTCGTCGAGGGCAGCGGAGACGAACCAGGCTTCGAATGCGCTCGGCGGCGGGTAGACCCCGCGCGCGAGCAGTGCGTGGAAGAAGTCGGGGTATCGCCACGTCTCGGCTGCTTTCGCGCCTGCGTAGTCGGTGACGGGCCCGTCGGAGAAGAACACGCTCACCAGTGTGCCTGCGAACTGGACGTGGTGACGAACGCCTTCGGCGGTCAGGGCATCACCGAGCAGCCCGCCGAGTCGCTCCGCGTTGTTCTGCAGCTTCTCGTAGACGGACGCGTCGGCCAGTTGCAGGCTCGCGAGACCGGCCGCGACGGCGACGGGATTACCGGACAGGGTGCCTGCCTGATAGACGGGACCGGCCGGTGCGAGGTAGGCCATGACGTCGGCGCGCCCACCGAAGGCTGCGGCCGGTAGTCCACCGCTCATGACCTTGCCGAAGGTGTACAGATCGCCCGCGACGCCGTCGATGCCGTACCAGCCCGCTGCGCTCACGCGGAAGCCCGTCATCACCTCGTCCATGATGAGCAGTGCGCCGTTGTCCGTGGCTAGGCGTCGTAGCCCCTCGTTGAAGCCGAGGACCGGTGGAACTGCGCCCATGTTGCCCGCGGCGGCCTCGGTGATGATGCACGCGATCTGGCCGGCATTCTCGGCGAAGGCGTGCTCCACCGCGGCGAGGTCGTTGTAGGGCACGACGATGGTGTCCGACGCCTGTGCCCCAGTCACCCCGGGAGAGGTGGGCAGGCCGAAAGTGGCGAGACCGGACCCGGCGTCGGCGAGAAGCGCGTCGACGTGGCCGTGGTAGCAGCCGGAGAACTTGACGATCTTGGTGCGCCCGGTGAAACCACGGGCGAGGCGGACGGCGCTCATGGTCGCCTCTGTGCCGGAATTCACAAGCCGAACCTGGTCGACGGGGCCGACGCGGCGCACGATTTCTTCCGCAAGTGCGATTTCCCGCTCGGTCGGAGCGCCGAACGACAGACCGGTTTTCGCGGCCTTCTGCACGGCCTCCACGACGACCGGATGAGCATGCCCGTGAATCATCGGGCCCCACGACGAGATCAGGTCGACGTACGAGTTCCCGTCGGCGTCGATCATGGTGTATCCGCTGGCCTCGGTGATGAAGCGCGGCGTACCGCCGACCGAGTGGAACGCACGAACCGGGGAGTTCACCCCACCCGGGATCACTGCGCTCGCGCGCTCGAAGAGCTGGGCAGATACGGGTGCGTCGTCGCCGGGAGAAACAGTCACGACCCCCAGTGTCCCAGGTTCGTCGATTTCGCCAACTACAGGGCGTAATAATTCAGGACTTCTCGTCCTCGTCGTCGTCCTTGTCCTCGGGCATGACTGCCATCGCCACGAGGATCAGCGCCCAGATACCGATGGGCCACCCGGGCCAGTATCCGTTCAGTTCCCCGTCGGAGATGGACTGAAATCCCCAGATGCCGGACATGATGATGACGCCGCCGAGCCACCATCGCCATTCGTCCCAGTACTCGCGCCACTCGCGAGCATCCTTCGACTCCGCGGGTTCCGTGGCCTTCGTGGGCACGGGGAGATCGTCGGTCACTTTCGCGAGTTCGCCTCGCGTCGCTGATTTCCACACCAGGTCGAGGCGCTGCTCGTATTCGACGAGCGTCAGCCTGCCGTCCGCCATCGCGGTGCCGAGGAGCTGCGCAGTGGCCTCGCGCTCAGCGGTACTGACGCGCAGCTTCTCCATATCGGATCCCATGGACAAGCACCCCATCTCGGTCGGTGTCCGGAATGCCAGGTTATCGCGGATCGCCGACGAGTTCAGCCCGATATCGATCCAATCGATCGGCGAGTTCGGCCGGCCTGGACAGGGCAACGAGGTGGCCGCCGGGCATCTCGTCCACCTCGATTCCCAGCCTGTCGCGAACCACGCGTCGCTGGAACTCGACCGGGAAGAACCGATCGTCGATGCCCTGAAGACAACGCGTCGGGATGTCGGGCCACGCCGTCAGCGGCCATGGCAGTGCGAACGGGCCGTCCGATTGGTCCGGTGCCGTGCCGCCCAACTCTGCGACGACATCGGCCGGAACGTCGTGCAGGAAGACATCCGCAACCAGATCCTCGGTGTCCAGGTCCCGTCCATCGCGCTCGGCTTGGACGGCGCGCGCGCGCCCGAACCCCGTGGCTTCCCACCACTCCCCGGGTGGCTCGCCGGGTGTCGGTGTCATCGCGTTCAGCAGCACGATCATCGACGCGTCGACACGCGGAGCGACGAGGGGCGCGGTGAACCCGCCGAGGGATTGGCCGACCACGGTCACGCCCCGCCGATCGCCGACGGCGTCCACGACGACGTCGGCGTATTCGGCGAGTCCGGCGTTCGGATCCGACGCGGGAAGAGTCACGGCAACGACGTCATGGCCGCGGTCGCGCAGTTCGGGCTCCAACCGCGACCAGTACCGTGCGTCACCGCCTGCGCCGGGGACGAGAACGAATGTGTGCATCGCCGCTGAGCGTAAGCGCGTGCCGGAACAACCGCGGAATTACGGCTGGCGGTGCTCGCCGACGTGGTTGTCGTCGGTGCGGGGGTCGATCTTGCTGCCGCGAGGATCGAGCGGGTTACCGGGATTGTTCGTGGGGTTGTGGGTGGTGTGGGCCGGGTTCTGCGTGGCACTGTGGTCGCCCGAGCGCGCGTCCTGGTGCACGATCTTCTCTGCCGACGCCTTGTCCACGTCACCCGAGCGAGAGCGGGTCTTCACGTCGGGGTCGATCTTGTTGGCGCGTGCGAATTCCGCGTCCAGTTCGTCGCGTGAGGACGCGGCGTCACCCTGGTGGTTCTCTGCCTGCAGCGTGAGCCTGCGCGCCTCGGCTGCCTTCGCTTCGGCGTCGGCCTGTGCGCGGCGGGCTTTGGCTGCGCTTTCGTCGGCGCGCGCTTGACGCTCTTCGACTTCCGTTGTTCGGTCGGCGGCCTGCTCACGGATGCGTTCGGCCTCGACCCGACGGCTTGCTTTCTGCTTCTTGGACAGGGCCAGCGCGACGGCCACGACGAGAAGTACCACTACTACTGCGATGACGATCCATACTGCTGTGTTCATTGTGGAGCCCCCAACTTGTCGATGATGGGTTCGGGTACCCGCACGGGGGTTCGACAAACTACGAACCGGCGGTTCACCGGTTCAAGATGTCGGCGACGGCCTCCGAGTCGAACCATGCGGGTGCGTCGGCGAGGAACTGCTCCCGGTCCACGCTCCCCGTTCCCGCCGGGATTCGCCCGAGAATCGGGACCCCCGCTACGTCGGGAAGTTCGACGAGGTTGGTACGAGCGGCAAGGTCGGGCTGCGATGGCCACGCTCCCACGATCAGTCCCGCACAGAAGACGCCTGCCCGGTCGAGCGCGCCGACCGTCAGCGCGGTGTGGTTGAGGGTTCCGAGCTCGACGCCGCACACCACCACGACCGGTGCACCGATCTTCGCCGCGACGTCGAGCAGTGTGAACCCCTCGGCGCCGAGCCGGACGAGGAGGCCACCGGCACCTTCCACCAGTACGACGTCCTCGGTCAGCGAGACGATGTCGTCCACCACCGCGCCCAGTTCCAACGCAGGCATTCCGGCGAGGCGCGCGGCGACGTCGGGCGCGAGCGGGTCCGGATAGCGCGCAGTTTCCACGGACCTGGTGATCCCGGTCAGCCGCTCGATGTCCGCGAGGTCGCCCGCCTCTCCGTGGCCCAGACCTGTCTGCGCCGGTTTCACGACGGCGACCGACGCCCCGAGAGCAGACGCCGTTGCCGCGATCGCCGCTGTCGCCACGGTCTTTCCGACGTCGGTGGACGTGCCGGTCACGACGAGAACCGTCATACCGCAGCCCGATGCAGAACGGAAACGAGGACGTTCGCGACGGCCGCGAGCTCGGAGTCGGTGAGGTTCGCGCGCGCGGTCAACCGAAGCCGGGACGTCCCTTCCGGCACGGACGGCGGCCGAAAACAGCCGACGTGTACGCCTCGCCGAAAGGCGTCCTGCGCTGCGTCGTACGCCCGCTGCGGATCGCCGAGAACGACGGAGACGACGGCCGACTCGGAACGCTCGACGCCGGCGATGTCGGCCAATTGGTGTGCGCGACGACGCACGTCCGCCGCCCGTTCCGGTTCTCGCTGCAGGATCGCGAGTGCTGCCCGAGCTGCTCCGGCAGCCGCGGGAGCCAACCCGGTGTCGAAGACGAAGGGCCGTGCGACGTCGATCAGATGATCACGCACCGCGTGCGTCCCGAGGACCACACCACCCTGCGACGCAAGGGATTTGGAGAGCGCCGCGGTGACGACGACGTCAGGCAGGCCCTGTAATCCCAGTTCGTGCACCAGACCACGGCCACCGGACCCACGGACGCCGATTCCGTGCGCCTCGTCCACGAGCAGGGCAGCCGAATACCGTCGGCACAGTCCGTGAAGGTCGCGCAGAGGCGCAAGGTGACCGTCGGTGCTGAACACAGAATCGGTGACGACGAGCGCGCGGTCCTCGGTACGTGTTCGAAGCGAGTGTTCGACGGCGTCCAGGTGCGTACGGTCGAACACCTCGATCCGTGCTCTCGACAGTCTGCATGCGTCGATCAGCGACGCGTGCGACGCGGAATCGGACAGCACCACCGAACCGCGTCCGGCCAGCGCGGCGACGGCGCCCAGGTTGGCGGTGTACCCGGAGGAGAACACCAGCGCGGATTCCGCGCCGACGAAGCGAGCCAGGTCGTCCTCCAACTCCTCGTGCAGCGTCGTGGTGCCGGTGACGAGCCTCGAACCCGTGGCACCCGCGCCCCACCGATTCACCGCAGCGCACGCGGCGTCCACCACCTCGGGGTGACGAGAGAGGCCGAGGTAGTCGTTCGAGGCGAGATCGATCACGGGGCCGTCATCACCGGGCCGAGCGGGGCGCGGACGTAGCGTTCGGTGGACCCCGCGCTCGCTGCGCAGGCGTGCCGCTTCGGTCAACCAGTCGAGTGCCGCCACACCGGCGACCCTACTTGAACACTGTTCAAGTTCGCGCGACGGCCCCGATCGCACGCACGATCCGCGCAACGTCCTCGGCCGCGCAGACGTACGGCGGCATCGCGTAGACGAGCTTCCCGAACGGCCTGAGCCACACACCCTCGCCGACGGCGGCATCGGTAGCACGTTGCATGTCCACCGGGGAATGCATCTCGACGACGCCGATCGCGCCGAGAACACGAACATCGGCGACGCCCGGCAGATCCCCCACCCCGGCCAGACCATCGCGCAGGCCCGTCTCGATGCGCGCGACCTCGGACCTCCAGTCACGTCCCAGCAGGAGCTCCACCGCGGCGACGGCGACGGCACACGCGAGCGGATTGGCCATGAACGTCGGGCCGTGCATGAGCCCGCCCGCCTCACCCCCGCTGATGACCTCGGCGACGTGCGATGTCGTCAGTGTCGCCGCCAGGGTCATGTACCCGCCGGTCAACGCCTTGCCTACACACATCACGTCGGGAGCGACCGAGACGTGATCGGCGGCGAACAACTCACCGGTACGCCCGAATCCCGTGGCGATCTCGTCGAACACCAGCAGCACGTCGTGCTCGTCGGCCATCCTCCGTAGCTCGGTGAGATACCTCGGGTCGTGGAAACGCATGCCTCCCGCGCCCTGCACGAGCGGCTCGACGACGATGGCCGCGATCTCGTCGGCCCTCGCCGAGAGGATGTTCTCGAACTGCCCGAGGTAGCCGGCATCGAACTGCCTCGGCGGGGCGGGCGCGAAGATCTGCCGGGTGAGGACGCCGGACCACAGCGAGTGCATCCCACCGTCGGGATCGCAGATGCTCATCGGCGCGAACGTGTCGCCGTGATAGCCGCCGCGCCAGGTCAGCAGCCTGCACTTGGCCGGTTTGCCCAGACTCCGCCAGTACTGGATGCACATCTTGACCGCCACTTCGACGGACACCGAACCGGAGTCGGCGAAGAAGACCTTGTCGAGACCGTCCGGGGTGATGCTCACGAGCAGCTCGGCCAACCGCGCCGCGGGTTCGTGCGTGAGCCCGCCGAACATCACGTGACTCATCCGGTCGATCTGGGCGTGCGCGGCCGCGTCGAGCACCGGATGGCGATATCCGTGCACCGCCGCCCACCACGAACTCATTCCGTCGACGAGTTCGCGCCCGTCGGCGAGCGTCAGCCGGACACCCGATGCGCCCGCGACGACGAGCGGCGACGTCGCAGAGGGAAATCCACCGTAGGGATGCCACACGTGCTGCGCGTCGATTGCGGCGATCTGCGCTGCGTCCAAGCTGGTGTCCGTTCTCGTTCGGGGGCGAAGCCGGGCAAGTGGAATATGTAACACCCGTGTTACGTCTGCATTACACTCGCCTGCATGGAGGCACAACACGAGCCGGCCCGGTATTCGTGGCCCGACGGGTTCCGCGAGCACCTGATCCGCGAGTTCGACGGTTACAGCCCTCTCGTCACCCGCGCACTGGAGGACAACGGCGCCTCGGTCTTCGGCGACGGGCCCTACGGGCGCAGCAAGTTCTGGTCTCGGCTGCGCAAGTTCGGCCGCGAATATCTGTGGCCCGCCTGAGCGAGCCGGATCCGTAGGTTACCGTCGAGTATGGCAACCACTTCGGAGCATCTGCGTAACACATTGGACGGCCGTTGGCGCGACGTGAAGAACGAAGCGCGCGCTCAACTGGTTCGCGACGAATTCCGTCCTCACTACACCCCCAACACCGTGATCGCGCGCACCAAGGCGCTGGAGCAACTCAAGTTGCTGGCCCAGCACGGTGCGGCGGACGATGGTTTCAAGAAAGAGCACGGAGGCACCGGCGACGTCGGAGCCGCGGTCACCATGATCGAGATGCTCGCGATGTCGGACCTGTCGCTCATGGTCAAGGCCGGAGTCCAGTGGGGACTGTTCGGCGGCGCCATCGAGAACCTCGGCACCGAGCGTCACCACGACGCCTACGTACGGCGCCTCATCGACCTCGACTTGCTCGGATGCTTCGCGATGACCGAGACCGGTCACGGCAGCGATGTGCAGTCGCTCGAGACGACGGCAACCTACGACCGTGAGACCGACGAGTTCGTCGTCCACTCCCCCACACCGTCGTCCCGCAAGGACTACATCGGTGGTGCAGCCGAAACAGCAACGGTGGCCGCAGTGTTCGCGCAGCTGATCACCGCCGGCCCGGGCGAGGAACCCGAAGGACACGGCGTCCACTGTTTCTTCGTCCCGTTGCGAGACGAGGACGGCAACGACCTCCCCGGCATCACCACCTCGGACTGTCAGTACAAGGGCGGACTGCCCGGCGTCGACAACGGCCGCATCATGTTCGACAACGTCCGCATTCCGCGGGACAACCTGCTCAACAAGTATGCGGACGTCTCCTCCGACGGCACGTACTCCTCGCCGATCGAGAACCCGAGCCGTCGCTTCTTCACCATGCTCGGAACGCTGATCCGTGGCCGCGTCACGGTCGGCGGGTCCGCCGCCGCAGCAGCTCGGGTAGCCCTCGACATCGCCACGCGATATGCGTTGCAGCGCAGGCAGTTCTCGGCACCGAAGTCCGACGACGAGGTGCTCATCATGGACTACCTCGTGCACCAGCGCCGGTTGTTCCCGTTGATCGCGAAGTCCTACGCGTTGCAGTTCGCGCAGAACGAACTGGTCGCCAAACTGCACGAGCTGCAGACCTCGGACAACCCCGATGCCGAAGAGCAGCGCGAACTGGAATCCCGAGCCGCCGGCCTCAAGGCCGCCAACACCTGGCACGCCACCAGGGCGATCCAGGAAGCACGTGAAGCATGCGGCGGCGCAGGTTATCTCGCGGAGAACAGGCTGATATCCCTCAAGGCCGACACCGACGTGTTCACCACGTTCGAAGGCGACAATCACGTGCTCACGCAGCTCGTGGCGAAGGAACTGCTCACCGCGTACGCCGACGACGTCAAGTCCATGAGCCCCGTCGAATGGGTGCGGTTCGCCGCAGAGTTCGCCGGTGATCGCGTCGTCAAACGCACTGCGGCGCAGACGATCATGCAGACGATCCTCGACACCCGCCAGGACAACGAGGAAGAGGGCTCCCTGTTCAACCGCGGAACCCAGGTCAAGATGTTCGAGGACCGCGAGGACTACCTGCTCTCCACCGTCGCCCGCAGGCTGCAGAGCAAATCGAAGGAAACGAGCGCGTTCGACGCCTTCAACGCCGTGCAGGACCACGTGCTGCACGCAGCCAGCGCACACATCGATCGGATCATCCTCGAAGCCTTCGTCGCCGGCATCTCCTCCTGCGAGGACGAGGCAGCCAAGGAACTACTCGAGCAGGTCTGCGACCTCTACGCACTGTCGGTCATCGAAGAAGACAAGGCGTGGTTCATCGAACACCGCTACCTCTCCACCGAACGCTCCAAAGCCGTCACCCGCGGCATCAACGAACGTTGCCGCACCCTCCGTCCGCACGCCCTCGAACTCGTCGAAGGCTTCGGCGTTCCCGAACAGCTCCTCGGCGCAGCCATGCTCGGTCACCCCCAGGCCGGCAGCGACGAAGAGTCCGCCTCGAACCCCAGCAAGGCCTGAGCACCCGCCTTCGCACCGGACCGAACGTGCCGTTCAGTCACTTCAAGTGACTGAACGGCACGTTCGGTCTCGAAAACGGGGGCTCCGGGAGACCGTGGGTCAGGCTCCGGCCGGTGAGACGCGGAGGATTCGGTCACCCGAGCCGTTGTCGGTGGTGAGCAGGAACGACCCGTCGCCCGTGGAGGTGAGTGAGCGGAGCCGGCCCCACTCGCCTTCGAGCGCGTCCACTTCCTGTTCGACGGTGATTCCGTCGGCGCCGAGTTTCAGGAACACCAGTTTTTCGCCCTGCTGGCTGGAGATGACTGCGGCGCCGGACCAGTCGCCCCATGCTGCACCGTCGACGAACGTGAGGCCGGGGGTGGCGATGGTCGGCTCGCCCGAGCTCCAGACCGCGTCGATGGCGCCGGGAACGCGATCGGGGTCGGTCATCGGGACCGACTCGTCGTAGATCAACGGGTTCCGGTCCGGCTTCCAGCCGTAGTTTCCGCCCGCGACCAGTAGGTTCAGTTCGTCGTCGCGGGTGGAGCCTTGTTCCACCTCGTACAGGCGGCCGGTGCCGGGTTGGAATGCGAGACCCTGAACGTTGCGATGCCCGAGGGTGTAGATGCGGCCGGGTGCATCCACTGCGGCGCTGCCATCGACAGCGTCGACGTGCAACACCTTGCCGCCCAACGAGTTCCGATCCTGGGGTACCGACGGGGACGCCGTGTCTCCGGTGCCAACGTACAGGGTTCCGTCGGGTGCGGCCAGGATCCGGCAGCCGCCGTGCCTGCCACTGGACGAGACGGGGATGTCGTCGATGATGGCCCGGTCCCGCGTCAACGTCGTCCATGCCTCGTCGACGGTCCACCGGACGACCTCGATGTGATTGCCGCTTCCGGCCTGCGAGCTACCGGGCGCCGCGCTCCCGGTGTCGACGCCTGATCCCTCGACGCCCTGGCACGTGAACAGTGCCCGCGATTGCTCGAAGTCGTGGGCCAGTTCGATTCCCATCAGCCCGGTCTCACCCTGGGCGTAGAGGTCGTCGAGATTCGCCGCGACTTCACCGGCCGACCCGTCTGCCCGCTTGACGACGAATCTGCCGCTACGTTCACCGGTGAGGATCGTCCCGTCGGGGGCCTGGACGACGTCCCACGGCCGGGCGAGCCCGTCGAGCTCGGTGGTGACGGTCAACCCGACGCCGCCCTCCGGGGGCTGAGCCACCGCCCCCGTCGAACACGCGAGTGTCAGAGAAAGACTGGTCACCAGGATTCCGGTACCGGCCAGCAACTTGTTCACAGATCGTCTCCTCGAAAGCGAGCAGGGATGATCTATGACCTGTACCACGAACCGCGGCCGGTAAACCGGACATTTCTACGATACGAGACGGTATCCCGCGTCGCTCACCGCACCGGCGATCGATTCTCGTTCCAGTGCAGCATCACTGGTCACCACCACTTTGCCCGACGCCACGTCCACCGTCACTCCGGTCACGCCACCGATCTCGGAAATCTCCTCCGACACCGACGCAGCGCAGTGCTGGCAGGTCATTCCTTCGACGATGTAACTGTTCTCCACGCTCGACACCTCTCTCCGTTGGCTGCGACTTCAGGACCGAACGAGCCGTGCGATGGCGTCCGATGCCTCTTTCACCTTTGCGTCCGCGTCGGGACCGCCACGTTTGGCAGCCTCGACGACGCACCCCGCGAGGTGCGCGTCGAGCAGCTTGAGCGAGACGGACTGCAGCGCTTTGGTTGCCGCCGAGACCTGGGTCAGTACATCGATGCAGTACCGATCCTCGGCGACCATGCGCGAGATGCCGGCGATCTGACCCTCGATGCGACGCAGCCGCTTCAGCAGATCGTCCTGCTCGCTCGTGTAACTACTCATACCGCCGATGATACCCCTACCGGGTATGGGAACACCCCTGAAAACGAACTCTGACTGCGTCGACCAGCAGTAGAAATGCGACGGTCACGCAGGCAGCACCGGCCGCTGTCCAGGAACCGGAGTACCGAACCGCCACGAATTCGGGCGCGCCCTCGTCCGTGGCCGCGAACAGGTGTTCCGTCGCACCGAGGTTCCAGCACACGACGGCCGCCGCGAACAACAGCACGGCACCGAGCACCTCCACCGCGGATCTCATGGGCCGCTCACCACCACTTCTTCCAGGGCCTCTCGTAAGCCGTCGTCGTCCTTCGCCCAGGCCTGAACCAGGCCGCCTCCCACCAGGCGCAACCCGACGCCGTGGCGTCGGCGGGGGATGCCGGTGAGCTCACCCAGCACCCGGGCGGTTTCCCACTTCTTCGGCTCGTATTCACCCGCGGCGTACTCGGGCGCCGGAAAGACGACGGCGATGTCCGCCACGGGCAGCCTTTCGGTGCCCTGGCGAAGCTCGGTCGCCGTGAGGGCCACGCTGACGTGGCGGCGAGCTGCGCTGACCTGAACGTAGGTGAAGCCCATCAGCACGACGGCAACCACTGCGAGCGCGACCCAGTGGACGACAGGCCCCGTCAGCAGCTCGAACACCAGTACCGCAGCGCAGAAGACAGGCCCCCACAGCAGCGATCGCCACCGAGCTCCCGGCTCTTCGAACAGCGCGTCGTTCGAGTCAGTCATGGGCGAACCACGGTGTCGCCGAGGGGCGGTAGATCACCACGCAGGCGGCGATCAGGACGAGGGCGACTGCGAGTAGTTCGGAGAACAGACCGAACACGAAGACCACCACGAGGAGCAGCAGAACGGTGACCGACGACAGCAGTACGGACACGGCCCGCATCCTTGCGTGTCCGGCGCGCACGGGTCCGGCGAGGAATCCGAGAACGATGCCCAGGAGTCCGCAGCCTGCACCGAGAAGACGAATGGTGCCGAGGTAGGAATCGATCTGAGCGGGTGTGTTGCCCTCGTCGGCGAGAGAGGTGCGTAGTTGGTCCACCGGCACGGTCAGCGTGATCAACGCGACGAAGACGAGCAGAACCGCAGCGATCAGCCACAGCAGGTATGCAGCGGT
Source organism: Rhodococcus sp. 06-156-4 (assembly GCF_002259345.1). NCBI lineage: Bacteria > Bacillati > Actinomycetota > Actinomycetes > Mycobacteriales > Nocardiaceae > Rhodococcus > Rhodococcus sp. 06-156-4. The sequence continues at coordinate 504,658 of NZ_NPGB01000008.1, read as the reverse complement.
GACGACGCGCGGGCGTGCGGCCTTGTCCGAATTCACGACTTCATAGTGCCCGGTTACGTGTGATCGAACCACAGTGGGTCGGCCGAGAACCGCCGCGCGAAATTTCAGTGCGAGACGAGCGCCGGAATGACGATTGCGACCGATGCGAGGATGCCCATGGCAACCACGAGGGCGATCAGGAAGAGCTCTCGGGTGACACCGTGTTCGACGGGAATCGTGCGCTCGGCGGGTGGTGCGATCCGCCTCGAACTTGCCTGAACCATGGGTTCACCTCATCCTGACGAACGGGCATCTGCAGTGACAATTGTCACCGTACCCTCGCTCGGGTGCTCACCCTAATCACCAGGTCAGGCTGCACTCAACCCCATACTCACGATCAGCACGGCTACCGAGACGGCGGTGAGCAGACCGAGGAGCGCCCACAGCGGACGGCCGCGTTCGGGCTCGGGAACTTCGGATAGGGCCATGAGATGTCCGATCTACTCGACGGGTTCCCCCATCGCGTGATCGTAGTCACATGTGACGCATGTGGCTGATGTGACACGCGGAGCATCGGCCGAGTGTCAGTGCTTCCGCGCCGCCAGAAAGTACGCCTGCGACTCCTTGCGATGCATCAGATACACCGCGCCGCCCGCTAGAACACCCTGCAGAATGCCCGCGACGCTCATGACGATCTGCATGGCTCCACCGTCGACACCGAAGGCGAACAGCTGCGGGACGGCGAGCACCACCGTGACGGTTCCGATGACGGTGAGCACGGTTCGCGCCCAGAGCCGTCCGAGTCGCATCTTGTTCACCCAGTACAGGAACAGCCCCGCGAACGCGATGCCGATGACGGCCATCAACACCAGGGCGCCGGTCAGGTAACTTTCCGCGGATTCGAGCGTCAGCGGCAGCGACGGATCCTGTCTCGCCACGTCGTCGACCAGTTGCTGGGCGAACGGCGTGCGATCGGAGTTCACCATCACCAGGGTCAGAATCAAACTGATCAACCCGAGCGCGGTCACACCCCACCACAGATGCCGTGACGTCTCGATGTCCAGAGGAGCCGAACTGCGGGCCGCGGGCTGTTGCGGCGGGATGGCGTCGAATCCCACGGGGCCGTGCTCGGCTTCCCAGCGTGCCCAGTCGGGCTCGGGCGGGCGTTGTCCGTCATTGCTCACAGCCAGCCCGCCGCTTCCGTCGCCCAGTAGGTCAACACCACGTCTGCGCCTGCACGGCGAATGCTGGTCAACGACTCCAGGATTGCCGCGTCGCGGTCGATCCACCCGTTCTGGGCGGCCGCGGTGATCATCGAATACTCGCCGGAGATCTGGTACGCCGCAACCGGAACGGACGAGATGTTCGCGACGTCGCGCAGAATGTCGAGGTAGGACATCGCAGGCTTGACCATCACCATGTCCGCGCCCTCGTTCAGGTCCAACTCCACCTCGTGCACGGCCTCGCGGCGGTTCGCCGAATCCTGTTGGTAGGTACGGCGATCGCCCTGGAGCGACGAGCCGACGGCCTCGCGGAACGGACCGTAGAACGCCGAAGCGTACTTGGCCGAGTAGGCCAACTGTCCGATCTCGCGGTGCCCGGCGGCGTCGAGTGCCTCACGGATGACGCCGACCTGCCCGTCCATCATTCCGCTCGGTCCGAGCAGGTGTGCCCCTGCATCGGCCTGCGACAGCGCCATGTCCACGTAACGAGTCAGCGTCGCATCGTTGTCGACCGCGCCGTCCTCGGTGAGGACACCGCAGTGACCGTGGTCGGTGAACTCGTCGAGGCACGTGTCGGCCATGATGACCGTCGCATCGCCCAGATCCGACTTCAGCCGCCTCAGTCCGCGATTGAGAATGCCGTCCGGATCGCTCGCGCCGGAACCCTCGGCGTCCTTGTCCTCCGCCTTCGGCACGCCGAACAGCATGACACCACCGACGCCTGCTGCGACAGCCTCCTCCGCGGCTGTGCTCAACGAATCGAGCGTGTGCTGGAAGACTCCGGGCATCGACGAGATCTCACGAGGCTCGGCGATACCGTCGGCGACGAACATCGGCAGCACCAGGTGCCGTGGCTGCAGCGACGTTTCGGCGACGAGGCGCCGGAGCGCCGGGGTACGCCTGAGCCTGCGGGGACGGTCTACGGGAAACACCGGCCTCAGCGCCTACGGGACTTCTTGCGGGGAGGAGGCAGTGCGCCTTCGGCGCGCAGCCGAGCTGCGTGCTCGGCGAGCGCTTCGATCAGCGGACCGACCTGCGCGGTCTCCGGCTGCACGTCCACGCGCAGACCGAATTCCACCGCCGTCTCGGCTGTCTTCGGCCCGATGCACGCGACGAGTGTGCGCGCATGCGGCTTTCCGGCGATACCGACGAGATTGCGGACCGTGGAGCTCGACGTGAAGCACACGGCGTCGAATCCACCGGTCTTGATCATCTCGCGGGTCTCGGCGGGCGGCGGCGCTGCACGCACCGTGCGGTAGGCGGTGACGTCGTCGATCTCCCAGCCACGTTCACGCAGGCCCTCGGCAAGGGTCTCGGTGGCAATGTCGGCACGCGGCAACAGAACTCGGTTGACCGGGTCGAACACCTCGTCGTACGGCGGGAAGTCCTCGAGCAGGCCGAGAGAGGACTGATCACCCGACGGCAGCAGTTCGGGGTTGATTCCGAACGAACGGACCTTGTCCGCGGTTGCTTCACCGACGCAGGCGATCTTGACGCCCGAGAACGCGCGAGCGTCCAGCCCGAACTCCTCGAACTTCTCCCACACTGCGCGCACGGCGTTGGTGGAGGTGAAGACGACCCACTGGTAGCGGCCGTCGACGAGGCCCTTCACCGAGCGTTCCATCTGCGCGGGGCTGCGCGGCGGCTCGACGGCGATGGTCGGAACCTCGATCGGGATCGCACCGTGCGTGACGAGCCGATCGCTCATCTCACCGGCCTGATCCTTCGTCCGAGGCACCAGCACGGTCCACCCGTACAACGCCCGAGATTCCCACCAGGACATCTTGTTTCGGCCCGAAACGACCTTTCCGACGGTCACGACGAGCGAGCCGACGAGTTCGCTGCCCGCGTCGTTGAGCGTCGCGAGGGTGGCCTCGACGGTCCGCTGCTGACGGGTGGTGCCGCGAACGGTGATCGCGGCAGGTGTCTGTGGGGCGAGCCCGTGCTCGGTGAGCGCACTCGCGGTTTCGGCGAGGTGGCCGGACGTCGCGTGCAGAACCAGCGGGCCGGGAGCGGCCGCCAGAGCAGCCCAGTCGACCTCGCCGCGAACGTCGGCTTCGGTGTGACCGGAGCCCAAGGCCATGCCCGCGTAGCTGGGAACAGCCGATCCGGACGGGAGACCCGGCAGGACCTCGAACTGAACGTGGGTGCGAGCAACGGCAGCGACCTCGGCGATGACCGAATCGGTCGTCAACGGATCACCCGACACGAGACGGACGACGTCGTGGCCGTTCTTGGCCTCGGCCAGCAGAGTCTTCGCGACCTCGGCGGGCTCACCGAGGGCGGGACGGACGTCGACACCGTTCTCCCCGGTCTCCGGGTCGCGCGGGAGGTCGTTGCCGACCAGCGCCACGACACCCTTGTCGACGTCGGGATCGGTGAAGGCGAGTTCGGCTGCGCCGAGCACTTCGCGTGCGCGGACTGTGAGCAGAGCCGGATCTCCCGGCCCCGATCCCACGAACAGGATCCGTCCGTTTGCGTTCTTGCGGACTGGGCTCATCGGTTGTTCTCCAGTGCTGTCTTGTGTGGGTAATGCAGTTCGAGCGGGGTTGCCGGGCCCCGTTTCGGTATCAGTCGCGCGGTCGCTATCGCGCCGCCGCGCACAGGTGGCCGAGGGGCCCTGCGTTTGGCTCGTCCGCGTGTCGGAGCCGTGATGGACCTAGACATGGTCGGCTCCCCCGGTAGCGGCGGAACCGGCTGCGGGTGCAGGTTCGGTCACCGCGACGAGATCCCGGGCACCGAGGTCCAGGAGTTCGCGGGCGAGATCGCGACCGAGTTCCTCGGCGCCGGACACTGCGCCGACGATGGACGCTCGGATGCTGTCGCTGCCGTCGATTGCCGCGACACATCCACGGACCGACAACTCGTCGAACACTCGCCCGTCCTCGTCGATGGATTCGACGACCTCGGCGATGGCTCCGACGGGAGCGGTGCATCCCGCCTCCAGCTCGGCCAGCAGTCCACGTTCCGCGGCGACGGATGCCCGCGCGTTGGCGTCGTCCAGTGTGCGGACCACCTCGATGAGGTCGACGTCCGCGGACCGACATTCGACGGCGAGGGCACCTTGAGCGGGCGCGGGCAGCATCTGGACCGGGTCGAGAGCCTCGGTGACGACGTCCAGGCGGCCGATGCGGGCCAGTCCGGCCCGAGCCACGACGACGGCGTCGAGTTCGCCCGAGGCGACCTTGCCGATGCGGGTGTCGAGGTTTCCGCGTAGCGGCTGAACGTCGAGCCCCTGCCCCAGAGCTCGAAGTTGCGCCGCGCGACGCGGCGCCGAAGTTCCGATCCTCGCGCCTGCGGGCAGTTCGCCGAGAACGAGGCCGTCGCGTGCGACGAGTGCGTCGCGCGGATCCTCGCGGGGCGGGATTGCCGCGATGACGAAGCGCTCGTCGGGTGCGGTCGGCAGATCCTTGTAGGAGTGGACCGCGATGTCGACCTTGCCGTCGATGAGAGCCTCGCGCAGCGCGGCGGTGAAGACACCGACGCCGATGGTCTGCACCGGAGCAGCGGACAGATCGCCCGCAGTCTTGACGATGACGAGTTCGGCGTCGAGGCCTGCTGCGATCAAGCCCTGACGGACCGTCTCGGCCTGCGTCGTGGCGAGCAGAGACCCTCGCGTTCCGATCCGAACGACATTCTTTTCACTCACGCTCACTCCGACTGTCCCTTCCGACCATCGGTGCGGCTGGCGGTGAAGTCGTCCACGAGTTCCATTCCGTTGATCTCGATCGGGCTCGCGACGGCCTCGACCGTGCCCGGACTCAGCTCGAACAGTTCGCGCAGAGCAGCCGCGTACGAGTCCCCACCCGGGGTGGTGGCGAGCTGCTTGACCCGGACCGTCGGAGAGTGAAGAAGCTTGTCGACGACGCGCCGCACCGTCCTCGCGACCTCGTCGCGCTGCGGTGAGTCCAGGCCGGGCAATCTCGATTCCAGACGCATGAGCTCGCCTTCGACGACCTCCGCTGCGCGCTGGCGCAGCGCGGTGACCGTCGGCGTCACCTCGGCGAGCCGCTGGCCCGCCAGGTAGCCGGAAAGCTCGGAGGACACGATTTCGCGGGCCGCCGACGCGTCCGACGAGGCCGCTCCGGCTGCGGGGTCGCGTTGCAGCGACTCCATGTCGAACACGCTGATTCCGGGGAGTCCTGCGACTGCCGGATCCACGTCGCGGGGCAGTCCCAGGTCGCACACGGCGAGCGGCCGGCCTGCTTCTCGCTGCGCGAGCGCGTGGTGGGCGTCCGCGAGCGAGACGACGGCGCCGACCGCGCCGGTACAGGTGACGAGCACGTCTGCGTCGGCGAGGGCGGATGCGAGGTCGTCGAGGTCGACGGAGGTTGCTGCGACACCGGCCGACACCGCGGTCTCGGCCAGGTGGTCCGCACGCTCACGAGTGCGGTTGACGACGACCAGCGAGCCGATTCCGGCCCGACCGAGATGAGCCACGGACAGCCCGCCCATGGCCCCTGCGCCCAGCACGACAGCGGTTCGGCCTTCGAGGCTGCCGCCGAACAGTGCGGCGGCGCGGTCGAGCGCCACCGACACGACGGATGCGCCTGCGGCGTCGATCCCGGTTTCGGAGTGCACACGCTTGCCGACACGCAGTGCCTGTTGGGCCAGTTCGTGCAGAACACGTCCCGACGCCTGCGAGGCATCGGATGCCGCGTACGCGGCACGGATCTGACCGAGGATCTGCTGTTCACCGATGACCATCGAGTCCAGTCCGCTGGCGACGGCGAACAGGTGCTCCACAGCGGCTTCGCTGTAGCGAACGTAGGCGTGCTTGGTCAGCTCGGGAACCATCAGACCGGAGTGCTCGGCCAGGATCTCCCCCACCGATGCGAGCGCACCGTGGAAGGCGTCGACGACGGCGTAGACCTCGACGCGGTTGCACGTCGACACGACCATGACCTCGGATATGTTTCCGCTGGCCATCAGCTTGTCCGTCAACTTCGGACGGTCGGTCTCCGTGATGGCGACACGCTCGAGGACTGCGACGGGAGCGCTTCGATGCGAAATCCCGACGAGGAGGACACTCACGGTGTAATCACCGATCCGTTCTGTGTAAAGCTACTGCTTGCCGAACTACTTACCGGGGTACCGAGCGCGGATTGCGCCGAACTTGCTAGAGAACCGGGCGTGACGCGGGGGCCTCTGCTTCTGCCGAGCCGCGGCGCTGCCGACAGCGCGGACGCGTCGTTGCGGGAGCTGTTGAACGACAGGACCTGCATCTCGACGGCCAGATCCACGCGACGGACCTCCACTGCGTCGGGAACGTCCAGCGTCACCGGAGAGAAGCTGAGGATGCTCTGGACTCCGCCGGCGACGAACGCCGACGCCACGTCCTGGGCCGAATCGTCGGGGGTGGCGATGACGCCGATGGTCGCTTCCAGTTCACGGCACGACGTTTCGAGCCGGTCGACGTGCTGGACGCGGAGTCCGTCGATGTCGAGGCCGACCCGCTCGGGGTTGCGGTCGAACAGACCCACCATGGAGAAGCCACGACGGCCGAATCCTCCGTAGCGAGCGAGGGCCTCGCCGAGGTTTCCGACGCCGACGAGCACCACCTTGTGCCCGCGGTCCAGTCCCAGTGCGGTCTCGATCTTGGCGCGCAGTCGCAGAACGTCGTAACCGACGCCGCGGACACCGTTGGGCCCGAGAAAAGAAAGATCCTTGCGAAGTTTGGCCGATCCGACTCCGGCGGCAGTGGCGAGTTCTTCACTCGAAACGATCAGAACGCCGTCGTCGGCGAGGATTCCGAGGACCCGCAAGTAGGTGGCCAATCGCGTCACCGTAGCCTGTGGGATGACCCGTTCGGCAGTGCCCGATCGGGCTGGATCGACACCAGGTGACCGGTCGACACCAGCCGGCATGGCCGGGCGCTCTTCGGTCACGTTCATGGCTCCTCGTCCGATCGGCTGCGACGGCCGGTCTTCACGCTGATCCGCGGGCTTCTCTCACCAGAAACTGCACGCAGTTCCATTCCTGCGCCGACACCACGGTAACTGCTTGTGAACGAATGAACAAAGTCGCTGCATCCGTGCTAGAGGGGCTCTCACCTGCAAAGCGAGCACCGACGGCCCGTTATTAGGGTGCCCTTCTGGCTGCGAGATCGGCACGTAGACGTGGTTCGTCGACCTCCCAGTAACTGTGTTCGCGGCCGTCGAGCAGCACGACAGGGACGCGGTCGCCGTACTCCGCGCGCAGGTCAGGCATAGTTTTCGCGACTTCGTCGACGTCGGTGGACGTCGGCGTCACCCCGAACTCGCTGCAGACCGCCACCAATCGCTCGAAGGCGGCCACACATGTGTGACATCCGGCTCGGGTGAGAAGAACCACGGTGGGACCAGCTGTAGTCATACCGTCCACCCTCTCACCCACAGTAGAGAGACGAAGGTCACACAGGAGTGGAGCCTGCAGGAACGACCCGGTCGCACGTGGGTGGAGCCTGCGGGTCCTCGGTGGGGGTGACCGAGTGCGAGGGACTCCCCGCGGAGAGCTACGGACTAGGGTTTGGGGCAGTGCTCGAACATGGAGGTGCGCGTGATGAGCAACGGGGGTTCCGAGACGCCTGGAAGTACTCCTGACGGCCCGCTCGGGAGCAGCGACCCGGACACGAGCGCCGAGACGCCCGACCTTCCCATCACCGAGGTGCCGGACGAGGTCATGGTCGACACGGAGCATCCGCGGGAGGACAAGCGCCGCAAGCGGCGACTCCGTAATCCACTCGGTCCGTCGGATGCACAGGTGCGCGCGAATGTCGCAGGCGAGGCCAGTGCCGATGCTGCGATAGCGCTGCAGGCCGAGTCGGGAGGTTCGGTCCCACTCGACCTCACCGCGGCAGCGTTCTTCGACGTCGACAACACGATGGTGCAGGGTGCGTCGATCATTCACTTCGCGCGCGGGCTCGCAGCGCGCAAGTACTTCACCAGTAGCGACCTAGCGCAGTTCGCCTGGCAGCAGGTCAAGTTCCGGGTCAGCGGCAAGGAGAACAGCGACGACGTCGCGAGCGGCCGCGAGAAGGCGCTGTCCTTCATCAAGGGTCGCTCCACCGCGGAGCTGCGTCTGCTCGGCGAGGAGATCTACGACGAACTGATCGCGGACAAGATCTGGCCGGGCACCGCAACACTCGCTCAGATGCACCTCGACGCCGGCCAACAGGTGTGGCTGGTGACCGCGACCCCGCTCGAGTTGGCCCAGATCATCGCCGAACGCCTCGGTCTCACCGGCGCGCTGGGAACCGTGGCCGAGAGCAACGACGGCATCTTCACCGGCAGGCTCGTCGGCGACATCCTGCACGGTCTCGGCAAGGCTCACGCCGTCCGCACCCTGGCCGTACGCGAGGGCCTCAACCTCAAGCGGTGTACCGCGTACTCCGACAGTCACAACGACGTGCCGATGCTCTCGCTCGTCGGAACTGCAGTTGCAGTCAATCCCGACGCGGACCTGCGCGAGCTGGCGAAGAATCGGGGCTGGGAGATCCGCGACTTCCGCACCGGCCGCAAGGCGGCCAAGATCGGCGTCCCGACGGCCCTCGCGCTCGGTGCCGTCGGCGGCGGCCTCGCCGCGGTAATCGGCCGCCGCCGAGCCTGAGCAGGCGTTAGAGCGTCAACTGCATCAAGGTGAGATCGAGCCACCGGTCGAACTTGATGCCGACCTCGGGCATCTGCCCGACGGTGACGAATCCGAACTTCTCGTGCAGCGCTATCGACGTCGTGTTTCGTGATTCGATGACCCCGACGAGCGCATGGATCCCCGCGGCGGATGCCCGGGCGATCAGTTCGGCCATCAAGGCGCTGGCGATTCCGCGACGGTGGAAGTCGCTACCGACGTACACGGAATGTTCGACGGTGAGACGGTATCCGCTCTTCGGGCGCCACTGCGCGTACGACGCATACCCCGCGACTGCGCCGTCGACGACTGCGGTGAGCACGGGGTATCCGGCGCGGAGTCGGCCGTCGAGCCAGTCCATCCGCTCGTCGAGACCGACTTCGGTTTCGTCCCAGATTGCCGTCGTGTTCCGGATGGCGTCGTTGTGGATGTCGAGAATCGACGGGAGATCTTCGGTGACGGTGTCTCTGATCAGCACACCGGCGAGGTTACTGCCTACCCGAGAAAGACATTGCGGCGCTTGGCCAGCAGTCGGTACAGGGTGTGCTGGATGGTTTCACGGACGTGGTCGGTCAGTTCGAACAACACCATCGGGTCCTCCGACGCCTGCGCGTCGTACGAGTCGGTGTAGATCGGCTTACCGAATTCGATGTACCACTTCGAGGGCAACGGAACGAGACCGAGCGGCCCGAGATGCGGAAAGAACGGCGTGACCGGGAAGTACGGCATACCCATCAGACGTGCGAGCGGCGTGATGTCGCCGATCTTCGGATAGATCTCCTCCGAACCGACGATGGAGCACGGAATGATCGGCGCACCGGTTTTCAGAGCGGCGGACACGAATCCGCCGCGACCGAACCGCTGCAGCTTGTACCGCTCGCTGAACGGCTTGCCGATGCCCTTGAACCCCTCGGGGAACACCGCAGCGACCTCACCCATACGAAGCAGACGTTCTGCGTCCGGGTTGCAGGCGAGGGTGTGCCCTGCCTTTCGAGCGATGGTTCCGACGCCCGGCATCTCGAACGCCATGTCGGCGGCCAACATTCGCAACGGGCGGTGCGCAGGATGGTGGTCACGGACGGCGACCGACGTCATCAGCGCGTCGACGGGAATGACCCCTGCGTGGTTGGCGACGACGAGCGCGCCACCGTCGTCGGGGATGTTCTCGATTCCCTTGATCTCGACACGGAACCATTTGTCGAACAGAGGTCGCAGCAGCGGCAGCCAGACGGCGTCGGCGAAATGAGGATCGTATCCGAACTCGTCGACCGTGTAATCGCCCGCGAGACGGCGGCGCACGAATTCCGCTGTCTCCGAGATGGTGTCGACGATCTTCGCCTTGACGTCGTCGATCTGTGACGGCTCCGTCGCCGCGGTGGGGTGGGCCGTGGATTCGGTCGGCGTGAGCAGTGGGATCGGCGGCGTCGGCTCGGCGTACGACGACGGGTGTCTGCTACGGCTGCTCGCCGCACCGGTATCGGCACGGTTGTTGTCGGCACGTGCGCGGGCAGCGCGCTCTCGACCGGCTCCGTCGCGTCCGGAACCGGTGCCGTGCAGCGGGATTACCTTCGCCACCTCGTTCACCCCTCCCGTCCTGAACCCGACACAGCCGTCAGTGCTGCCTTGGTGACGGCAGCGCCGCCGTCGACTGCGCGCAGTGCGTGCTGTTCCACCGAATCGACCCATTCCGTGCGAAGTACCGGCCGTAGCGCCGCGCCTCGAACGAAATCGTCGAATGCCTGAACCGTAGTCCATCGAGGCTCGAATCCGAGGTCCGATCGCATACGAGTGGTGTCGAGTCCGCAGCCGAAGTGGAAGTAGTCCAACTGTTCGGTTGTGAACTCCCGCATCATCGATCCCATGAGGGCGCGCCCGACGCTCTTGAACAGCGCGAACGGGACGGGTACCTCGATACGGCCTGCGCGTCTGATGGCCTGCGACAGCATGATGGTGCCGTCTGCGCCGACGTTGAAGGTGCCCGCGGGACCGCTGACGGTGGCTCGTTCGAGCGCGGCGAGTGCGTCCTCCTCGTGCAGCAGCTGCATCCTCGCGTCGCGGCCGATGATGCTGGGAATGATCGGAGACGTCATGTATCGCGAGATGGACCCGTTCAGTCGTGGACCGATCAGCGGAGCCATCCGCAGGATCGACACGGCGATGTCCGGGCGGCGCCGACCGAGGCCGCGGATGTAGCCCTCGATGTCGATCGTGTCCCGGGCGAATGCTCCGGACGGCGGCCGCCTGGCGCTCATCTCCTCGGTGAACTTCACCGGATCCTTCGCACTGCACCCGTACACCGAGGACGAGGAACGGAGGACCACCTTCTGTACCGACGGAGACTTCTGGCACACGGCGAACAGCTGCATGGCCCCGATGACGTTGAGGTCCTTCATCGTGGCGCGACCACCCGAGCGGGGCGGTTTGGTGATGGTGGCGGCGTGCACCACCGTGTCCACGTTGGCGTTCCGGAGGACCTTGCCGATCAGCGGGTTGCGGATGTCGGCGCGCACGAATTCCGCGCGGCCCATGCGTCGCAACAGGTCTTTGCTCGGTGACTGTGCGTCGACGGCGATGACGCGCTCGACAGCCGGGTTCTGCGCAAGTCTGGTGACGAGATATCCGCCGAGGAAGCGGCTCGCGCCGGTGACCAGCACTACCTTCGGCGCCGCGACGCCTCGCTCGTTCGAAGTCACTCACACCCCCGATTGATTACCGCTGGCGGCAAGCCTACTGGAATCCGCGGAAGATGCGAGGACAGTGGAAAACGCAACAAGCGGTCCCATGACACACGAAAGGCCCGACACCTCCTGCGAGGTGACGGGCCCGTCGAGACGAGATTTACTTGCCGAGTTTCCTGCGCTGAACGCGGGTACGGCGAAGCAGCTTGCGGTGCTTCTTCTTCGACATGCGCTTGCGACGCTTCTTGATCACTGAACCCATGGCGGGTGTCCTCACGTTCTTCTCTAGCGTTTCGCGCACGCAAGTTGCGTACGCCTACCTGGCAGCCTCGAACCCATCCGCCCACGTACTGCGGACCGAGCCGTCGATCCCCAAGCTGGCGCTCGGGCCTCGTTTGCCGAAGCTCGATGCAACCGACGAAGCTCTTGAAGCTCCTGGCACGAGTGTCGATATTACTCGACCACGACGAAACCTCACCTTACCGGGGTGGACCTGGTTCCACGAAACCGGCTCGGCGAGGTGTACCGCCGACGACTCTCGGGCCGCTCAGCCTGCGTCGAAGTACGAGGTCTCGAGGTAATCGTGCACAGCCTTGGCATGCACACGGAACGATCGACCCACTCGCACAGCAGGCAACTCTCCGCCGTGCACCAATCGGTACACAGTCATTTTCGACACCCTCATCAGGGTCGCGACCTCCGCGACCGTGAGGAACTGCGTTCCAGCGACAGCTGACTGTCCGTCCTGGGACGCACTCTTGACCGGCTTGTTTGCAGGCACCATCAATCCACTTACCTCCGGCACGTCTCGCGCGGCAGGCTTCCCCTCCTGCCGAACAGACACGCACGTGCTACCTGTGAGCTTAACGTGACCAATGGGGTTACTGCGACGGGTGTAGGGAACTGATTTTTTATTCTGGTGTGACGCCCATCTCAGCTGCACGATCGTTGGCTGCGGACAACGCGTCGAAGAACGCAGTCCGTAGACCGCCCTCCTCGAGCCGGCGCACCGCTGCCGCCGTCGTTCCCCCAGGTGAGGTCACTGCGTAGCGCAGCTCGGTCGGGGTGTCGTCGGAGCGATCCAGCATCGCACCCGAGCCGATCATCGTCTGAACGACGAGCGCCGACGCCACATCCCGTGGCAGCCCCAATCCGACACCGGCGTCGATCATCGCCTCGGCGACGAGAAAGAAGTACGCCGGACCGGAACCGGACACCGCGGTCACCGCGTCGAGCTGATTCTCCTTGACGACGACGACCTTGCCCACCGAGGACAGGATCTTCTCGACCAGTTCGAGGTGTTCGGTCTTGGCGTACCGACCGGGCGCGAGGACGCTGACGCCTTCGCCGACGAGCATCGGTGTGTTCGGCATGACTCGGACGACGGGAAAACCTGCGGGCAGCTTCGGCTCGAACTTCGACGTCGGGACTCCGGCGGCCAACGACACGATCAGCTGTTCACGCTCGCCGTCCAGGTCGATCTTCGCGACCTCGGTGATGACGCCGTCGACGTCGCCCGGCTTCACGGCGAGAACGATGACGTCCGCGTTCTCCGACGCCTCCGAGATCGAGGTCGTGAGGATTCCGAAGGTGGATGCGAGCTCGGCCGCCCGGGCCTCGAACTTCTCGGCGACCACCAGGTCGCGGACTGCGTGGCCTGCTTCGAGCAGTCCGGCGATCAGCGCCTCGCCGATCCGCCCGCCTCCGATTACTGCAATTCTCGTCATGGGTGACAAGCGTAGATTGCGGCCCGGGAGTCGCCGAACGCTACCGGGGCACCATCGCCAACTGCCTGCTCTGCACGACGACGTCGCCCGTCTCGTCGAGCACCAGGTGATCCTCCTCGAACCACGTTCCGCCGATGACGGTGCTGCTCGCGGCGACCCGGAGCCATCCCGGTGCAGGCTGCTTGCGCAGGTAGGTCGTCAACTGCACAGTCGGCGCCCAGCCGAACATCCCTCGGTTCATCGTCACGGGTGCGCAGATGTCGCCCGTCATCAGCGCGAACAGGGCTGCCGTGTCCACGTCGTTCTCGTCGCCCGGCCGGGGCCTGACCCACATGCGAACTTCGGGTTCGCCCTGCTGTCCCGTGAGGAAGTGCGCCGACGTCGGGTCGATCCGCATCTCGCACCCCTGTGCCAGGTGCACGATCGACGCCATCGGATGCTCGCCGCCGATCGCATCCGTCTCCGGCGGCGGCGCGGCAGGCATCGACGCCAGCGACGATTCCACCGTGTGCCGGGGAGTGTCGGTGTCCGGCCGCCCCAGGGTGACGACTGCACGAACCGCGGCACGTCCGCCCTGCGTCATCTCGACGTCGACGTGCGAGACCTGCTTTCCGCGTTTGCGAAGTACTGCGGTCAGGTGCACCTCACCCGGGTCGGGTGCGCTGAGGTAGCTGACACTGACGGCAAGTGGCTGTACTCCCTCGTCCCCCAGCTGCGCCTTCGCTGCGGCGGCGCACGTCGCCAGCATCGTGCCTCCGTGCACCTTCGGCCCGATCGTCCAGATCGAATCGATGACCGCGCCGTAGCTGCCTTCGAACTCGGATCTCTCCAGCGGGGTCAACGTCGTCGCCGCGGCGAAGGGGCTGGTCATCGGTGGCGTGCCTTTCGAATCGGGACGTACTGGTGCGCTCACGCCAGGTGGCGGCGTGCGAACGCGAGGGCCTGGCCGAGCATCGATGCTCTCTCCGGCAGAGTTCGTGCGTTCTGAGTGTTGATCTCGATCACCGCCTGCCCGCGGAAGCCGCGGCGAACCAACTCGGCGCAGACCTGTCCGCACGGCTGATCTCCGTGGCCCGGGATCAGATGCTCGTCGATCGACGCGCCCCGACCGTCGGCGAGATGCAGGTGCGCGAGCCCGTCGCCCATCCGGTCCATCATGTCGACGGCGTCGGTCCCGGCGGTCGCGGTGTGCGACAGGTCGAGGGTGTAATGCGCGTGGCCGGAATCCGTCGGATCGTACGAGGGCGCGAACGCCGACACCGCAGCCCCCGGCCCACCACGCTTGCGGAGCCTCGCCGCCGAGCCTTCCTTGCGCCCGAAGAATCGGTCCGCGCGCATCGGGAACATGTTTTCCACGGCCACCACGACCTCGGACGCGGATTCCAGCTCGGCGACCTGGTCACCGAAGCCCTCGGCGTACTTCTTCTGCCACCGGAACGGCGGATGGACGACGACGGTCGCCGCACCCAACTGCTCCGCCGTACGCACCGAACGCTCGAGCTTCGCCACCGGATCCGCACCCCACACGCGTTGCGAGATGAGCAGGCACGGCGCGTGGATCGCCAGGACCGGGACGCCGTATTTGCGGGTCAACGCCCGTACGGCCTCCGCATCCTGGCTCACCGACTCCGCCCAGACCATCAGCTCGATGCCGTCGTAACCCAACTCGGCGGCGTATCGAAACGCCGCTTCGGTGTTCTGCGGATACACCGAGGCAGTGGACAACCCGACAGCTACGCCCGACACCCGAGCGCCTGTCAGCCAGTACTCAGTTGAAACGCCAATGGACCGAGCGTCACGAACACACCGACCACAACGGCGATCACCATGCTGACGAGGTCGTCGGTGCGGCGCAGGATCCGCACGACGGCAACGAGACCGACGATCACCAGAACCGCGAGAACGAGCGCCACCCACGGCAGGACGTCCCACAGCCTTTCGAAGCCCTTGAACAACAGCGCGCCGACGACCACCGCCACAACACCCTGGCCTGCGAGCCCGAGCCACTGCTTGGCGGCATCCTTCTTCTCGGCTCTCGGCTGCGACTCGTCCGTCTCCTCGACGCTCTCGGCGGAGGCGTCCCTGTCCGGGACAGTGCTGTTCTCGGCAGTGCTGTCCTCGGCTGGAGCGTCCTCGGTGTCGGCGAGCGCTGCGACCTTCTTCACCAGGTCAGGAGTCTGCGTCGTCTCCTCCTCGGCGAGCGCTTTCTCGTCTGCGTCGTCACGTCGAGCGAACGCACGCGTCGCTGGGCTCGACGTTGCTGCCGGTGTGGACGTGACTGCCGGGCCTGCCGCCTTCGGGGGCACAACAGGCTTGGGCGTGACGTCGGTCTTCGGTTCTGCGTCCGCAGGTGTCGCGGCGGACGGCTCCGGGCGCGACGGGCGGGGACGGGCCACGAATCCGGTCGTCTGCCTGCCGGACGTGGAACGTGAGGTCTCGTCGGGCGTGCGTCGACCCGCCGCGGGCACCGGACGCTGCGACGCCGTCGAGCCGTACGGTCGCCGCTCGTCGGCCTCGTCGTGAGCTCGGTTCATCAGGTCGCCGGCTGCCGTCGTCGATCCGGACAGCAACTCGGGTTCCGGTTCGTCGGTCTCGCGCGTGCGGACCGGCGCCGGGGCCTGCGCAGGCACCTGCTTGGAGTCCGTGGCGATCACCGGGGCCTCGTCGGATGCGGGCTCGGCGCGGACGACGGGAATTTCGCCGGTCAGTTCCGCTACGGAGATGCCGCCCTTGACGCCGCGTCGACGGCGTCCACCGGTGCTCGACGACGTCGACTTCTGTCCGTTGCGAGCGAGCAGTTCGGCTACGGAGATCTGTCCGGTGTCCTCCGGATCGGTGTTGTTCTCGCTCATGTCGACCGCACCACCAGATCGCCGTCCGTTTCGGTGTCCAGCTTCCGCAAAATCAAACCTTCCCTCAGCGCCCACGGGCATATCTCGATCTGCTCGACCGACAGTGCTCGCATACTCGCCTCTGCCACCAACGCCCCGGCCACCAATTGCGGTGATCGGTCGGCGCTGACTCCTTCCAATTCTGCACGGTCGGATGCAGTCATCCTCGTTATGAAGGCTATGAGTTGCCTGAGACCGTTCGCCGTCAGCGTCCGGGTCACTCGCGGACCTGCTGCCGACGGCGCCGCTCCGGTCAGCCGGGCGAGCGACCGGAACGTCTTCGACGTTCCGACGGCACGATCAGGTTCGCCAGCGGCCAGCAGTTCCTTCGCCGGGGTCGCGAGCTCGGCGTCGAGCCAGTCACGCAGGACCGCGACGCGACGCTTGCCCGGCGGGTCACCGTCGAGCCAATCCCTGGTCAAGCGGCCTGCGCCGAGTTGAAGGGAGAACGCGACGTCGGGGTCCTCATCGGTTCCCGAGGTCAGCTCGAGCGACCCTCCGCCGATGTCGAGGTTCAGGATGCGACCGGCGCTCCACCCGTACCAGCGGCGGACTGCGAGGAACGTCAGACGGGCTTCGTCGACACCGGACAACGTCTGCAGCGCGACGCCCGTTTCACGCTGAACGCGGGCCAGAACATCGTCGCTGTTGTGTGCGTCACGCACCGCCGACGTGGCGAAGGCCATGAGCTCCTCGCAACCGGACTTCGTCGCGATCGACGCGAAGTCGCCTACCTCGTTCACCAGCCGGTCTGCGCCTTCGCGGGTGATGTTGCCGTCGGCGTCGGTGTTCTCGGACAGTCGCAGCGTGGCCTTCGACGAGCTCATCGGTGTGGGGTGACCACCGCGGTGCGCATCCACCACCAACAGATGCACCGTGTTGCTTCCGACGTCGAGCACCCCTAATCGCACAGGACCACGGTACTGGGTCTACCGTCGACACTTGTGACAGCAGGTAGTAAGCAGCACACCTTCGCCGCAGAAGTGGACCTGGATTTTCCTCGCGAATGGGTGGAATTCCCCGATCCGGACAACTCCGAACACATCATCGCCGCCGACCTGACGTGGTTGCTGTCCAACTGGACGTGTGTGTTCGGCACTCCTGCCTGCCAAGGAACCGTGGCCGGGCGCCCGGACGACGGCTGCTGTTCGCACGGCGCGTTTCTGTCCGACGACGACGACAAGAAGAAACTCGACGCGTCGGTGAAGATGCTGACGGCCGAGGACTGGCAGTTCAGGGACAAGGGACTCGGGAAGAAGGGATACGTCGAGTACGACGATCTCGAGGACGAGCAGTCGCTGCGCACCCGTCGCTACAAGGGTGCGTGCATCTTCCAGAACCGTCCGGGGTTCGCCGGCGGCATCGGATGCGCACTGCATTCGATGGCGCTGCGCAAAGGCATCGAGCCGCTGGAGGTCAAGCCGGATGTGTGCTGGCAGCTACCGATTCGCCGCACTCAGGACTGGGTGACGCGCCCCGACGGCACCGAGGTTCTGAAGACGACCATCGGTGAGTACGACCGGCGCGGATGGGGCGAGGGCGGGCACGACCTGTCCTGGTACTGCTCGGGTTCCCCCGACGCGCACGTCGGCAGCAAGCAGGTGTTCGAGTCCTACGAGCCCGAGCTGACCGAGCTGCTCGGCAAGCCCGCGTACGACGAGTTGGCGTCGCTGTGCAAGCGGCGCCGCGGCCTCGGCCTCATCGCGGTCCACCCAGCGACTCGTGAGGCCCAGCGGACGAAGTAGGCCCTCTCCCCTACGTGAGTGGATATGTAGGCCAAGGCCTACATATCCACTCACAACGGACGTCAGGGCACGATCACCGCGCGGCCACGGATCTTGCCCGCGTGCAGGTTGTCATACGCCTCGGTGGCGTTGTCCAGGCTGTACTTCTCGACGTGGATCTCGATGGCGCCGCGCTTGGCGAGCTCGACGACCTCCATCAGCTCGGCGCGCGAACCCCAGTTGATCGCACGTCCGGTGACGTCCAGTGGAACCGTCCGCTGCCCGATCGGCACCGCGCCACTTGCCACACCGATGACGACGACCTGTCCTGCGGTCGCGACCATCTTCGCGGCCAGATCCGCGGTGGGCTGGATGCCCACGAAGTCGAAGACCACGTCCGCGCCGAGGCCACGAGTGAGTCCCTTGACCGACTCGGCAGCCGCTGCGTCGGAGGTGAACGTGTGGTCGGCACCGACTTTCCTGGCGAACTCGAGCTGCTCCTCGCCCAGGTCGAGCGCGACCACCGTCGACTGCGTCAGCGCCTTGAGGATCTGGATGGCGACGTGCCCGAGACCACCCGCGCCGATCACCACGGCCGTCGTGCCGGGCGTCAGCTTGTTCAGCGCCGACTTGACCGCGCGATACGGCGTCAGGCCTGCGTCGGTGAGCGACACACTCGTCACGGGGTCGAGGTCACCCAGCGGGACGAGGTGGCGGGCGTCGTCGACGATCATGTACTCGGCCATGCCGCCGTCGCTGAAGATGCCGGGCGCGCGCATCCCCTTCTCGCAGTTCATCTCGTCGCCCTGTGCGCAGGCGTAGCAGCGGCCGCATCCCCAGGGTCCGTAGACGATGACGGATTCGCCGATCTCCACGTCGTGGACTCCACTGCCGACGGCTTCGACGACGCCTGCGACCTCGTGGCCGAGGGTCAGCGGGAGGGGCTTGAAGTAGTACTCCTCTTCGGAGACGCCCATGATGAATTCGTCGGAGTGACAGGCGCCTGCGGCCGTGACGCGAAGCAGAATCTCCGATGCACCGGGTGTGGGCTTGTCGATGTCGACGAGTTCGGGGCGGGATCCGATGGAGCGGTATTGAAGGGCCTTCATTACTTACTTCTTCCTCGATACAGTTTCATTGCAATACTTGAATGTTAAACCTTCAAGTACTACCGATTCTGCGAGGGTGAGGCCCCATCCATAGGATCTAGCCTTCGAGCTTGTAGCCCAGGCCTCGGACGGTCACGAGATGCTCCGGCTTGGCAGGGTCGTTCTCGATCTTCGACCGCAATCTCTTGACGTGCACGTCGAGGGTCTTGGTGTCTCCGACGTAGTCCGCGCCCCACACCCGGTCGATCAACTGTCCGCGGGTGAGGACCCGACCGGAGTTGCGGAGCAAGTACTCCAACAGATCGAATTCCTTGAGCGGCAACGTGATCTGTTCCGAGTTCACCAGGACGACGTGTCGTTCCACGTCCATGCGGACCGGGCCTGCCTCGAGCACACCGGTGTCCGCGGTGCCGTCGAGCTCGGCGTCGCTGCCCCGGCGGAGTACCGCGCGGATGCGGGCGATGAGCTCGCGCGCCGAATACGGTTTGGTGACGTAGTCGTCCGCACCCAGTTCCAGTCCGACGACCTTGTCGATCTCGCTGTCGCGTGCGGTCACCATGATCACCGGGACGCCGGACCGTGCACGCAGTTGCTTGCACACGTCGGTGCCGCTCATTCCCGGCAGCATCAGGTCGAGCAGCACGATGTCGGCGCCGGCCTTGTCGAACTCGGCCAGCGCGGAGGGTCCGTCGCCGACGACGGTGGCCTCGAAACCTTCCTTGCGCAGGAGAAAGGCCAGAGGGTCGGCCAACGATTCCTCGTCCTCGACGATCAAGACGTTGGTCACTGTTCTTCTCCTTCTAACGACGCGAGGTCGTCCTCTTCGAAATACGCAGGGATCTGCAGAGTGAATGTCGATCCGGTGCCGAGCTTGCTCCACAGCGAGATGCTCCCGTTGTGGTTGGCTGCGACGTGTTTGGCGATGGCCAGGCCGAGACCTGTGCCTCCTGTTGCCCGCGACCGTGCTTTGTCGACGCGGAAGAATCGTTCGAAGACCCGCTCCTGGTCTTCTTTCGCGATGCCGATTCCGCGGTCGGTGACCGCGAAGGCGACGCAGCTGCTTCGCAGTGCCCGCGACACCGATACCGGCGATCCGTCCGATGAGTAGGCGATGGCATTCTGGATCAAATTGGCGAGCGCCGTCACCAGCAGTGCCTGGTCCCCCAGCACTTCGAGGCCGCTGGGGTGGTCGGTGGTGACGGTGATTCCCGCGTTCTCGGCGGCGATCTTCGACCGATCGAGAGCTTCGTTGACGACGGTATCGACGTCGACGACTTCGAGGTCGGGCAATTTCTCGGCGCCTTGGAGGCGGGAGAGCGCGATCAGCTCCGTCACCATGTTGCCGAGGCGCTTCGACTCCGCTACGACCTTTCCGCCGAAGTGGCGGACCGAATCGGGGTCGTCGGCGGACTCGAGCAACGCCTCGGCCAGCAGACTCATGGCGCCGACGGGCGTCTTGAGTTCGTGAGAGACGTTGGCGACGAAGTCCCTACGGGTCGCTTCCATCCGAACCTGTTCGGAATCGTCGTCGGCGAACAGCACGACGAAGCGTTGGTCTTCCTTGCTCAGCATCCGAGCCACACACCGTACGGCCATGCGATCTCGGCTGGTGGTGGTGCGGGCGTCCTTGGAGCTGATGTCGACTTCGACGGGGTGGCCGTCGGCGAGGACCTTCTGTGCGGCTTCCCATGCACGGTCGTCGATGAGGCGGTTACGCACCAGACCGAGCTCCTCGGCCCGTGGGTTGGACAGGACCACGTCGTGAAAGCGGTCGACGACGGCGATGCCGCTTTCCGACGCCAGGATGATCAGATCCAGTACCTGCGACATCGTCAGTCCCGACGTTGCGCGTGCGCGTTCGGAGTGACGTGTCGCGAGATAGGGGATCAGAACACCGCCGACGAGATATCCGACGAAGGCCGTGGCGATAGCCAGCAGTACGGCCGATGCAACACTCACACCGGAATCGTACGTTCGATGGACACCTCACATACGCAGGGTGCAGGCATTTCCCTGGTCGTCATAGTCCTCGTCGGCAGTGTTCTTCGATCGTTCACCTGCTGTTTCGGACCGGGGCCTTACTTGCCGCCCTGATTGGCGACCGCGGCGGCTCCTGCGGCGGCGGCTTCGGGGTCGAGGTATGTTCCGCCCGGGTTCGACGGCACCAGCTTGCCTTCGCCGTCGACGAAGTCGTACTGCAGGGGAATGCCCGTCGGGATGTTGAGGCCGGCGATGTCGGCGTCGGAGATCTCGTCGAGGTACTTCACGAGAGCGCGCAGCGAGTTGCCGTGTGCGGCGACGAGCACGTTCTTGCCCGCCTTCAGTTCGGCGACGATGACGTCTTCGAAGTACGGGATGAGCCGGTCGACGACGTCCTTCAGGCACTCGGTGAGTGGAACGCTGTCGAGGTCTGCGTATCGGGGATCGCTGTCCTGGCTGAATTCACTGCCTACCTCGATGGGCGGCGGCGGGGTGTCGTAGCTGCGACGCCACAGCATGAACTGCTCGTCGCCGTACTTGTCCTTCGTCTCAGCCTTGTTCAGTCCCTGCAGCGCGCCGTAGTGACGTTCGTTGAGTTTCCAGTCGCGGACGACGGGGATCCAGTGCCGGTCCGCGGCGTCGAGGGCGATGTTCGCGGTACTGATCGCGCGACGCAGCAGCGAGGTGTACAGCACGTCGGGGAGCACTCCTGCTTCCTTCAGCAGCTCACCTGCGCGCTTGCCCTCTGCTTCGCCCTTGTCGGTGAGGCGAACGTCCTGCCACCCGGTGAACTGGTTCGACGCATTCCATTCGCTCTCGCCGTGGCGGAGCAGAATCAAGGTTCCGATACTCATGAGGAGAGTTTCTCATGCCCGGTTTCGTGGTGCGCCGCGTCGACGGGACGGTGTACGACGAGCACTGCCACGATCACCGCCATCACGACGGCCGTCAGCGTGATCGGGATGGGAATGACCGGGTCGAGGAGGACCAGGAGGGCGCCGACGGGAACGACGGTGTTGACGACGCGATCCGCGTTGCCCTTGATCGCGATGAACCAGATGCCGAGGACGAACACTGCGATGGGCACCGTCACGGTGAACGATGCGGCGACGTCGCCGAGTTCGCTGTGATGGGTCAGCACGTCGATCTCCACTTCGATGCCTGCCGAGAACGCGCCGGCCGCGGCGAAGATGAAGTAGTGCATGTAACCGTAGGTCAGTGACGTGCCGAATCCACCGATCGCACGGTGATGAGGCGGCCAGAAATAGATCCACCACAGTCCGGCGGTGACCACGAGCGTCAGCACCGAGATGGAGATCAGTGGCGCGAGCGCGGTCTCGTCGTGGAGAGCTTCGATGATGGCGTTGGCCGACGCGAGAAGTGATTCGCCGAGGAGGATGAGCGTGAACAGTCCGTATCGCTCGGTGATGTGATGCGGGTGCCACGGTGTTGTGCCACCGGACTTCTCGGCGACGACGGGAATCGAGATCTCCAGTGCCGCGAACACCACGAACAGAACGATCTGCACCGGACTCTGCGGGACCAGCAGCCACAGAACCCACAGCACTTGAACGGCCGTGATACCGGACGCGTAGATCAACGCCGTCTTCCGGTGCTCGGGCGCCCTCGACGCTCGAATCCACTGCGCCACCATCGCGATACGCATCACGACGTAGCCCAGCACCGGAATCGTGAAGTCCTTGTCGGTGAACGCCGGTTCGATTCCCGCGGCAAGCACGAGCACGCCCGCCATCTGCACCACCGTCAGTACGCGATACAGCCAATCGTCGGTGTCGAACGACGTCGCGAACCAGGTGAAGTTCATCCATGCCCACCAGATGGCGAAGAACACCATGAGGTAGCTGGCAATACCGTCGAGGACGTGGTTCTCGGTCAACGCGTGATGCAGCTGAACCGCCGCGATACTGACGGCGACCACGAACACCAGGTCGAAGAACAACTCCAGCGGACTCGCGGCGCGATGCGGTTCTGCTGCGTCACGCGGGCGCATGGGGTTGAGCCTGAACTTACTCGTCGGTTGGTTCACAGGCGTCGACGATAGGCCAGAGCAGACCGAATTGTCTTGTGCTGCACACGTTTATCGGACATTTCGGGCGAAAGCCCTGACCTGGCACCCCTTCTACAGAAACAGGGTCAGCTACGCCCCGCCCATTTCAATCCGTGGGACTGTCCGATGGCGGTGCTGGAGATGCGCTGACGGAAGACCCAGTACGTCCATGCCTGGTACAGGATCACGACGGGCGTCATGAAGGCGGCGACCCAGGTCATGACGGTCAGTGTGTACGGGCTGGACGACGCGTTCGCGATGGTCAGGTTGTAGGCCGGGTCGAGGGTGGACGGCATGACGTTGGGAAACAGCGACGCGAACAGCAGTGTCACGGTACTGACGACGGCGATCGACGTGAGCGCGAAGGCACGTCCTTCCTTCTCGTCTCGGGTGAAGACCACGACGCCCAGAAGGGCTGCCGCGGCGAGGCCGACGAGGATCCAGGTCCATCCCTTGCCGTACGCGATCTGGGTCCACAGTACGAAGGATCCGGCGATCGGCACGGCAGGTACCGCGAGCCTGGCTGCGATGGCGACTGCGTCCTCGCGGATCTCGTCGGCCGATTTCAGTGCGAGGAACACCGCGCCGTGGAGTGCGAACACCACGGCGGTGGTGACGCCGCCCAACAGGGCGTACGGATTCAGCAGATCGAAGAGGCTGGACACCACTTGCTTCTGCGCATCGATCTCGACCCCGCGCACGATGTTGGCGAAGGCGACGCCCCACAGCACGGCCGGAACCCATGACCCGAAGACGATCCCCCAGTCGCATCGTCGGCGCCAGTTGTCGTCGTCGATCTTCGCGCGCCATTCGATCGCGACGATCCGCAGGATCAGGGCCACCAGGATCAGCAGCAGCGGAAGGTAGAAGCCGGAGAACAGGGTTGCGTACCAGTCCGGGAAGGCTGCGAACAGTGCGCCGCCCGCGGTGATCAACCAGACCTCGTTGCCGTCCCACACCGGTCCGATCGTGTTCAATACGACCCGACGTCGAACGTCCGGCGGGATATCGGTGCGCCGCCCCACGATCGGCATCAGCATTCCGACGCCGAAGTCGAAGCCCTCCAGCAGGAAGTAGCCGACGAAGAGTACTGCGACGATCACGAACCACATCTCGGCCATCGTCGCCTCCTAGTACTCGAACGAAAGTTGCTTCGGTTCAGCAGGATCCGGCGGTGTTCTGTCGTGATCCATGGGGCCTTCCTTCGCGTATCGGATCATCAGCTTCAGCCACACGACGCCCAGTGCCCCGTACAGCAGCGTGAAGGTGACGATGGAAATCCACACGGTTGCGGCGGAATGCCCGGACACACCTTGGTCGACGGTCAACCGGATCATGTCCACGCCGGTCGGGTTGGGGTGCACCATCCACGGTTGTCGGCCCATTTCGGTGAAGATCCAGCCGGCGCTGTTGGCGAGGAACGGCATCGGTATCGCGATCAACGCCAGCCACGAGTACCAGCGCTGATCGGGCACCCGCCCGCGCCTGGTGACCCACAGCCCGGCGAGCGCCAGCGCGGCCGATCCAGCGGCGAGCCCGATCATCATTCGGAACGACCAGTACGTGACGAAGAGATTGGGTGTGTAGTTGCCCGGTCCGAATTCCTGCTCGTACTGCTCCTGCAACTGTTCGACGCCTTGCAGTGTCACTCCGGAGAATTTGCCTTCCGCGAGGAACGGGAGCACGAAGGGTAATTCGATTACCGATGTCACGCTGTCGCAGTTGTTGTGCGTGCCGATCGTGAGGACCGAGAAGTCGGGGTCGGTCTCGGTGTTGCACAGCGATTCCGCCGACGCCATCTTCATCGGCTGTTGCACGAACATCAGCTTGCCTTGCGAGTCCCCCGTCCACGCCACGGCGACGCCTGCCACGACCATCACCAGCAGCGCGAGACGTGTTGCCGGACGGAACAGTTCACGAGCTTCCTGTTCGCGGCCCCGACGCATGTTTCGCACCATCCACCAGCCGGAGATACCGGCGACGAAGGTTCCGGCCGTCAGGAATGCGCCGGCGATGACGTGTGGATAGGCAACCAGCGCAGTGTTGTTCGACAGCAGGTCACCGATCGAGGTCAGCTGCGCCCGGCCGGACTCGGCGTTGTACTCCGCGCCGACGGGATGCTGCATGAACGAGTTCGCGACGACGATGAAGTATCCCGACGCGTTCACACCGATCGCGACGAGCCAGATGGTCGCGAGGTGGACGCCCCGAGGCAGTCGTTCCCAGCCGAAGATCCACAGTCCGAGGAACGTGGATTCGAGGAAGAACGCGACGAGACCTTCCATCGCCAACGGAGCACCGAAGACGTCGCCGACGAACCGCGAGTACTCACTCCAGTTCATGCCGAACTGGAACTCCTGAACGATTCCGGTGGCGACGCCGAGCGCGAAGTTGATCAGCAGAAGCTTGCCGAAGAACTTGGTGAGCCGGTACCAGGAGTCCTTCCCGGTGATCATCCACATCGTCTGCATGATCGCGACCATCGGCGCGAGACCGATGGTCAGCGGCACCAATACGAAGTGATAGACAGTCGTGATTCCGAACTGCCACCTCGATAGATCCAAAGCGTCCATTGCCACTCCAGCCCGCAGGTTGGTGGTGACTATAGACCCGTTGTCGACGCCTTACCTGTGAAACGAGACCTCGTCAGCGCACCCCGGCCCAGACTTCCCTCGTCGACGCACGGGGGTCGTCGACCACTTCGGTCCGGTCGCCGAACATCATCACCGATCGATCCGCCCCGTACCGGGACCAGCCGGGCGAGCCGTCGCGCACGAAGTCGACCCAGGCTCGGTGCATGTCGTCGGCCACCTGCTGGGGTGGGTTCGCTCCGGTGATGCGCGCCGTCTCCGGTTTGTCCAGCAGGTCGAACACGAACGGTATTTCCAGGGCATGACATGCCCCGAGGGCGCCGTCGAAGAGAGTGGATCGCCACGTGAACTCGTAGACGAAGGCGTTTCCGCCGCGGGTCTCCGCGACGCGTACGGCGGGGATGCGGAAGAACCAGTCGGTGATCACCGCGATGAGCAGTTCGCCGGGTGACGCGTCGGGCAGCTGCGCCCGGTAGACGTCGAGTGTCTGCTCGACGTCGGCACCGTACGCGCCGATCGCGGCTCGAACCCGTGCCTCGTCCACGTACCCGACGACACCGGCCGGCACCAGGAAGAACGCGAACTCCTCGCTGGTGGTGCCGATCAGAACATCGATCTCCGAGCCCGCGCCTGCGGCGATTCTCCGGTGCGGAACGTCGGGCACGACATCTCCGTCGACATAGGGCTCGAACGGCATCATGTTGAACGCCAGTTCACCCCACGCTCCGGTCGGGGCTTCCGCGGTGACGCGGTCGCCGAGCTCACGCTGAGCGTCGACGAACGCTTCCACCGGCACAGAACCGAAACCGTTCACATCGGGTTGCACGCCGAGCGAATCGGCAAGCGCCTCGGCTACTTTCGTGGCAGTACCCTCGGTGATGACGTGGTAGCCCGCCCCGCTCTGCAGTATCGCGCGCCGGAAGAGCCCCTCCGCCGACGGCATCGACATCAGGGTCCCGACGCTCATCGCCCCTGCCGACTCACCGGCAACGGTCACCGCGTTCGGGTCTCCACCGAAGGCAGCGATGTTGTCACGAACCCACCTCAGTGCGGCGACCTGGTCCAGGAGACCTCGGTTGGCAGGCGCTCCGTCGATTCTCGCGAATCCGTCGGCGCCGAGACGGTAGTTGACGGTGACGACGACGATGCCGTCCCGCGCGAACGCCGAGCCGTCGTAGATGGGTACGGCGTTGCTCCCGTTCACGAATGCCCCGCCGTGGATCCAGACGAACACCGGCAGTCCCGACGCGGACACGTCGGGTGTCCACACGTTCACGTTCAGGCATTCGTCACCGGGAACCACTGGCTCGGTGAGTATGTCGCTGACGGGCGGTCGGTATCCGATCTTGGGGGCCGTGGCCCCGAACGTCACGGCATCTCGGACACCGCTCCACGACGGGGGTGCGCTGGGCGCCGCGAACCTGCGGGCACCGAACGGCGCTTCGGCGTAGGGAATTCCGAGAAAAGAGGTGACCGGTCCGCTCTGTTGACCGCGGATCGTGCCTTGAGCGATGTCGACTGTGACGTCCATACATCTTTACTACCCGAACGACTGGGCGTGGTGTGACAGTTCCGTCCTACGCAGGCGGGAATCCGAATGCTGAGCACGTGATTGTCACACCACTCCCGGAGGTCCTACTGTGCTACTTCCGCGGCCCTGAGGTCCTTGCGCAGGATCTTGCCCGCAGCGGACTTCGGAACCGTGTCGATGAACTGGACCTTGCGGACCTTCTTGTGCGGTGAGACCCGCTCGGCGACGAAGGCGATGACGCCGTCCTCGTCGATCGCCGCATCGGCCTGCAACACGACGAAGGCCTTCGGCACTTCCTCGCCCTCGTCGTCGAGTACACCGATGACGGCGGCGTCGGCGATTTCGGGGTGGGTGAGCAGCAGAGCTTCGAGCTCGGCGGGCGGAACCTGGTAACCCTTGTACTTGATGAGTTCCTTGAGCCTGTCCACGATGTAGACGACGCCCTCGGAGTCGACGACTGCGATGTCTCCGGTGTGCAGGTAGCCGTCGTCGTCGAGGGTCTCTGCGGTAGCGGTCGGGTTGTTGAGGTAGCCGGCCATGACGTTCGGCCCCTTGACCCACAGTTCGCCCGGCTTGGACCGTCCTTCTGCCGGAATGTCGATTTCCTCGAGGGTCTCGGGGTCGACGAGCTTGTTGACGGTGTTGGCCAGCGGGAGGCCGACGGAGCTGAGCGGCATGTCGTCGCGGTCGAACGGGATTGCGTGGCTGACCGGGCTGAGCTCGCTCATGCCGTAGCCCTGACGGATGCGCGTGTTCAGCCGAGCCGCGACGGCCTTGCCGAGTTCTTCGTCGAGCGGGGCTGCGCCGGAGAAGATGGTGTGCACGCTGGAGAGGTCGTACTGGTCCACCAAGGGGTGCTTGGCGAGTGCAACGGCGACGGGGGGTGCGATGAAGAGGTAGGTCAGCTTGTTGTCCTGGATGATGCGCAGGAATTCGACGAGGTCGAACTTGGGCATGGTGACCAGTCGTGCACGCAGTTTCAGGGCGATGTTGAGAAGCACTGTCAGGCCGTAGATGTGGAAGAACGGCAGCAGCGCGAGGATCGCGTCGTCGGTGTCGATGCCGACGCGGGGTTCCATCTGTGCGACGTTGGCGACGAGGTTGCGGTGCGTGAGAATGACGCCCTTCGGGACACCGGTCGTTCCGGACGAGTACGGAAGCACGGCGACCTGGGTTGCGGGATCGAACGTCACGTCGGGGGCGGGCGCGCCCTGGGTCAGCAGGTCGCGCAGATTCGGGTGGCCTTCGGCGCCGTCGAGAACGATGACGTGGTCGTCGTCGATACCGACTTTCTCCGCGGCGGCCTTGGCCTGCGGGTACAGCGGCGAGACGGTGAACAGGAACTTCGCGCCGGACCCGGTGAGCTGCTTGGCGATGTCCTCGGCGGTGTACAGCGCGTTGATCGTGGTCGCGGTGCCGCCTGCGCGCAGGATGCCGTGGAGGACCGCGGCGAACGCGGGCACGTTGGGCGAATGCAGGCCGACGACGTCGCCCACCTCTAGCCCGCGCGCGGCGAGTGCTCCTGCGATGCCGTTGATCTGGCCGATGAGAGCCTGGTACGTCGTGACATCCCCCGAGGCGCCGTCGATGAGGGCGGGCTTCTCGAGGTCGGCGTCCGTGATGGAACCGAAGAGGTAGTCGTAGACACTCAGGTTCAGTATCTCTACGTCGGGAAAGGGGCTGTTGAAGCTCATGACTCTCCTTCGAACACGCTTACGGCAATATGTCCGAAACCCTACAGTGAACGCGGTCACAACCGACAGGTGACCTACTGGCGAGTCAGGACTTCACGTACGGCTTACCGGCAGCGGCGGGACCACGCACGTGACCGACGAGGCCGGCGACCGCGAAGATCGTGACCACGTACGGGAGCATCAGCATGAACTCGCTCGGAACGGGCGAGCCGATGATGCCGAGCACGTTCTGCAGGTTCGACGCGAAGCCGAACAGCAGGGCCGCCAGCGTTGCGCGTATCGGGTCCCATCGGCCGAAAATGACTGCGGCCAAGGCGATGTAACCGGCGCCTGCGGTCATTTCCTTACCGAATGCGCCGACCGATCCGAGGGTGAAGTACGCACCGCCCAGGCCGGCGATGGCTCCGGCGAGGCAGACGTTCCAGAAGCGCGTACGCGCGACGTTGATACCGACGGTGTCCGCAGCCTGCGGGTGTTCACCGACGGCGCGCAGACGCAGACCCCACTTGGTGTGGAACAGACCGAACCACACCAGCGCGACGACGAAGTACATCATGTAGACGATCAGGGTCTGGCGGAACAGCACGGGGCCGATCACGGGGATCTGGGACAGCACCGGAATCTCGATGCGCCCGAACCGCGGCGGGGAGTTGAGGGTCTCGGGATTCTTCGTGAGCACGACCGAGTACAGGAAGCTCGTCAGTCCCACGACCAGAACGTTCAGTACGACGCCGACGATGACCTGGTTGACGAAGTACTTGATGGAGAACATCGCCAGCAGTGCCGCGGTCAACGCTCCGGCCAGCAATGCGGCGAGCAGGGCCACGTAGGCGGATCCGGTGATCGACGCGACGACGGCGCTGACGAAGGCGCCGGACAGAAGCTGGCCTTCGATGGCGATGTTGATGACGCCGACGCGTTCGGAGATGACGCCGCCCATCGCGCCGAAGATCAGTGGTGTGCTGAGTGCGACGGCGCCGATGAGCAGTCCGGGCACGGGCACGGTTGCTCCGGCGGCGGCCCACGTCAGGAACCCGAGTACGAACAGCACTGCGAACACTGCGAGGAGCCACAGCGGCGTTGTCCTGTGGCGCAGTACGTTCCAGACGGAGAACGCGAGAATCGCAGCCAATGCCGCGACGACGAGAATTCCGGTCGCCCCGGTCGGGACTCCCACTGCCGGGAGCGCAAAGAAGTCGTTCTCGCTGGCGAGGCCGAAGGTGGTCGTACCGGACTTGCCGCGCAGGACGAACAGGATCAGCCCGAGCAGAGTCGCTGCACCGAGGACGCCCGGTACCTTCCAGCTTCGCTTCGGCGTCAGTACTTCCGGCGCCGTGTCGAGGGTGGTCACAGTGCTCCCACCTTCGCGGTGTCGGCGCGGGCCGCGGTCTCGGCTCCCGGTGGCGGTAATCGGAAGACAGCTCGCACCAGCGGAGGCGCCGCGATGAACAGGACGATGACCGATTGCACGACGAGAACGATGTCGATGGGGATGCCCTCGGCCGCCTGCATCGCGAATCCACCGGCTTTGAAAGCACCGAACAGTATGCCCGCGAAGAACACTCCCCACGGTTTGGATCGGCCGAGCAGGGCCACGGTGATGGCGTCGAATCCGATGCCTGCGTCGATGTCCGCGCCGAAACCGGTGGTGACCGTGCCCAGAACCTGGGCGACACCTGCCAAGCCGACCAGGGCGCCGGACATCACCATCGCGTACAGGTACATCCGATTGACATCGATGCCCGCGATCTTCGACGCATGCGGGTTCTCGCCGACGGCGCGGAAGCGGAATCCCAACGATGATCGTTCGAGAAGCCACCAGACCGCGACGGTCACCACGACGACGAGGACGAAACCGAGATGCAGGGAATAGCGGTCACCGAACAGCTTCGGGAAGACCGCCGTCGATTCCATCGCTGCGGTCTTGGGGTTGTTCTGCCCGGGGGCTTGCAGTGCGCCCGGTGTGCGCAACAGATATGCGACGAGGTAGAACGCGACGTAGTTGAGCATGATCGTGACGATGACTTCGTGGGCACCGGTGCGTGCCTTGAGCACTCCGGCGATACCGCCCCACACCGCGCCGCCGACGACACCCGCGAGGATCGCCAGGATCAGGTGAATCCCCGCCGGGAGCTGCAGCGAGAAACCGACCCACCCGGCGCACGCCGCGGCGATGAGCATCTGGCCGCGGCCACCGATGTTGAACATCCCGACCCGGAAGGCAAGTGCCACACCGAGACCGGCGACGATCAACGGCGTCGCGAAGGTCAGTGTCTCCGTGAGCGGCCGGATGCCGTTCTCGAATCCGGGTCGCCGGAAGTTGTACACCGATCCCTGGAACAGGGACGAATACGCCCCCGACACTGCGTCCCAGACCGCCACCAGCATGTCCGACGGCCGCGAGAAGAAGTATCCGGCGGTCTCCTGCACCTGATCGTCGGTGACGGCGATCAGCACTGCTCCGACGATCACCGCCATGAACACGGCGAGCACGGAAATGATCGCGCTTCCGGTGAATATCTGCCGCAGAACCACATGGGACCGCGACGGTGCAGGCGTTTCAGCCATGCTTCTCTCCACCCATCATCACACCTAGAACTTCGCGGGACGTGTCGGCAGGCACGATGCCGACGATGGTCCCGCGGTACATGACTGCAATTCGATCGGCGAGCGCCGCGACTTCGTCGAGTTCGCTGGAGACGACGATCACCGGCACACCGGAGTCCCGAGTCGCGACGATCCGCTTGTGCACGAACTCGATCGAGCCGACGTCGATACCTCGTGTCGGCTGCGACGCGACGAACAGCCGGAGGTCTCGGCTCAGTTCGCGAGCGAGCACGACCTTCTGCTGATTACCGCCGGACAGCCGCCCGACGCGTGTGTCGATTCCCGGAGTTCGGACGTCGAACTCCTCGACCTTCTCGGCGGCGAACGTGTCCAGATACTCGCGTCGGATGGCGCCGCGACGAACGAACGGCTCCCCCGTCGACCTGTCCAGCATGAGGTTCTCCGCGATCGAGAACTCGCCGACGAGTCCGTAGACCGTGCGGTCCTCGGGCACGAAGCCGACACCTGCGCCGAGCACGTCGTGCACGGATGCGCCGACGAGAGAGCGACCGTCGAGCTCGATCTCGCCGCTGATCTGCTCGCGCGCTCCCAGGAGGGCCTCGACGAATTCGCTCTGCCCGTTGCCCTGTACACCGGCGACGGCGAGGATCTCACCTCGGTGGACCTCGAGGCTGACATCGTCGACGACCTTCTGACCGGCTCCGTCGAAGACCGTCAGATTTCTCACGACCAGCGCGGCATCCCCGGGCGTCGCCGGTTCCTTCGACACCGTGAGCTGCACATCGCGTCCGACCATGAGGGCAGCCAGTTCGGCGTTGGTTGCCGTCGGTTCCGCTTCGCCGACGACTTTGCCGAGCCGGATGACGGTGATGCGGTCCGCCACCTCACGCACTTCGCGAAGCTTGTGGGTGATGAACACGATGGCCGTGCCGGATTCAGCCAATTCACGCATGATGCGCATCAGGTCGTCGGTTTCCTGCGGCGTGAGCACAGCCGTCGGCTCGTCGAACACCAACACCTTGGCGTCACGGCTGAGCGCCTTGATGATCTCCACGCGCTGCTGAACGCCGACGGGGAGGTCGTCGATCCTGGCGTCCGGGTCGAGGTCGAAACCGAAGCGCGACGAAATCTCCCGCACCAGCTTCCGGGCGGCGGCGAGATCCAGTCTGCCTCCGGATTTGGTTGTCTCGTGCCCGAGGATGATGTTCTCGGCGACGGTGAAGACCGGAATCAGCATGAAGTGCTGGTGCACCATGCCAATTCCGGCGCTCATGGCCTCACCGGGGCCGGCGAAATTCTGCTCGACGCCGTCGAGCAGAATCTTGCCTTCCTCGGCGCGATACAGGCCGCTGAGAACGTTCATCAGCGTCGACTTGCCTGCCCCGTTCTCGCCGAGCAGGCACACGATCTCTCCCGGCTCGACGACGAGGTCGATGGAATCGTTCGCGACGAGCGAGCCGAACCTCTTCGTGATGCCCTGTAGTTCGAGTTTCACGTCACTTGGGCGAGGACGGGGACTCGACGGTGATCGAACCGTCGATGATGCCTGCCTTGATCGTGTCGAGTTCGCCCTGCAGTGCCGGGTCCACCTGGGACTCGAAGTCGTGGAACGGTGCGATGCCGACACCGTCGTTCTCGAGGGTGCCGACGTAGGGTGCGTTGTCGAACGATCCGTCACCCGAGGAGGCGACGATTTCGTCGACGCTGGTCTGCAGGCCCTTGGTGACCGACGTGAGGAGCAGGTCGCCGACGGACGGGTCGGACACGTAGACGTCCGCGTCGGCACCGATCAGAGCGATGGGACGCGAGGAATCACGGATTGCCTGTGCCGCGCTCTGGTAGATCGGTCCACCGACGGGGAAGATGACGTCCGCGTTCTGGTCGATGAGGCCTTGAGCGGTGTTCTTGGCGACGGCGTTGGCTTCGAAACCGCCGGTGAACGAGCCGTTCTGGGCCGGGACGTCCCAGCCGATGACGCGAACGTTGCCGTTCTTCTGCTCGTTGAAGTAGTTGACGCCGTCGGCGAATCCGTCCATGAAGATGGTGACGGTGGGCAGTTGTGAGCCACCGAAAGTACCGACGACACCGGTCTTGGAGAAGCTCGCAGCGGCGTAGCCGGCGAGGAATCCGCCCTGGGCCGCGTCGTAGGTCAGCGGTTTGACGTTCGGCAGGTCGATGCTGGAATCGTCGATGATGGCGAAGTCGATGTCGGTGTTCGCTTCGGCGGCGGCCTTGGTGGCGTCGGCGAGGTCGAATCCGACGGTCAGGATCAGCGAACATCCCTGGTCGATCAGGTTGTTCAGGTTGGGGTTGTAGTCCGTCGGCGACGCCGATTCGACGGTGATGGGCTCGACACCGAGCTCTTCGGAGGCGTTGGTCAACCCCTCGAAGCTGAGCTGGTTGAACGACTTGTCGTCGAAGCCACCTGCGTCGGACACCATGCAGGGCTTGAAGTCGCCTGCGGCTGTGCCACCGGAATCCGATCCACTGTCCTCGGGGGCGGAGCCACATCCAGCGACGAGAGCGACCGCACCGAGCGACGCGACTCCCCCGAATACCAGTCTGCGGGTGTGTGAGCGGGGAACGACGGTCAAAACTTCCTCCAGTGTTCGGTGCAGCACGGTGGCGCTGCTGCGTGTTCGCGGGTCTCGTGAACACGCGATCGGTGTGTGGCTAGTTTGTCTGATTGCGGACGCTACTACTCGCTCGGGTTACCCGCATGATTTCGCGCCTTACGCCTCCGGGTCCCGGGGGTTCGGTTTCCGGCCGTCGACGCTGCTCCCGTCACGGTCTCTCGGGACGTCTGCTTCGTCGTCGCGCACCATGACGGCGGGGCCCGCAGCGACGATCGAGGGGTCCTCGGGCGTGCCGGGTCGGAAGACGTTGAAGAAGAGATTGAGTATCACCGCGACGATACTCGCGGCGCTGATGCCGGAGTGGAACACAGTGACGAACCAGTCCGGGAACTCGTCCCAGAAGTCGCTCGCCACAACGGGAATCAGCCCGAAGGCAAGTGTCACCGCGACGATGACGAGATTGTTGTTGTTGTCGTAGTTCACCTTGCCGAGTGTGCGGATGCCACTGGCCGCGACGGTCCCGAACAGTGCGATGCCCGCCCCGCCGAGAACGGGAAGCGGAATCACACCGACGACCGCCGCGAGAATCGGCGAAAGACCCAGCAGCGCAAGCACTCCACCGCCCACGGCAACGACGAATCGACTCTTCACTCCGGACATCGCGACGAGCCCCACGTTCTGCGCGAACGCGGTGGCGGGGAACGAGTTGAAGACCGGAGCGATCGCCGAGGACAGCATGTCCGCGCGGAGACCGTCGCCGACGCGCCGGGTGTCGACGTCGGTGCCCACGACCTCACCGACGGCGAGGATGTCGGCCGTGGTCTCGACCATGATCACCAGAATCACGATGGTCATCGAGATGATGGCGCCCACGGCGAAGATGGGACTGCCGAATGCGAACGGTGTCGGCAGTGCCACGATGTCCGCATCGCCGACACCGTCGAAATCTGTTTTTCCGAAGACGAATGCGGCGATCGTGCCCACGAGAAGTCCCAGCAGAATCGACAGCCGCGACACCCTGGGGGTCTTCGTCAGGATCAGCACCACGAGCAGAGTGAACATCGCCAATCCGATGTTGCCGACGTCGAGGTACTCCGGATTCGGTGCGCCGCCGACCATTTCCTGCCCGGTGATCCACCGGGCCGCGACGGGCATCAGCGACAGTCCGATGACCGTGATGATCGATCCGGTGACGATGGGCGGAAAGAACTTCACCACTTTCGAGAAGAACGGTGCGACGGCGAGGCCGATCAGCGCGGCGACGATCACCGAGCCCAGCACGGTTCGCAGGCCGGTCTCGCCGTTCTCCGCCCCGACGATGATGGTCAGCATGGTGGAGACGGCGGCGAACGAAATACCCTGCACCAGTGGCAGTTGCGAACCGAAGAACGGCACGCCGACCGTCTGCAGCACCGTCGCGACACCGCTGACGAACAAAGCGCAGGAGATGAGCAGCGCCTGGTCGGTACCGGATAGCCCCGCCGCGCCGCCGACGATGATCGGCACTGCGATGACGCCGCCGAACATCGAGAGGATGTGTTGCATGCCGTACCCGAACATCTGAAGCACCGGCGGCGTGGCGTCCTCTGGCCTGGTCATGCACCGAAGCGTACGAACCCTCGGTTACGTCCGATCAGTTGTCGAGTTTCGACGGTGTAACCAGGTGTTCGAAGGCCTTCAAGTTCGCCAACGACTCGCCCCGGGACACACGCCAGGCCCACTCGCGCTTGATCGATTCGGCGAAGCCGAGTTCGAGCAGAACGTTGAAATCTCCGTCGGCGGCTTCGAGCACCTGGCCGAGTATTCGGTCGATTTCCTCCCCCGTCACCGCATGGGTGGACAACCGTCCGACGAGGTAGATGTCTCCTACCTTGTCCAGGGTGTAGTGCACTCCGTAGAGCCGTCGATTTCGGCGCAACAGGTATTTGTAGACGCCCTCGAAGTTCTCGTCCGGTTTACGGCAGACGAACGCCTCTATCCGTACGCCGTGGTGCCCGACGGTGAGGATCGTGGTCGTCTTCAGCTTCCGCTCGCCCGGCAGTTCGACGACGAACGCGTTGTCCCCCTTGCGTTGGTACTCGAGCTCGCGTTCGCTCAGTACCGAATCGATCAGCTCGATCAGCTCGCTCATGCCGTTGCCCCCGCCCTTCGTAGCTTCGACAGTCCGCGCACGCGCCGCGGCGAGAACTCGCTCGGGGCCTCGTGACGGTCGAAGTGGAACTGTGCTGCACGATAACTGTCCAGCAGGCCTTCCGCGGTGTGTTCCCACGAGAAGTTCGCAGCGTGGTCCGGTGCCGCCGATGCCATGTGCGCCAGGCCATCTCGATCTGCGAGCATTGCGCCGAGGGCTCGCGCCCACTCCGTGGTCCGGTGCCCTTGCACGAGCACGCCCGTCTCCCCGGACCTGACGGCGACCCCGAGCCCGCCGACGTCCGCTGCGATCACCGGGGTTCCGCTGGCTTGAGCTTCGATCGCGACGAGTCCGAACGATTCGTTG
This sequence comes from Rhodococcus sp. 06-156-4, assembly GCF_002259345.1. Lineage (NCBI taxonomy): Bacteria > Bacillati > Actinomycetota > Actinomycetes > Mycobacteriales > Nocardiaceae > Rhodococcus > Rhodococcus sp. 06-156-4. Next base: position 468,217 of record NZ_NPGB01000008.1, on the reverse strand, counting down.
TAGCTCGGCACCGCCACGACGTCGGCGGCACGGTAGACCTGGACGAGTTTCTCGGAGGGCTGCGGCGGCAGGAACGTCACTCGCGTCGAAATACCCAGTTCTGCAGCGAGTTCGATCAAGCTGTCGGGGCGGTCGAGGCCGCTGCCGGACGGCCCTCCGACCACGAGCACCCGCAGCGGAAGGCTCGGCCGAGCGGCCACCAGTTCCGCTGCGGCGCGCAACAACACGTCCGGGGCCTTGAGCGGTTGGATCCGGCCGACGAAGGCGACCACGGTTTCCGACGGATCGATACCGAATTCGGCTCGCGCAGCGGCTTTGTCACCGGGCCGGTACCGGCCGAGGTCGGCGCCGGGGGCGACGACGTCGATCGATCGAGGCGATGCGTGGTAGATCTCGATCAGCTGCTTCGCTTCCTCGCCGGTGTTGGCGATGAGCCTGTCCGCCTCGGCGACCACCTGTTGCTCGCCGATCTGCCGCGCGGCCGGTTCCGGGGAATCCCCCGCTGCCAGCGACGCGTTCTTGACGGCGGCGAGTGTGTGGGCCGTGTGGACCAGCGGCACGCCCCAGCGATCACGGGCCAACCATCCGACCTGGCCGGACAACCAGTAGTGCGAATGGACCAGATCGTAGTAGCCGGCGTCGTGCCGGGCCTCTTCACGAAGGACTCCTGCCGCGAACGCGCACAGCTGCGTCGGGAGGTCCTGTTTGTCGAGCCCCTCGAACGGCCCTGCCACGATGTTGCGCACCAGAACGCCCGGCGCCGCTTCCTCGAGAGGCTTGTCCGCCGACGACGTCGCCCGGGTGAAGATCTCCACCTCGACGCCCCGTTTCGCCAGCTCCTTGGCGCTCTGGAGCACGTAGACGTTCATTCCGCCCGCATCCCCCATGCCCGGCTGCGCCAACGGCGAGGTATGCAACGACAACACTGCAACCCGATTCAACTGGCGACCACTCACCACACCAGTTTGCACTCTCCCGCGCCGGGTGGGTTCACAGACCCTGGACGAAGGCCGTCACCTCGGCCAGAAACCGGTCGGGATCGGCGACGAACGGGCCGTGGTCGACGCCCTCCCAGAACGAGGCGGTTGCCGCCGGAATCAGCGACGCAGCATGCTCACCAGCGGAGACGTCGACGACGGTGTCCGCGGTGCCGTGGAGGACCAGCGCGGGTACGTCGAGGCCCGCAAGCAGGTCGTCGTGCGAGACAGCCCGATCGAACAGCGCTGCTCGGACGCGGGGCAGCGTGGACAGCGTCGCCCCGAACAGGGCCTGAGCCTGCGCGCCTTTGCCCTCGATCGGCCCCTTCAGGGCTTCGCCCTCGATCGGTCCTGTCAGTGCACGACCGAAGCTGCCGAGCGCCTTGATGGCCACCCGCGGCTCCTCCGACATCGCGTCCGGGATCGCCGCGCGCATCGCGCTGCCGACTCGACCACCGGCTTCCCCCCTGCCGATGCTGGTGATCGCGCCGACGAGCACGATGCCCGCGACCGCCCCTGTCCCGTGTGCGGCCAGGTAGTCGCAGATGACCAGGCCGCCGTAGGACCAGCCGAGCAGAACCGCGTCCTGCTCGATTCCCTCGGCAGTCAGTACCGCGTGCACGTCTGCCGCCCAGTTGGCCGATTCGCCGTACCCCGTGTTCGGCGCGTCCGAGTAACCGTGGCCCCGCAGGTCGACCGCGATCACCCGGTACGACTCCGCCAGCGTCGTCAACACCCGGTCACCCCAGCACGCGGACGACTGCGCCCACCCGTGCAGCAGGACGAGCGGGCGGTGCGACTCGTCGCCGCTCACTCGATAGACGATGTTCGTGCCTGCCGTCGTGGTGTCGATTCGGCTCGTGGCGTGGCGTACCGATCCAGTCATGCCCCCATCATGCCCGGGTGCCCGACTGCCCGACTGCTCGGAGCGCGAGTTACGCGGCGGCCCGGCGCATCGACGCGAGCGGATCGGAGTAGACCGAGCTGAGGGACACCACGGCCGCAGCGAATTCCTGCACCTTGTTTCCGAAACCGGAGATTCGAATGTCCTTGCGCGGCAGCGTCGACGTCTGGCCGAATGCCTCGGCGACGTACGGGATACCCGCGGCGTATTCGGTGAACGCCTGTCCGCCGAGGACCACCCGATCGGGGTTGAACAGATCCCGCAGGAGTCCGACCGTCCGACCGAGCACCTTCGCACGTTCGACGAGGATCTGCTGCGCCGCCGCCGAGCCGTCGTGTGCGGCCTGGTACAGCGCGGCGACGCCCGATCCTGCCGGGAGAACCCCGCGCTCGACGGCGATGGCCAGCACCGCGCGGTCGCTCACGGTCGCTTCGAGGCATCCGCGGTTTCCGCACTGGCACAGCACGTTCGATCCGGTGGGCAGGTGAGCGATCGACCCGGGTCCGGTGGAGGGCGTGTGCACCCGGCCGTCGATCGTCAACGCGATTCCCGCGGTCTCGCGTGCGTAGAAGTACAGGCTGGTACCGGTCGTCGTCGTGTCCGCCCGCGCCGGCGTCAGGAGCAGTTCGGAGCCCGCCATCGCCTCGACGTGACCGGACACGGAGACGGGCAACCCCAGACCGCCACCGACGATGGCGCCGACCTGGGCGTTCTCCCAGCCGAGGCGGGGATGATCCACCGTGCCCGACGCACCGTCGACTCGACCGCCGAGGGCGACACCCACCCAGAGCGGAGTTCGACGGTGCCAGCGCGCCGCGAAAGCGCCTGCGCTGCGGGTGATCACGGACAACGCTTCGGAGGCGGGGCCGCCCGGCGTCGGGATCTCGACGGCGCCGAGGATGCGACCACGCAGGTCGCTGACGACGATGCCGGTGACGATGGCACCGATGTGGATTCCGATGGTGGCGAAGGGCTCGTGGTTGACCTCGAACGGCACGCGTGGGCGGCCGATCGCACCGGAGGCCGTCAGATCGGCGCGTTCGCGAAGCAACCCGACGCCGAGCAGGGCGGAGACCTGACGGTTGACCGTAGCGATACTCAATCCTGTTGCGCGAGCGGCAATATCGCGGGAAAGCGGACCGTCGGCGGAGGCTACGCGAAGCACCGATGCGGCGGGACTGTCGGCGATGCGCAGGTCGGGTGCAACGACCTGGACTCGGGCCCGTCCCGCTGAACGGGACAGAGAGGTGGGCCGTGACCCTCGAAGGTTCACGGAGGTGGAAGATACCGGCAAAGTTGCAAGTGACACTGTGGTTCGTCCTCGGCAGTAGACCCACTTGAATCGTGGGTGACACAGGTGCTGGAGAAGGAGAAAGTCGAGCGAGCGACGCCTGCAGAACGGCCGATACGGCCGAGAATCGAGAAGCGATCCCGAGAAAGCTACAGGCCTAGAAGCTGCGACAACACAGTTCGCGAGGGAGCGGCAGCCGGGAACCCAGAGCAGCGGTCACGTACGTGACGCGCAGTGCAGGAGTGTGGCTGGCGGACATGAACGCAAAAGTAGCACTTCCCCGCCCGATCACCAATACGGGCAAGATTTCCGCTGCGTACCGGCCGCGCCCGACCGGAGTCTAGAATTTCTGCCATGACATTGTCAGAACAAATCCCGTCCGACGCCCGCATCGCCGTAGTCACCGGCGCAAGTTCCGGCATCGGTGAGGCAACCGCACGCCAACTCGCCGAGCAGGGCTACCACGTCGTCGTCGGTGCGCGTCGCGTCGATCGACTCGAGAAGCTGGCATCCGAAATCGGTGGGACTGCACTGCAACTCGACGTCACCGACGAAGATTCGGTGGCCGCGTTCACCGCGGTGATCCCCCGTGTTCACGTGTTGATCAACAACGCGGGAGGCGCGAAGGGACTGGCACCGGTCATCGATGCCGATCTCGACGACTGGCGCTGGATGTGGGAGACGAACGTCCTCGGCACCCTGCGTGTCACCAAGGCATTGCTTCCGAAACTCATCGAGTCGGGCGACGGACTTGTGGTCACCATCACGTCGGTGGCCGCCTTCGAGGCGTACGACAACGGCTCGGGATACACCTCCGCCAAGCACGCACAGGCCGTCCTGCATCGCACGCTGCGCGGCGAGCTGCTCGGGCAGCCGGTTCGGCTCACGGAGATCGCGCCGGGAGCCGTGGAAACCGAATTCTCGCTCGTCCGTTTCGACGGAGACGAGGACAAGGCCGACGCCGTCTATCAGGGCATCACGCCGCTCGTCGCCAGGGACATCGCCGAGATCATCGGGTTCGTGGCATCACGTCCGTCGCACGTGAACCTCGATCAGATCATCATCAAGCCGCGTGACCAGGCCGGCCCCGGCCGCTTCAGTAGAAAATAGAACCCTTTGTGTGAGTGGAAATGTAGCGTCTTCTGGTCGCTCCGCAGGCTCCGCTCCTGTCCCAGGGCCTACATTTCCACTCACCTGAGATGCGCATCAGAGCGCAGACATCGACTCCCACGTCGGCCAGTCGATCGCCCAGTCGTAGAGGTCACCGTCGGCGGCCGACAGATCGATGGACGTACCCGTCACCTCGACCGGATCGCCGTACATCGCGGTCCCGAAATACTGCTCCGCGTCCGACGTCGACAGGTTGATACAGCCGTTCGTCACGTTGGACGCCCCCTGGACACCCGTCGTCTCCGGGTTGGCGTGGATGAACTCGCCGTTGTTGGAGATCCGCACGGCCCATCGTTCGCGCACGTTCTCGTAGAACGGCGGGTTCGACATCAGGAAGTCCTCGTGCTTCTCGGTCACCACGTGCACTCCGCTGCGCGTGACGTTGCGCGCTTCGTTGCCCTCGCCGTAGCTGACGGGGATGTCCATGATGGTCTGGCCGTCGCGCACGACCTGCATGCGGTGGCTCGTCGCCTCCGCCTTGACGATCTGGCTACGACCGATGGTGAAGTCGAGTGTCACGTCGTCGGCGCCGTACGCACCGCCGCCGTAGTCGACCCCGTACAGGTTCGCTTTCACCGACACCGTCGTGCCCGGAGCCCAGTAGTTGGTGGGGCGCCAGTGGACGCGTGAGCCGTTGTCGTCGGGGAACCACGCCCACGCGCCGGGCGTCGGCGGGTTGGTCGTCACCGTCAACGCCTTCTCGACGGCGGCCTTGTCCTCGATCGAGGAGTCGAACTGCAGGATGATCGGGGCCGCGATCCCCACCTCCTGGCCGTCGCCGATGTTGGTGCTCACCGACGTGCGGCTGTCCGGCGTGACCGTCGTGAAGCTGCCCTCGACGGGTACGGACTTGCCGTCGCTTCCGACGGCGTTGCCCGCCCAGGTGTACGAGACGCCGTAGCCCAGCGGCTCCGTGACGGAGTATGACGCCTTGTCCGGCGCCAGCGCGCCTTGGACGACCTTGCCGTCGGGGTTGGTGAGGGTGACGTCGGCCAGGGTCCCGTTCTTCACGGCCACGGAGATCGGCGCGACGGGGCTGACGTCCTCGGCTCCGTCGGCGGGGTTCTGCGTCACTTGGGCGACGGGAGCCGCTTCGGTGGTCGGCTCGGACCCGCCGGAGGAGCCGTCGGTGCCACCGATGGTGCAGCCCGCGACGAGCGCCGCCAACGCCACGATTGCTGTGACCAGCCACAACAACCGCGTCCGTTTTGTCTGTTCTACCTGCTCATGCACGTATTCCAACGTACTCGCGGCTCATGGGCGAACCACTATCGAAAGCTCGGGTGCGCGGAGATTCACATCGAATCCTCGAGGAGATTCGGACAATCCGCGCACTTCAGAGCTTCGTCGACCTGAGTTCGTGTCCCTTGGACGTCAGGCAGCGGCCGGTATCGAGGTTCCAGTCCCAGCCGTGCAGGTTGCAGGTCAGCTTGTTGCCCTCGACGATGCCGAACTTCGACAGGTCCGCCTTCAGGTGCGGGCAGCGACGCTGGATCTCGTAGCCGTCCTTGACGATGGTGGCGGTGTCGTCGTGTGCTTCGGCGAACCACCCGTCGGCGTAGGCGATGCGCTCGTCGGTGAGGCACTTGAAGAACGTGTAGAGGAACTCGTTGTATCCCCCGACGCGTCGTGCCCGGAACCTGGTGGACAGGAAGATCGAGTTGACCCAGTCCGGTTCCTTGTCCCGCACGGCCGTCCGCACGAGCTGCGGCGAGATCGTGAAGCTGTACCGGAACCGCTCCTTGAGCAGGGGCTCACGCACGATGCGCTTGGGGAAATCGAGCACGACGGTTTCCGCGCCGAGCATCAGGGCCACCGGGTACCCGATGCCGTCGCATATCTGGTCGGTTTGAATCATGATGGGCTCGAACAGCTCTCGCAGTGGGTCGAGCAGTGGCTCGCCCTCGGCCGGTGCCCACGCTGCCTTCTCCGCGGCGATGACGCCTGCCTGTCGCTGTGCGAAATCCTCGATGTACTGGGCCTTGCCGGTGGTGAAGATGGCTTCGGCTTCTTCGGTGGGAATCGGGTGCTCGTGCGAAACGAGCTCGCTGCCCGAGAACGTCGACGTGGTGCCGGGGATCTGCAGCAGGCCCTTGTCGTGACCGTTGCGGCGCATCTGGTCCAGGAACACCATCTGGTCGGGGAAGATGTTCGACGGGTCCTCGTACACGTCGTTGAGGAAGCGGAGCTCGTCGTCGAGGAAACACGGCGGGCCTGCCGACGGAATCACCCACGTCGCGCCGATCTGCTCGATGTACTGGCGCGCACGATCCATCTGACGCTGACGCTTCTGCTCACCGAACGACTTCTTGGCGCGCTCGACCATGTCGTAGACCATCGGGTACCAGATCGCGCCCGAGTACTGCAGCATGTGCACGTCGACGTGCCCGAATTCCTCCGTCAACACGTCGAGGTCGACGGGCCGGGCGTCGTTCATGTTGAACGCGACGGTCTCTCCGTCGGAGACGACCAGGCCGGAGTCACCGATCGGGCCGTCGGCGGGTGCGCGCAGGGCGATGATCATGATGTCGAGATCGCCCTTGGGACCGGAAATGCGGTGCTTGACCGAGTCCGTCGTCTCGAAGAACTTGTGGAAGCCGAGCTTCTCCAGCTCGTGCTTGAGGTCCGGCACGGGGTAGTCCGGCAGCAGAACGGTGGTGTCCTTGTCCACGTGCTCGGCGAGGTTCTTGGGGTCGAAGTGGTCCTTGTGCAGGTGCGAGACGTACAGGTAGTCGCACTTGCCCAGCTCGTCCCAGTCCAACTGCGTGTTGTCCGGGAACGGGAACCAGGACGTGAAGTAGGCAGGGTTGACCCACGGGTCGCACAGGATGGTGCCTGCATCGGTCCGAATGTGGAACCCCGCGTGCCCGACGCTTGTGACCTGCAACGAACTACTCCTTAACTTGCTACGAAGAATCAATGGTAGGCGCTGCCACCGACTCGATGCTGCTACCGATTCAACTCAGCGAGCAGCCGACGAGATCGCACTCCGGCACCAAGGTGATGCCGAACTCGGCTTCCACTCCGTCACGAATGTGCGACGCCAACGCCATGACGTCCGACGTGCTCGCCCCGCCGCGATTGGTGATGGCCAGCACGTGCTTGGTGGACAACGACACTGTTCCGTTGCCGAACTCCGTGCCGTAGCCGTGCGCGAAGCCGGCGTTCTGGATCAACCAGGCGGCATGGATCTTGATGCCCGACGGGTCCGGATACTGAGGCGCCCTCGATGCGGACGCGGGGATCTCCGTCAGCACCGGATTCAGGAAGAACGAGCCGACGCTCCACGTGTCGTGATCTGCCGCGTCGAGCACCATGCCCTTCTGTCCACGCAGATCGAGTACGGCTTCTCTCACATCGAGAGCAGGGACCGTGTCACCGATGTCGACGCCGAGCCGGTCCGCGAGACCGGCGTAGCGGACAGGATCGGAGGACACGGACCGTCGCAACCCCATCGTCGTGTCGAGAATGACGTATCGCATCGAATGCTTGAACACCGACTGACGGTGCAATCCGAAACCACATCGGTCCGGCGACCAGACGGCGGTCTCGCCTGTCTCGCGGTCGTACACCGTCAGCGATTCCAGCACGTCGGACGTGACCGTGCCGTACGCACCGACGTTCTGCACCGGCGTCGCACCGGCCAATCCAGGAATGCCGGACAGGGTTTCGATCCCGGCAAGACCCTCGTCCAACGACGCGGCGACGACGGAGTCCCACCGCTCACCGGCAGCGACCCACATGGAATCACCGTCGACGCGCACTCCCGACGTCTCGACCTTGATCACCAGACCGTCGAAACCCTGGTCCCCGACGACGAGGTTGGATCCGCCACCGACCAACAGCACCGGGGTTCCCGACGCATCGGCGTCGCGCACGAGGGAGACGAGTTCGTCGGACGTCGTTGCGACGGCGAACTCGCGAGCCGGGCCACCGAGTCGCATGGTGGTGAGCTCGGAAATTGCGGTAGGCACGGGAGTCCAGGGTACCGGTCGACGCGGATGTCGGGAGCCACCGGTACCCTCCGCCTATGCCTCGCCCCATCGCGCACAGCGCGCCCGTTCCCGCACCCGTCGACAAGGTGCACGCCGCGCTCGTGTCCGAGAAGTACTGGAAGGACCGCATCGAGCAGATCGGCGGTCCGGGCGCACAGTTGGTGAGCGTCACCGCGATCAACGGAACCATCAGCGTCGTCATCACGCAGTCGGTTCCCGAGGAGGAACTCCCCGCCGCGGTCACCGCCTTCAAGAAGGGCCCGCTGATCATCGAGCGCACCGAGTCGTGGGGTCCTCTCGGCGGCGGTCGCGCCGAGGGCAAGTTCGGAGCCACCGTCGACGGCGCTCCGGCAACCATTTCCGGCACCACGCTCCTCGAAGGCGACGACACGTCGTCGACGATGTCGCTGTCCGGAACCACCGAGGTCAAGATCCCTCTCTTCGGGAGCAAGATCGAAGCGATGATCAGCGAGCAGGTACTGGGGCTCATCGACAACGAGCACGACTTCACGGGCAACTGGATCGCGGACAACCTCGGATAGGTACCCTCTCCGGTTATGGCGCGCCGAATGAACTACTCAGCCCGGTTCACCTACTCCACCGAGCAGGTGTACGCGGCATTGTCGAGCCGCGATCACTGGGACGCTCGCATCGAGGAGATGAAGAAGTACTCCCACAACGAGCTGAAGAGCTTCGAGGTCTCCGACGCAGGCATCGACGTCGTGATGCACCACATCATTCCCAGGACCGAACTGCCGGACATCGCGCAGACGGTCATGAAGAAGGACATGGTCATCACCCGCAACGTGCACTTCGACCCCTACTCGGACACCACCGAAGGCAAATACGACGCCTCCATCCCCGCCGGCCCCGGCAGCCTCAAGGGCGTCACCTCGCTGTTCTCCACCGACACGGGCTCGACGCTGCGGACCTCCTCCGAGGCCAAGGTGTTCCTTCCTTTCGTCGGCGGAAAACTGGAACAGCTCATGCTCGTCAACCTCCGAGACCTCTGGCGCGGCGAAGGCGAAGTCACCGCCGACTGGCTTGCCCAGAACAACTAGAGGCTCCACTCCTGGCCAACCGGGTCGTTCCGCAGGCTCCACTCCTGGCCAACCGGGTCGTTCCGCAGGCTCCACTCCCGGCCAACCGGGTCGTTCCGCAGGCTCCACTCCTGAAGGCACTATTACCCGCGGCACCACCGGCATCAACCGCCTCCGCCGCAGTGATCGGTGGCTGATGCACGATCCACTCGTGCGCCGGGTGCTGACCGATGCACCCGATCCCCTGGTCGTCGATCTCGGGTACGGCGCACGGCCGGACACGACGCTCGAGCTGGCTCGTCGGCTCCGAACCGTTCGGCCGGACCTGCGGGTCACCGGCCTCGAGATCGATCCCGCACGAGTTGTCGAGTCGCAGGAGAACGTCACGTTCGCGCGCGGCGGCTTCGAGCTCGCCGGCCTCCGACCGAACCTGGTTCGCGCGTTCAACGTGCTGCGGCAGTACCCCGAGGACGCTGTTCCCGACGCCTGGGCCCGCATCCTGTCCGGGCTCGAACCCGGAGGGCTCCTGGTCGACGGGACGTGCGACGAACTCGGCCGTCGGTGCGCGTGGGTGCTCGTCGGGCAGCAGGGTCCGATCTCGTTGACCTTGGCGTGGGATCCGTTCACCGTCGCGACGCCGTCGGACATCGCGGAGCGTCTGCCGAAGGCGTTGATTCACCGCAATGTGCCGGGTGAACGCATTCATGCGGTGCTGCGCGCCGCGGACAGGGCGTGGTCGACGGCGGCGCCGCTGGCACCGTTCGGCCCGCGAGTGCGATGGCGGGCGGCCTTGAATCAGTTGGTCGCCGAGGGTCTTCCCACCACGGCGCCGCGGCGCAGGCTACGCGACAACATCCTCACCGTTCCCTGGGATGCTGTGGCGCCCGCCGAGACCTAGGTGCAGGACGAGAGGGCGAGCTCGACGCGTTCGGCCACTCGTTCCGGCCCGCCGACGGCTTCGTCGTACAGGGTTCCCGGGTCGACGCGGCCGATGGCGACGGCGTCGCCCACCACTTCGTCGAGGGTGATCTGGGAGATTCCTCCGGCGGCGAGGTCCAGGACAGTTCGGACCGGGGTGGTCATCCGGAACGTGCCGGTGGACTCGAAGTCCTTCGGAGACAGCTGCAGTCGGTGCACGGCGAGGCGCGTGTCGGTCAGACGCAGGTTGGTGTACGCGGAGACGTGCACGAACTGCGGGTGCAGGTGTCCGAATCCGTGTAGCTCGGCGGCACTTTGGTGAGAGATCACAGCATCACCACCGAACCACGCGCACCACATGGCGAACTGTTCGAGGTCGCTGTGCGGCCAGTCGGTCAGCCGGCACAGGTTTCGTTCCACTTTGGTCCAGTCGCCGACGGCGATGTTGGCGACCACTGCAGGGGCCTCGAAGCCCAGGGCCTCGGCCTGCTCGGTGGTGAAGTATCCGTCTTGGCGTGCTGCCAGACGACGCAGTTCGACGGTGCTCGGCCGTAACGTGCTCATGCGCCCCAGCGTACGACAATCTGTGTTGCACATCACAAAGAATCGGCACTACTCCCGTGTCGATCCATCTTTCCCGCGCTTGTATCTCTGTTTCACAGAGGACTTTCAGAATCATCGGGAAGACTGCGGCGAATGACACGAAGCAAAGCTCCCATGATCGCGGTGCTCGTCGTACTCGTTCTCGTCGCGGCGTTGCTCGGCGGGGAACTGTATTTCCGGCAGCAGATCAAGTCGTGCCTCGCCGGCCAACTGGAGTCCGAGATCGGCAGCCAGGTCGACGTCGCTCTCGGATGGAAGCCCATTCTGATCTCGCTCGTCGACAAGCAGGTTTCTTCGGTCACGCTCGATTCGAACGATGCCCGCTTCGGCCCCGCCGAGGGCATGACCGTCCACGCGGAGGTGGAGGACGTCGACCTCGCGCAGACCGCGGACAGCAACGGGACCATCGGCAGCTCCAGCGCCGACATCTCGTGGTCGACCGACGGGATCGCCCGCACCCTGCAGTCCCAGGGCATCGGTGCCCTCGTCTCCGGTGTGACGTCGGACGCCGCGGCGGGCACGCTGTCCTTCGCCGTCGGCGGCCTCGCGCAGTTGACGGTGAAGCCGACCGTCACCGGTGACCGCGTCGACGTCCAGACCGTCGACGCATCGATCCTCGGCCTCGGCATCCCGACCGATCTCGTCGACAGCATCGTCGGAGTCCTCTCCGACAGCCTCCAGCAGTACCCGCTGGACATGACGCCGACGTCGTTGACCGTCACCGACAGCGGCATCGCACTGAACCTGCAGGGCGGGCAGTACTCGATTCCCGCCGCCCAACCGGGTCAGACGGTCGAGGCTCCCGAAGGCTGCGGAATGCTCGCGTAGCGGAAACTGGCCCCTACACCCCGTCCAAGACGGCGCGAGTACCCGAGAGACCCAATCTGGTTGCGCCCGCGTCGATCATCGCCAGGGCGGCGTCCGTCGTACGGATGCCGCCGCTGGCCTTGACGCCGAGTCGTCCGCCGACGGTCTCCGCCATCAACCGCACTGCTTCGACGCTGGCGCCGCCTGCCGGATGGAAGCCGGTGGAGGTCTTGACGAAGTTGGCACCGGCTTTCTCCGCGACGCGGCAGGTTTCGACGATCGCGTCGTCGGACAGGGCTGCCGATTCGATGATCACCTTGAGCACAGCCGTCGGTCCGATGGCTTCGCGGACGGTCAGGATGTCCGACAGCACAGCGTTGTAGTCGCCGGCGACTGCGGCTCCGACGTCGATGACCATGTCGATTTCCTGCGCACCTTGATCGACGGCGAGCCGCGCTTCCGCTCCCTTGACGAGCGAATGATGTTTTCCCGACGGGAATCCCGCGACTGCGGCGACGACGAGTCCGTCGGCCCTGATCGGCAGCATCGATGGTGACACGCAGACTGCGAGGACACCGAGTTCGAGGCCCTCGGCGATGAGTGCAGTCACGTCGTCGGACGTGGCTTCGGGCTTGAGCAGGGTGTGGTCGACCATTCGGGCGAGGGCTCCGCGTGAGAGAGACATGAGACCACCCAACCACAGCCCCCGAACGACATAAACTCATCGGTCATGAGCGTCGCAGGCACTTTCAATTCCACGAGTTCCGATTTCGACTCCGTCACCCCGCTCGTCTGGGGTCCGGCAGGCCAGTCGTTGGCGTTCGCGCTCGCATTGAGGGCCGGGGACGCGGTGCTCGACGTCTGCACGGGTACGGGCGCGTCGGCGCTCCCCGCAGCGCAGGCAGTGGGTCCGGACGGCATCGTCCACGCCATCGATCTCGCCGACGACCTCCTCGAGGTCGGGCGGGTGAAGGCCACGGCGGCCGCGCTGCGCAACATCGACTTCGTGTGCGCCGACGCCACCGAGTGGGAGACACCGAGTTCCGTTCCGGACGGCTACGACGCGTTGTCCTGCTCCTACGGCATCTTCTTTCTTCCGGACATGGACATCTCGTTCGCGCGCCTGGTTCGCTTGGTTCGACCTGGCGGTCGTGTCGGCGTCACCGTGTGGCGCAAGGGCGCGGTGGAAGCGTTCGGTAACGCGTTCTTCGACGTCGTTGCCCGCTACGCGCCGGACGTCGCGCACAACGGTCCTCGGTCGAGGAGCAACTACGACACCAACCCCATCCGACGGGTGGAGACAGCGGACTCCTTGGCCGAGTGGCTGCAGTCGGAGGGATGCAGCGACGTACAGATTCAGGAACTGTCCAATCGCGTTCCCGCCACCGAGGAGTTCGTGTGGAACTTTGTGTTGGGCAGCGGCTTTCGTGGCGCCTTGAGCAACTTCGACGAGTCCACCACACTCGCGATCCGACGAGAGTTCGGCGAGCTGCTGACCGAGCGCGGTATCGATTTCGTCGACGCCACCACACTGGTCGCAACCGGCGTCAGGACCGCCTGAGAGAATCGACGCATGAGTTCCGCTGCTGTAGCCGACGACCGTCGCTACGTTCTGTCCCTCGGGTGCCCCGACACCACCGGCATCGTTGCCAGGATTTCCTCGTTCCTCGCGGACGTCGGCGGCTGGATCGTCGAAGCCGCGTATCACGCCGACCCGGACACGGGCTGGTTCTTCACCCGCCAGGCCGTCCGGGCGTCGTCGGTGAACATGAGCATCCAGGATCTACGCGCACGATTCCAGGAAGTCGCCGACGACATCGGCCCCGAGACGGAGTGGACGCTTCAGGATTCCGGCGAGCGCAAACGCGTCGTACTTCTCGTCAGCAAGGAAGCGCACTGCCTGCACGATCTGTTGGGCCGCGCGGCGGGCGGCGAGCTACCTGCCGAGATCTCGGCCGTGATCGGTAATCACAAGTCGCTGGAACCGGTGGCGACAGCGCACGGCATCACGTTCCATCATGTCGAGTTCGCGAAGGATCCGGCCGAACGAGGCCCGGCGTTCGATCGGGTTCGCGAGCTGGTCGACTCCTATGATCCCCACGCCGTCGTTCTGGCCCGGTTCATGCAGGTGCTGCCGGAGGATCTGTGCGAGCACTGGGCCGGCCGCGCGCTGAACATCCACCACAGCTTCCTGCCGTCGTTCGTCGGCGCACGCCCTTACCACCAGGCATTCGCCCGTGGCGTGAAGCTGATCGGAGCGACCTGCCATTACGTGACGGCCGAGCTCGACGCCGGCCCGATCATCGAACAGGACGTCATTCGCGTCGACCACTCCGACGAGGTCACCGACATGGTGCGCCAGGGCCGGGACATCGAGAAGCTCGTTCTCTCCCGTGGCCTCCGATGGCATCTGGAGGACCGTGTCCTGGTCCACGGCCGTAAGACAGTCGTCTTCAGCTAGTTGCCCGCGGGCTTCACAAGTTGCGCAGGCGCGCGACTTCGGCGTTGAACTCGTCGATGGCCTCGACCGAACTCATGTGGCCGATGCCGGGAATCTCGACGAGGGCGCTGAGGTGGTCGTGGGCGTCGAGCGCTTCGGCCAGTTTGCGAGCGTGCACGGGAGGCGTGAGCCGGTCCGCGGTTCCCACGAGCACGGTCGTCGGCACGTTGAGGTTCTTCAGCGCCTCGTGAATGTCGAGGTCGGTGAGTGCAGCGCCCCAGATTCCTCGGGTTCGGGGCGCACACTCGAGCACGATCTTCTCGCAGAACGCGACCTCGGCAGGCGTCGATCCCGGCGCCATCGACACGTACTTGATGGCGTGGCGGGTGACGGACGACGGTCGTAGCGGGACCGCTGATTTGAGGACCACCCGCCCGACGGGCACGGGTACGCGCGGGAATCGCTGAGGGAGCGGGATGACCGTGGTCTCACGTACCAGGCTGTCCGTGGCGGTCGAGGCGAGCAGGACTGCGCTCACCAGGCGGTCGACCTGTTCGGGGTACCGCCCCGCCCAGGCCATGATCGACATTCCGCCCATGCTGTGGCCGACGAGCACTGCCTTGTCCGATTCATCGACAGTGGCCGCGAGAACGTCCGCGAGGTCGTCGGCGAGTACGTCGGGGCCGAGCGGCCTGGTGCCGACGTCGCTGCGGCCGTGGCCACGCTGGTCGTAGACGATGACCTTGTAGTTGTCCGCGAAGGCGTTGATCTGCGGTGTCCAGTAGTCCACCGAGCACGTCCATCCGTGGCTGAACACGATCGGCTGTGCGTCGGGGTCTCCGTAGATCCGCACGTGCAGTTGCGCGCCGTCGTCGGTGACGACGGGGACGGTCCGAGGAACGTGTGTCGGCTGGTGCAGCAGCTCGTCGGGTCGACTGTCCGCCGCGCGGACGAAACTGTTCGCGTGGCGATTTCTGCGGACGAGGGCACCGATGCCCGCAATCGCCGCGAGACCTCCGACTCCGAGAATCGTTGCTTCGACTGCCTTGCGTGTAACCACTTCAAGCCTCCCCTGTCTGCGACAGTGCCGCGCCTTCCGACGCAGTGTCGCCTTCCGCGCTGTACTGCGCGACCATCTCTTCCATGGTCAACGTGATTCGGTGTTCCATTGCTTCCCGGAACAGCGCTCCGACCACGCGATGCGTGAGCGGCCGGAGGTTGTCGATCAGCGTTGCCAGTTGCCCTACGGTCAGGGCGTCGGTGTCGAACGGATCCTTGCCTTCGCCGACGAATTTGTCTGTGATCAACGACACAAACCTTGCGGCGACGTCATCGAGGTCCTTCTGCACCGCTTCGGTCTCGTCGAGGATGCGACCGACCGAGGTTCCCGCGTCGTGGAGCAGTGTCGCGGCGTCGAGCAGATCCGGCTGGTCGACGCGGTAGCCATCCGAGCTGCGGGCCAGTACGCCGAGGGCAACCCCCCGGTCGAGTTCGTCGTCGGTGATGCCTCGGGCGAACTTCCGGGTGATGTCCTCGCGGGTCACGTGGGTCGATTCCCGTTGCCTGCGGGCGGTGTCGTCGACGTCGTCGGCGGTCAGAACGTCCTCGATGCGGAGCCCGGACTGCGCTGCGATCAGCAGTTCGCTGATGGTTGCGAAGGTGTACCCGCGGTCGAGCATCCGGCTGATCAGCTCCAGCCGGGCTAGGTGGGACTCGCTGTACCAGCCGGTTCGTCCTTCTTTCCGCGGCGGCGGAAGCAGTCCACGGTCCTGGTAGACGCGGACGTTACGAACGCTCACCCCTGCGCGACGCGCCAGATCGTCGACCCGGTACTCCATCATCCCTAGAAGATAGGCCCACGCCCCGCGGGATCGGCGAGCGAGGATCTACCAGCGCGAGCCGCCGCGCTGGATGCTGTCGACCTTCGGTCGGACGTCGACCAGGTAGACGCAGACCGCGACGATGCCGATCAGGCCGATGAAGTTGATTCCGAACGCAAAGATGACGAGCAACGCCACGACGAGGATTCCCAGCCAGACGGGCTTGGTCAACTTGTCCACCGCGGTGAAAGCGTCGGGCCGCTGCCTCACTGCGTGGAACACCGCGTAGGCGGCGCCGGCCAGCGCGATGAAGCGCAGGACGAGAAGGATCAGTCCGGTGAGGCTGTCTACGGCTGGCACAAGGCCCATACTAACCACTCGAACTGGGCAATTCGACCCCTGCACCGCTCGGTGCAGGGGTCGACAGCCGTTCGGACGCTCAGCTGGTGGTCTTCTTGGCCGGAGCCTTCTTGGCCGGTGCCTTCTTCGCTGCGGTTGCCGGCGTCGCCTTCTTGGCGGGCGCAGCCTTCTTGATCGGAGCGTTGGCGGTGCCGCGGGTCTTGGACTCGACCTTGCCTGCCACGCCGCTCACCTTCTGCGATGCGTCGGTTGCGGCTTCCTTGGCGCCTTCGCCCGCCTCGTCGATGCCCTCGGCCAGTTCCTCGGCCGAATCGGAGATGTCGTCGGCGGTGTCGCGGACCTTGTCCGACGCGATGCCTGCGAGTGCGGCAGCGCGCTCACCGACTGCACGGGTCTGCGAGGCGACGGTGCCGAGAGCCTGCTCGGTCAGGTCGACGACGTCGTTGGCGGCGGAGTTGGCACGCTCGAGTCCTTCTTCGACGGCGGGGGTGCGGCGAATCCGCTCGACGGTCTCTTCGCCGCGCTCGGCGAGCGAGGTGTAGAGATCGGACGCGACCTTCAGGTACGCCTCGGCGACCTTACGCAGTTCTTCCGGGGTGAAGCGCTCACGCAGATCCGCGATCTCGTCGGGGAGTTCGGCGGGAAGGTTCGCCAAGCGCTCGCGAAGGGACTCGACTCCTTCGGTGACGTCCTCGGACAGGTCGGCGATCCGTGCCCGTGCCGTGTCGACGCGATCGGTGACCTCGCTGCCGCGCGTCTCGGCGCGACTGCGTACCTGCGAAACGACGTCGGCGACGGCCTGAACGACGGCATCGCCTGCGCCGACTGCGGCGTAGAGGGGCGTCTTGACGTTGTCGAAGTTCCTGGGATCAGTCATGGGAAGACTCCTGTAAGGGTGATTCGGTGTCGGTTGTCGGATCTGGTCCGGCTGCGTTCTTCTGGTCGTTCTCTCGGCGGAACGAGTCGTAGATCTCGATCAGCACGTGCTTCTGCCGTTCGGTGATCTCCGTGTCGCCGAGCAACGCGTCCCGGACTGGACCGTGTGGTCGTTCTTCCAAGAACCCGGCCCGTACGTACAAAGCTTCCGATGACACACGTAGACCCTTGGCGATCTGCGTGAGCACCTCGGCGGAGGGCTTGCGCAATCCGCGCTCGATCTGGCTGAGATACGGATTGCTCACCCCCGCCCTCGACGCGAGTTGCCGCATGGATACCTGGGCTGCCTCGCGCTGGCTACGGATGTAACTACCGATGTCCGACGCCGCGGTTGTGACGACGCTTGCGACGAGGTCGCTCGCTTCGGCCACGACGTCCGTCGCCTCGGACACCTTCGCGACTATCCCCTGGTTGTCGATCTGACTGTCGATCGGATCTTCACTGCTGGGGGTCATGGTCACCACTCGTTTCGTGTGTCTCGAACTTGTGGTCTTCGGTGTACTCGTCCGAGGCTACCCAAGGGTGCTAACTATTGCAAGCACTCTGCTAGCAGTAGTTGCCATCAGCCGAACAGCAGGTGCGACAACGTGTAGATCACCAGTCCGGCGAAGGAACCGACGACGGTGCCGTTGATACGAATGAACTGCAGATCGCGACCGACCTGTAGTTCGATCTTGCGGCTCGCCTCGTCGGCGTCCCATCGTGCGACGGTGTCGGTGATGATCGTCGTGATCTCGTCCGCGTAGTTGGACGCCACGTAGCGGGCCCCGCCGAGCAGCCATCCGTCGACCTTGGCGCGCAGTTCCTCGTCGTCGCGGATTCTCGCGCCCCAGCTCGCGACGTTCTCGCTGACCTTGCGTCGCAGGGTGCTGGACGGGTCGTCCACGGATTCGGTGATGAGCCGCTTGGCCACCTTCCACGTTGCCGCGGCGAGCCCGGTGATCTCCTCACGGCCCATGATCTGCGCTTTGAGCGACTCCGCCTTCTCGATGGTCGCGGGGTCGTTCTGCAGATCGTGGGCGTAGTCGACGAGGAACTTGTTGGCGGCCAGGCGCAGTTCGTGCTGCGGGTTGGACCGAACCTTCCAGGTGAACTCGACGAGTTCCTTGTAGATCTTCTCGCCGAGCAGGGCGTCGACGAACTTCGGCGACCACGTCGGTGAGTCACGGGACACGACGCGCTCGATGGTCTCCTCACTGCCGAGGGCCCACTGGTGTGCGCGCTCGGCCAGCATGTCGATGAGCGGTAGCTGCCGGTTCTCCTTGATCAGCTCGTCGAGCACGCGTCCGATGGGCGGCCCCCACTGTGGATCGCCGAGACGTTTGACGATGGTGCTGTCGATGATCTGGGTGATGTCCTCGTCCTTCAGGACTTCGACGGCGCCGTGCAGAATCGTCGCGGATTCCGCGGCGACACGTTCGGCGTTCTGCGGCTCGGCGAGCCACGTTCCGAGCCGCAGCGGGATCTGCGCGGACCGTACTTTCTCCGACACGACGTCGGGCGCGAGGAAGTTGCTCCCCACGAAGGATCCGAGCGAGGATCCGAGCTGATCCTTCTTCTTCCTGATGATCGCGGTGTGCGGAATCGGAATGCCGAGCGGATGCTTGAACAACGCGGTCACCGCGAACCAGTCGGCGAGCGCACCCACCATGCCCGCCTCGGACGCCGCCCTGACGTACCCGACCCACTCCCCCGCACCGCGGGATTCCTGCCAACGGCAGATCAGGTAGACCACCGTCGCGAACGCAAGGAATCCGGTCGCGACGACCTTCATCTTGCGCAGATCACGACGCTTGGTCGCGTCGTCCATCTTCATCAGTTCCACAGCGCCATTGTGCCCGCGCACGGGCGTTGCAAACGTGAGCCGCACCATGGACGACCTGTCCCAGCCCGGACGCCTAAGCTGATCTGCATACGAAGGCGATGGGATACGGCGGGCACACGTGGCGAGAAATGCAACATCAGCGAACAACGACGACACCGAAGCAGCAGCCAAGGACGCAGGAGCCGGTAAGGCGGAGGCCACCAAGACGGAGAAGCCGGACGGACGCAAGCGTCGCTGGCGCGACCACAAGATCGCGCGTCGGGAAGAGTTGGTCGACGGCACTCTCGCGGCGATCCGCCTGCGCGGGCGCGAGATCGGGATGGACGAGATCGCGTCGGAGATCGGTATCTCGAAGACCGTGCTGTACCGGTACTTCACCGACAAGGCGGACCTGACCAACGCGACGATGACGCGGTACGTCGAGACGACGCTCGCGCCGCGGATCTATTTCGCGATCTCGGAGGAACTGGACGAGTACCACCTCACCCGGGCGGTCATCGCGGCGTACGTGGAGACGGTTGCCACCGATCCCGAGGTCTACCTGTACGTGATGGCGAACAACGCGGGCAGCAACCGGGACGTCGTCGCGGAGTCGGAGCGCATGATCGCCGAACTGTTGGCGACGGTTCTCGGCGAGCGTCTACGCCAGCGCGAAATGGATTCCGGCGGTTCGGTGCCGTTCGCGTTCGCGATCGTCGGGGCCGTGCAACTCGCCACCCACTGGTGGATCTCGAACAAGTCGATGTCGATGGAGGACCTCATCGACTACCTCAGCATGATGACGTGGGGCGGAATTCACGGCGTCGCGATGGCCGACGGTTCCCCGGCGAAATTCAACGCGCAGCCGCATCCGCTCGTCACCCCGAAGGACGAGGAGGACCAGCGCTCGGTTTGAAACGCCGATTCGCCGGTCACCCTGGCACCATGAGCCCTTCGTTGACAGGACGCACGGTGGCCATTCTCGCTACCGACGGCGTCGAAGAAGTAGAACTGGTCCAACCTCGTGATGCGGTCCGATCCGCCGGTGGCACAACGACATTGATTTCGCTGACTCACGGGGACATTCAAGCGATGACCGGTGACGTCGACGCCTCCAACACGTTCGAGGTCGACGCTGTCGTCGCGGATGTGTCTCCCGAGGATTTCGACGCGTTGATTCTCCCCGGCGGGACCACCAACCCGGACAAGTTGAGAACCGACTCCGACGCAGTGGAATTCGTCCGCCGATTCGTGTCCTCGGGCAAGCCCGTCGCCGTCATCTGCCACGGTCCGTGGACCCTCGCGGAGGCCGACGTTCTCCAGGGCCGCACCTTGACGTCGTTCCCCAGTATCCGCACCGATCTGCGCAATGCGGGCGCGACCGTCGTCGACGAGGAAGTGGTGGTCGACGGAAATCTGATCTCGAGCCGTAACCCGGACGACCTCCCCGCCTTCTGCGCTGCACTGGTGGAACAGTTCTCGAAATCGGACACCGTAGGTTAGCGTTGCCTATGCGCACATCCCGCCTCGCTCTACTCGCCCCCGCGATCGCCGCGGTCGCGGCCCTCACGATGACCGCCTGCAGCAGCTCCGACTCGTCGGACACGGACGCCGAGGGTGCCACCGTCTCGACCATCTTCGGCGACGTCACCGTTCCCGAGAACCCGCAACGCGTGGTGGCCCTCGGTTGGTCCGACGCCGAGACCGCACTCGCGCTCGGAGTGCAGCCGGTGGGAGCCAGTGACTGGCTTGCAGTCGGCGGAGACGGACTCGGCCCGTGGGTGGAGGAGTCCTACGACACGCCACCTACCATCCTCGGCACGTACGAGGTGGACATCGAGTCCGTGGCCGCGCTCGACCCGGACCTCATCCTGTGGACCCGCAGCACCAACGACCAAGCCACATACGACCAGTTGTCCGAACTCGCGCCGACGGTCGGGGCACCCGCCGGCACCGAGATCGCGTACGGCACCACGTGGGACGGTCAGACCGAACTGGTCGCCGAGGCACTCGGCAAGGAAGCCGAAGGCCGGACGCTCATCGACGAGACCAACGCCGCGTTCGACGCCGCAACGTCGGCCAACCCCGAGTTCGACGGCAAGAACGTCGTCGTCGGCACGCTGTACAGCGGGCAGTTGGGTGCCTACGTCGACGGAGATACTCGCGTCGAGTTCATGAAGCGGCTCGGCTTCGTCAACAAGCCGGAGATCCAGGCCCAGGCGTCGGACGGGAAGTTCGCCATCGACCTGTCCGCCGAGAACGCAGCCCAACTCGACGCGGACCTGACCGTGATGTTCCCCATCGGCGAGACCGCCGACGCCATCGCGAACGACCCGTCGATCCAGGGTCTCCCGGTCGCCCGCGACGGGCGTCTGGTGGTTCTCGGTGACCTCGACCTCAGCAACGCCTTCTCGGCCGCCTCGGTTGCAGGTACCCGATACGCCCTCGAGAACGCTGTTCCGCTGTTCGCAGCTCCGCTGAAGGGCTGACGAACGACACTCCTGCGGCCTCGCCCCTCGACAGAGGGGCGGGGCCGCTCGTCGTTGCCCACCGAGAACGCTTTGGTTCCGCACTGCCGACCGTGGTTGGATCGACGCGTGTTCGGTTCTCGCGCTCCCCGGTTCCTGCCGGCGAAACCGACAGGGGGTCCGAAGGCCAGCGCGGCTGCGCTCGCCGTATGTGCAACCCTTGCGGCGGCGTGCAGCACCACCTCCGCCCAGCCGCACGCACCCTCACCCGCACACTCGGCCGCCCAGCCGCCTGCTTATTCGACGAGCATCCCCACCGCCACGGCCGAGACCGTCGCCGCGCGCGGAACCGTCGTGTCGAGTTCCACCACGACGCCGTTCGATCCAGCTCTGTTCCCGGCCGGCACCACCGCGGCGACTGTCGTGTACAACTCCGTGTCCGGCGTGGACGGCAGCCCGACCCAGGTGAGCGGCGCAGTGTTCGTCCCCGACGGCCCCGCCCCCGTCGGCGGGCGACCCATCGTGGCGTACGCGCACGGAACCGTCGGCATCTCCCCTGGGTGCGCCCCGTCCGAGAAGCGAGACCTCGCCGGCGACGCCGACGTGGTGTCACGCTTCCTCGAACGCGGATACGCCGTCGCATACACGGACTACCAGGGCTTGAGCAGCACCGTCGACTCGCCGCCACACCCGTATCTGGAACCTCGGACCGCAGCCTTCGACGTCATCGACTCCGTCCGCGCCGCCCGCAACCTCGACCCGCGCCTGTCGACACGATGGGTCGCCGTCGGCTGGTCCCAGGGCGGCCAAGCAGCGTGGGCTGCAAACGAATTCGACGACGTGTACGGGGACGGACTCGACCTGCGCGGCGCCGCAGTCCTGTCTCCAGCACTGGACATCTCGCCCGGAATCATCGAAGCCCAGAGCTCGGGAACATCAGGCGAAGCAGATGGCCAGCGGGCGGTGTACCCACTGATCGTCGAAGGCGCCGCCCGGGTCGACCCGTCCATCGACCCCGCCGACCACCTGCACGGTGCCCTCGCCGGCAACCTCGACCAACTCGTCGGATGCAACGCCGCGAGCAGCGAAGCACAAGCCGCCGCAGCCGCCGACGTCCAGCCAGGTGACACCACCGCATCGACTCCGGCAGCCGCCGCACAACTGACTCGCCGCATGCAGGAGTACTCGCTGCCACGCGCAGCATCACCCGCACCGATCCTCGCCGTCTACGGCTCCGAGGACACCGTGGTCAAACCCGCCTGGACCGAATCCGCGCTCGGGCGAGCCTGCAGCCTCGGCGACACCCTGCTGGCCGTCCGCCTCGAAGGCCAAGGTCACGACGTCGACCCCGGCACCCTCGTCGAAACCTGGGTCGACGACCGCGTCACCGGCGGCCCCGCGCCCAGCAACTGCTGAGCCGTCACATACTCCCGTGCGGGCTTGTCACATTCTTCCCGGAGGGCTTGTCACATTCTCCCGGGCGGGAAGCCACCTTCGGCGACGGGGCCCCAGGATTCGATCGTGATGCGTATCAACGACTTTCCCTGCTTCACCATTGCTTCGCGGTACTCGTCCCAATCGGAATGCTCCCCGGCGATGCTGCGAAAGTACTCGACGAGCGGTTCGACGGCGTCCGGCACGTCGAGGATTTCAGCGGTTCCGTCGATCTGGACGTAGGCGTCGTTCCATTCGTCGGAATGAACGCAGACGGTGACGGCGGAGTTCCGCCGGATGTTGGCCACCTTGGCGCGTTCGGGGTACGACGCGATGACGATGCGGCCCTCGGAGTCGACGCCGGATGTCACCGGCGAAACCTGCAGGCCACCATCACGTTTGTGCGTGATGAGCGTGGAATGATGACGTGGTCGGACGAAGTCGAGCAGTTGTTCACGTGCGACGGATTCAGCAGTTGCCAGTTTCGGAGCCATGCCTCCAGGTTAGCCGCGCCGCGCGACGCCATCTCGGTTCTCGGCGGGTGGGGTCCCCGCTGCTACTAGGGTCCAATCATGGCAAAGCATTCGAAGAAGAGCGGCAACCTGTGGTCGACACCTGCGGCCGACATCCTCCGTGCGACCGACGAGACATCCGTCGCGGACCTGGACTGCTCACTGACTCCGGGTTTCGAGGGCAGCAAGACCGACGGGCAGGCGCTGCTCGCAGAGCGCGGCGAGGTGCTGTCGGCGTTGCAGGAGAAGCTGTACGCCAACGGCCGGACCGGCGACCTGCGCTCGATCCTGCTGGTACTTCAGGGCATGGACACCGCAGGCAAGGGCGGCATGGTGCGACATGTCATCGGAATGGTCGACCCGCAGGGCGTCGACTTGGCGTCGTTCGGAGTTCCGACGCAGGAGGAGAAGCAGCATCACTACCTGTGGCGCATCCGAAACGCCCTGCCGCGCGGTGGACGGATCGGGGTCTTCGACCGCTCGCACTACGAAGATGTGCTGGTCGTCGCCGTCCACGACCTTGTTCCGCGTCAGGTCTGGGAACCGCGGTTCGACGAGATCAACGCGTTCGAGAAGGAGTTGGTCGACGGCGGCACGCACATCGTGAAGGTTGCGTTGTTCGTTTCTCCGGAAGAGCAGCGAACCAGGTTGCAGGAGAGGTTGGATCGGCCGGACAAGCACTGGAAGTACAACCCGGGCGACGTCACCGAGCGCGGCTTTCTGCCGCAGTACCGCACCGCGTATCAGCGGGTCATCGACAGGACCAACACGGACTACGCGCCGTGGCACGTCATTCAGGCCGATCGGAAATGGTACGCACGCTTGGCGGTGACCGAGCTGCTGATCGATGCACTGCAGAAGCTCGACCTCGAGTGGCCCGAAGCCGATTTCGACGTCGAGGTGGAGAAGCAGCGTCTCGCGGACAGCTAGCGACGGACCTCTCCGACGAGGTCAGGAGTCCGACTGGGTCAGGAGTCGGGGTGCCCTGTTCCGCCGACGAGACCCATCGCCGACGCCATCGCGACGACGCACACGCAACCGGCGATGACGGCGACGGTGCCGAGACCGTTGAAGGCCGACAGTGCGAACAGGACGAGCGCGAGCACACCGACAGTGACCAGTGCATACCGCGCGGCGCCGGGGTGGGCGCCGACCAGTGCGTGGCCGGCTGAGCTGTGCCCGGCTGCGGCCATCTTGCCGTGACGGCTGGAGGAAGTCTTCATGAAAGTGTCCTTTCCTTGCGGAGAACATCTTCCGACCCGACTTCGACGTTACGCCTGTGGGCGGCAGGTAGCGCCCGTCGCTACCTGCCGCCCACAGGAGTGGATCAGAAGGTGTTGGCGTCGATGACGAAGCGGTATCGAACGTCGCTCTTCAGGACGCGCTCGTAGGCTTCGTTGATCTTGTCGGCGGGGATGGTCTCGATTTCGGCGCCGATGTGGTGTTCGGCGCAGAAGTCGAGCATTTCCTGGGTCTGCGCGATGCCACCGACCATCGAGCCTGCGAGGCTGCGACGGTTCGCAGCGAGCGTGAATCCGCGAACCTTGATGGGCTCCGACGGCAGTCCGAGGATGACGAGCGAGCCGTTGATCGCGAGCAGCGACATGTGCTTGTCCATGTCGATCTCGGCGGAGACGGTGTTGATGATCAGGTCGAACTCGCCGCGCAGCTTCTTGAACGTCTCCTTGTCGGAGGTCGCGTAGTAGTGGTCGGCTCCGAGGCGCTTGCCGTCCTCTTCCTTGCTCAGGGTCTGGCTCAGCACGGTGACCTCGGCTCCGAGGGCGTGGGCGATCTTGACGCCGACGTGACCGAGTCCGCCCATTCCGATGATGGCGACCTTCTTGCCCGGGCCTGCACCCCAGTGCTTGAGCGGCGAGTACAGCGTGATGCCCGCACACAGCAGCGGTGCGGCGACATCGAGTTCGATGCCCTCGGGGATGGACAGCACGAAGCCCTCGGTCACGACGATGTGCGTCGAGTAACCGCCCTGGGTGATCGACCCGTCGGCCTGCTTGGAGTTGTAGGTCTGGGTGACGCCCTTGAAGCAGTACTGCTCCTCGCCTGCCAGGCAGGCGTCGCACTCGCCGCACGAGTCGACGAAACAGCCGACGCCGACGCGGTCGCCGACCTTGTGCTTGGTGACGCCGGAGCCGACCTCGGCAACGATGCCTGCGATTTCGTGTCCCGGGACGACCGGGTAGGTGGTGCCGCCCCACTCGTTGCGGGCGGTGTGAATGTCGGAGTGGCAGATGCCGGCGAACTTGACCTCGATGAGGACGTCCTTGGGTCCGAGCTCGCGGCGGTCGATCGTCACCTTCTCGAGGGGTGCGTCGGGGGCTGTCGCTGTGTACGCGGTAGCTGAAGTCATAACTACATTGCTACCTACGCATCGGTAGCTTGGCAAACAGCCTTGGCGCGTTCGAGCAGGTGAAGGCGCCGCGAGCAGGGAATTCCCGATCGGCGGGAGGCGTTCGCTACATTCTCGGCGTCAGCTGTTGCGAGCGATGTTGTATCCGAGCCAGCCGACGTAGGCACCGAGGCCGAGCAGGCCGATCTTGCGTGTCTTCGGGTACGCGATGGCGGCTCCAACGACCAGTTCGGTTGCACCGTTGCGCGTGATCCAGTCGCGGGTGTCCTTCGGGAACGGCAGTTTGGTGATGGGCTCGAATGCCTCGGGAACCACGAAGTGCGCTGCGCCCGTCGCGGCCAGTCCGATACCGAACGCCTTCGGCAACACTCCACCGGACTTCTTCGACTTGCTCATCGCTCTCCCCTGACGTCGTCTGGCGCGCCGTGTGCGCACCACCAAGTTACTGCGGTCGGGAGTGGAAATGTGTCCCGACACCTACATTTTCACTCACGAAGGCTCTTTCACTACCCGGCCGTTCTCGTACCGATAGAACCCTGCGCCTGTGCGTTTGCCGGTCGAACCCGATTCGACCATCCGAAGAAGCAACGGCGGGGCGGCGAAGAGTGGTTCGCCGAACTCGGCGTACATGGAATCGGCGATGGACTTGACCGTGTCGAGTCCGATCAGATCCGCGAGCGCAAGCGGCCCCATCGGATGCGCGAGACCGAGCACCGTCGCCTTGTCGATGTCTTCCTTGGAGGCAAATCCGGACTCGACCATCCGAACCGCGGAGAGCAGGTAAGGAATGAGAAGTGCATTGACCACGAACCCGGATCTGTCCGCCGAGCGGACGACCTGCTTGCCGAGTACGTCGCCGGCGAACTTCTCGGCGCGTTCGGCCACTGCGTCACTGGTTTTCACGGTGGTGACCAGCTCGACGAGAGGCAGAACCGGCACCGGATTGAAGAAGTGCAGCCCGACGACTCGGTCGGGCGAGGCCGTCGCGACACCGAGTTTCATGATCGGGATCGACGACGTGTTCGACGCGAGGACCGCGCCGGGGTCCGTCACCACTGCGTCCAGACGGGCGAAGATGTCGGACTTGATGTCCTCGTCCTCGGTGACGGCTTCCACGACGAGCTCTCGATCCGCGAAGTCGTCGAGATCGGTCGTGAAGCGTAGTGCGCACGCTGCCTGTTCGCGTTCGCGTTCGGTGATCTTGCCGCTGCTGACGCCACGGTCCAACGATCGCAGGACGCGCGTGCGTCCTGCGGTCGTCAGCTCGCGAGTGTGCTCGTAGACCAGAACGTCGAGGTGTGCCCGGGCGCAGACTTCTGCAATCCCGGCCCCCATCTGGCCGGCGCCGACAATCCCCACCCTCTCGACCGGCACGGCGGACTCCTTCGATGCGTACACGACAACAGCTGTAAGCGAGGTGGGGTAACTCCGGCCGGGTACCCCCAGGACCCGGGCGATACAGATCAGGCGGCCCGCAGCGAAACGCTGGGGCCGCCTGACTGATGTGCTGTGTATCCGGGGAGGCGGGCTAGCTCAGTGGAACTGGCCCTCTTCGGTGGATCCCTTCAGCGCTGCGGTCGAGGTGTTGGGGTCGACCGTGGTGGCGATGGAGTCGAAGTAGCCTGCGCCGACCTCACGCTGGTGCTTGATGGCGGTGAAGCCACGCTCTGCTGCAGCCTTGAACTCGCGCTCCTGCAGGTCGACGAACGCGGTCATGCCTTCGCGGGCGTAGCCGTGTGCCAGGTCGAACATGCCGTAGTTGAGCGAGTGGAAGCCCGCGAGGGTGATGAACTGGAACTTGAAGCCCATCGCTCCGAGCTCACGCTGGAACTTCGCGATGGTCGCGTCGTCCAGGTGCTGCTTCCAGTTGAAGGACGGCGAGCAGTTGTACGCCAGGAGCTGGTCCGGGAACTCGGAGCGAACCGACTCGGCGAAGTGCTTGGCGACCTCGAGGTCCGGCACGCCGGTCTCCATCCAGATGAGGTCTGCGTACGGCGCGTATGCCTTGGCACGCGCGATGCAGGGCTCGACACCGTTCTTGATGCCGTAGAAGCCTTCTGCCGTGCGGGTGCCGTCGAGGAACGGCTGATCGCGCTCGTCCACGTCGGACGTCAGAAGCGTTGCGGCCTCGGCGTCGGTGCGGGCGATGACGACGGTCGGAACGTCCGCGACGTCGGCGGCGAGGCGAGCCGAGGTCAGGGTGCGGATGTGCTGCTGGGTGGGGATGAGCACCTTGCCACCGAGGTGGCCGCACTTCTTCTCCGAGGCGAGCTGGTCTTCCCAGTGCGATCCGGCGACGCCGGCCGCGATCATGGCCTTCTGCAGCTCGTAGACGTTGAGGGCACCACCGAAGCCGGCTTCGCCGTCGGCGACGATCGGAGCGAGCCAGTTGTCGACGGTCGTGTCACCCTCGACGCGGGCGATCTCGTCGGCGCGCAGCAGTGCGTTGTTGATGCGACGAACGACCTGCGGCACCGAGTTGGCCGGGTACAGGCTCTGGTCGGGGTAGGTGTGTCCGGACAGGTTGGCGTCGCCTGCGACCTGCCAGCCGGAGAGGTAGATGGCCTTGAGGCCTGCGCGGACCTGCTGAACGGCCTGGTTACCGGTCAGTGCGCCGAGCGAGTTGATGTAGTCCTCGTTGTTGACGAGGTCCCAAAGAATTTCGGAGCCGCGGCGAGCAAGGGTTGCTTCCTCGACGACGGAGCCTTGCAGCTTGGAAACCTGCTCGGCGGTGTAGTTGCGCGTCACGCCCTTCCAGCGAGGGTTGGTGTCCCAATCCTTCTGGATTTCTTCTGTAGTTTTCGGGGTGCCGGTGGTCGACATCTCAGCTCCAGTCTCTATCGGATGTGCGATACGGCCGACTCGGTGCTCGAATTCTTCACATCGTTGCCAGGCCGTGCGGGTGTTCTTCCAAAGAGTGGCACACCCAAAAAGGGCCGTCCACCTGTTACAAGTGCCAATCTTGGTTAGGTTTCAATCAAGCCTTGCTAACTTTGCGAAGATCGCCGTCGGATCACACCCACCCGATCGGACGGCTTTGCTACTCGCCAGTAGGACGAAAGCGCAGTTCATGAACGCAATTTACGAAAACCGTCCGGCCGTTCCAACCGGACAAACGTACTGTTTTCATGAAACCGTCTGAATCGAGCCAGAAGGCAGGCACTGTGACCAGTATCACATACCACGATCGGAGCCTCGTACGACGAAAGCAGCCTCGGCACAGTGCCGAGGCTGCTTCCAGTGAGAGAGGGACGTGTCAGCTGCGCACCCGCACGCGTTCGGGCGACGACGCCACGAGCACACTCGGCCGGATGTCGCTACGACCGGTGGCCACGCCGAGAACGCCCATGGCCGCGATGACGACGCCCCCGACGAGCGCGAACAGGTCTGCCGTCACGAGTCCCGCAGGGAACGCCAAAACCACGGGCGACAGAGCGAGAGCCGCGCCGAGCACGACGTGCGCCCAGTGACTCGACCTCGAGGCCGCGGACATCGCCCACAGCGCGGTGCCTGCGGCGAGCAGACCGAGAATCAGAATGGCCCCGGACACGCCGGTGTCACCGTCGACCGGAAGCCAGATGGTCGACGCCACCAGAACGGTGCCTGCTACGAGTACGACGGCGTCGCGGACGAGTTCACGAAGATTGTCGGACATGATGGGCCTCCCTCTTAATTACTTATGCGAACCAACACCTATGGGTATACGCCTCCCAGCGCCCGGCTGTTCCGCTCGACCCCGAATTGTGATCCACAGACCATCCGGAACTGCACGTGCGCACCGATCGGTGAAGCCTGTTAACGCCATTCTTCGCAGGCGTAACCTGAGCACATGCCCAAGACGTTCGTCGGCGTGCGCCTGCGTCAACTACGCACGGAACGCAAGATGAGTCAGGTAGCTCTGGCCGGACAGCTCGAGATCTCCGCGAGCTACCTCAACCAGATCGAACACGACGTGCGGCCTCTCACCGTCCCGGTCCTGCTGCGGATTTCCGAGGTGTTCGGCGTCGACACGTCGTTCTTCTCGTCCGAGGACGACACCAGGCTGGTGGCCGAGCTGCGCGAAGTCGCGCTGGATCAGGACATGGGCATCGTCGCCGACGCGCACGAGATCGCGCAGATGGTGTCGTCCCATCCGCAGTTGGCGCGAGCGATGGTCAACATGCATCGTCGGTATCGCAACACCACCGCTCAGCTCGCCGCGGCGACCGAGGAGCGGTTCGCCGACGGTAGTGGCAGCGGGTCGATCAGCAAGCCGCACGAGGAGGTACGTGACTACTTCTATCAGCGACAGAACTATCTCCATGAATTGGACACAGCGGCAGAGGAATTGACGTCGCGGATCCGCTTCCATCGGGCCGACGTCGGTAACGAGATCGCCAAACGCCTACGCACGGTGCACGAGGTGCAGATCGTCAATCGGATCGATCTGGGCGAGAACGTTCTGCACCGGTTCGACCCGAAGACTCGGCTGCTGGAGATCTCGCCCCACCTGTCCGGCGGGCAGCGGGTCTTCAAGTTCGCGGCAGAATTGGCCTACCTGGAGTGCGCGGACCTGCTCGAGCAGATGGTCGAGGAGGGAGGCTTCACGTCCGAGGCGTCCAAGAAGCTCGCGAAGCTGGGGTTCGCCAACTACTTCGCCGCCGCGACCGTTCTGCCGTATCACCAGTTCCACGACATAGCCGAGGATTTCCGCTACGACGTGGAACGGTTGTCGGCCTTCTTCTCGGTGAGCTTCGAGACGATATGCCATCGCTTGTCGACACTGCAGCGGCCGAAGCTCCGCGGAGTCCCGTTCTCCTTCGTCCGCGTCGACCGCGCCGGGAACATGTCGAAACGGCAGTCGGCGACGGGGTTTCATTTCTCGTCGAGTGGCGGAACGTGCCCGCTGTGGAACGTGTACGAGACGTTCGCCTACCCGGGCAAGATCATGACTCAGATCGCGGAGATGCCCGACGGGCGCAGTTACCTGTGGATCGCTCGGACCGTCGAGCGGCGCGCGGCGCGGTACGGCCAACCGGGCAAGACCTTCGCCATCGGACTCGGGTGCGAACTCCGCCATGCGGGCCGATTGGTCTACGCGGACGGGCTGGATCTGCACGGGTCGTCGGTCGCCACGCCCATCGGAGCAGGCTGCCGTGTCTGCGAGCGGGCGAACTGCCCTCAACGCGCCTTCCCTCCCCTTGGCAAGGACCTGGACATAGACGAGCATCGAAGCTCCGTGTCTCCCTACCTCGTTCGCTGAGCGGCGTCGCCGCACTCGCAGCGGGTCAGGAGGCAGTGAATCCCTTGGCTCGGTCGGCGTCGAACGGACTCCACAGTGTCGTGGACAGTTCCTTCTTCACCAGAGGGATCACTTCCTCCGCGAAGCGGCGAAGCGTGTCCTTCTGCTGCTCGAAGTCCAGGACATGATTCACCGACACCGACTGCAGATCGTGCCCGTAACTGTCGTGGTAGTCGAGAATCTTCTCCGCAACCCTGTCCGGGGATCCCACCAGTGCCGGGCCGCGCTCGACAGCATCCTCGATGGTCCGGAAACTCGTCACCTTCCCCTTCGCGGCCGGGTCGTGCTTGCCACCGAGGTCACTCCGCAAGCTACGCTCCAGCCGCTTGTCCTGCTGGGCCACGAACCCTTCGTAGATCGGACGGAACTCGTCGGTCGCCTGTTCGGTGGTGTCGGCGAGGAACAGCCCACCGGAACCCGATCCGACGTAGAGCTTCTCCGGGTCGTGGCCGTGCGCGAGGTACTGCTCCCGGTATCGATCGATGAGAACCTTGTAGTTCTCTCGCGGCTGCAGAGCGTTGGCGGTGACGATGGGATCTCCCCACTTCGCGGCCAGGTCCACCGCCTCCACCGACGTCGCGGATCCGTGCCAGATTCGAAACGGCCCGTCGAACGGCCGTGGAAGGGTGGTCGCGTCGACGAGTGGGTGCCGGTGCGTCCCGTTCCAGTCGACGTGCTCTTCACGAACGAGCCGCCGAAGCAGCTCGTAGTTCTCGGTGAGGTACTCGTACTGCTTGGAGATGTCGAGGCCGAACAGTGGGTACTGCAGTGCTTCGTTGCCTTTACCGATGACGGGTTCGAATCGTCCGCGGCTGAGTTGGTCGATCGTCGCGAAGTCCTCGGCGACACGGATCGGATCGAGGACGGCGACGACGGATACTCCGGTCGACAGCAGGATCCGGTCGGTCGCGTGGGCGATGGCACCGAGAATCACCGTCGGCGACGAGGACAGGACGTCCCCGGCGTGACGTTCTCCGACGGAGAAGGAATCGAAGCCGAGTTCTTCGGCGAGAACTGCCGTTTCGACGACGCGACCCAGCCTGTCCGACGGATGGACGACCTCCCCGGTCACCGGGTGCGGTGGGTTGAAGATGATGTCCAGAATCTGAAATCGCACGTCGAATGTCTTTCTGTTATTTGGAGAGCAAGCCGCGGGTGGAGAGTGAATCCCGAATGGTGTCGCGCCCCTTCAGCGATGTCGCGTCGCGGAGCCGTGCGAGCACGGCGGTGGTCCATGCCGTCGTGCGCCCCTGTTCGCGGTTGTACTCCCCCAGTCGTTCGTCGTAGACGTCGATGCCGGAGTCGGCCGTCTCGGCGTCGTAGACGTCGTGATGGAGAACCGACGCCAGCGGCAGTCGAGGCTTGATACCGGGACCGGTGCCGTCGGTGGCGACAGCGGAGCGGCCGACGGACAGCCCGAACACCGGGAACGCCGCGGGAGGCAGGTCGAGCTCGTCGGAGATCTCTTCGGGCGCGTTGCGGACGGCTCCCACGTACACCGTCCCCCAACCGAGTGACTCCGCGGCGACGACGGCGTTCTGCGCGGCCAATGCTGCGTCGATCGCGCCCAGGAGCGTCGAGTCCAGGTAGTCGGCACCCTCCGACGGCACACCCCGGCGTTCGGCCAGGCGCCGGACACGGCCCAGGTCGGCGAGAAAAACCAGGAACACCGGAGCTTGGGCAATGAAGGCCTGGTCACCTGCCAGCGTCGCGATCCGTGCCTTGCGCTCCGGATCACGGACGGCGACGACGCTCCAGGCCTGCAGGTTGGACGACGTCGGCGCGGACTGTGCTGCTGCGACGATGGTCTCGATGGTGGCGGTGTCGATCGGGTCCGAGGTGAAACTGCGCACCGAGCGATGGGAGAGCAGCACCTCCAGCGTCTCGTTCCGGTGCGCGAGCTCGCGTAGGTCCGGGTCGCGGTAGCGCTGAAATACTGGAGCAGGAGTCACTCGGACGATGATTGCCGCGTCGGTGCAGCGTGCACAGTGTTGGACTCAGCGTGATTCTATTGCCCGCAGCAGCGCCCCTGCGTCGGCGAACGCTCGTGCGCGGCGCAGCAGGGTCGGCGGGGCTGCAGGCTCGCCCTTCCACAGGCGGTAGAGGGTGGACATGGTGAGCACGAGCCGTTCGGGCGAGCCCCACGCCTGATACGGCTGAAAGTCCCTCGACTGCATCATGTTTCGTGCCGCATGCGCATACTCGACACCGGCGTCGAAGTGTTGGCGGCCGGCGTCGTCGACCCAGGTCCAGTACTCGCGGACCGCGCGGATCTCGTCGGCACCGCACAGTGGTCCGTGACCGGGCACGTACACGGCGGCGTCGAGCGCCAGTAGATGATCGAGTGCATCGATCCAGTTGGACAAGGGGCCGTGCCACAGGATGGGCGTCGAACCGATGAACAGTAGGTCACCGCTGAACACCACACCGACGTCGGGCACGTGGGCGATCAGGTCTCCCGCCGTGTGCGCGGGCCCCAGATATCTGAGTTGTACGGCTCTGGTTCCGACGTCGATCCGTTCCGTCACGTCGAAGGTGTGATTCGGTAGCCGCGGCGAGGTACGGGGGAAGGTCGCCCCGCCCCGCACACGGTCCATGTAAGTCCCGGTTGCTCCGACCGGCCCGGGCAACCGGCCCGCCAGTGCCCCCAACGACGCGAACAGGTGCACGCCCGACGGGGGCGTCTCCTCCTTCATCGCATGCAACGACGCTGCGCTCGTGATGATTCTGGCGTTCGACGGAACCGTGTCGTTGCCCCACCAATGGTCGCCGTCCGAGTGCGTGTTGACCACGTCGGTGACCGGTGATCGTCGTGTGAGAGAGCGATTCTCGGACGCGATGGCGTCGGCCCTGCCCGTATCCCAGACGGTGTCGATCACCATCGATGCCGCACCGTCGTCGACGATCAGGCCGGTGTTCGTCTGGCCCCAGCCTCCAGGCGTCCACAGGTGGGCCCAGGTGCCGTCGGCGATCTGCTGTGCGTTCATGCACTCGACCCTAGCTACCGGGTCACTGGTCCGCCTCGGCTTCGAAGCGGGCGTTGCGACGACGCATCCACCACACCCCGAGTCCGACGACTCCGCCGCCGACGACGGCTCCGACGACACCGCCTGCCCAGGAACTCGCATCGGAGAACGTGTTCGGTTGCAACCTGATCAACGCCCCGACGTATCCGATGATCAGCACCACCGCGACGACGAGTCCGCGCACCCGGTTGATCTTGGACGCGGTGTACAGGTTGACCTTCCGCGCCGCCGAGTAACCGATGGTCAGGACGTTGATCACGGTGAGGGTGACGAGGATGCCGAGGCCGACCCATGCCCCGGTGGTGCCTGCCACCCACGGCAACACCGCGGCAGAGACGAGCGAGGCCCACTGGAAGAGCTGAAACCCTATGGCCGACGCTTCGTTCCACACATCACGCTGACGTTCGTCGTCGTAGAACTCGTCGTCCAGATCGCCGACGAATCGAAGTGCTTTCACGAACGCGTTCATATCTGCTCCTTCGTCAGTTCCTGCAGCTCGGTTGCTTCGGCAGCAGCTTCGGCCTCGCGGTCGAGTCGACGCTTGCGAACGAGGCCGTGCACCCCGCACCCGACACCGACGCACGCTCCGATGGCCATACCGACGAACACGGCTGCACCTCCTGCGCTCAGGTACTCGGAAGCCAGGGTGATCATCGCGCCGAACGCCGCGATCAGGTACACGCCGGTGCACAGGTAGATCCTTGGGCGAGCCAGTGACTGGGAGGTGTACATGTCGAGGCCTCGGGCCTTCGCGTACATCAGAACCATCGACGACACCGTGAAGAACACGGCCAGCACGCCGAGCGTGATCCAACTGCCGGTCACGCCTGCCACCCACGGGAGAACGGATCCGGCGATCAGCAGAGTCCAGACGAACAGCTGAAACCCTATGGCCGAGGCCTCGTTCCACACATCGCGCTGACGTTCGTCGTCGTAGAATTCGTCGTCGAGATCGCCGATGTACTGCATCGCCGCTGTGAAGGTGCTCATCTCTACTCTGTTTCGAAGAGTGTTTCGACGGTCGTTCCCAGTGCTCGCGCCAGCTTGATCGCGAGGTAGACGCTCGGGGCGTAATCGCCGCCCTCGACCGAAACGATGCTCTGCCTGCTGACTCCGCAGATCTTGCCCA
Organism: Rhodococcus sp. 06-156-4; assembly: GCF_002259345.1. Classification (NCBI taxonomy): domain Bacteria; kingdom Bacillati; phylum Actinomycetota; class Actinomycetes; order Mycobacteriales; family Nocardiaceae; genus Rhodococcus; species Rhodococcus sp. 06-156-4. Next base: position 432,934 of record NZ_NPGB01000008.1, on the reverse strand, counting down.
GCTCGGCCTGGGTGAGCCGCGCCGCTTTGCGGTGCTCGCGCACCGAGTTGATCTTCAGCGCGTCGGTGGTCTTCGCCGCGTCTCTCATAGGTAAAAGTCAAGCGGACTTGTCACTGGATGTCAACCCTGCTTGTCATTTCGATCGACGGCCGGTTGTTTACACCCGCGTAATCCGTGCAACGAACTCGTCACCGCGGAACATATCAACGCAATACTTCCCCTTTACTGTCTGCAATCGCGAATACAACTCCGTATACAAGCGAAAGGGCTTCCGCGATGCCTGCTCTTCCTTCCAGCAAGTTCGCCACCAAGGCACTGGTGCTCCCCGCAGCGCTGGCGATGGTCGGACTGACCCTCACCGCGTGCGGCAGCAGGGCCGGTGACACGGCGTCGGGCGAGGGTGGCGGGGCCACCGAATCCTGCGTCGACACCTCGGGCGACACCGTCAAGGTCGGTTCGTTGAACTCCCTGTCCGGCACGATGGCGATCAGTGAAGTGACGGTTCGTGATTCGATCGCCCTGGCCGTGGAGGAGATCAACGCGTCGGGAGGCGTCAACGGAAAGCAGATCGAGGTGGTCGCCGAGGACGGTGCGTCCGAGCCGACCGTGTTCGCGGAGAAGGCCGAGAAGCTCATCAGCAGTGACTGTGTCGCAGCGGTATTCGGCGGGTGGACGTCGTCGTCGCGCAAGGCCATGCTTCCGGTCTTCGAGGACAACGACGCACTCCTGTACTACCCGGTGCAGTACGAAGGCCTCGAAGCGTCGGACAACATCTTCTACACCGGCGCCACGACCAATCAACAGATCATCCCCGCGCTGGATTACCTGAAGGAGCAGGGGGTCACCTCGCTCTACCTGGTCGGTAGCGACTACGTCTTCCCGCAGACCGCCAACCGCGAGATCAAGGCGTACGCCGCGGCCAACGGCATCGAGATCAAGGGCGAGGACTACACGCCGCTCGGGTCCACCGACTTCTCCACCATCGTCAACAAGGTTCGATCCGCCGACGCGGACGCCGTGTTCAACACGCTCAACGGCGACTCCAACGTCGCGTTCTTCCGTGAGTACACCAATGCCGGCCTCAATGCCGCTGACATGCCGGTTATTTCGGTGTCCATCGCCGAGGAAGAGGTCGCGGGCATCGGTGCACAGAACATCGCGGGCCAGTTGACGGCGTGGAACTACTACCAGACGGTCGACACACCGGAGAACTCGAAGTTCGTCGCCGACTACAAGGCCAAGTACGGCGCCGACAAGCCGACCTCCGATCCGATGGAAGCCGCGTACACCTCGGTGTACCTGTGGAAGAACACCGTCGAGAAGGCAGATTCGTTCGCAGTCGCCGACATTCAGGCCGCGGCGGACGGCGTGAGCTTCGCAGCCCCCGAGGGTGAAGTGGTCATCAACGGCGACAACCACCACATCTCCAAGACCGCGCGCATCGGTGAAATCCGTCCCGACGGCCTGATCTACACGGTCTGGGAGTCGCCGGCACCGATCGAGCCCGACCCGTTCCTGGAGACCTACGACTGGGCCGCCGACCTCAACTGACCCCGGTCCCCGCTGTGCGCGCACATGTAGGCCAGGGTCGGCATGTGCGCGCACGGAGGGGCCTGTAAAGGAGCCTTACATGGATGTCGTAGTCGGGCAGCTGTTCACCGGCCTGAGTATCGGATCGATTCTCTTGCTCGCCGCTCTGGGACTCTCGCTGACGTTCGGTCAGATGGGCGTCATCAACATGGCTCATGGTGAGTTCATCATGGCCGGTTCGTACACCGCGTACGTCGTGCAGCAGATCGTCTCCACCGGCGGAGCGTCGCTGTTCATCTCACTGATCGTCGGATTCCTCGTCGGCGGCGCCATGGGCGTCCTGCTCGAGGTCACGCTCATCCAGCGCATGTATCACCGGCCGTTGGACACACTGCTCGTCACCTTCGGTGTCGGTCTGGTTCTCCAGCAGCTCGCCCGCGACATCTTCGGCGCTCCGGCCGTCAACGTCGTCTCCCCCGGTTGGTTGTCCGGCGGTGTCGACATCCTCGGAGCCGTCGTCCCCAAGACGAGGATCTTCATTCTCGTTCTCGCCGTACTCTGCGTTCTCGCACTGTCGTTCGCGCTCAAGACGACACCGATGGGTCGACGCATCCGCGCGGTCGTGCAGAACCGCGATCTCGCCGAAACGTCGGGCATCTCGTCCCGTAGGACCGACATCTCGACGTTCTTCATCGGGTCCGGCCTCGCCGGCGTCGCCGGCGTGGCGTTGACGCTGATCGGCTCCACCAGTTCCACCGTCGGGCAGAGCTATCTGATCGACGCGTTCCTGGTGGTCGTCGTCGGCGGCCTCGGCCAGATCAAGGGCGCGGTGATCGCCGCGTTCACACTCGGCATCGTCAACTCGTTCATCGAGTACAACACGACGGCGTCCATTGCCAAGGTCATTCTGTTCGTCCTCATCGTGATCTTCCTCCAAGCCCGCCCGCAGGGTCTGTTCGCGGTCAAGACAAGGAGTTTGGTGTGAAAACCTTCGTCGCGAAACGTGGAGCATGGCTCGGTTTCGCCATCGCCGCGATCCTCCTGTTCGCCGTCGCACCGGCTGTTCTCAGTGAGTTCAGGCTCAATCTTCTCGGCAAGTTCATCTGCTACGCCATCGTTGCGGTAGGCATCGGATTGGCCTGGGGCCGAGGCGGAATGCTCACGCTCGGCCAGGGTGTGTTCTTCGGGCTCGGTGCGTACATCATGGCGATGCACCTCAAGATCTCCGACGCCGACATCCGCGGCGACGCGGTCCCGGACTTCATGTCCATCGCCGGTATTCGCGAGCTACCGTCGTACTGGGTTCCGTTCCAGTCTCCGCTCGTCACGATCCTCGGGATCCTGTTCATCCCGGCTTTCGTCGCACTCGTCCTCGGTCTCGGCGTCTTCAAGCGTCGGGTCAAGGGTGCGTACTTCGCCATCCTCAGTCAGGCGCTGGCCGCTGCGTTCGCCATCCTGCTGATCGGTCAGCAGAGCACCGGTGGATCCAACGGACTCAACCGATTCCGGACGTTCTTCGGGTTCAACCTGAACGACCCGGCCAACAAGCAGATGCTGTTCTTCATCGCGGCCGGTGTTCTGCTCGCGGTCGTCGCCATCACTCGCCAGCTGATGTACTCGCGGTACGGAGAGCTGCTCGTCGCCGTTCGCGACCAGGAGGAGCGCGTCCGCTTCCTCGGATACGATCCCGCGAACGTCAAGATCGTCGCCTACGTCGCCGCTGCGTTCTTCGCCGGCCTCGCCGGAGCCCTGTTCGTGCCCATCGTCGGGATCGTCTCGCCGAACGACGTCGGCATCGTCCCGTCCATCGCCTTCCTGATCGGCGTTGCGATCGGCGGACGCACCACACTTCTGGGGCCGGTGCTGGGCGCGCTCGGCGTCGCGTGGGCCCAGACCACACTCTCGGAGCAGTTCCCATCCGGGTGGACCTACGCACAGGGGTTGCTGTTCATCGTCGTCGTCGGATTCTTCCCCGCGGGTGTGGCCGGTCTGTTCGCACTCCGGAAACGAAAGAAGGCAGGTGACGACGTGGTCACCGTCGACGCCGTGGAGAAGGAGCTCGTCAAATGATCCACGTGGAGGGGCATCAGCCCACGTTCGGTGGCAATGCAGGCATGTCGAGCCAGTACCTGGAAGTCCGCGGTCTCACCGTCAGTTTCGACGGCTTCAAGGCGAACACCGACGTCGATCTCACTCTCATGCAGGGCGATCTCCGATTTCTCATCGGACCGAACGGTGCAGGCAAGACGACGCTGATCGACGCCATCACCGGACTCGTCCCAGCAACGGGATCGGTCACCAAGTCCGGCGTCGAACTGCTCGGCAAGAAGGTGCACCAGATCGCACGGCTCGGCGTCGGTCGAACGTTCCAGACTGCCAGCATCTTCGAGCAGCTCACCGTGTTGCAGAACCTCGACATCGCAGCGGGGTCGAAACGCACGTGGTCGACGATGCTCCGCAAACGCAAGACGGTGTCGGACGAGATCGAGGAGGCGCTCGAGACGATCGGCCTGAAGGCGCACCGGGACAAGCCGGCGGGCATTCTCGCGCACGGCCAGAAGCAGTGGCTCGAGATCGGAATGTTGCTGGTGCAGAACGCCGATGTGCTTCTGCTCGACGAGCCCGTTGCCGGTATGAGTCACGAGGAGCGGGAGGAGACAGGTGAACTGCTGCGCCGCATCGGCGGTGAGCGCACGGTCGTCGTCGTCGAGCACGACATGGACTTCATGCGCGCGTTCGCGACGTCGGTGACGGTCCTCGCCGGAGGCCGAATCCTGTCGGAGGGCACCGTCGCCGAGGTCCAGGCCGACCCGAAGGTCCAGGAGGTGTATCTCGGTACCGCAGCGGCGGGCGAGGAACTCGATCAGATCGCAGAAGAAGGAGACAGTCATGCTTGAGCTGATCGACGTACGCACCGGGTACGGCCGGAGCGAAGTCATCCACGGTGCGTCGCTGACCGTTCCGGCCGACGGCGTCGCGGCCGTCATGGGACACAACGGTGCGGGGAAGACGACGCTGCTCCGTGCCGCCGTCGGACTGTTGAAGGTCACCTCGGGCAAGGTCATGTTCGACGGTGAGGACGTCAGCGCGTTGCGGCCGAGCGCGCGCGTCGCTCGTGGTCTCGCCTACGTACCGCAGGGCCAACAGTCCTTCGGGCAGTTGACGACGGCCGAGAACCTGCAGGTCGTCGCCGACGGCCGTAAACGCGGAAAAGCGCTGATCGACGAGGCCCTCGACCTCTTCCCCGCGTTGAAGGAGCTCCTCACCCGTCGTGCCGGACTGCTGTCCGGCGGGCAGCGTCAGCAGTTGGCGATCGCCCGGGCACTCATCACCGAACCGAAGATGCTGATTCTCGACGAGCCCACCGAGGGCATCCAACCGTCGGTCGTCGCCGAGATCGAGCGCACCATCCTGGATCTGACCCGGCGCGGCGGTCTCGGTGTCCTGTTGGTGGAGCAGCACATCGGCTTCGCTCTGGAGTCCGCACAGAACTACTACATTCTCGAGGCCGGGCGAATCACGTCGAGCGGCAACGGCGGGGCCGATTCGGAAGCCGACGTTCGTGCAGCGATGGCGATCTGAGCGGCGACCACGAACATGACAGATGTGCCCTACACCGCGATCAGCGGCGGAGGACCTCTGCGCGAACAGGTGTACGTCGCGCTCCGTCAGGATCTGATGGCGGGGGTGTTCGACCCGACGACACGCCTCGGCGAGGAGAAACTCGCCGAGGCGTACGGGGTGTCGCGCACGCCCGTCCGAGAAGCGATGGCGCGTCTTCTCGCCGACGGGTTGGTGCAGCGACTCGACGCGGGCCTCTTTCCGTACCGGCCACGTCTCGACGATCTGGCCGACCTCTACGAACTCCGAACGACTTTGGAGCTCCGAGGTATCGACCGGGTCGACACCGAGCCGCACGACGCCACCGCGGTCCGCGAGGTCCTGAACGACTGGACGCAGGCGAGGTCGTCACTTCCGCACCCGGACGCGGAGTTCGTCGCGCGGGACGAATCGTTCCACGTGACGCTGCTGGCGGCGTCGGGCAATCCTGCGTTGGCCGAGGCGCTTCGTGCGGTGAACGCACGGATACGACCGGTGCGGATGTTCGATTCCCTGACTCGGGAGCGCATCGCGTCCACTGTCGACGAACACGTTGCCATCTGTGCGGCCGTCGTGGAGGGGGATCTCGCGGCGGCACGAGCGTCGCTGCTGGCGCACATCGACCTCGCGCAGCGGATCGTCATCGACCGTGCGACTCAGGCTCTGTCGATGGCGAAGATAGCACTGGCAGTGCAGAATTGAAGCTCGGACGGCGTCATGCACCGACGGCGCGCTGCGGAACGCCTGAGTAGTCGCTGAGCGGACGGATGAGCGCATTGGATGCACCCTGCTCGATGATGTGGGCCGTCCAACCGGTGATTCGGCTCATCACGAAGATCGGGGTGAAGACGTCGATGTCGAAGCCCATCAGGTAGTACGTCGGCCCGGTGGGGAAGTCGAGGTTCGGCTCGATCGAGGTCTCCTCGTTCATCGTGCGTTCGAGTACGTCGTACATCCGTACCCATTTGCGGCCGTTCGTTGCTTCGGCCACGTCCTGGAAGGCTGCTCGCATCGTCGGCACCCGGGAGTCGCCGTTCTTGTAGACACGGTGCCCGAAGCCCATCACTTTCTCCTTGGCCGCGAGCTTGTCCAGGAGCCACTGCCTCGCCAAGTGCGGTTCGCCGATGTCGAGCATGGCGTGCATGACCGCTTCGTTGGCCCCGCCGTGCAACGTTCCCTTCAGTGCGCCTATCGCCGCGGTGACGGCACTGTAGATGTCCGACAGTGTCGAGGTCACGACTCGGGCTGCGAACGTCGACGCATTGAAGCTGTGCTCCGCGTACAGGATCAGTGACACCTCGAACGCCTCGACGATCTTCGGGTCGGGCACGCTCCCGAAGCACATGTTCAGGAAGTTCTCGGCGAACCCCAGGTGGGTGTGCGGTGCGATCGGATCGAGGCCGCGTCGACGACGGTGATCCGCGGCGACGATGGTCGGTAGGACGGCGGTCATCCGAAGCGCCTTGTTCAGGTTCGCCGACGCCGAATTGTCCTCTTCCGCCGGGTCTTCCGCGCCCAGATAACTGATCGCGGTGCGCACGACGTCCATCGGGTGGCAGTTGTCCGGCATCTTCGCCACCAGCGACAACAACGATCGGTCGGCGCGGCGGTGAGCCCGCTCTCGCTGCGAGAACAGCTCGAGTTGCGGGTTCGTCGGTAGCTCGCCGTTCCACAGCAGGTACGCCACTTCCTCGAAGCTGCAGTGCTCCGCGAGGTCCTGCACGGCGTACCCGCGGTAGGTCAGGGAGTTGGTCTCCGGGACCACCTTGGAGATGGCCGTCGTGTCGACGACCACTCCGGCCAGGCCTTTGTGGATCGTCTTCGTCTCGGCCAGGGCAGCTCTCGTTGTCGGATAGGTCATCTCGCGTCCCTCGTGTAGGTGAAGATCCCTCGATCGAATCGGTTGTACTGGTCGTACTCGAGCAGTTCGTAGAGGCGGCTGCGGTGTTGCATGCGGTCCAGGTCGGCGGCTTGTGTTCCGGTGGAGGCGATCTCACGTAGCCCGTTCTCGACGGCGAACATCGCCAGCCGCAGCGTCGTGACCGGGTAGATGACCGCGTTGTACCCCAGGTCCTGGAGTACGTGTGCCGGTATCAGCTCGGATTTGCCGAATTCGGTCATGTTGGCGAGCAACGGCGTGGTGACGGCACCGCGGAACGCGGCGAACTCGGCCTCGTCGGCCAATGCTTCGGTGAAGATGAGGTCGGCCCCGGCGTCGGCGTATGCCTTCGCCCGCGTGATCGCGGCGTCGATTCCCTCGATCGCGCGCGCGTCGGTGCGCGCGCAGATCACGAAGTTCGGGTCGCGCCGCGCGGACACCGCGGCCCGGATGCGCTGCACCATCGTCTCGGTGTCGACGACGGCTTTGCCGTCCAGGTGGCCACAGCGCTTGGGATTGACCTGGTCCTCGAGGTGGCAGCCGGCGATGCCTGCATCCTCGAGCATCGTGACGGTGCGTGCGGCGCTCATCGGTTCACCGAAGCCCGTGTCGGCGTCGATCAATACCGGCAGGTCGGTCACGCGTGCGATCTGCTGTCCTCGGCCCGCGACCTCGCTCAGTGTCGTCAGTCCGATGTCGGGCAGTCCGAGGTCCGCGGACAGCACTGCACCGGAGACGTACACACCCTCGAACCCGATTTCCTGCACCAGTTTCGCGACGAGAGGCGAGAAGGCACCGGGCAACCGCTGGATCGTGCCCGAGGCGAGACCGGCGCGAAACGCCGCCCGCTTGTCCGACGCCGACGTCGATGCGGCAATGAGGCCGGTCATCGGAAGATGCCCTTCGGGGTCTTCGGCGCCCGGGCCAGCACGTCGCCGCCGACCGTGAACGTGAGTCGGTCGAGCTCCCCGGCCGCCAGCGTCGGCGCGTTCTGCGCAGCGGTGAGGAAGCGGTCCTGCTCGTCGGGAGACACGATCCCGTCGGCGAGTGTCCTGAACTTGTCGATGTACTGCTCCCGGGCGAACGGCCGGGCGCCCAGCGGATGGGCGTCGGCGACCGCGAGTTCGTCGACGATGACGGTCCCGTCCTTCAGCGTGATCTCGGCACGAGCGCCGAAAGCCTTCTCGTCCGGGTCGGTCGAGTGGTACCGGCGGGTCCACTCCGGATCCTCCGCCGTCGAGATCTTGTTCCACAGTTCGATGGTCGCCGGTCGCTGCGCACGCTCGGGAGCGTAGGACCGCTCGTGGTGCCACTCGCCGTCTTCGAGCGCCACGGCGAAGATGTACATCACCGAGTGGTCGAGCGTCTCCCGGGATGCTGTGGGATCGAACTTCTGCGGATCGTTCGACCCGGTGCCGATGACGTAGTGCGTGTGGTGGCTGGTGTGCAGCACGATCGTCTCGATCCGGTCGAGATCGTCGATGCGGGAGCGCATTCGGCGGGCCAGGTCGATCGGCGCCTGACTCTGGTACTCGGCCGAGTGCTCCTTGGTGTAGCTGTCGAGAATTGCGCGCTTGGCTTCGCCAGGTCCGGGCAACGGCACCTGGTATTCGGCGTCGGGTCCACCGAGAAGCCATGCGATGACGCCGTCCTCGCCCTCCCAGATCGGCGACGGTGCCCCCTCGCCGCGCAGCGCCCGGTCGACGGCTTCGACGGCGACCTTTCCGGCCAGAGCCGGCGCGTACGCCTTCCAACTCGAGATTGCGCCCTTGCGTGACTGACGGGTGGCGGTCGTGGTGTGCAGTGCCTGGCCGACGGCTTGGTAGATGGTCTCGGTGTCGAGTCCGAGGAGCGTTCCGATACCCGCTGCTGCCGACGGCCCGAGGTGGGCGACGTGATCGATCTTGTGTTCGTGCAACGAGATCGCTCGTACGAGGTCGATCTGGATCTCGTAGCCGGTGGCGAGTCCGCGGATCAGGTCTCGGCCGGAGCACCCGGAATGCTGGGCGACGGCGAGGATCGGCGGAATGTTGTCGCCGGGGTGCGAGTACTCCGCCGCGAGGAACGTGTCGTGGAAGTCGAGTTCACGCACGGCGACGCCGTTGGCCCAGGCCGCCCACTCCGGTGAGAACGTGCCGGGTACGCCGAACACGGTCGCACCGGGGCTGTACGGATGCGCCTGCGCTTGGGTGCGCGCAATCGTGACCGGTCGACGCACCAGGGAGGCCGCGGCCACCGACGCGTTGTCGATGATGCGGTTCACGATCATGTCGGTCGTGTCCTCGGGTACCGGGACGGCATCGGCCGCCACCTCCGCGACTTTCCACGCCAGGTGCTCGGACCGGGGGAAGTCCTCGGCGGATCGACGGGTACGTACCAGATGGGTCTTCACTGACTGGTCCTCTTCTGCTGTGCGGTTACGCTTCTTTTGCAAACGTACGCACCTGGCCCTCACCTGCGAAAGGTGTGGCCCGTGCCTATTTTTGCGATGCGCAGGGTGCAAATTTGCGAATGTTGCGAATGCCCGTCGGATACTCTCTCCAGCACGAGGAGGTCGCAGTGCAGAAGATCTACGCCGGCAGTCGCCTGCGACGGTTGCGCGCCGACCGCGGGTTGACTCAGCTCGCCCTGGCCAGGACGCTCGAGCTGTCGCCGAGTTATCTGAATCAGCTCGAGAACGATCAGCGTCCACTCACCGTGCCGGTCCTGCTGCGCCTGAACAGCACGTTCGACCTGGATCCCACGTTCTTCGCCACCGACACCGACGCCAGGTTGGTCGCCGATCTGCACGACGTGCTCGCCGAGACCTCGGACGACGGTGAAGTCTCCATGTCGGAAGTGCAGGAGTTGGTGTCGCGGATGCCGGACATCGGCCGCACGCTCGTCGGTCTGCATCGGCGGTTGCACGCCACGACGGATCGATTGGAACGTCTCACCGCGGGTGTCGACGGCCGGGGCACCGATCTGCCCGTCGACGGTTCGCCGATGCCCTACGAGGAGGTGCGCGATTTCTTCTACGATCGGCGCAATCACATACCGGAGCTGGACCTCGCGGCCGAGGAATTGTTCGCACGCGAGGGCTTGACCATCGGTGCTCTCGATCTGCAGCTGGCCCGTGTCATCGAGGCGAACTACGGCGTCACCGTCGACATCGAGGACGACGGCGATGGACGGCTGGGCCCCAAGGGACGGCTGGGACCCAAAGAACAGCTGGGCCCCAAGCGCATCTACTCGCAGGGAAGGCTCACTCTCGCCAGGCGATTGACCGCGGGCCAGCGGGCGTACCAGATCGCCACTCAACTGGCGTTTCTGTCGCAGGCCACGATGATCGATGCTCTCGTCGACGCCGATTCGTCGTTGAGCGCACCCGCACGCGAGCTCGCCCGAGTGGGTCTCGCCCATTACTTCGCAGGTGCGCTCCTGCTCCCCTACGGGACTTTTCTGGACGCGGCGGAGTCGGTGCGCTACGACATCGAGTTGCTGTCGCTGACGTTCGAAGTGGGATTCGAGACCGTCTGCCATCGACTCTCGACTCTGCAACGACGCGGCGCCAAAGGCGTCCCGTTCTTCTTCGTCCGCACCGATCGCGCCGGGAACATCTCGAAGCGCCAGTCCGCTACCGCATTTCACTTCTCCCGGGTCGGCGGAAGCTGCCCGCTGTGGGTGGTTCACGACGCGTTCGCGGCGTCCGGAAGAATTCTCACCCAGGTCGCGACGATGCCCGACGACCGCAGTTATCTGTGGATCGCCCGCACCACCGAGAGCGGTGGGCTCGGGTTTCGCTCACCCCGCAAGCACTTCGCCATCGGGCTCGGCTGCGACATCGCGTACGCGAGCCGAGTCGTCTACGCGGACGGGTTGCCGCTGGACTCCGGCGCCGCCGCGGTGCCCATCGGCCCGGGATGCAAGGTGTGCGAACGCACCTCGTGCGCGCAGCGGGCATTCCCACAGCTGGGGCGGCAGGTCCACGTCGACGAGAACGTCGACACCGACCTGCCGTACCCCTACACGTGATACGTCTCAGTTCGGCTGCGAGAGAATGCGTTCGATGTCGTCGAGGACTGCTTGTCCGCCCTTCGGTCCGACGCCGGTGATCCAGTAGGACTGATCGACGGCCTGCGGGTTCGGCAGTGCTCCTGGGTTCGCCGTGATCGCGGCGGGGATCGCCGCCGGGTCGGACGGATCGGTCGCGGTGACGACGATGACGTCGGCGCGCGCCTCGGTGACGAGTTCGGGAGACAGGTCGACGGAGATCTCGTCGGCCCAGTCCGGCCGCGGCGGTGTGGTGAAGCCTGCGCATTCCAGCGTGCTGCCGGCGAAGGACAGCGGACCGTACAGCGTGAGCACGTCGTCCCGAGGCCGGATCAGTTGCGCGGTGCGACCTTCGGTGTCGAATCGAGTTGCGATGTCGGAGCAGCGGTCTCGATATTCGCCGAGCAGGGCCTGCGCGTCGTCCTCCCTGCCCAGCGTACGACCGACGAAGTCGACGTTGTCCTGCCACGGATCGGACTGCGAGGCCATGAACACCGTCGGTGCGATGCCCGCGAGTTGGTCATAGTACTCGGCATGCCTCGTCTCGGTCCCGAGGATGAGATCCGGCTTCAACGCAGCGATGGATTCGATCCTCGGCTCGGCGACGGTCCCGACCGTCGCGATCGACGCGGCCTCGTCGCCCAGATACGCCGGGACACCGGTCGCTTCGCTGAGAACAGCGGTGCCGACCGGGACGACACCGAGAGCGACGGACGTATCCAACTCGACCGGCTCGAGCGTCACGATGCGCATCGGACTGTCCGGAACCTCGACGTCGCCGCGAACGGTCTCGACGGTCCGCGTGCCCTGTTCGTCGGCGCTGCCGTCGGACTCGCTCGCCGATCCCCCGCCGCCCGACGAGCACGCCACGAGACCGAAAGCCAATATTCCGACCGCTACCGCCACGCCGCGGTGATCAGACCTCGACATCGTGCATTCCTCCGTACCTCGATGAGTGAAAGTTCAATGAAGGTTAGCCTGTCTTTCGTCGCCGATGGGCAGACCGTGGAGCCCGTTTTACTGATACTTTGGACTGCGAATCTTCGACGCTGGGAGAACCGCTTGACTGCCGCACCGGACCGCACCCGTATCGAGTTTCCGGACATCAGCTCGCGAGCATGGGAACACCCCTCGGACAGAGCCGCGCTCGTGACCCTGCGCAGCTTGAAGGGGTTCGACACCGTGCTCCGCACCCTCTCCGGCTTGCTCAGGGAACGCCAGCACCGGCTGATGTACCTCGCCACGGCCGTACGCGTCGACGACAAGCAGTTCAAGGACCTGAACGATCTTCGCTCCGACTGCGTGAGCATTCTCGGTGCGGATCAGACGCCCGAGCTGTTCGTCATGCAGTCACCCGTGGTCAACGCGTTCACGATCGGAATGGACCGCCCGTTCATCGTCGTGACCACCGGCCTGCTGGACATCATGACGTACGAAGAACAGAGATTCGTCGTCGGTCACGAGCTGGGGCACGCACTGTCCGGGCACGCGGTCTACCGGACCGTTCTGATGCACCTCATGCGTCTCGCCGGAACCATCGGCTGGGTACCCGTCGGCGGCTGGGCACTGCGGGCGATCATCGCAGGCTTGATGGAATGGCAACGCAAATCGGAACTTTCGGGTGACCGCGCCGGTCTGCTCTGCGGCCAGGACGTCCACACCGCCATCCGCGTGCAACTCAAGCTGGCAGGCGGTGCCCGCATCAGCGAAATCGACGTCGACGCGTTCCTCGCGCAGGCCGCCGAGTACGAGTCCAGCGGCGACCTACGCGACGGCGTCCTCAAACTCCTCAACATCGAACTGCTGTCCCACCCGTTCTCGGTACTACGCGCAGCGGAGCTGAAGAAGTGGGTGGACAGCGGGGAGTATGCCGCCGTGCTCCGCGGCGAGTACCCGCTGAAATCTCAGGACCACCGAGCCAAGGCGTCGGAGGAATTCAAGAACGCCGCCAGAACCTACAAGCAGAACTTCGACGAGTCGGAAGACCCCTTGATCAAGACGATCCGCGATCTCGGCGGCGGTTTCACCGGTGCCGTCGACGCCGTCGGAAACGGAATCGGCGACGTGGCGTCGGACATCAAGGAACGCTTCGACCATTGGCGGAAGTCCTGACTCGTTCCACGCCGACGACTCGCGTTACCTGGTGCGGGGTGGGGGTCGGGCGGTAGCGTCGGTCCGGTGACGACACCCCGCCTCTCCACACCTCGAATTCCGACAGGCACGTTCAAGGAGCTGGGCCCGATCAACTGGGCGTTGTGTCGGATTCTCTCCAAAGTCGCAGGCACACCCGACGCTCACCTGTTCAGCACCCTCGGCCGCAACAGAGGCCTGTTCCGGGGATGGCTGTTCTTCAGCGGGCGCTTGATGCCGGGCGGCCGCATCTCCAAGAAGGAAACCGAACTGGTCATCAACCGCGTCGCTCACCTACGGGACTGCGGCTACGAGATGGACCACCACAGCCGCATCGGACGCCGATTCGGTGTGACGAAAGAGCTTCTCGCACAGGTGAAAGAGGGGCCGGAGTCGCCGGGATTGACTCCTCGGTACCGAACCATCCTCACGGCAACCGACGAACTCCTGAAAACCAAGAACCTGTCCGACCAGACCTGGACCCTTCTGGCCCAGGAATTCGACGAACGCCAACTCATCGAATTCCTGTTGCTCGTAAGCCAATACGACGGCCTGGCCACCACTATCGGCACCCTTCGCATCGAGCGCGATTTCTGAGCCTTCGTCCGAGGAGCTCCGACCGAAGAAACGAGAACATCCGCCCACGGCCGAGGCTGTGGGCGGATGTTCTTCGGTGAAGCTGGATCAGAAGTTGATCATGTGCCCGGCGAGGCCGTGGATGGCTTCCTGCAGCGCTTCCGACAGGGTCGGGTGCGTGTGCACGTTGCGAGCCAACTCGTTGACCGTCAGGTCCCACTTCTGCGCGAGCGTCAGTTCCGGCAGCAGCTCGGAAACGTCGGGGCCGATGAGGTGGCCACCGAGCAGTTCGCCGTGCTCGGTGTCGGCGATGAGCTTGACGAAGCCGGTGGCGTCGCCGAGTCCGTGTGCCTTGCCGTTGGCTGCGAACGGGAAGTTCGCGACCTTGATGTCCGAGCCACGAGCCTGAGCCTCTTCGCGGGCCTGGTCTTCGGTGAGACCGAAGCTGGCGACCTGAGGCTGGCAGAACGTCGCGCGCGGCATCATGCGGTAATCGTCGATCGGGAGTGTCTCGGCACCGCCGATGGTCTCCGCAGCGACGACAGCCTGAGCCTCGGCGACGTGCGCGAGCTGCAGCTTCGCGGTCACGTCGCCGATGGCGTAGATGTGCGGGACGTTGGTCTGCATCGTGTTGGTGATGCCGATGGCGCCGCGGTCGGTGAGCTCGACGCCGGTCTTCTCGAGGCCGAAGCCTTCGACGCGGGGTGCGAACCCGACGGACTGCATGACCTTGTCGACGGTGAAGGTTTCGCTCTCACCGGACTTGTTGTGCTTGATCTCGACGGTGACCTTGGAGCCGTCGTCGTCGATGCTCTGCACGCCTGCGCCGGTGATGACCTTGACGCCCAGCTTCTTGTACTGCTTCTCGATTTCCTTCGAGACGTCCTTGTCCTCGTTCGGCAGCGCGCGATCGAGGTACTCGACGATGGTGACGTCGACACCGTAGTTCTTGAGGACGTAGCCGAACTCCATGCCGATGGCGCCCGCGCCGACGATGAGGATGGAGCCCGGGAGCTCCTTCGTCATGATCTGCTCTTCGTACGTCACGACGTTCTTGCTCAGCTCGGTACCGGGCAGCAACTTGGTGGTGCTGCCGGTCGAGATGATGGCGTTGTCGAACGTGATGGTCTCGGTGCCGCCCTTGGTGAGCTCGACCTCGATGGTGTTGGCGTCGGTGAACGTGCCCTTGCCGTCGTACTCGGGGATCTTGTTCTTCTTCATCAAGAAGTGGATTCCCTTGACGCGGCCCTCGGCAACCTTGCGGCTGCGATCGAACGCTGCGCCGAAGTCGAAGGACGCTTCACCGGAGATGCCGAACAGCTTCGCCTCTTTGGTGAAGAGGTGCGCCAGCTCGGCGTTGCGGAGAAGAGCCTTCGAGGGGATGCAGCCGACGTTCAGGCAGACACCGCCCCAGTACTTCTGCTCGATGATGGCAGTGCTCAGTCCGAGTTGTGCCGCGCGGATAGCAGCGACGTACCCACCGGGACCGGCTCCGAGGACAACGACGTCATAGTGTGAGGTCACGATTCCCCAGGATAGTCCCGTCGTGTATCACTGTCTCCAGACGGTCCGGTTACCGGCCGGTAGCACGGCTCCGGGCGGCGACCCGCGCGAAGTTTCCTCCGTACACGGCGGCGATCGACGCCTCGTCGAACCCTCGATCACGCAGCACAGCAGGCAGCGTCACGACGTCCTCCGGCGGCACCCACTGCAGCATCCCGTACTTGGTGTACTCCTCCGAGAACGCCTCGGGATGCGTCGCGAGTTCCAGATTGAAATCCTCGTGATCGAACGAGTAGTCCGAGCCGATTCCGATGTGGTCGATACCGAGCAGGTCGACGCCGTACTCGATGTGGTCGGCCATGGCCTGGACTCGCTGCGCACCCTCGTCCCGTCCGTTCGGCCCGAGAAAGATGCCGACGCCGTTGATGCCGACGACTCCTCCGGTCCGAGCGCATTCGACTGCCTGTTCGTCGGTGATGTTGCGCGGATGCTCGCAGAGCGCGGAAAAGTTCGAATGGCTGTAGATCATCGGAACCTGCGTCGCCGACGCCAGGTCGAGGCCGGTTCGCGTCGAACAGTGCGAGCCGTCGACCATCATGCCGACACGGTTCATCTCCGCGACGAGGTCGCGTCCGTAGCCGGTGAGGCCGGTGTCGTCGGTGTCGAGGCATCCGCAGCCTGCCGCGTTGGCCCAGTTGTACGACGGAAGCATCGATCGGACACCGAGGCGGTGGAAGTGCGCGACGTTGTCGAGGTCGCCTTCCAGCGGACCGGAATCCTCCAGGTCGAAGGCGAGCGTGATCAGGTTGCCGTCGGGCACCTCGTCGACCATTCGAAATCGACCGTCCGACAGCGCTTTACGACGGAAATCCTCGGCCAACGCCGTCGCGACGGCGAACGAATGCGGCGAGAACCCGACGTTCACCGACACGTACGAACCGAGCGGATACCGTGCGACCTCCGCGATGTCTGCGCCAGTTCCATCCGACGACGCCGAGACGAGCGGAAGGCAACAGTGCTGCTCCCACAGAATCATTTCCCGCGAAGTCATACGGATGCTCCCCCTTTCACGATCAACACCACCGATACCAGACCGAGGACCAGGCACACGATCGCAGCACTGTGCTGCACGAGCCATTCTCGCCAGGATTGCTGGACGGCAGCGGAGTTGCGGCCCGACCTCGCCAGCACCACCAGAGGAGTGACGACCCCGAGCGTCGCGACCACGACCCACACCCCCGCAGCGGCGACGGCTTCTGCGCCGTGCAATTCCCACAGCGACAGTTCGGCCACCGCCACCGTCACCAGCATGTAATTGGGCACCCACAAGCCCAGCACGAACGCCGCGATCACCGACAGCCGATCGAGTCCTCTCAGCCACTTCGGTGTCTGCCCCGCCGTGCGCCGCCCACGGATCCACAGAATCAGGACGAACAACGCCAGAACGAGGCCGACGGCGAGCTCGAACCAGGAAAGGGCGTGAGACGTCGACTTCGCCCGCGGCCCCGGCGGCAGCAGAGTTGCCGCAAGAACCATCACGAGGGCGAGGGCCAGGACGTACCCGAGGACGTACGCGACAAGCTTTCTCGGACCGTTGTCGGTGGCCGCGAGCAGAAACGCGGGTACCACCGACCACGGCCACACCATGACGACGAGACCCACGAGTGCGAACGTCAGCGCATGGCCGGCCATGACCTACGGACAGTACTCGCAGACGGTAGAAATAGGGCATGAGCAACGCGATCGATCCGTACCTCTGGCTCGAAGAAGTCACCGCCGACGAGGCCCTCGACTGGGTCCGCACCCGCAACGCCGCGACCACCGCAGCACTCGCCGGAGACGAGTTCGACGCCACCGAAGCACGGATCCTCGAGGTCCTGGACACCGACGCGCGGATTCCGTACGCACGCCGACGCGGTGAGTACCTCTACAACTTCTGGCGCGACGCATCCCACGTCCGAGGTATCTGGCGTCGCACGACGATGGACGAATATCGCAAGGACGAGCCCGCGTGGGACGTTCTCCTCGATCTCGACGCCGTGGCCGCCGCGGAGAGCGAGAACTGGGTGTGGAGCGGCGCACAGGTTCTGCGTCCCGATCAGAAGATCGCGCTGGTGACGATGTCCCGGGGCGGCGCCGACGCCACCGTCGTGCGCGAGTTCGATCTGGAGTCGAGGACTTTTCGCGACGACGGGTTCTTCGTTCCGGAAGCCAAGACCGACGTCGGGTACATGGACGCGGACACCGTCTACGTCGGAACCGATTTCGGCGACGGTTCCCTGACCGACTCGGGCTATCCGCGGATCGCCAAGCGCTGGCACCGTGGCACTCCCCTGGCCGAGGCGACGACGGTCTTCGAGGGCGAGGCGTCGGACATCTCGATCTCGGCGTGGCACGACAGGACGCCCGGTTTCGAACGCGACTTCGTTCAGCGAGCCACCGACTTCTACAACGCGGAGCTGTACCTCCTCGTGGGGGACGCACTCACGCTCGTCGAGACCCCGACCGACGCAACCACTTCGGTGCACAAGCAGTGGCTTCTGATCCGCACGATGACCGAGTGGACCGTCGGCGACGTGACGTACCCGTCGGGCGCCCTGCTCGCGACGAACTTCGACGACTTCGTCGGTGGCAGCCGCGACATCACGGTCCTCTTCCGGCCCGACGCCCATCGGTCGCTGCACCAGTGGGCGTGGACCGAGAACCACCTGCTCGTCGTCACCCTCGTCGACGTCGCCACCGAAATCGGCATCTACACCCCGAGCGCCGACGGATGGAGCGACACGCCACTCACCGGCCTGCCGGAACTGACGTCGATCGAGATCGTCGGCACCGACGGCGAAGAGAACGGCGACGAGTTCTTCCTGTCGTCGAGCGGATATCTCACTCCCGCCACGCTGCTGTTCGGAACGGTCGGCGGCGGCGTCGAGGCACTCAAGCAAGCGCCGTCGTTCTTCGACACCGAAGGACTCACCGTCGCACAGCATTTCGCGACCTCACTCGACGGGACCGCGATCCCGTACTTCGTCGTCCGGAAGGAGCCCGCCGACGGCTCCCCGGCCCCGACCCTGCTCTACGGCTACGGCGGCTTCGAGATCTCGCTGACCCCGTCGTACAGCGGAGCGACCGGGTCGGCCTGGCTGGAGAAGGGCGGCACCTACGTCGTCGCCAACATCCGTGGCGGCGGTGAGTACGGGCCGGACTGGCACACACAGGTTCTCCGCGCGGGGCGCCACAAGGTGCACGAGGACTTCGCCGCCGTGGCCCGCGACCTCGTCGACCGGGGAATCACGACGCCGAGTCAGCTGGGTGCACAGGGCGGAAGCAACGGCGGCCTGCTGATGGGCATCATGGTCACCAAGTACCCCGAGTTGTTCGGTGCGATCGTCTGCCAGGTTCCGCTTCTCGACATGAAGCGCTACCACCTGCTGCTGGCCGGGGCGTCGTGGGTCGCGGAGTACGGAAACCCCGACGACCCGGACGAGTGGGCGTTCATCTCCGAGTACTCGCCGTACCAGAACGTCGTCGGGCCTGCAGAGAAAACGTACCCGCCCATCCTGATCGCGACCTCCACCCGCGACGACCGAGTCCATCCGGGTCATGCTCGCAAGATGGCGGCTCGGCTCGAAGAAACAGGGCACACCGTCCGCTACTTCGAGAACATCGAAGGCGGGCACGGCGGCGCAGCCGACAACGCGCAACTCGCATTCAAGACCGCGCTGACGTACCGATTCCTGTGGAACACCCTCAGCGACTGAACCAAGCCTCGATCTCCGCGACGACGGTCGCCGGCTGCCGGATCCATTCGTTGTGTCCGCGCGGCGACGAGAGGTGCCGCGTGGTGACCTCCGCGCGCGGAAACTTCTTCAACAGGTTGGCCATGGACGCGCGCGGTGCAAGATCGTCGCCGGCGAGCGTCACCGCGAGGATGGGAAGCGTCAACCGGGCAATGCGTTCCTCGTAGTCGATGTCCGCGCCGGTCGGTTCGATCCGACCGGTGCGGGCGAACCTCGACCAGTCCTCGATGAGCACCTTCGACTGGCGCCCGAACCCGCCGACGTCGATGCGATCACCCGGCCAGAACCCGGCGATGTTGCTGGTCAACGACATCGCCGCTGCCCCGAGGAACAGCGACGCCCCGCGGGCCACACCGAACCCGCGATGGAACGGCGATCCGGATGCAACGAGGATCAACCCACCGAGCCGCCCCCGGATTCTCGACGCATAGAGGGAGCTGAGCTGGCCACCCATGCTGTGACCGAGCGCGTACGGCGTGGCGTCGGGAAACCGTTCCCGAACCACCTCGAAGATTGCGGGAAAATCCACCGAGACGAGTTCCTGATAGCCGTACGTGCTGACTCCGCTCGGCTTCGGTCGGCTGTCCCCCTGGCCGCGAAGGTCGGCCGTCGCCACATGGAAACCCCGCTCCGTCAGAGCCTGCGCGAACAGCGCGTAGTACCCGCCCGGAATGCCGAGGCCGGGCAGCACGACGATGACCGGCAGGTCGGACCTCGGAGTCTCGGCCTCGAACAAGCGAACCGGGACGCTCGTCCCGTCGGGCATCTGAATCGGCACTGTCTCCACGCCGACACCTTAGGCCCCGGACAGTCGAACAGCCGGCTCGCGTGACGCGAGCCGGCTGTTCGTGTACCTCGACGCGTGGGTCAGCCGCCCAGCAGTCCTCCGAGCAGTCCACCGATCACCGTGAGCAGCCCACCGTCGGTGTCGGCGCCTTCGGAGCTTCCGGCGCTACCGGTGGCGAGGAGGGAAAGAAGTGCAGCAAGCATGAGGATCTCCTTGAGGGGGAAGGCCATGCCACGAATGGGCGGGCTGAGGAAAGTTCTATCAACCAGGATGGCCGTGAGGAAAGCGAAGAGATCGCAATTGCGTCGTTCGAATGAATGTTTACCGGATCAAATAATTCGAACGACACTCGAAACCTTCATCAGGACTTTTATGCACGGAAGGCGAGGCCGGGAAGGCCGAAAAAGACGTCAGCCCGAACCGGGTCACGGTTCGGGCTGACGTCGAGGTTCGCGTGGACCGCGGTGTGCGGTCGGTGGATCAGCTGACGGGAGGCGTGCCAGGAATGGTTGCCTCGCTCGATCCGCTGTCCGAGCTGCCCGTGGAGAGGAGGGCCAGGAGGCCGAGAAGTTCGGAAAGTTCGATCTTGTTCGACGGCTTGATGGACATCCTTTGAGCTCCTTCGATTCGAGGTCAGGTACTCGGAATGTGAAAGTTACGAAACGATCACTTCCGAATACATTCCTACCAACCGAATATCGAATTGGCTACAGCCGCAACGATAAAAAACCGAATGTATTCAAATCGACAGTAAACAGGAATCTTGTTTTCACTGATAACTATCGAATCACCGCGGCCCCCGACACCGCGTGTGATTCAACCGATCAGGCTGCGCTGCCCGAGGTCAGAACGCCGACGATCTGATCGACGATGGCGTCGACGATGCCGTCGTACACGCCGCTGACGATGTCACCGATGAAGCCTGCTGCAGAACCCATGAGATCTCCTTGAATTTGGAAACGAGCCGATCGATCACGACCCATGTACGTTTTTACCGCATTAACGGGCGGTCTCGGCTCCGACCCCGTTAAATCCAGAAACAAACTTGGTAACGCCTCGGCACCGTAACAGCTCGATTACTTGTTTGACCTGGCGCTTTCACTCGCCGATCACGTCGCGAGCCCGGCCGACGAGCAAGGGGTCGGTTTCGCCGACGATTTCGGGATCCTTGTTGGCGTAGTCGTATTTGTTGAGGATGAACCGCATCGCGTTGATCCGAGCGCGCTTCTTGTCGTTGCTCTTGACGACGGTCCACGGTGCGACGTCGGTGTCGGTGGCCCTGAAGTTCTCTTCCTTCGCAGCGGTGTACGCATCCCATTTGTCCAACGACGCGAGATCCATCGGCGAGAGCTTCCACTGGCGAACGGGATCGACCTGACGGATGGCGAACCGAGTGCGCTGCTCGAGCTGCGACACAGAGAACCAGAACTTGGTGAGACTGACCCCGTCGTCGACGAGCATCTGCTCGAACAGCGGTGCCTGACGGACGAATCGAGCGTGCTGGTCCTCGGTGCAGAAGCCCATGACGCGCTCGACGCCTGCACGGTTGTACCAGGACCGGTCGAACATCACGATCTCGCCCGCGGCAGGCAGATGCTGAATGTACCTCTGGAAGTACCACTCCGTGGACTCGCGAACCGACGGCTTCTCCAGCGCAACGACGCGTGCGCCTCGGGGATTCATGTGCTCCATGAATCGCTTGATGGTGCCGCCCTTGCCCGCGGCGTCGCGTCCCTCGAAGACGATGACGTGACGCTGGCCGGTGTCCTTGATCCACATCTGCAGCTTCAGCAGCTCGATCTGCAACAACCGCTTCTGGAGGTCGTACTCGGCCCGCGTCATCCGCTCCGAGTACGGGTAGTCCTCACGCCAGGTATCGACGATCCGACCGTCGGGGACGGTCAGAAGAACGGGATCGTCGTCGTCGTTGTCGTCCACGACGAACCCGGAGGTGTCCGTCAGGTCGACCGCCGTGGCCAGGTCGCCGAGGAGGCTGAAATCTTGCGTCATGACCGCAGAAGCTAGCCGGATACGGAAACGAACCGGTGACACTTCGGTGAACGACAGACGCGGTTCACCCCGAGAACGGCGGGCATGCGCTACGAATCAGGGTCGAGATGGGGGTTGTTCCCGATGCGCCGGGGCCCTGACGTCGCGCAGACTTCGTGTCATGACTTACACCAACGCCCCCAAGGAATTCGTTCGCTCCGACTCGCAGAAGATGATCGCCGGTGTGTGCGGCGGTGTCGCCGAATACTTCGAGATCGACCCGAACCTCGTCCGAGTACTCACCGTCATCGGTGCGTTCGTCTCCGCCGGCACCGTCGCCCTCGTGTACCTCGCAGCGTGGATGCTGATGCCCCAGCGCTGACCCCTCAGCGGTACCGAGGTCAGTGCACCAGCCAGCCGCACGGCGCGGCGAGTTCGTCGGCCTCGTCAGGCCCCATCGAGCCCGGTGCGTACGACTTGACCTCGGGAGGATCGTTCAGCAGCGGCGCCGCGACCTCCCACACGTGAGCCAAGCCGTCGGGCCGGGTGAACAGCGACCGGTCTCCGTTCAGCACGTCGAGGATCAGACGTGAGTAGGGGGACAACGGTTCGGCATCGGGCACCGACGGCAGCGGCAGGGACAGGTGGCCGACGGACAGGTCGAAGTCCGGGCCCGGCTCCTTCACCGTCATCGCGACGTCGATCGCGCCGTTGCCGGACAGGTCGAAGGACAACACCGCACCGTCGCGGGGCAGATCTTTCAGCGGGCTGTTCGACGGAGTCCTGAACACCAGCGACACACGCTGTGCGCCGACCCCGAGCATCTTTCCAGTGCGGAGCAGGAACGGAACACCGCGCCATCGGTCGGTGTCCACCCACAGCGTCGCGGCGACGAACGTGTCCACGACGGAATCCTCGGCCACGCCCTCCACATCGCGGTACCCGTCGTACTGGCCGAGAACCACTTCGGACGTGTCGATCGGCCTGAAACACCCGATGACGGATTCACGCGCGGACTGCAGGTCCTCCGCGTCGAGCGTCGCGGGGGGCTCCATCGCGACCTCCGCAGCAACCTGGAACAAGTGCGTCACCAGCATGTCCAACACGGCACCGGTGCTGTCGTAGAACTCGGCGCGGTCGTCGATGTTCAGCGTCTCCGGTACGTCGATCTGAACCTGCTCGACGTGCTCGGAGTTCCAGATCCCGTCGATCATGCCGTTCGCGAATCTCAGCACGTGCAGGTTCTGCGTCGCTTCCTTGCCCAGGAAGTGATCGATCCGGTAGATCTGCTTCTCGTCCAATACGTCGTGCACGGCCTTGTCGAGCTGCTCGAATGCCTTCTGCGACGTGCCGAACGGCTTCTCGTACACCACCCGTGCGCCGTCGGCGAGGCCGTGCGCACCCAGCGCGGCCGTGTAGTCCTCGAACGTGCTCGGCGGCAGTGCGATGTAGTGCACCAGCTGCGCGTCGCCGATGTCCTCACGAGCCTTCGCGACGACGTCGACGAGATCTCCCGGATCGTCCACGGTGAACCCGTTGCCTGCGAACCGGATTCGCTCGGAGAACGAATCCCAGTCGTCCGCCCCGGAGCCGAACTCCTCGAGCGCACTGCGCACGTGATCCCGGAACTCGTCGTCGGACGTGTCGTGCCTGCCGTTGCCGACGAGAAGCCACTCCTCCGGGAGCAGTCCTTCGACATGGAGTTGATGGAACGACGGCAGAACCATGCGCTTGGCAAGGTCGCCTGTCGCACCGAACAGGACGAAGATCGTGGGTTGCTGCGAATCGGAACGCGTGGACGCCATGAATCCATCATGCACCCAGAACAACGCCGCAGGGTTACAGTCGGTGTGATGGGAAGATCACGGTTTCACGGTGAGATATTCGGAGTAGGTACCTCGTCGGGCGTACGCATCGTCGTCGGGCACTGGACCCGATCTCCGCTCGGAGAATTCACCGACGTCATGATCCAGTTCTCCGGCGGCCACCGCCTTCTGCTCGCACCGGACGAAGATGTGCGCGAATTCGTCACCGCGACATACACGTTCGACGACGTATCAATGACCCCGGTCGGCTTCACACGAGTCGGCGACACGGTGAGCGTGAACACCGACGACCTTCGACTCACTCTGAGAACGGGACGCTCCACCGCACTCGGCACCCTCCTCGCGATGGTCCCGTCCACGATCTCTACGGCACCGTGGTTCTGCCGCATCTCCGATCCCATCGCACGGGTGGTCCTCCGAGGTGTACGCACCCGCGGCAGTGCAGGGAACGACAGGCGCGAGTACTACGGCGCGAAGCACCAACACCGAATTCTCAGCGCCACCGCATCCTGGCGCGGCGAAGACCTCGGCCACCTCACACCCGTCACGCCCCCGGTCACCTTCGGGTTCGGCAGTACCCCGGCGGCACCGTCGGTCACCTCGATCACGACGACCATCGACACGCCCTAGGCCAGCACGGCACCGGCGTCGGACAGTTCTTTCAGGGCGGTCTCGGAGGACTCCGGCGCGACCCCTGCAACGAACTCGGTCAGAATCCGAACAGCCAATCCATGGTGGATCGCGTCCAGGGCGGATGCCCGCACGCAGTAGTCGGTCGCGATCCCGACGACGTCGATGTCGGTGACCTCGTTGGCATCCAGCACGTCCCGCAGCGCAGTGCCGTCCTCGGTGCTGCCCTCGAACGCGGAGTAGGACGGCTCGCCCTGCCCCTTCAGAACATGCACGTCGACCGAGTCCGTCGCGAACTCCGGGTGATACGCGGCGCCGGCGGTGCCCGCAACACAGTGCACCGGCCACGTCGTCACGAAGTCGGGCTGCTCGTCGGTGGCGAAGTGGCCGCCGTTGTCACTGTCCGCGTCGTGCCAGTCCCGCGATGCGACGATGACGTCGTACGCGTCGCCCTGCCGCGCGAGAAGCCCGCTGATCCGACGCGCGACATCGGCACCGCCCACGACTCCCAGAGCACCGCCTTCGGTGAAATCGTTCTGAACATCGACTACCAACAATGCACGTGTCATGGCCCCCAGTATCCTCGCCGGTGTGAGTGCCACAGGTCGGAGTGCCACAGTGTCCGAATTGGTCTGCTACCCGGTCAAGGGTTGTGCCGGGCAGTCACTCGACACCGCACGAATGACGGTTCGCGGGATCGACCACGATCGAGAATTCATGATCGTCGACGACGACTTCTCGTTCCGCAGCCAACGCAGCGACCCCGTCCTCGCCGTGGTGACGCCGTCGATCGACGGTGACGAACTGACGCTCACGCACGAAGAATTCGGGTCGGTCACCTGCACGATCGATCGACGGTCACAGCCGATCGACGTCACCATGTTCCGTGCGCCGTTCCTCGGCATCGATCAGGGCGACGACGTCGCGTCGTGGTTGAGCGACGTCGTCGGCGAGGCGTCGCGGCTGGTTGCCGTCCCCTCCGACTTTCACCGCGTCACCGACGGAATCACCCCAGGGACAGCGGCATTCGCGGACAGCTCCGCCGTTCACATCCTCTCGGAGTCCACCCTGGACGGATTGAACACCCGGATGGACGCGCCGCTTCCGATGAATCGATTCCGGCCGAACATCGTCGTCACCGGCTGGGACGACCCCCACACCGAAGATCTTGTCCGCGACATCTCGATCGGAGAGACAGAGCTCGCCTACACCAAACTCGCGATCCGCTGCCCCGTCACCACCGTCGACCAGGCGCGCGGAGTGCGAGACGGACGCGAACCACTGAAAACCCTCGGCACGTACCGCAAGGCACGGCAGAAGGGCGTTGCCTTCGGCGCGAAATTCAGCGTGGTCGACGGCGGCACACTGTCCGTCGGAGACACCGTGAACGTCACGACCTGGGGCGAGTCGGAGCTGTAGCGATCTGTACCGCGAGCACCACCCGCGCCTGGCCTGCGCGTAGCAACGGCGAGAACACGGCCCCGGCGTCCACGAGATCCGCTCCGCCGCCGCCACCGCCGTACGTGGGCTCGATGGTCCCGACGGGCACGCGAGTGGTGACGACGACCGGTACACCCGCGCTCTTCACCGCCGCCACGACGGACGGATTGGTGTTCCCGGACCCGGTGGCCTCGAGCACGATGCCCTGAGCGCCCGCGGAGACGAAGGCGTCGATGGCCACTGCGTCGGCGCCGGGGTACAGCGCCACGATGTCCACGCGGACACCGGAGATCGGAGTCCGAGGCACGACATCGCGCGGCTCACCGGAGCTGACGAATGCGTCGAGTTCCGTTGTGTGCCACTTGGACAGTCCCCGCGCAGGCAGCGTCCGTCCACCGAACACGACGAGTACACCGCGGCCACGGTTCGCCTCGTCGAGAACGGCGTCGACGGCCGCGGCGACGTTGCCCGGACCGTCCGCGTCCGCGTGGTCGGACGTGCGCTGTGCACCGGTGAACACCACGGGCCTCGGGTCCCCGTGGAACAGATCCACCAACAGCGAGGACTCTTCCATCGTGTCCGTGCCGTGCAGCACCACCACACCCAGGCAGGCCGGGTCGTCGAGCTCGTCGAACACGGCGTCGACGATGCGGTCCAGGTCCGCGAAGTCGAACGCCGAGCTGTCCTTGGACATCAGGGTGCGGACCCGTACTTCGCCCGGCAGGTCGAAACCCACGGAGCCGGGCCTCGAGATGCCGTCCTCGTCGCGGCTGCTCCCGATGGTTCCGCCTGTTGTCAGCAGGGCAATGTGAGACAAGCCGTCATCCCTCTCGTTCTTCGGCCACTGCGGCAATCTGGTTGCGGCACAGAAACCATCCGCCGACGAGCAGCGGTGCGATGATCAGGATCGACGCGATGGTCCAGGTACCGACCGGCTTGTCGAACGCCATCAGAATCAACACGGCGAGGAGGAAGACCAACGTCGCGATACCGGTGTAGGGAGCGCCGAACATCCGGAACTTCGGCCGGGCGAGGTCTCCCGAGCGAGAGCGCGACCACAGCTTCAGTTGACACAGAATGATCACCGCCCATGCGCTGATGATACCGAGGGCCGCGAAGTTCAACACGATCTCGAACGCCTGTGCCGGTACTGCAGCGTTGAGTCCGACGCCGGCGAGCGCCACCAACGCTGTCAGAGCGATTCCGCCGTAGGGAACTCCGGCCTTGTTCATCCGAGCCGCGAACTTCGGTGCGGATCCGGCGACGGCCATCGAGTGGAGGATGCGGCCCGTCGAATACAGCCCGGCGTTCAGCGAGGACAGTGCTGCGGTGAGCACCACGAGGTTCATGATGGCGTCGGCGCCCTGCACGTCGATCGCGCCGAAGAACGTGACGAACGGACTTTCCCCTGCGTGATATGCGCTGTACGGCAACAGAAGCGACAGCAGTAGCACCGAACCCACGTAGAACACCAGGATCCGAACGATCACCGTGTTGATCGCCTTGGGTATGACCTTCTCCGGGTTCGCGGTCTCTCCCGCCGCGGTGCCGACGAGCTCGATCGACGCATACGCGAACACGACGCCCTGCACCACGACGATCGCGGGCAGCAGCCCGTTGGGGATCAGTCCGCCGTTGTCGGTGATGACCGA
The DNA here is from genome assembly GCF_002259345.1 of Rhodococcus sp. 06-156-4. Lineage (NCBI taxonomy): Bacteria > Bacillati > Actinomycetota > Actinomycetes > Mycobacteriales > Nocardiaceae > Rhodococcus > Rhodococcus sp. 06-156-4. The sequence goes on along the minus strand of NZ_NPGB01000008.1, from coordinate 405,563 downwards.
CAAGCCGGGAGCCTGACCGTCGATGGGAGTTCCGAAGATGACGTAGTACACGCCGACGACCAGGAAGGTGACCAAGGCGAGAACCTTGATGAGCGCGAACCAGAACTCGAGCTCTCCGAAGACCTTGACCGACACCAGATTCAGACCGAGTACGAGAACCAGGCCGATCAGCGCGAAGACCCACTGGTCCACATCTCCGAGTGGCGCCCAGTACTTCTTGAAGAAATTCATGTACAGCGCAACCGCTGTCACGTCGACCACGGCCGTCATGGCCCAGTTCATCCAGTACAGCCAGCCGGCCGCGAACGCCATCTTCTCCCCGAAGAATTCGCGTGCGTAGGACACGAAGCTTCCCGACGACGGTCGGTGCATCACCAGTTCGCCGAGCGCGCGGAGGATCAGGAAAGCGAAGAACCCGCAGAGAGCGTAGACGAGCACCAGGGCCGGACCGGAGTCGTGCAACCGTCCGCCTGCGCCCATGAAGAGGCCGGTTCCGATCGCACCTCCGATGGCGATCATCTGAATCTGTCTCGGTACCAGAGCTTTACGGTATCCGAGGTCTTCCGAATGTCGAGTGTCGACTGTCATGTGCGGCTACCTTGTCGAAGTTTCGGGGGCATCGGCGTGCGGTGCAGGCGCGACGCGGAGATTGGCGAGATGTTGCGGGCTGAGCAGACGATCCAGTTCTTCACGGGCCAGTAGCTTCTTCTCGAGCACGAGGTCGACGACATTGCGGCCACTGACCAACGCCTCCTGGGCGATCGTCGTGGACTCGGCGTAGCCGAGGTACGGGCTCAGTGCGGTGACGAGGCCGATGGAGTTCTCCACACGCTCACGGAGCAGATCGGCGTTGGCGGTGATGCCGTCCACGCATCGGGTCGCGACGGTACGGCAGGCTGCGCCGAGATGGGCCATGCCTTCGGACAGCGACTTCACGATGATCGGTTCGAAGGCGTTGAGCTGCAGTTGCCCTGCCTCGGCGGCCATGGTGATGGTGACGTCGTGGCCGATCACCTCGTAGGCCACTTGGTTGAGCACCTCGGGAATCACCGGGTTGACCTTGCCCGGCATGATCGACGAACCCGCCTGCATCGGAGGCAGATTGATCTCGTTCAGGCCGGCCCGAGGACCCGAGGACAGCAGCCGCAGGTCGTTGCAGATCTTGGACAGCTTCACCGCGATCCGCTTGAGCACACCCGACAGGTGCACGAACTGACCCACGTCCTGCGTCGCCTCGATCAGATCGGTCGCCGTGACCAGCGGAAGTCCTGTCTTGGTGCGCAGATGCTCGCACGCAGCCGCGGTGTATCCGTCGGGCGCGTTGAGACCGGTACCGATGGCCGTTGCACCGAGATTGATCTCGTGCACCAGCAGCGCGGCTTCCTCCAGCCGCGAGCAGTCCTCGTCGATCATGATCGCGTACGTTCCGAACTCCTGACCGAGAGTCATCGGCACCGCGTCCTGCAACTGCGTACGTCCCATCTTCACGACGGTGGCGAACTCGGATGCCTTGCGGCGGAACGCGTCGCGCAGGAATTTCATGGACTCGATCAGCTCGTGCGCCGCGTAGATCGTCGCGATGTTCACGGCCGTCGGGTACACGTCGTTGGTGGACTGACTTGCGTTGACGTGCTCGTTGGGGTGCAGGTGGCTGTAGTCACCGTGCGCATGACCGAGGATCTCGAGCGCACGGTTGGCGATCACCTCGTTGGCGTTCATGTTGGTCGAGGTGCCCGCGCCGCCCTGAACGACATCCACGACGAACTCGTCGTGCCACTGCCCGCCCAGAATCTCGTCGCATGCCCGACGGATCGCGTCGCTTCGGGTGGCGTCGAGAATCCCCAGATCCTCGTTGGCAGAGGCCGCGGCCCACTTCACGGCGGCCAGGCCGCGAATCAGATGAGCGTTGGTACCGATCGAACGGCCCGTGATGGGGAAGTTCTCCAGGGCGCGCAGGGTGTGTATGCCCCAGTACGCCTCCGCGGGTATCTCGCGTTCACCGAGAAGGTCCTTCTCGATTCGAGTCTCCACCACGTCCTGCTCCTTCTGATGTCCGGCTGTCCGGCTGTCTGACAGGTTAGAGTGTGAACCAAGACACGTCCGCCCGTCAACCGTCACCTTGACTCGCCCGCCGCAGGAAGAGGACTATTCAGACATGAACCTGTCGGACAGCTGGGCGGTCAGTCAGCCGACCGCAACGAGACTGAGCGCGGCAGAAGCCGTCTTCGCCGACATCCGCGACGCAATCGTCGCCGGCCACATCGCCATCGGCGAACGACTCCCCGCCGAGAGCGCATTGGCCACCCGATACGCCGTCAGCCGATCCGTGATCCGCGAGGCACTTCGATCGTGCAATGCACTCGGACTCACCGAAACCAAAACGGGTCGAGGCACTTTCGTCACCCGAGATCGCGTCACCGGCGATCTCGACATCGGCAACTACGACGCCCGCGAACTGATGGAAGCCCGCCCCCACGTCGAAATCCCGTCGGCCGGCTGGGCAGCCGAGCGCCGAACCGACGAAGACCTGGCCGTCCTCGAAGGGCTCACCGACGAAATGCGAAGCGAGGACGACCACCACGCCTGGGTACTGCTCGACGGCCAATTCCACACCGCCATCGCCCGAGCCAGCAAGAACCGCGTCTTCGAAGCGATCATCGTCGACATCCGCGGCGCGCTCACCCGTCAGTCCGAGACCCTCAACCTCGTCGCCCGACGCCAGCAGAAATCCAACGTCGAGCACGACCTCATCGTCGAGGGCATCCGATCGGGCAGCTACGAGGAAGCCGCCGAAGCCATGGCCGCGCACCTCGACGCCGTCCGGGGCGCTGTGGAATCGCTCCGCCGTTAGCTCCAGCTCTCGTTCCAGTCACGCGCGAACATGAACGCGCCCTCGGTTCCCCAGCACGTGATGCCGAACATCTCGTCGGACTCGCACACCACACCGACCGCGGACAACACCTGACCGTACTCGAGCACTCGAGGTTCGTCGGCCGTGTAGATCCCTTGCGTCGTGCAGATGTGTTGCGTCCCGCCGTCGTTCACTCGCACTGCGTACTTGTCGTTCTCGGCATTGGTGCATGTGCGGCCTTCGAACGGCGCGACACTCGTCTTGGCCTGACAACCGACCTGGCCTGCGGGTGATCCCCCGGCCCAGATCCCGCACTGAATATTTCCCGACGGGGTGGTGAAGTTGTACCGGCCGAGATCGGTCGCGAACAGTGCCGGGTCGACATTGCCGGAATCCAGGCTCGGTCGGGGCTGATTCCACGGGAACAGATCCGACGCTTCCTCCGGAGCAGGCGCCGTGGGAACGATGACGATCTCCTGCTCGGGCTGCGCAGGTCCGGACGGCGGCTGCTCGGACGTCGGCTGGTCGGACGTCGGCTGGTCGGACGTCGGCTGTTCCGACGTCGACTGGGGCGCTACGCTCGTCGTTTCCGACGCTGCAGCGCCATCCGGCTCCTCGCTACTGCAGCCGCTCACGGCTAGAACAGCAGCCACAGCGGCAACGACGACGGCAGACCGTGCGGCGATCATGAACACTCCTCGTCCCAAGACAACCGGGCGCCGTCTCGTCTACCCGTCCTATCGGTCTGCTTTACGAAGCCATTAACCGATCACGGATAACGATGACGACTCGAATCGGTTACTCCTCGGGTTCCGTCAGCCCTTCCCGCTCGTCCCGCTCCGCCCATTCCAGCAACGGATCGAGCGAGAACACCGCCTCGTCGATGCCGTCGTGCAGGTCGCCGAGTTTCGCGAACCTGTCCGGCACAGTGAAGATCGTGAAGTCACGCGGATCGACGTCCGGAACTTCGTTCCAGGAAATCGGCGTCGACACCGTCGCTTGCTGATTGCCTCGCACCGAGTAGGCGCTGGCAATGGTGTGGTCCCGCGCGTTCTGGTTGTAGTCGACGAACAGCTTCGTCGGATCGCGGTCCTTGCGCCACCACACCGTCGTCACGTCGTCGGGGGCGCGGCGTTCCACCTCACGGGCGAACGCGAGCGCAGCGCGTCGAACATCCTTGAATCCGTACTCCGGCGCGATCCGCACGTAGATGTGAAGCCCATGTCCGCCAGATGTTTTCGGCCAGCCCGTCGCACCCAGGTCTTCGAGGACCTCGGCGGCGACGCCGGCGACTCGGCGAACCCGATCGAACGGGCAGTCCGGCATGGGATCGAGATCGATGCGCCACTCGTCGGGCATCTCCACGTCCGCGCGCCTGGAGTTCCAGGGGTGGAACTCCACCGTCGACATCTGCACAGCCCACACGACGTGCGCCAACTCGGTGACGCACAGTTCGTCGGCGGTTCGGTTGTAGCGCGGGAACGTCACGCGCACGGTCTCGAGCCAGTCCGGGGCGCCGTTCGGCACACGCTTCTGGTGAACCTTGTCCCCCGCCAGACCCTTCGGGAACCGATGCATCATGCACGGCCGCTCCCGTAGAGCACGGACGATGCCATCGCCGACGCCGAGGTAGTAGTTCACCAGATCGAGCTTGGTGGCCCCGCTCTCGGGGAAATACACCCGGTCGGGGTTGGAGACACGCACGATGCGCTCCCCCACCTCGAGTTCGATCGCCTCCGACGCTGCTGCCATTCCACGAGCCTAGACATCCAGGGCCGGACTGCACACAAACCGCCGCCCGACGCCACATCCGGCCCTGCGAACCCGATCTGTGTGCACTCGGGTCCGTCACTCCGGTTGTCCACAGCATGTGGACAACCCGAAATCCGAATCGGATTTTTTTGCAACGGTATTCGGATGACTATTCGAACACGGGGGCAATGGTCGGCAGTCGGGTACAGCAAACGTCGAATTTCGCAGATGCACCGGGTACTTCCCACGGTCTACTCGTCGGCGGCGCCCACTTACCTCGACAGGTGTACGGCCGTCGCCCTGTGGAAGCCCACTGCGATCCTCAGCCATTCGTCCGCAGCCTGGCTGTGGGGGCTCCTGCCGACCGAGCCGCCGATCGTCGAGGCAACGGTGCCCATGTCCGCCCAGGTCAGAGCACCGAGCTGGGTGACGCTGCATCGACGTGTCGTCCGGCCGAGCACACGACACGGCCTGTCGGTGGTCGGGATCGAACAGGCGATGCTGGATGTGGCGGTCGACATGGCCCGACCCGAACTGGAGGCGCTGTTCGACTCCGCCATCGGCACGCGCGTGCACTGGAAACGTCTTGCGCTTCTCGTCGAGCATTCGCGTGGGCGTCATGGGGTCGTCGCAGTCCGGGAGCAGCTCCGCACGTGCTGTCCGCTCACCAGATCCGAACCCGAGCGGATGGTGGCTCGCGCCCTGGTCGCGCGCGGATTTCGTCTCGAGATCAACACTCGAATCGGGAGGTACTACGGCGATCTCGTGTGCAGACGGGGACGTGTCGTCATCGAGATCGACGGTCGCGAATTCCACATCGCAGCCGAGGTGTTCACCAACGATCGCATCCGTCAGAACTGGATGATCGACGACGACTGGCGGGTACTCCGGTACTCCGCGGCCTACGTCAACGCTCACCTGGACGAGGTAGTGGACGAGATCATCGGAGTGGTCGGACGCCGCAGGCGAAGCCGCCGTGCCTGAGTGCACACAAACCGCCGCCCGACGCCACATCCGGCCCTGCGAACCCGATTTGTGTGCATCCAGGGCACACGTACACCCGGGCCACCGCGAGCACGAAAAAGCCCGACCCCACCGAAGTGGAGTCGGGCCTGTTCGAGAGAGACAGACTAGAAGTCCATGCCGCCCATGCCACCGGTCGGGTCGCCTGCGGGCGCTCCGGCCTTCTCGGGCTTGTCGGCGACGACGGCCTCGGTCGTCAGGAACAGAGCCGCGATGGACGCTGCGTTCTGCAGTGCCGAGCGGGTGACCTTGACCGGGTCGTTGATGCCTGCAGCGAGCAGGTCCTCGTACTCGTTGGTCGAGGCGTTGAGGCCGTGACCGGACGGGAGGTTGCGGACCTTCTCTGCGACGACGCCGGGCTCGAGGCCTGCGTTGAACGCGATCTGCTTGAGCGGTGCTTCGAGGGCGACGCGGACGATGTTCACGCCGGTTGCCTCGTCGCCGTCGAGCTTCAGGTTGTCGAGTGCGGGCGAAGCCTGCAGCAGCGCGACGCCACCACCGGCGACGATGCCCTCTTCGACGGCAGCCTTGGCGTTACGCACTGCATCTTCGATGCGGTGCTTGCGCTCCTTGAGCTCGACCTCGGTCGCTGCTCCGGCCTTGATGACTGCAACGCCACCGGCCAGCTTGGCCAGGCGCTCCTGCAGCTTCTCGCGGTCGTAGTCGGAATCGGAGTTCTCGATCTCGGCGCGGATCTGGCTGACGCGTCCGGCGATGGCGTCGGAGTCGCCCGAGCCCTCGACGATGGTGGTCTCGTCCTTGGTGATGACGACCTTGCGTGCCTGACCGAGGAGCTCGAGGCCTGCGGTCTCCAGCGAGAGGCCGACCTCTTCGCTGATGACCTCGCCACCGGTGAGGATGGCGATGTCGGCGAGCTGAGCCTTGCGGCGGTCACCGAAGCCGGGAGCCTTGACGGCAACGGACTTGAAGGTGCCACGGATCTTGTTCACGACGAGGGTGGAGAGAGCTTCGCCCTCGACGTCCTCGGCGATGATGACGAGCGGCTTGCCCGACTGGATGACCTTCTCGAGCAGCGGCAGCAGGTCCTTGACCGTGGAGATCTTGGAGCTGACGAGCAGGATGTACGCGTCTTCGAGGACGGCTTCCTGGCGCTCTGCATCGGTGGCGAAGTACGCCGAGATGTAGCCCTTGTCGAAGCGCATGCCCTCGGTGAGCTCGAGCTGCAGGCCGAAGGTGTTGGACTCCTCGACCGTGATGACGCCTTCCTTGCCGACCTTGTCCATGGCCTCGGCGATGAGCTCGCCGATGGACGGGTCGCCTGCGGAGATACCAGCGGTAGCAGCGATCTGCTCCTTGGTGTCGATCTCCTTGGCGGAAGCGAGCAGCGACTCGGTTACGGCTGCGACAGCCTTCTCGATGCCGCGCTTCAGGCCGAGCGGGTTCGCGCCGGCCGCGACGTTGCGCAGGCCTTCACGAACGAGTGCCTGGGCGAGAACGGTAGCGGTGGTGGTGCCGTCGCCTGCGACGTCGTCGGTCTTCTTGGCGACCTCTTTGACGAGCTCGGCGCCGATCTTCTCGTAGGGATCCTCGAGCTCGATCTCCTTGGCGATGGAGACGCCGTCGTTGGTGATCGTGGGGGCGCCCCACTTCTTCTCGAGCACGACGTTGCGACCCTTGGGGCCCAACGTCACCTTTACTGCGTCGGCGAGGGCGTTGAGGCCTCGCTCGAGGCCACGGCGTGCCTCTTCGTCGAACGCGATGATCTTGGCCATTGCGAAGTGATCCTCCGGATTGGGGGTGACACGCAGAGCGACCGTGTTCAGTCGCTCTTCTGCACTTGCTCGGCCGAGTTCGGTGCCCGCGACGGACGACCAGGGGTGTCGATGATTCCCAGCCTCACCGTCCCGACCTGGCACTCACAAGGCGCGAGTGCCAACTGCATTTCTAGCACTCGACCATGGCGAGTGCAAGGTCGTCACCGAAGTGTTCGCCTACGGCGCAGAAGACCGGCCGAGTCCGACGCCTGGGCAAAGCTCGAGCAGATGCTCACCCTTTCACGCACTGTTTACATGCAGGCGCGTTGTTTACATTGCACGCCTTTCGGCTCGATGCGATCCGGAAATAACGTTCGGAGACAGCAACATTCGCCACTAGCTCATTTCGGACAAAACACCCATACACGCATCGACAGCAAGGATCGTCACATGTCCGATTCGGTCGACACGAAGTACGACAACTCCGCCATGGACCACGAGGAGGAGGGCTACCACAAGGGTCTCAAACCTCGCCAGCTCCAGATGATCGCCATCGGTGGCGCCATCGGCACCGGGCTGTTCCTCGGCGCGGGTGGACGACTCGCCAGCGCAGGCCCCGGCCTGTTCCTCGCCTACGCCCTGTGCGGCATCTTCGTCTTCTTCATCCTCCGCGCCCTCGGCGAACTGGTGCTGCACCGCCCGTCGTCGGGATCGTTCGTCTCGTACGCCCGTGAGTTCTTCGGCGAGAAAGCCGCATTCGTCGCAGGCTGGATGTACTTCCTCAACTGGGCCATGACGGCCATCGTCGACGTGACGGCCATCGCCACCTACATGCACTACTGGGGATCGTTCGAGGTGATCCCGCAGTGGGTCATCGCACTGATCGCGCTCGTGCTGGTCATGAGCCTCAACCTGGTCTCGGTGAAGTGGTTCGGCGAGATGGAGTTCTGGGCCGCGATGATCAAGGTCGTCGCACTCGTGACGTTCCTGATCGTCGGCATCGTCTTCCTCGCCGGACGCATCCCCGTCGGCAGCGAGATGCCCGGCATCAGCCTCATCACCGACAACGGCGGGCTGTTCCCGTCGGGCGCGTGGCCGCTGGTCATCGTCATCTCCGGCGTCGTGTTCGCGTACGCCGCCGTCGAGCTGGTCGGCACCGCCGCCGGTGAGACCGAGAACCCGGCGAAGATCATGCCGCGCGCGATCAACTCGGTGATCGCACGTATCGCGCTGTTCTACGTCGGCTCGCTCGTCCTGCTGGCGCTATTGCTCCCCTACACGGCATACGCAGCAGGAACATCGCCTTTCGTGACGTTCTTCTCGAGCATCGGTCTCGGCGGCGCGGGCACGATCATGAACATCGTCGTGCTCACTGCTGCTCTGTCCTCACTGAATGCCGGCCTCTACTCGACGGGTCGCATCCTGCGCTCGATGGCCATGAACGGCAGCGCTCCCGAGTTCACCAAGAAGATGACCAAGGGCGGCGTTCCGTTCGGCGGCATTCTGCTCACCTGCTTCATCACGCTGTTCGGCGTCGCACTCAACGCCATCGCCCCGGGTGAGGCCTTCGAGATCGTGCTGAACATGTCCGCCCTCGGCATCATCGCGAGCTGGGCGACGATCGTGCTGTGCCAGATCCAGCTCTACCGCTGGTCCAAGAAGGGCATCCTCGAACGTCCGAAATTCCGTCTGTTCGGCGCCCCGTACACGAGCTACGCGACGCTGGTGTTCCTCTTCGGGGTGCTGGTTCTGATGGCCTTCGACGCCCCGATCGGGTCGTGGACGATCGCCACCCTCGTCGTCATCATCCCAGCACTGATCGGCGGATGGTTCCTGGTGCGGACGAAGGTCCTCGCCGTCGCCGAGGAACGTCTCGGCTACACCGGGCAGTACCCCGTCGTCGCCAACAGACCACTCGACGACGATCCGGACAACTGACGGGCCGGACAATCAGAACCTCCGACGCCACCCCGCCCCGAAGGGCGACTTTCGGGGCGGGGGCTCCGGAGCGGGAGCAGCAAGGGCGTCGGCGACGGCGTTGCTGAGTTCCGTGCACGTCGCGAATCGATCTTCCGGCTTCTTGGCCAGCGCGGTCGCGACGACGCCGTCGAGACCCTTCCGTAGGTCTCGTCGGCGCGCGGTCACCGACGGAGGCGACGCGTTCAGCTGAGCGTCCGTGATCGCGAGCGGCGTCGCGAGGGGATACGGGGGCTTGCCGGTGAGCAATTCCACGAGCGTTGCGCCCAACGCGTAGACATCGGTTCGAGCGGACAGGCGCTCACCACGAAGAAGTTCCGGTGCGGCGTACTGAATGGACGCGAAGACCGACCCACCTCGCGCCACCGGCCCGGCGTCGAGGAATCGCGCGATCCCCCAGTCCGACACCATCACCTGCTCGAAACCGCCACGCGGTTCGGTACTGATCAGGATGTTCGACGGTTTCACGTCGCGGTGCAGTACGCCCTGAGTGTGGGCGTAGTCCAGACCTTTCGCCACTTCGCTGACGATGCGGGCAGCTCGGTCGACGTCGAGGGCGATCTGGCCGCGTGCGACGAGCCGCGCTGCGCTGTATCCCTCGACGTAGTGCATCGTCATCCACAGTCGACCGCCGAACTCACCGTGGGCGTGCACGGACACGATGTTCGGATGGTGCAGCCGCGCCGCGATCTTCGCCTCCATGACGAATTTCGCCCGGAGCTGCTCGTCTCCCGAGGCGTCCTCGTCGAGAATCTTGAGGGTCTCGCGCCCTTCGACGAGGTAGACCTCACTCATCCCACCCACCCCGAGCAGCCGCTCGACCGTGTACCCGGCGAACGTCCGTCCCGGCGACAGGCGGCCGGGGGTCATGGCGAGATCGGCACCGACGGCTCGTCTCGCGCCGATGACCGGGCGAGTGCAACAGTGGCCGCGACCATCGCGACGAGAGCGACCACGAGGACCACACTGCCGCCTCTTCCGGTGGCGAGGTACTCGCCGAGGACCACGAACCCGAGAGCCGACGCCACCACCGGTTCCATCACCGTGGTGGCGGGAAGCGAGGCCTGCAGAGCGCCGGCTTGAAATGCGGACTGCTGCAGGGTGATCGCCGCGACCGCCACGGCTATCAGCGCGTACAACTCGACGGAGGTCAACAGAGGAACGACTCCGCGGCTCACGAGGTGGACCACGCCCTTGGTCAGCACGGCGGCGACGCCGAACAATGCACCCCCGGAGATGCCGAGCAGCAATGCTTTTCGAGGACCGCTCGCCTTACGTGACGCAAGGACGCACAGCGCGACGAACGGTAGTCCGATCAGGCAGACGACGATCCAGTGCCGAGCCTCGGCCCTCTCCACTCCGGGCTTCGGGTCCCCGACCACGACGAGAATCGCCACCGAGGCGGTCAGAGCTGCGGCCCACATCCACTCGGTGGCGGAGATCGTCCGATGTGCAAACCGTGCGCCGAGCGGAAGCGCGAACAGCAACGACAGCACCAGCAGAGGCTGGACCAGGAGCAGCGATCCCATCCCGAGCGCGGCCGCCTGGAGCGCGTAGCCGAGGATTCCGACGACGGTCCCCACCCACCAGATCGGCTGCTTGACCAGCGACCCGATGGGCCCCAGTGCACCGTTGGACTCCACCGGGACCTGCGCTGCCGTGCGCTGCCGAACCACTGTCCCGACTGCGATGCACAGCGCTGCACCGAGTGCGAGGACCACCACCGTCGTTGTTTGCGGCACGACGAAACATTAACGGCAGATCGCCACGTCAGCGAGTTCTCGGTCGAACGCCGAATTCGCTCGAGTCGAACAGGTCGGTTATCGTGTTTACCGGCACTTGACCAATAGAACGCATAAGTAAGAGAAACGACATGTGGTCGGCCCGGTCTCGACTGCATCGGTAGCCGCCCATGATTCGGATACGAAAATCGTGAGGACGGAAGACTCGACGTGAATCTGGACAAGAAGCCCAACGCGGTGAAGGAAGCGTGGGACGGGCTTCGAAAGCCCGTGTTCATCCCCGCCTCCATCGTCATCTTCGTGATGATCGCCTTCGCCGTGATCTACTCCAGCACTGCTGCCGACGCGTTCTCGACGCTGAATTCGGCGATCACCGACGGCGTCGGCTGGTGGTACATACTCGCGACGACAGGATTCGTCGTCTTCGCCGTGTACTGCGGTGTCAGCCGCGTCGGAAACATCCGACTCGGACGCGACGACGAGAAGCCCGAGTTCGGGGTGCTGTCCTGGTTCGCGATGCTGTTCAGCGCGGGCATGGGCATCGGCCTCGTCTTCTACGGTGTCGCCGAGCCCCTGTCGCACTACGTCGTTCCACCGGAGGCCGGTGGAGTCGCCGGGTCGACGGACGCCGCAGCGAATCAGGCCATGGAACTGACACTGTTCCACTGGGGCCTGCACGCGTGGGCGATCTACGTGGTCGTCGGCCTCGGCCTGGCGTACATGACGTACCGCAAGGGCCGGCCGTTGTCGGTGCGTTGGCTACTCGAGCCGTTGCTCGGGCGTAAGCGGATCGAAGGCGGTATCGGCCATGCCATCGACGCGGTCGCGATCATCGGAACACTGTTCGGCGTCGCGACGTCCCTCGGCTTCGGTGTCCAACAGATCTCGGCCGGCCTCGAGTACCTGGGCTGGGTCGACACCAGCAACTGGGTCACCGTCCTGCTCATCGCAGGCATCACCGGCATCGCCACGTACTCGGTGGTCTCCGGCGTCAAGCGCGGCCTGAAGTGGCTGTCCAACATCAACATGGCGCTCGCCGCCGGGTTGGCCGTCTTCGTGCTGATCGCAGGCCCGACGCTGTTTCTCATGCAGTCCTGGGTGCAGAACCTCGGCGGGTACATCCAGGCCATGCCGGAGCTGATGCTGCGCACCTCCCCCTTCTCCGACGACGGCTGGGCCGGCGCGTGGACCATCTTCTACTGGGGTTGGTGGATGAGCTGGGCGCCCTTCGTCGGCATGTTCATCGCGCGCATCTCGCGTGGACGCACCATCCGTGAGTTCGTCTTCGGTGTTCTGCTGGCCCCGACGATCATCGGTTCGCTGTGGTTCACCATCTTCGGCGACGCAGGCATTCTTCGTCAGCGCGAGCAGGGCGATCTCCTCGTCGACGGCGCGGTGAACACCAACACCTCGCTCTTCCAGTTGCTCGACGGCTTGCCTCTGGCCACGATCAGCAGCTTGCTCGCGATCTTCGTCATCGTGTTCTTCTTCGTCACGTCCTCGGACTCGGGATCGCTCGTCATCGACATCCTGTCCACCGGAGGCGATCTGGAACCGCCGAAGATCACGCGCGTCTACTGGTCGATCCTCGAAGGCACCGCGGCGACGATTCTGCTTCTCGTCGGCGGCGCCGGGTCACTGACCGCACTGCAGACGATGTCCATCGCGACGGCCGTTCCGTTCTCGATAATCCTCGTGCTGGCGTGCGTGTCCATGTTGAAGGCGTTCCGATACGACGTCGCGACGACCCCGCGGTACGTCCGGGTCACCGCGACACCCACAGCAGACGGCGACAGCTCCGGTACGAACGCGGACACACAGAAACGTCGTCGGGGAGCCGGTATCTCGTCGACGTTCTCGGGCCTCGGACCGTCGCAGATCGGTGTGGCCACGCCCACCGACGGCGCAGTCGTCCTCGCCGTGCACGAAGTGTCGACAGAATCGCTCGAGGTCGATCCCGATACCGGCGCAGTGGAGTACTCGGCGGACAGCGGTCCCGTCGACCCGCTCGGAGGCGAAGTGTTCGACACTCCCGAATTCGCCGATTCCCACGAGGGACAGACGCAGTCGAATTCCTGAGCGAGAAGTAGAAAAAGGGGCCCGGTTCGACCGGGCCCCTTTTTCGTGTCTTCCGGCGGCGACAGGTTGTCGTGGACCCGGACAGTGAGCGCGCCGACTATTTCCCAGACGGCGGGTGGAAGGCCATACTGGTCGTCGACATCGGACACCCCGGTGAAAACCCATGGTTCGATCGCCTGTCGCGATCGGATCCCGCCGACACACTCGATTGGGCCTGACCACCATGTTCGCTGCAACCGTTGTCGTTTCGATCTTTCTTGCCGTGTCACTGACCTTCTCCGCAGTCGGCAAGTTGACCAAGAATCCGTCCGTCATCCCCATCATGGAGAAGGTCGGCGTTCCGGCGGACAAGATTCCTGTCCTCGCTTACCTCGAAATCGCCGGCGGCGTCGGCCTGATCGTCGGACTCTTCTGGTGGCCCATCGGAGCGGCCGCAGCCGTCGGCGTCATCCTGTACTTCGTCGGGGCCGTGATCTCGCACCTTCGGGTCAAGGACACCGCAGGCATCGGACCGTCGGCCTTCCTGACGGTCGTCGCTGTCGCAGCACTGGTCCTGCGTTTACTGACCGTCTGACCATTCGTACTGCATCTGCCGAGCGGTGCTCGTTGCGACGTCCGGACTCACCAGTCGCGAGACCAGGTGCAGCGCCAGGTCCAGTCCTGCACTGATGCCCGCGGACGTCGCGATGTCGCCGTTATCGAGATACCGGACACCCTCGCGGACATCGAGACTCGGCCACCGCCGCCGGAGGTCGTCGACGTCTTCCCAGTGCGTCGTCACCGGACGTGCATCCAGCACCCCGGCGTCGGCCAGCAGAAACGCACCGGTGCACACCGACGCGGTCACTTCCGTTGTGCCGAACTGCGTGTGGATCCACGCCGCAGCGGCCGCAGGTACCTCGTCGACGACACCACCCGGCACGAGCACCACGTCGTAACGCCTGGTGTCGTCGATCGTGGTGTCCACCGCGATGCGCATGCCACCGCGGGCATGCACCGGACCGTCGTCGACTCCGACGAGCACCACGTCGAACGCGCGCACTCCCCCGTCGCGCGTGGTGATTCGGTTCGCCACCGAGAAGACTTCGAACGGCCCGCATGCGTCGAGCACCTCGACGTCGTCGAACATCAGAATGGCGAGAGATCGCGTCATCGCACGATCATCGCAGGACCTGCTGCCCAGTGCTCAGCTACCGGACGCAGCGATGGCGGGGACGACGATCGCCACCGCCAGCGCGGCGTTCACATCCTGCACTGCCTTCCGGACGGCCTCGCCCGCCCAGTCGCCCTCGGCGATGTCCTTCGCTCGACGTTTCGCCGCTCGCTTGTCGGCGGCAGGCAACACCTTGTGGACAGCGTCGATCGCGGACAACATCGACACGACAGCCGATATCTCCGGCAACGGCGTCGTACCGTCGACGATCGCGCTGTGAATCCACTGGATCAGCCATGCTGTGCGTGTGGTGTCACGGGCAGGCCAGGACGTCGTCGGGAACAGGCCGAGGATTCTGTCCTCGTGCTGTGTGACCGCACCTCGATGCGCCAGGCGGAGACCGATCTCCTGTTTCAGGTTCTTGTGGAGCTTCTCGATGACTTTCTGCGGTTTCGGCGGGTTGTTCTCGGTTCCGATGAACGCGTGGACCCGCGCGAGAAGCGGATCCTGCGGGGGCGGCCCCGACACCACGAGCCTGCCGTCCTTGACCGCTTCACCCTTCGCGGTGATGCGTACGGCGCCGTTCATGGCCAGCTCGAGCACCAACGCACCCGCCAGCACACGCGGGAATTTCGTACTGTCGACGATCGGCTTACCCGTCACGTCGTCGACCAGAACCAGAAACAGATCCTCCGCGATCAGAGTCATGTGCCGAGCGTACCCACCACGTACGGATACGACAGCTCGATCATCTTCTCCAACACCGCCGAGTCGACGTCGGCGAGCTTGTTGACGTACAGACATCCGGCCCCGGGCTTGTGTTTGCCCAGTTCGTTCAGCAGTGCCTGGGATTCGGGAGCGTACGTCAACCCGTACAGCACGAGATAGGTCCTACGGGGCGAGAAGCCGACCGCGAGTGCGTCGCCTTCCCGGCCACTGTCGTATCGGTAGTGGTACCGGCCGTAACCCACCATCGACGGACCCCACATGACGGCAGGTTCCCCGGTGACACGTGTGAACAGCCGGTGCAACGCCAACCCGTCGGCGCGGCGCACCGGATGCTCGACGCTCTCGAGCCACGCGACCACGTCCGTCGCCGTCGGCCCGGTCTTGCTCTCGCTCATGTCAGTTGAGGTAGTTCTGCCACCCCGACGGCACGCGGTCCGCGGGCCCCGGCGTCGACTGATCGAGCGGATGATGCTGCGGCGGAGCAAGTTCAGGCCCGTCGTACATCTGCTCGTCGGCGTAGCTGTAGTACCAGCTCTCCCCCGGTTCGAAGCTTCTGATGAACTGATGGCCGGTGCTTTCGGCGTGCTTGCTCGCATGCTGCGACGGAGACGAATCGCAACACCCGACGTGCCCGCACTGCGCGCACCGACGAAGGTGGAACCACCAACCGTCGCTGGTCGAACATTCGAGACACCCCGGTCCCGACGGCTCGGCGGTGACATCGATTCCAGGAATCGGCTCGGTCATGACTCCCCCTCTGTCGCTTCGGTTGTGGGCTCTGCTTCGGTTGCCGGCTCGATGGGAAGCCTGACGACGAAACGCGTGTTTCCCGGCTCGGATTCGACACGTAGGTCGCCGTGATGCTTCTTGACGACGATGCGCCACGAGATGTCGAGGCCGAGGCCGGTTCCCTCACCGACCGGTTTGGTGGTGAAGAAGGGCTCGAAGATTCGTGAACGGATGTTCTCCGGCACTCCGGGCCCGGTGTCGCCGATCTCGACCAATACGTGGTCGTGATCGAGTCTCGTTGCCACGGTCAGTGTTCCGGCCCCGTTCATCGCCTGCACGGCGTTGTCGACGAGGTTGGTCCACACCTGATTCAGTTCCGCCGCGTAGGCGGGAATCGGAGGCACTGCCGGGTCGTAGTCCTTGACCACCGAAATGTCGTCGCCGATCTTCCGTGCGAGCATCACCAGAGTGCTGTCGAGCAGTTCACGTAAGTCGATCGTCTGGTACGGCGCTCGATCCATCTGCGAATACTGTTTGGCCGCACCGACGAGCGTCGACACCCGGGTCGTCGAATCGGCGATCTCGTTCATCAGCAATTCGGTCTCGACGGTGTAGTTGAGCCAGCGGATCGCACCTTCGAGCGTCTTTGACTCGTCGACGGTGGCCGCGACCTTGTCCAGCCACGCGATGTCGAGGCCTGCCTGCACGAACGTCGGAGCCAGATCCCACCCACCCGCGATGCCGTGATCGTCGAACCAGTCCCCCAGTTCGTCCTCCGCATCCGACGCCTCGAGCGGCGACAGCTTGGGAGCCTTCGCGACCAGCTCGACGGCTTCCTCCTGCAATCCGACGAGGGAAGTCAGCGACGCCGGGTCGAGCGAACCGTTCGCGATCATCTTCAGCTTCTGGCGCATGTGGGCGACCCGATCGCGCAGCGCATCCGTCGCCCGTACCGCTGCCGCGGCCGGATTGTTCAGCTCGTGCGTCAGGCCGGCGGACAACGACCCGAGCGCCAGCAGTCGCTCACGCTGGTCGACGATCTGCTTGGTGTTGAGCGCACCGACGAACAAGCCCTCGAGCAGATGCAGCGCCATCGGAAACCATTCCTCGACGATCTCCGCGAAACACGCCGCGTCGAGCACGAAGAACCGCGATGTCTCGGTCACACGCATCGAACTCGGGTACGTCTGCGGCACCCGATCACGCAGATACGCCTGCCACGCACCGGCGTACACCCCGCGCTGAGACGTCCGGCTGATCACCATCTCCTCGCCGCTGGAGTTCTTCGTCAGCACCAACGAACCGTCCATCAGCACGTAGAAGCACGTGGCAGGTTCACCCTCGCTGAACACGGGCCCTGGCTCGATGATCTCGATGTGCCCCTCGTGGCACAGCTTCTCCACCTGCTCGTCCGACAACTTCTCGAACAGGAACAGCGTCTTCAGCTCCTCCGGACTACACCGCAGCGATCCGGGGTCGCTCTGCACGCTCACGGGTTCGCCAGGTATCTGTGCACCAGCATCACGGCCATCGCTCCCTCTCCCACAGCCGACGCGACGCGTTTCGCCGAGTCGGATCGCACGTCACCGGCCGCGAACACGCCGGGGACACTGGTCTCGAGATGGTGCGGCAACCTGTCGCGATCCCATCCCGTCGGTCCCTTGCCGTCGACCACCAGATCGGGTCCCGTGACGACGAAGCCGTGCTCGTCGCGCACCACGACACCGTCGAGCCACTCCGTCCGAGGTGCCGCACCGATGAACAGGAACAGGTACTGCCCGGGAACCGTCTCGTCGGTGTCCGTCACACGGTTGTGCAGGGTGATGGACTCCAGGTGATCGTCGCCGCCGACGCCCACGACCTCGGTGCACGTCCGTACCGTGATTCGCGGATGATCCTCGATCTGCTTGATCAGGTAGTACGACATCGATGCTTCGAGCGACTGCCCACGGATCAGAATTGTCACCGACTTCGCTCCGCGGGCCAGGTACACCGCTGCCTGACCGGCCGAGTTGGCGCCGCCGACGATGTAGACGTCCTGCTCCGCGCAGCGCGCGGCCTCCGTCATCGCCGATCCGTAGAACACTCCGCGGCCGGTGAACTTCTCGATGCCGGGCGTCGCCAACTGCCGGTACGCCACCCCCGTCGACAGGATCACGGTCTGAGCGTCGATGCTCCGACCGTCCGCGAACCGAATCGTCCGGGCCGAACCGTTGGCCTCGAGCCCGACGACGTCCTGCGTCGTCACCACCTCGGCGCCGAACTTCAACGCTTGCCGACGCGCACGCTCGGCCAACTGAGCACCGGACACGCCGTCGGGAAATCCCAGGTAGTTCTCG
The DNA here is from genome assembly GCF_002259345.1 of Rhodococcus sp. 06-156-4. Classification (NCBI taxonomy): domain Bacteria; kingdom Bacillati; phylum Actinomycetota; class Actinomycetes; order Mycobacteriales; family Nocardiaceae; genus Rhodococcus; species Rhodococcus sp. 06-156-4. Next base: position 387,474 of record NZ_NPGB01000008.1, on the reverse strand, counting down.
ATACGGGAACTCTGTCCTGCCTGCCCACCCGTCGCGGTGCGCTCGATGAGCGTCGTGCGCAGTCCTTCCGACGCGCCGTACAGCGCCGCACCCAGACCTGCCGGTCCACCACCGATGACGACCAGGTCGTAGAACTCACCGGACGGTGTCGTCGTGAGGCCGAGATGATTGCCGAGTTCCGAGTCGGACGGCGCACACAGTGCTGTGCCGTCCGCAGTCACGATCACCGGGCACACGGTGTCGTCGACACCGGCCGACGTCAGCAGCCGCACCCCTTCGGGGTCGTCGGCCATGTACCAGCGATACGGCAGCTGATTGCGAGCCAGGAATTCCCGAACCTCCGACGACCTCGCGGACCAGCGGTGGCCGATCACCTTGGTTTCCTCCACCGGCCGGTGATCGCTGGACGCCCACGCCTCGAGCTGAGCGTCGAGCACCGGGTAGAGCTTCTCCTCCGGCGGATCCCACGGCTTGAGGAGGTAATAATCGAGGTCGATGACGTTGATGGCATCGATGGCCGCGTCGGTGTCGGCGTACGCGGTCAGCAGGACCCGGCGAGCCGCCGGATACAGGTCCATCGCCTGCTCGAGAAATTCCATGCCGTTCATCTGCGGCATCCGGTAATCGGCCAGCAGGATCGCGACCGGCTGGCCGCGCAGTTTCAGTTCTTTCAACGCATCGAGCGCCTGAGCACCGGACTCGGCCCTGATGATGCGGTAGTTCTCGCCGTAGTGGCGACGAAGATCGCGTGCGACGGATCTGGATACACCCGGATCGTCGTCGACGCTGAGAATTGCAGGCTTCATGACCCTCCCGGTCGGGCAGCTACTTGAAGACAAGTATGCCGCGCCGGACGTCACCGCGCCTTGGTGCCAGCAGGGGTGCCGGCAGGGGGTGTCAGACCTGCCCGCGCCGGATGAGGTCGATTTCCTGGGCGGTCAACAAGCGCTCGAGCTTTTCGCTCGGCCACTTCCTTGGACTTCCGCTCATCCGCGCCGATTCGAGCAGCGGCACGCCCGAGCCTGGACGACGCAAGATCGAATGAAGGTTCACGATCGATCACTCCGAACAAAATTCGTTTTGGCCTGATTCCTCGTTCGTTGCATCGCCCAGTCTTCGCCTCTCGTTACCGTTCGCGGGTGAGGCGCGCTGAAGAAGTTTCGACGCATGTGCGTTTCGTCGGGTTCGCAGCCGGGTAAAGAGATGGATTACCAATCGACAAGTCGGGGGCACGAAATGAGCGCAACAGGCGCCGCGGAAACGGTCCAGAACAACACGTGGTTCGAACGAGCAGCCCGGGCCGGTCACTTCGTCAGCGGGCTGCTGCACATCCTCATCGGCTACATCGCCGTTCGACTCGCCTTCGGGCAGGGCGGCAACGCCGACCAGTCCGGTGCGCTCGCCGAACTGGGCAGCAAACCCGGAGGTGCCATCGCACTGTGGGTCGCCGTCGTCGCGTTCGTCGCACTCGCACTGTGGCGAGTCATGGAAGCCGTCGTCGGCAAGAAGTCGGATCAGGACGAAGGCAGCGCGATGGACCGGCTCAAAGCCGCCGCCCTCGCCGTCGTCTACCTGGCGTTCGCCTGGTCCACCTTCGGCTTCGCCAAGGGCTCCGGACAATCGAGCGGTCAACAGAACGCAGGCATGACCGCGCGATTGATGGAGAACGGATTCGGCAAGATCGTGCTGATCGTCGTCGGACTCGTCGTGATCGGTGTCGGCGGCTACCACGTCTACAAGGGCGTATCGAAGAACTTCCTCGACGACCTGGAAGGCAACCAGAGCAAAGGCGTCGAGTATCTCGGCATCGCCGGGTACGCCGCCAAGGGTGCCGCATTGATCGGCGCCGGAGCACTGGTCGTCGTCGCGGTGTTCACCTCCGACCCCAGTAAGGCCACCGGCATCGACGGCGCCGTCAAGACGCTCGGTGAACAACCGTTCGGCCAGATACTCCTGGTCCTCGCCGGCGTCGGCATCGCGCTCTACGGCCTGTACGCCTTCGTCCTCGCTCGTCACGCACGCATGTGAGGGCCTCTACCCGTAGAGGGAGGTGAGTTCGGATCCGATTCGCGCGAGCTCGGCTCGCACCGAATCGGATTCGACGACCTCGAGCTCGGCACCCCAGCCCGCCAGGTGCTGGGCGATCATCACCGGCGTAGGCGCGGAGACCGTCGCCCTCAGCCGTCCGTCGACGACGTTCTGCACCACGCAATGTTTGCCGAACTGCGCCTGCAGCACCGACAGCAATCTCTCCGGGATCTCGACGACCGCCGACGTCGCGCGCTGCCGGTCTTCCACGGTCTCGACGACGGACGCCCACGCGTCGGCGAGATCGAAATCCGCCGGACGCGAGAACACCGTGTCGGTGGGCGCGACCTCGGACATCCGGTCGAGGCGGAACGTCCGCAGGCCGTGAGCCGTCGATGCGATCAGATACCAGTGCCCGTCCTTGTCCACCAGCCCGAGTGGACCGACCTCGCGGTGCCCGGGCCCGGTGTGCCCGAACGTCTTGTAACCGAACGTCACGTTCACTCGCCGAACCACCGCGCGCTGCAGCAGTCCGACATGCTCCGACCCTGCGGACAACTCCTGCCCCCAGCTGGCCGGATCGATCGTCGTCGCATCGGCCGCGGCTTGCGCGTCGACCCTGAAGGGTTCGGGTAACGCCTTCACCAGCTTGCGCACCGCGGCCTTGGCGTCCGGCGACAATGCGGCGCCCGGACCGACCAACGTGAACAAAGCCTGCGCTTCCGTGGAACTCAGTCCGGTCAGGTCCGTTCGTGCGCCACCGATCAGTTGCCATCCGCCGTTCCGACCCGGTTGCGGATAGACCGGGATACCGGCGGACGACAGCGATTCCAGGTCCCGGCGTGCTGTCGAGGCCGACACCTCCAGTTCTTCGGCGACCTCGGCGGCGGTGATCCGCCCACGGGTCTGCATCAGGAGAAGTGTCGCCACGAGCCGGTCTGCGCGCATGCAGGAAAGTATCCCTCCGAAAGTGCTCAGAAGATGAGCACTTTTGCGTGCATAGTCGACTCCACAACCACGAGAGAGGGAGAACGCAATGCTCAGAGGACTCAGCAACATCAGCTTCTACGCAGACGACGTCGACGCGGCAGGCCACTGGTACACCGACATCCTCGGAATCGCTCCGTACTTTCGCCGCGACAACCCGGACGGAACACCGGGCTACATCGAGTTCCGAGTCGGCGACTTCCAGCACGAACTGGGCATCGTCGACCGCAAATACGCGATCCCGGGAACCTCGAAGTCCGAATCCATCACCTTCTGGCACGTCGACGACCTCGCCGGATCGCTCGAGAAGCTCCTCGCCGCAGGCGCAACACTGCACGACGAGATCCGAGCCCGCGGCGAAGGCTTCGACACCGCATCCGTGGTCGACCCTTTCGGCAACGTCCTCGGCATCATGACCAACCCTCACTACCTGGAGATGCTCGGGCGGGCGTGACGTTCCCCGTGCTCGGTTACCGTCGGGGATCCCCGCCGGAACGGGCGGAAGTGCCACGCCACACCTACCCTGTCGACTACGTTTACCTGTAACTATCGGTTGCATCTACGGAGGAACACGTGAGCAAGACCCTCGAAGCCAGCATCGACGTCGACGCCAGTCCCGAGCAGGTGTGGAAGGTCGTCTCGGATCTGAAGCGCATGGGTGAGTGGAGTCCTCAGTGCAAGAAGATGAAGGTCTTCGGTGGCGATGTCCGCAAGGGCACGACGACGCTCAACATCAATCGGAAAGGCCTGCTGGTCTGGCCGACCACGGCGAAGGTCGTCGAATTCCAGCCGAACAAGGCCATCGCGTTCCGCATCGCGGAGAACAAGACGATCTGGTCCTACACACTCACCCCGTCGGCAACGGGAACCACCGTGGTGGAGAAGCGTGAGGCGCCGACGGGCACGAGCGCCGTGTCCGGCTTCCTCGTCAAGAACGTTCTCGGCGGCATCGAGCAGTTCGACGTCGAACTCGTCGACGGAATGAACAAGACCCTGCAGCGCATCAAGTCGGAAAGCGAGCGCGCTCGGTAAAATGTTTGACGAGTGAAGTTTCTGGGCAGCCCCAGTTGTCAAACGGCAACAAACAAAAAGGGGCATGACATGACACCCGCACTCGGTTTCATCGGTTGGATCGTCATCGGCGGCTTGGCCGGATGGATCGGTAGCAAGATCATGAAGACGGACGCATCGATGGGCATCATCTTGAACATCGTCGTCGGCATCATCGGAGGATTCCTCGGCGGCTGGTTGCTCAGCGTCTTCGGAGTTGATGTCAAGGGCGGCGGCCTGATCTTCAGCTTCCTCACCTGCCTGCTGGGCGCAGTGATTCTGCTGTTCATCGTCAAGGCTGTGACGGGTCGCTCGAGGACCTGACGGTCACTGCTCGTTCCCGGCTGCCGGGGCTTCTCACGTACTGTGTGAAGCCCCGGCAGTGTCCGTTTCAGGCACTGCCCCCAGAGATGTTCTAAGGAGCGAAGTGGCCCGCCGTCCAGCCCCGATCGGTCAACCACCCAGCAGCGGCATAGCGCATGTCGCCGAGCTGGTGAAAAACACCGTTCCGCCGCTGCATCCAGCAGGCCTTCCCTTCGTCGCCGGGCCGCTCGCGGTCGCTGCACTCGGCCGCAGGCACAAGTGGATCCGCCGGGCCGGACTCACCGCGGCCGGCGCGTGCGCCACGTTCTTCCGCCACCCCAGCCGCGTTCCGCCGAACCGTCAGGGCGTCGTCGTCGCACCTGCGGACGGGCTGATCACACTCGTCGACACCGCGGTGCCGCCCGCCGAGCTCGATCTCGGAACCGAGGCCGTTCCCCGCGTCAGCATCTTCCTCTCGGTCCTGGACGTGCACGTGCAACGCGTGCCCGTCGCCGGCGAGGTCGTCGAGGTCGTGCACCGCAAGGGCCAGTTCAAATCCGCGGACCTCGCCGAGGCGAGCGAGGTCAACGAACGCAACAGCATGCACATCCGCACCCCGTCGGGACACGATCTCGGAGTCGTGCAGATCGCCGGGTTGATCGCTCGACGCATCGTCAACAACGCGAAGGTCGGCGACGCCTTGACCATCGGTGACACCTACGGCCTCATCCGGTTCGGCTCCCGGGTGGACACGTACTTCCCTTCCGGTTCGACTCTGCTGGTCGAACCGGGCCAGCGGGCAGTCGGAGCCGAGACGGTGCTCGGCGAGCTTCCCCGATAGCCGGCGATGATCACCAGACGCGCCCGCCCGCCCGCAGCCGTCCGATTGCTGCCGTCCGTCGTCACCATTCTGGCGTTGTGCGCCGGCTTGTCCGCGGTGAAGTTCGCCCTGGACGGTCAGCTGGGAACCTCGCTGGCGATGATCGGCGCGGCCGCGATTCTCGATGCACTCGACGGCAGAATCGCCCGGTTGCTCGACGCCACCAGCCGCATCGGCGCCGAACTCGACTCACTCGCCGACGCCATCTCCTTCGGCGTGGCACCGGCTCTCGTGCTGTACGTGACGCTGTTGGAAGGTTCGAGCAGTGGATGGATCATCGCGTTGGTGTACGCGGTGGCGATGGTGCTGCGTCTGGCACGGTTCAACACTCTTCTCGACGAGGACGACTCACCCGGTTACGCCAGTGAGTTCTTCACCGGCGTCCCGGCGCCCGCCGGTGCGCTGATCGTGCTCACCCCGATCGCGGCGTTCCAGGAATGGGGTGACGGCTGGTGGTCGTCGTTCTACGTCGTCGTCGGCTGGACCGTGTTCACCGCGGGCCTCGCAGTCAGCCGCATCCCGACTCTCGCCCTCAAAACAGTCTCGGTTCCGCCGCGAATGGCAGCCGCGCTTCTGATTCTGGTGGCGCTGGCCGCTGCCGCGTTGATCACGTATCCGCTGGTTCTGCTGATGGTTCTCGTCGCGATGTACCTGGCGCACATTCCGTTCGCCGTTCGGTCGCAGCGCTGGGTCGCCGCCCGCCCCTACACCTGGGACGCCAAGCCGGCGGAGCGTCGAGCGGAGCGCCGGGCCATCCGCCGGGCGCCGGGCAACAACCGTAGGTCCGCAGCCAGGCTCGGCCTTCGTCGCCCGAAGAGCCCCCGATGAGCGAGACGTCACGGTGACCGCACCGGAGTTGGTGCTGACCGCGCGGCTCAACACGTCGGCTGCGGATGCGCGCCGAGGAGTCGTCCGGCTGCACCCGGAGGTGTTGGCGGCCCTCGGCATTCGCGAGTGGGACGCTGTTGCACTGATCGGCGCGCGCCGGACCTCGGCTGTGGTGGGCACAGCACCCGACGGAACCCCGCAGGGCACAGCACTGCTCGACGACGTCACGCTGTCCAACGCGGGCATCAAGGAGGACGGCTCCATCGCCGTCGCTCCCGTCACCGTGTACGGGGCCAGGACGGTGACGCTGTCCGGTTCGACGCTGGCCGTCGGATCCATTCCCGACGCGACGCTGCGCAAGGCCCTTCTCGGGAAGGTTCTGACTGCGGGCGACACCGTCTCGCTGCTGCCACGGGATCTCGGTCCCGGTACCAGCACGAGCGCCGCGACCCAGGCATTGTCACGTTCGTTCGGGGTTGCGTGGACCAGCGAGCTGTTGACGGTCTCGGCCACCGATCCGAGCGGAGGTCCGGTCAGCGTGCAACCCAACTCGGCCGTCAGCTGGGGCACCGGAGCGCGAACACCTGTGTCGGACAGGAACGAACAGCCACCCGCCGCAGCCGAGCCCGCGCCGGTCGAGGCCAAGGAGCTGGTCGGGGTGGCCGCTCAGCAGTCGAAGTTGACCGAGTGGCTTCGGTTGGCCCTCGACGAATCGGAACTGCTGGCCACGTTGGGTGCGTCGCCGCATCTGGGAGTCCTGATCACCGGTCCGGCGGGAGTCGGAAAGTCGACGCTCGCACGTGCGGTTCTCGCCGGCCGGCCGGTCGTCGAACTGGACGGTCCGTCGATCGGGGCACTGGAAGCCTCCGCGCGCGTCGACGCCGTGGCGTCCGCGTTCGAGCGGTTGCGCGCCGGCGGGGTTCTGCTCGTCACCGACATCGACGCGTTGCTGCCTGCGACTGCGGAACCGGTGTCCACTCTGGTGCTCGAGAAACTGAAACGGGGTGTCGACACGCCCGGAATTGCCTTGGTGGCCACCACCGCTCACCCCGAGGCGACCGACGCACGCCTGAGGTCGCAGGACCTGTGCGATCGAGAACTGACGCTCTCGCTTCCCGACGGCGCAGGCCGAACCGCTCTACTGGAACATCTGCTGCGCGCCTCCCCCACCGAGGGTCTGATCCTGGGTGACATCGCTCTGCGCACCCCGGGATTCGTCGTCGCAGATCTGGCGGCGCTGGTGCGCGAGGCAGCTCTGCGTGCAGCATCGCGAGCCAGCGCCGACAAGGCGGATCCGAAGATCCTGCAGAGCGATCTGCTCGGCGCCCTCGACGTCATCCGCCCACTGTCTCGTTCGGGTTCCGAAGAACTGGCGATCGGCAGCATCACGCTGGACGACGTCGGCGACATGGTGGAAACCAAGCAAGCCCTCACCGAAGCCGTACTGTGGCCCCTTCGGCATCCGGACTCGTTCTCGCGGCTGGGAATCGAACCTCCCCGCGGGGTTCTCCTCTACGGGCCTCCGGGATGCGGAAAGACGTTCCTGGTTCGCGCTCTCGCCAGTTCCGGCCAGCTGAGCGTGCACGCCGTCAAGGGTGCCGAGCTGATGGACAAGTGGGTCGGATCCTCGGAGAAGGCGGTGCGAGAGCTGTTTCAGCGCGCCCGCGACTCGGCGCCGTCGTTGATTTTTCTCGACGAGGTAGACGCGCTCGCACCCCGACGCGGACAATCGTCGGACTCCGGCGTCGGAGATCGCGTCGTCGCGGCACTGCTCACCGAACTCGACGGCGTCGAACCTCTGCGTGACGTCGTCGTACTCGGCGCAACCAACCGACCGGATCTGATCGACCCGGCGCTGCTGCGACCGGGCCGACTGGAGCGTCTCGTGTTCGTGCCACCCCCGGATGCCGACGCGCGCAAGGACATTCTGCGTGCCACCGGCAAAGCAGTCCCCCTCGCCGACGACGTCGATCTCGATGCCCTCGCCGAGGATCTGGACGGATACTCGGCGGCGGACTGCGCGGCACTCCTGCGCGAGGCCGCTCTGACGGCCATGCGCCGGTCGATGGATGCGGCCGACGTCACCGCAGCAGACGTGGCGACCGCACGCGCGACGGTGCGCCCCTCGCTCGATCCCGAGCAAGTGGCGCACCTCGAGGCCTACGGCTCGCGCACTTCGCCGTGAGTGCCTAGTTCCAGCGTGCGAGGATCTTGCTTGCCTCTCCGGCCAGCGCACCCTGGAAGAGCGGTCCGAAGCTGATCCGGCCGACTCCGAGCGAGGCGAAGTGCTTCAGATCGCCGTCCGCGGGGTTGGCGATGGCATTGATGGGCAGCGGAAGCTCCTCGGCCAGACGCTTGTAGTCCGCGTCGTTGTGGAAGCCGACAGGGTAGAGCGAGTCGGCGCCGGCGTCGGCGGCGAGCTTCAACCGGGCGATCGCGCGGTCGACGCGGTCGTTCTCGTCACCGATCTGCTTGACGAACAGGTCGGTTCGGGCGTTGAGGACGACGTGAACGTCGGTGGCGTCCGATGCTGCACGCAGCGCGCCCACGAAGTCGGCGTGCTCCTGAGCTTCACGCAGACGTCCACCTTCGCTGTGCACCGTGTCCTCCACGTTGAGGCCGACGGCGCCCGCGGAGACGAGGCCCTCGATGAGGCGCTTGGGGTCCTCGCCGTATCCGGACTCGATGTCGACGGACAGCGGGACGTCGACGGCGGAGGTGATCTGGGAGATGCGTGTGAGCAGCTCGTCGAAGGTGATGCCCTCGTTGTCGGGCTTACCGATGGAGTCGGACACCGGGTGGCTTCCGACGGTGAGTGCTGTGAATCCAGCCGAGACCGCGAGGTTGGCCGACCATGCGTCCCACACCGTCGGCAGCACGACGGGGTTTCCGGGCTGGTGGAGTTCGAGGAGGGTTGTTGCCTTCTGGGACAAGCTCGTCATGGAGACTCCTAATGCGTCGAGGCGGGAGAACGTGCGTTCTCCTACCGACAACGTACCCGCATCAGTCGATCAAATCGAGCGCTTGCATCCGGTCGAACACCATGAGCGACCCCGGAGCGACATCCGGCATCGACGCGTACTCGTCGCGAGTGAAGAAGCGAATTTCCGCGATCTCGCTGGTCGGCGTCGGTTCCGACGCCAATCCCGCGATGAAGCAATGGATCTCGAGCTCGGTTCCCGCGGGATGCCCCCACGCCTCGCACTCGAACACATCCAGCAGCCGAGCGTCGACCACCGCCGCGTCGAGCTCCTCGCGAATCTCACGGTGCAGCGCCTCGAGAGGCGTCTCGCCCGGATCGATCTTGCCTCCCGCCATGTAGAACGCCGACTTCCCCACCGAACGAGCCTGAATCATTCGTCGACCCCGGACGAACGCCAGCCCAGCAGTCCTGATCACTGGTTCCGCGGGATCAACGGCTTGTCCGCCCGCACCCTCAATTGCTGCACCGCCCAGGTGTTGCCGTCGGGATCGGCGAACCCGAAGAAGGTGCCCCCGTCCCTGTCGTCGAACACGGTGATCTCACCGGCCTCGACACCGCGGGACAGCAACTCCGCACGGGCGGCGTGCGCGTCGGACACGACGAGTTGCAGCCCCTTCAACGAACCCGGTTCCATCTCACGCTGCGACGCCAGCGACCCGACGACGATCGAGCATCCCGACCCTCGCGGCGTCAGCTGCGCAATGTGCATGTGCTCGTTGCGGGTGTCGTGGTCGAGATCGAACCCGACCTTGTCCCGGTAGAACTCGATCGACCGATCGAGGTCCGACACGGGTACGACGACCACTTCCAAAGTCCAGTCCACGACGGTCAGCTCCTTCCGAGGATCGCGTCGAGACGCTCGTACCCCTCGGAGACGCCTCTCTCCATTCCGCTCTGTGCCATTCCGTCGCGCGATTCGACGGACGGATAGGCCGACGCGATCTCGAGCCGAGTCCGACCGTCACCGAGGTCGACGAAGGTCAACGCCTCCAGGCTGACGACGTCGGGGAAATCCTCGTACTCGAACGTCTGGATGGCGAACTCGTTCTCCCGCACCACATGGAAGACGCCGCGGAATGCGAATGTCGCTCCTTCGGGGTTGGTGTGCACGTATCGGTAACTGCCGCCGGTCACGAACTCGTAGCGCTCGATCGCCATGGCGTATCCGTTGGGCCCGAGCCACTGCTCGATCAGCTCGGGTTCCTTGTGCGCCCGGAACACCGCCTCGACAGGAGCGTCGAATTCCCGGGTGATGGTGATGAACGGCAGGCCGTCGGGGACGGTGATGGCAACTGGATTCGTCATGACTTCTCCTTCTCGAAGTGTTCTTTCGACTCGCCTCTTGTTTGGATTCGTTCCGCAGGCTCCACTCACTCCTGTTTGGATTCGTTCCGCAGGCTCCACTCACTCTTGTTTGGATTCGCTCCGCAGGCTCCACTCACTCTGCGAGCAGCTTGTCGAGCTTTCGGAACTGCTGTTCGTGGATGATGCGGTACTTGTCGATCCACGCGGTGAGCTGTTCGAGCCGGTCGGGATTCAGGTGGACCGGCCGACGCTGTGCGTCTCGGGTCCTCGTCACCAGGCCTGCATTCTCGAGGACCTGGATGTGCCTGGACACCGCTTGCTTGCTGATCTCGAACGGCTCGGCGAGATCGTTGACCGTCTGCGGGCCGCGGCTCAAGCGGGCGACGAGTGCTCGACGGACCGGGTCGGCGAGGGCCGTGAAGGCTTCGTCGAGTCGATCGTCGTCGGCGGTTCGAGCGCCCATTGTCAACCACTTCCTTTATCAACTGAACTGTTGATTACAGTACGACGCGAACGCCTCCGAGTCAACGAAAAGGTGCAAACAGTACCGAATGGCAGCGCGTCGACCACGCAAAGTAGGATGGAGTGAACTTATACTCGCCGGCCGAGCACACGGCTCGCGAGCATATTTTCCGTTTGTTCGCCTACTCGACGCCGCCCCACGACCACCGCGTGATCCGCGCCAGGATCACGCGACCCGAGACGACGGAGTACGTTTTTGCTCGCTATTTTGCTCGCGCACACGGTTGCGGCCGTGTTCGCGCCCTTGTTGGTCCGCTGGTGGGGCCGTAACGCATTCTTTCCGCTTGCACTGGTGCCACTCGTCAGCCTGGTGTGGGTGTTCGCCAATTGGAACACCGAACAGTCTCTGAACATCGAGTGGGTCCCCGGCCTGTCGATGGACCTGGACATGCGGTTCGATTCACTGGCCGCGATCATGTCGCTGCTCGTGCTCGGTATCGGCGCGCTGATCCTCGTCTACTGCGCCCGGTACTTCGAGGACGACGAACCACGACTCGGCATCTTCGCCGCCGAGATGGTCGCGTTCGCCGGCGCCATGTTCGGACTCATCACCGCCGACAACATGTTGGTGCTCTACATCTTCTGGGAGATAACGACAGTTCTGTCGTTCCTGCTCGTCGGGCATTACGCCGAGCGCGCATCCTCGAGACGCGCCGCCACCCAGGCGCTGTTGGTCACCACCGCGGGCGGTCTCGCGATGCTCGTCGGAATCATCGTCCTCGGTCAGGTGGCCGGCAGTTACAACCTGTCCGACGTGGTCGCCGACGCCCCGTCGGGATGGCTTGCCGGCGTTGCCATCGTGCTGATCCTCATCGGTGCGCTGTCGAAGTCCGCCATCGTGCCACTGCATTTCTGGCTGCCGGGCGCCATGGCCGCACCGACACCCGTCAGTGGGTATCTGCACGCGGCGGCGATGGTGAAGGCGGGCATCTACCTCGTCGCTCGCCTCGCCCCGGGATTCGCCGATTCCGGCCCCTGGCGCGCGACGGTGATCACCCTCGGTCTGTTGTCGATGATCCTGGCGGGATGGCGTGCGCTGCGCGCATTCGATCTCAAGCTGATCCTCGCGTTCGGCACGGTCAGTCAGCTCGGCTTCCTGATGGTGCTGGTGGGCATCGGTTCCGAGAAGGCGATGCTCGCCGGTCTGACCATGGTCATCGCCCATGCGATGTTCAAGGCCGCACTGTTCATGGTGGTCGGCATCATCGACCACACGACGCACACTCGCGACATCCGCAAGCTCGCGCACCTGGGCAAGAAGGCACCGCTGTTGGGCGCCGTCGCCGCACTTGCCGCGGCCAGCATGGCGGGGCTGCCCCCGTTCCTCGGGTTCGTCGGCAAGGAAACCGCACTGTCGGCGGTCATCGACACTCCGACGCTCAATCCTGCCGTCGCCTGGATCGTCGTGGCGGGCATGGTCGTCGGGTCCATCCTGACCGTCACCTACAGCATCAGGTTCGTGTGGGGAGCGTTCGGGCGCAAGCAACTCAAGCGACCGAGCCCCGCGGTGAAGAACATGCACGAGCCCACGGCGCTCTTCCTCGCAGCACCGGCCTTCCTCGCTCTTCTGGGTGCAGCCGCAGGAATCTTCTCGCCCGTCGTCGACGCCATCGTCAGTCCGTACGCGGCCACCGTCGATTCCTACGGGCAGGCTCCGTACCACCTCGCCCTGTGGCACGGCGTCAACCTGCCGCTCGGGTTGACGGTCGTCGTCGTCACCGGCGGTGTCGGTCTGTTCATCGCGCACCGCATGGTCAACCGCCTCAAGTTCGAGCATCCGCCGCTCGGCAACGCGGACCGGGTCTACGACGCGGTGCTCAAGTCGATGGACACCATCTCGCTCCGTCTGACCGGCACCACCCAGCGAGGATCGCTGCCTCTGACGCAGGGAACGATCCTGCTGACGCTGGTGCTGCTTCCGATGGCGGTGCTGGCGTTCGGACGCGAACCCGGACTGGATTTCGTCCTGTTCGACACTCCACTTCAGGTCATCGTCTCGCTCATCATGATCTCCGGGGCGCTCGGCGCGACGGTGATGCGCAACCGCCTCGCCAGCGTCATCCTCGTCGGCCTCACCGGCTACGGCTGCGGCGTCATCTTCGCGGTGCACGGTGCACCGGATCTGGCGTTGACCCAGTTCCTGGTGGAGACGTTGACTCTGGTCGTCTTCGTGCTCGTGCTGCGGAAACTGCCCGCCGAGGTCGACGACCGGGGCGCAGCCGGGTCGAGGTTGCCTCGCGCAGCCCTCGCGATCGCCGTCGGCGCGACGGTCACCGTCCTCGGAGCGTTCGCGATGAACGCGCGCAGCACCGACCCGATCTCCCTGCAACTTCCCGACGCCGCCTACCTGCTGGGCGACGGCAAGAACATCGTCAACGTTCTCCTGGTGGACATTCGTGCGTGGGACACGCTCGGTGAGATCTCGGTGCTGCTCGTCGCGGCCACCGGCGTCGCATCGCTGGTGTTCCGCAACCGACGCTTCGGCAGCGCACCCCGCGTCTCGGATGCGCCGGCAACCGATTCCGACAGCCCCTCCGGCACCGACACGACGTGGTTGCTGGGCGGAGACCTGATCGATCCTCGGCATCGGTCGTTGATCCTCGAGGTCACGACTCGCCTGATCTTCCCGACGATCATGGTGCTGTCGGTGTACTTCTTCTTCTCCGGACACAATGCGCCGGGCGGCGGATTCGCCGGTGGACTGACCGCGGGTCTCGCGCTCGTACTGAGGTACCTCGCAGGCGGCCGATACGAACTCGGCGAAGCCGTTCCGATCGACGCAGGCAAGATCCTCGGCCTCGGCCTGATACTCGCGTCGGGCACCGCGATCGCGTCGATGTTCCTCGGCGCCCCGGCGTTGTCGTCGGCGACCCTCGAGGTGACCCTGCCGATACTCGGTGACATCAAGTTGGTCACCGCATTGTTCTTCGATCTCGGTGTCTACCTCATCGTGGTCGGTCTCGTACTCGACGTCCTCCGAAGCCTCGGTGCACGTCTCGACGCACAGGTGGAGATGCAGAGCCAGGTGAAGGCCCGATGACCGCGAACCTCGGCATGCTGATAGTCGTCGGCATCCTCGTCGCGACGGGGGTGTACCTGCTTCTGGAACGCTCGATCACGAAGATGCTGCTCGGACTCCTGTTGTTCGGCAACGGAATCAACATCCTGCTGCTGACCGTCGGTGGCCCGACGGGCAATCCCCCGATAGTCGGCCGAACGACGTCGATCCACGAGACCATGGCGGATCCGTTGGCGCAGGCCATGATTCTGACCGCCATCGTCATCACGATGGGTATCGCGGCGTTCGTGCTGGCACTCGCGTACCGCTCGTTCACGCTCAACACCAAGGACGACGTCGAGAACGACCCGGAGGACACCAAGGTCTCCAAGCGCCGATCCATGGCCGACATGCCGGACCGCGACCGGTCCGACGACCCGGTCACCGGTGAGCCGAGTTTCAGTGGCGACGCCTTCGACAGCCAGGGCAACCCGATTCCGATCGAGGAACTCAAGAACATCGAGGACCTCGAGTGCTACGAAGACTTGCACGAGGGTGACTTCGACGACGACGACGAACCGGACTTGAAGGGCCTCGACGGCATCGACAGCGCAGTGAAGGACACATCCAAACCCAGCGCCAAGAAGCGCAAGAAGGGAGGCTCCGAATGAGCATCCCCGCAAGCACCATCAGCGCTCTCACCCCGCTACCGGTCCTGATCCCCTTGTTCGCCGCAGCGTTGACACTCGTGGCGGGCAGGAGGCCACGGGCCCAACGCGTCATCACGATGGTCTCGCTGACGGCCATCGTCGTCGTGTCGGCATTCCTGCTGTACCTGGCCGACCGCGACGGAACGTTCGCGCTGCAGGTCGGTGGTTGGGACTCCCCGATCGGCATCTCACTGGTCGTCGACCGCCTCTCCGCACTGATGCTGCTGGTCAGCGCGATCGTGCTGCTGGCGGTCATGGTGTATTCCATCGGTCAGGGCATTCGCGACGGCAACGAGAACCAGCCCGTCTCGATCTTCCTTCCGACGTATCTGGCGTTGAGCGCGGGCGTGTGCAACGCGTTCCTCGCCGGCGACCTGTTCAATCTGTTCGTCGGATTCGAGGTTCTGCTCGCCGCGTCGTTCGTGCTGCTCACTCTCGGAGCCAGCGCCGACCGCGTGCGCGCAGGCGTCTCGTACGTCATGGTGTCGATGGTCTCGTCGCTGATCTTCCTGTTCGGCATCGCGCTGGTCTACGCCGCGACCGGCACGCTGAATCTGGCGCACATCGCCACCCGCCTGGACGACGTACCGTCGGGCACCAGGACGGCGATCTTCGCGGTCCTGCTCGTCGCCTTCGGCATCAAGGCTGCGGTGTTCCCGCTGTCCACGTGGCTTCCGGACTCCTACCCCACCGCCCCGGCCCCCGTCACCGCGGTGTTCGCCGGTTTGCTCACCAAGGTCGGTGTGTACGCGATCATCCGTGCACACACGCTGCTGTTCCCCGACGGAGGCCTGGACAACGTCCTGCTCGTGTGCGGTCTGCTCACGATGCTCGTCGGTATCTTCGGTTCCATCGCACAGAGCGACATCAAACGACTGCTGTCGTTCACTCTCGTCAGCCACATCGGGTACATGGTGTTCGGCGTCGCACTGTCCACGCAGTCCGGACTGTCGGGAGCGATCTACTACGTGGCGCACCACATCATCGTGCAGACGACGCTGTTCCTGGTCGTCGGTCTCATCGAGCGTCAGGCCGGGTCGTCCTCGCTGCGACGTCTCGGCGGTCTGGCCGCCGCGAGCCCCGTGTTGGCGATCATCTTCCTCGTGCCCGCGTTGAATCTCGGTGGTATTCCGCCGTTCTCGGGCTTCATCGGGAAGGTGGCGCTGTTGCAGGCCGGTAGCGCCGAGGGCAGCGTCCTCGCGTGGATCCTCGTCGCCGGCGGCACCATCACCAGCTTGCTGACGCTGTACGTGATGGCCCGCGTGTGGACGAAGGCCTTCTGGCGTGCGCGCGCCGACGCTCCCGAGGGAGACCTCGCGGACAACAGCCCGTCCGCTCTGCTCGACGATTCCAGCGACATCCAACTCGCGGACCGCGAGGACGTCGGCCGTATGCCCGCGTTCATGCTCATCCCGACGGTAGGGCTCGTCGCAGTCGGATTGGCGCTGACGGTCTTCGCGGGCCGCATCATCGACATCAGCGACCGCGCCGCCGCCGACCTTCGCGATCGCTCGGTCTACATCGACGCCGTACGAGGTGCCGAGTTCCTCGGAGACAAATCCATGGACCAGGTCGCCGGAGAAGAGGCTGGACGATGAAATATCTGAACCGCTTCGTCCTGCTGCGCCTGTGGATTCTCGGCTGGCTCACCGCCGTGTGGGTGTTGTTGTGGGGCAACGTCAGTGCCGCCAACGTCCTGGGCGGAATCGTCGTCGGCCTCGGGATCATGATCCTGCTTCCGTTGCCGAAGGTGCCCGTCGAAGGTCGAATTCACCTGTGGTCCTTGCTGAAGCTGACCTTCTGGTTCTTCTACTACGCCGCCGAGTCGTCGGTGAACGTCGCCTGGCTTGCGGTCCGCCCCAAGGCTCCGCCGGTCACCGGTGTTCTCCGCTGCCGCATCGCCATCAAGTCCGATCTGGTTCTCACGTTGTTCGTCGACGCCATGAATCTCGTTCCGGGAACCATGGTTCTGGAGATCGATCAGACCAGGCGCCTGCTCTACGTACACGTGCTGGACATGGGCAGCCAGAAGGCAGTCGATTCGTTCTACGCCTACGTACGTCACCTGGAGAAACTGTTCATCGCCGCGTTCGAGCGTGATTCCGACTGGAAGCCGAGCCCGCTTCACTTCCAGGAGTACGAGCGGTACCACGGAGTCCTGGGCGACGACATCGCGTCGGCACCGGGTACGGACGGCACTTTCCGGGACGACAAGAAGACCGACGACGAACGAAAGGGTGAGTGGAAGTGACCGTCGTACTTGCCGTTTCCGGCATCCTGCTCATCGCTGCAGCCGTCGTGACCGCCTACCGCCTGCTCGACGGGCCGAGCACACTCGACCGCCTCGTCGCCATGGACACCATCCTCGCGGTGTCGATGTGCGGGCTGGCGGTGTGGGCTGTCTACAGCGCCGACACCACCATCGTGCCCGCGATCGTCGCACTGTCGCTGGTGAGTTTCATCGGATCCGTCAGTGTCGCGAGGTTCAGGGTGAGGGACGAATGAACACGGTATTGGAAGTAATCTCGGGCATTCTGATTCTGCTGGGCGCGATCCTCGCGTTCACCGCGGCCGTCGGGATCGTGCGCTTCCCGGACACGCTGTCACGCATGCACGCCGCGACGAAGCCTCAGGTCGTCGGCCTGCTACTGGTGCTGGCGGGCGCCGTGATCCAACTGCGAGGCAACGTCGACATCTGGATGCTGGTGCTCGTCGGGGTGTTCACCCTGGTGACGGCTCCGGTCATCGCGCACACCGTCGGACGTGTCGCCTACCGCGAGCAGCGTGGTCGCGACGGACTGCTGATCGTCAACGAGATGGAGACGAACGAAGGGGACGATCGCTGACGGTGCTGTTCGCGAAGAACGTTGCGTAGAACATCCCGATCACCGATCCCATCGCGATCAGGATCAGCGGCCCGAACAGCTCCGGATACGTTCCCATGGGGACGGCGAGGTAGCGGTAACAGAGCAACAACCCCACCATCGTCGCGACGCCGAACGTGACCATCCGGATGCGGGCAGGATCTTTCAGCCCGCGCTCGGGGTCGCGCAGCACCGATTCGAGGGTCAGGCACAGTACGACGCCTGCGACCAGGTCGATACCGTAGTGATAGCCGAAGCCGAGCGTGGCGGCCAGGGTGCACACCAGCCACACCGTTCCACCCCATCGGAGCCACCACGGACCACGCCTCGAGTGGATGAACAAGCTGAGCGCCCAGGCGGTGTGCAGCGACGGCATGCAGTTACGGGGAGTCAGTTCGTCGAAACCGATGGCCGACGGCGATGCGTCGAACGGAACCAGCGTCGGCCAGTAGTTTCCGAGCTGGAACCCCTCGCCGGCCGAACCGAATGCGAAGACCGGGCCGACGACGGGGAACAGCACGTAGAAGACAGGTCCGACGAGGCCGATGAGAAGAAATGTTCTGACCAGGTAGTGCGACGGCCACAGTCCGGTGCGCGAGACGCCACGGAGTTGGTAGATCGCGATGGCGATGGCGGCGACCGGGAGCTGGATGTAGACCCAGTGCAGCACCGCGTAGACGATCGGGCCGAGCGCATCGAGCCAGCTTCCGACGATCCACGACGGGTTGCCGAGCGCGTGGTCGGCTAGTTGCGCGTACTCGTCCAGGACGTAGGGCCGGACGATGGTGGTGATCTGCAACCATGCGTCGCCGCCCTTGGTGGCGAGGATGAGCAGTCCGCCGAGGCAGACTGCTCGGATGCCGCCGGCGTCGCGGCGCCAGATGGTGAACACGGCCAATCCGGCCAGTGCGATCACGGCTCCGTTGCCGACGACGAACGGGTGACCGGCTTCCAACCGAGCGAGCGCGCCCACGGCATCGATCAGTACGGCGATTCCGAGTGCCCACAGCCGAATCGGCATGCGTACGCCGACGAGGGCCAACGCCAGACCGCCCCACGGCACGGCCATCGACTTGGGGGTGCCGAAGAAGTCGTTCCAGATACTCGGAAGCGGGCCGGGGAAACCCTTCCAGAACGCGACGACCTGCAGCGATGCGAGGAAAATCAGAACGACGACAGCGCCGACACCGTAGACGCGTAGTGCGCCCGGCGCCGCTCTCTCGACGTGTGACGTTCGCTCTTCCCCCTGAAGCACGTCGTTCATAGTAAACGGAGCATGAACGAAGAATTACATCCAGAAGGTCACGATCGAAGGTCGATCACCGGCGCAGTTCGTCCACCAGCGACTGCACCACGGTGCGAAGGTTTCCGTCGGAATCTGCCGCGACCTTGCGTTGACGTTGATACGACGCGCCCCGCCGGGGAATGTCGGCGACCGACGCCAACTCGTCGGCGCATCCGAGGCGCACCGCGGTGGGCGCGAGTCGTTCGAGGAGATCGTCAAGGTCGTCGGTGACGAGGCGCTCGTTGCTGTCCGCGTCGAGGATGATCTCGGCGTCGAGCCCGTACCGGGCCGCACGCCACTTGTTTTCCTGAACGTGCCACGGGGGCATGCTCGGCAGTGTCTCGCCTGCTTCGAGACGCTGGTCGAGGTCGACGATCAGGCAATGCGTCAGTGCGACCAGCGCGGCGAGCTCACGCTTGGTGGACGCGCCGTCGCACACTCGCACCTCGATGGTTCCCCACTTCGGCGCCGGCCGGATGTCCCAGTGCATTCCGCCGAGCTGTTCGATGACGCCGGTCTTCATCTGGTCTCGAACGAAGCCTTCGAACTGACCCCAGTCCTCGAACTGAAACGGCAGGCCCGCCGTGGGGAGCTGCTGGAACATCAGCGCCCGGTTGCTGGCGTATCCGGTGTCGTTTCCGGACCAGATCGGCGACGACGCCGACAGTGCCAGCAGGTGCGGATACTGCAGCAGCAGCGAGTTGAGAATCGGAAACACCTTGTCCGGCGAGGACACGCCGACGTGGACGTGCACGCCCCAGATCAGCATCTGCCTCCCCCACCACTGCGTGCGAGCGATCAACTCGTCGTAGCTCGGGGTGCTGGTGAGTACCTGCGTCGACCATTCCGCGAAGGGATGCGTGCCGGCACTGAACAGGTCGATGTTCAGCGGGGCCGCAGCGCGCCTGACCAGATCGAGCGACTCGCCCAGGTCGTCCATCGCTTCACCGACGTTCTCGCACACTCCGGTGACGAGCTCGACGGTGTTGCGCAGCAGCTCCTTCGTCACGCGCGGAGTCTCCGCGCCCGCCAGCTCGGTCACGCCGTCCATGACGTCGGCGGCCGAGTTGACGAGATCCAGCGAATCCTTGTCCACCAGCGCGATCTCCCACTCCACGCCGAGGGTCGGGCGCGGGGAGGAATTGAACGCAATGGCAGGAGCGGAGCCTGCGGAGTGACCCGATGCCGCAGGAGCGGAGCCTGCGGAGTGGGTGGGGCGGCCCGGCATGTGCGGGAACCGCTTATTCCAGGACCGCGCAGGCGGCGCGGCCACCCGCGTCGCCGGTCATGAGGGTGTTCATGTCGGGAACGGCGCCGCCGTCGGGCAGGGTGTAGCGCGGCGGGATGTTGGCGAAGTTGTCCGGGCCCTCGTGGATGATGACGGATCGTCCGCCGTCGGCGCGGAGGTCGTCGAGGGTGACGGCGTCGGTCGTGGTGACCAGCATGGCCGTTCCGTCCTCGCCGACCTGCAGCGATGTCAGGTCACCGCTGGAGGGGTGTTCGGTGCGGCCGTCGACCTGCAGGTGCCCGCCGGCGGACAGGAAGTTGCCGGGCTCGCCGCCTGCAGGTGCCACGGAGTTGGGCTCGCAGACGCCCGCGGTGTGGATGTGCAGACCGTGGAATCCGGGAGTGAGGCCTTCTGCTTCGACGGTGACGACGAGGTGGTCGCCCTCTTCGACGAACGAGACGGTGCCGACGGTGGTGCCTGCGGCGTTCTCGAACTCGGCTTCGACGGTGCCCTCAGGGCTGTCGGCGGCGACGCCGTGACCGGAGGGATCCTCGTGGCCGGTCCAGACGGGAGGCGTCGTGCCCGCTACGTCGGACGGGGTTTCCGGGGCCGTGCATGCGACCAGTCCGAATGCGGCGACAGCGACGACGGGAGTAGCGAAGCGCCACGACCTGATCGTCCGGGATCGGGCTGTGCTGGTCGATGCCATGGAAAATGCTCCTTCGTCGGACAGGCTGGGCGTTGCGTAGATCATAACTATCCCCGGTAGTAGTCCAGTCGGCAGTAGCCCGGTCGACACGTGGTCGGTCGGGGCTCTACTGGGTGACCATCACGACGACGCTGTCTCCGAACCCGGTCAGTGTGGCCGGCATGGCTTCGGCGGTGGCGCCCAGTTGTTGGGCTATCTCCTGCGCCGCGGCCTCCGCGCCGGAGGCGTCTCCGTAGTACACCGTGGTGGCGGGGACCTGGGTCTGGGCGTAGTTGCCCGTTTCGGCGATCGTCCAGCCCTGGGCGGTGAGCGTGTCCGCAGTGGTGGCTGCCAGACCGGAGACGTCGCTGTTGTTCAGCACGCGTACCTCGACCTCGGCCGGTGCGACGGACGTCGTCGGGGCGCTGGTGGTCGAGGCCGCCGGCGCCTGAGCTGCCGGGGAGGTCGCTTCCGCGACTTCGCTGGTGGCCTCGGGGGCGGCCGCTTCTTCACTGTCTCCGGAACCGGTCAACGACAGTGCACCGATCGCTGCGAACAGAATCGCGAGCGAAATGAGAACCATTGCCAAGGCGCGGAGCGGAGGGCCGGACGATTCCGGGTTGGGACTGCTCACACTGGAAGACACTAGTTGACGGCTAGACCTCGAAGCCGAGTCGCCTCGCAGCCCTTGCCTTCTGACGGCTCGCGCGGAGCCTGCGCAGACGCTTCACCAGCATGGGATCGGCTGCCAGTGATTCCGGGCGGTCGACGAGTGCGTTCAACACCTGGTAGTAGCGAGTCGCGGACATCGAGAAGAGTTCCTTGATGGCTTCTTCCTTTGCGCCTGCGTACTTCCACCACTGGCGCTCGAAGGACAGGATGTCGTGTTCACGACGGGTCAGGCCGTCTGCTCCGACCTCGTTGATGTCCCCCGTGTTTCCCGGTTGCTGAGACTGGTTCGAGTCACGCGCTGCTGCGCCGTCCATCTCACTCCTCGACTTCGCGGATCCGTGTCGACGGATCCCGATCCTGTGCCGTGATGCTGTCCTGTGCCGTCATGCCGGTCCCCACCTTTTGCCACGAGCCCCAGACCCGCGTCGACGCACCCGAGGGGCGGGCAGTCGGCACGAAATTACACACGTGTGTTTCGGTTGTTATTGAACCACGGTGCGCAGTGCTTGGGCACAGCTCGCAGGACGTGCGGCGAGTCGCGCCCCCTCACCGTGTGCACGGAGAGGGGCTTCACGCCAGTATTCTTGTCGACCATGGCAATTCTCCCGATCCGGATCGTCGGCGACCCGGTACTGCACACCCCCACCCGGCCCGTCACCGAGACGCCCGCCGAACTCGCCGACCTTATCGCGAACATGTACGACACTCTCGCCGCCGCCAACGGCGTCGGACTCGCCGCCAACCAGGTCGGCGAACCCCTTCGGCTGTTCATCTACGACTGCCCCGACGAGGGCGAGGACGGCAAGGTCGTCCGTCGCCGCGGCGAGGTGATCAACCCGGTTCTGGAGACGTCGGAGATCCCCGAGACGATGCCGGATCCCGAGGACGACGACGAGGGCTGCCTTTCGGTTCCCGGCGAGCAGTACCCCACCGGACGTGCGGACTGGGCACGCGTCACAGGCACCGACGCCGCGGGCGAGCCCGTCGACATCGAAGGAACGGGTTTCTTCGCTCGCATGCTGCAGCACGAGGTCGGGCACCTCGACGGTTTCCTGTACGTCGACGTTCTCATCGGCCGCAATGCGCGTGCCGCGAAGAAGGCGATCAAACGCGCCGGTTGGGGCAAGCCGGGTCTGTCCTGGGTCCCCGGCACCGTCGAAGATCCGTTCGGCCACGAGGACTGACGCGGTGGGACCGCGGGTCATGCTGCGCTACCGGCTGCCACCCGGCCACAGCCACCCGATGACGGACGTCATCGGCGAACTGATCGAGCACAGCCGGTCGGTGGTCGCGGTGCAGTCCGCGGACGGTCGCGAAGTGAGAGTCGCGCCCGATCGTGTCGTCGCGCTGAAGGAGCTCGGGCCGCGTCCGATTCGCACGTCGGAGATTCGATCGCTGGAACGTGCTGCCGCCGACGGCTGGCCCGGCGTCGAACAGGCCTGGATCGACGGCTGGCTCCTGCGCGCCGGGCACGGGTTCACCGGCCGGGCGAACTCCGCGTTGCCGGTGGAACCGTCGGCCGGTCATGTGTCCCTCGACGACATCGTCCGATGGTTCTCCGAGCGCGGCCTACCTGCCGTGCTCCTGCTGCCCGACCGACTGGGTTCACCGCCCGCCGGGTGGGTGACGCGGGACGAAACACTGGTCATGGCCGCGGACATCTCCCGGTTGGAGCTGCCCGTCGAAACTCTGTCGGTCTTCTCCGACGTGCCCGACGCCGACTGGCTCGGCGTGTACCGCTACCGCGGGCGACCCCTGCCCGACGGTGCGCTCGAGGTCATCTCGTCGGTGCGTGACGGTGTGGCGGCGTTCGGCCGGATCGGCTCGGCGTCCAGCGAGATGCTGGCGATCGGGCGTGCAGCGGTGACGGACGCGCCCGACGGTCGACGCTGGGTCGGTCTGACGGCCATCGAGGTCGCGGAGGCGCATCGACGGAACGGCCTCGGAACGAGGATCTGCGGCGAACTGGTCGCCTGGGGTCGCACGCAGGGTGCGACGCACGCGTACCTGCAGGTCTCGGCGGCCAATGCAGGCGCCGTGGCCATGTACGAGGGCCTCGGCTTCACCGAGCATCATCGCTATCGCTACGCCGACCTTATGTGAGCACCCGTTAGTCTGATCGCCGTGCGATTGGCTACCTGGAATGTGAACTCCGTCCGCTCTCGTCAGGATCGGATCGTGGATTGGCTGCAGCGATCCGACGTCGACGTGCTGGCGATGCAGGAAACCAAGTGCAAGGACGCGCAGTTTCCGTACGAGCGGTTCACCGAGATCGGGTACGAGGTCGCCCATGTCGGCCTCAGCCAGTGGAACGGTGTCGCCTTGCTGTCGCGGGTCGGGTTGGACGACGTGCAGATCGGCTTCGAGGATCAGCCCGGGTTCAGCAAGGACCCGGAGGTCGAGGCGGTGCGCGAGGCGCGGGCCATCGGAGCCACGTGCGGCGGGGTTCGCGTGTGGAGCCTGTACGTACCCAACGGGCGCGAGCTGGCGGATCCGCATTACACGTACAAGCTCGAGTGGCTCGCCAAGCTGCGGGCCGACGCTCAGGCCTGGGTGTCGGCGGACCCGGACGCGCAGATCGCGCTCGTCGGGGACTGGAACATCGCGCCTACCGACGACGATGTCTGGGATCCGGCGTTGTTCGAGGGCAAGACCCACACGTCGCAGCCGGAGCGGGATGCGTTCGAGTCGTTCGCGGAGGTCGGATTCACCGAGGTGACTCGGCAGTTCACGCCCGAGCCGCGGACGTTCACCTACTGGGACTACACGCAGCTTCGCTTCCCGAAGAAGCAGGGACTTCGTATCGACATGGCTCTGGCTTCCCCGGCTCTTGCGTCCCGGGTGACGGGCGCCTCGATCGATCGTGAGGAGCGCAAGGGCAAGGGTGCCAGCGATCACGCACCCGTCGTCGTCGATATTTCCTGACGATCACGCCCCGCAGCGACGTGGACCGCCAGCGCTGCTGCGCCGGCGAGAACGAGCAGTCCGTGCGCAACACGCAACCACGGGGGCGCGAAGAACTGCGGAAGAAACAGGACGAAGCCCGACGCGAAGAGCGCGGACTGCCAGCCGGGCACGCGCCGCGCAAGTGCAACGGTACCGATGGCCACGAGGATCAGTCCGGCACCGAACATCACCGTTTGTGTGGGGCCGTATCGGATGGGTTCGGCGAGGTCGATCAGCCGAAGATCGCCGGTGCTCAGCGCGTCGGATCCCAGCACGTGGAGTGCGAACGTCTCGGCGCCGTAGTACGGCAGTGTCAGTCCGACGCCGACCCACGTCGTCACTTCGGCGACGGCGCCGACGTTCATCGTGCGTACTGCGAGAGCGAGCGTGATGAACCCGAGCATCGCGCTGACGTGCGCCGCTACCCACAGTCCGGACGCGAACGCGTCGGCGCCGGCCTGCCCTGAATCGGAGGAGTAGGGCCTCAGAACGGGATAGACGGCGAACAGAACGCCCGTGGCGACCAGAAGCCCGACAGTCGATCGCATGCGTGCCCTCCTTCAGGATGCGAGAGCGGTGCTCTCGTTCTGAAGTGAGTATTCACCAGGCACACGGAGAAAACAAGAGCACTGCTCTCAGTCCGGTGCGACGAGATCGAGGAATTCCGGGTTCCGGGCCAGATAGCGCTGGACGTAGGTGCATACCGGAAGAATGGACCAGCCCCGGTCGCGTGCGGTGTTGAGTGCACCCCTGACGAGTACACCCGCCCAGCCGCGGTCACCGAAATCTTCCGTGACGACCGTGTGCATGAACGCCACGGAGGCGTCACTGCCTGAACGGCGGTAACCGAGGATGCCAATGAGATCGCCCCCGACGAAGAGGTCGAATCGGTGATGCTCGGCGTTGTCCACTATGCGAACCGACGCTGCCAGCGTGCTCGACGTGTGATCCATCCCCCGAGTAGAGCGGAGGTCGGCCCGTCACGAGGGACAGTCGGCTACTTGGATAGCAATTCGACGTCGCGCCGAACCCGGACCGTTACCGGACGACTCAGAGCGGAACGACCACGTCGGAGTAATCCGGATTGGCGGCGAGGAACCGCTGTACGTACGTACACACCGGCTTCACCTTCCATCCATACGAGCGCGCACTGTCGAGGGATCGGCGGACGAGGATAGCCGCGAGGCCCTGATGGCCGAAGTCCTCGGTGACGACGGTGTGCATGAACGACACGACGTGCGTACGGGCTCCGCGCTTCTGCGTGTTCTCGACTTCGAAGTAGCCGACGATTCCCACCAGATCACCGTTGAGCCGCAACTCGAAACGATTCTGGTCGGTGTTGATGGAGACATCAGCACTGGGAGTACTGGCAAGCATGGGTCACCTCCTTTGCATTTCCGGGATGTGCAGTGAAGCAGTTACATGTGACGTGCACCACTATTAAACATGCGATCAGATAGCTTGTCACCCGTTTGTAGCAACAAACCTTCGGTTCCGTAGGTATGCAACCTCCATGCAACACAGACCCTGGTATCGGTCATACAGAGTTTCCATCACCGTTGTGATGCAACAACATTCATGCACTACCGTGCATCTCCCGAAGGTGCGGTAAAACCGGGCGTCCTCCACACCGGCCGTGCCGGTACTGTCGCGATGTGAAGTTCCTACCGCTGCCCCCCAACGGCTCCACGCCGGTTCGCGCTCTGACCATTGCCGGGACCGATTCCGGCGGCGGTGCGGGCATCCAAGCGGACAGCCGCACCATGGCGATGTGCGGGGTGCACGCGTGCGTCGCCGTCGCCGCGGTGACCGTGCAGAACACCGTCGGCGTCAGTGGCTTCCACGAAATCCCGCCGGCCGTCGTCGCAGACCAGGTCCGCACCGTCGTCGGCGACATCGGAATCAGCGCCGCCAAGACCGGCATGCTGGCGTCGACAGCCATCATCGAAGCCGTCACCGATGTCTGCACCGAGGTCGGCATCGGT
This sequence comes from Rhodococcus sp. 06-156-4, assembly GCF_002259345.1. Taxonomy (NCBI): domain Bacteria; kingdom Bacillati; phylum Actinomycetota; class Actinomycetes; order Mycobacteriales; family Nocardiaceae; genus Rhodococcus; species Rhodococcus sp. 06-156-4. The sequence continues at coordinate 361,212 of NZ_NPGB01000008.1, read as the reverse complement.
AAGAACGGCACGATCCCGCTCGTCGTCGATCCGGTGTGCGCGTCGATGCACGGTGATCCGCTTCTGCACGCGGAGGCGTTGGACGCCATCCGGAACGTTCTGATCCCCATCGCCACTGTCGTCACCCCCAATCTCGACGAGGTTCGCCTCATCACCGGCATCGACGTGATCGACGACGCCACCGCCCGCCGGGCGGCCGAAGCGCTGCATGCGTTGGGCGCGGGGTGGGCGATAGTGAAGGGCGGTCACCTACGCACGTCGACGACCAGCACGGACATCCTGTTCGACGGCGATACCTTCACCGAATTCTCCCGGCCGCGAATCGACACGGGCAACGATCACGGAGGTGGAGACACGTTGGCTGCCGCCATCGCCAGCGCGCTGGCCAACGGGTATTCGGTGCCGGACGCGGTCGCGTTCGGCAAGGACTGGGTCACCGAGTGCCTCGCGGCGTCGTACGACCTGGGCGCAGGCCACGGTCCCGTCTCTCCGCTGTGGAGGCTGCACGTCCAAAGCTCGTAGGGCGCGCTGGACCCCGGTCAGCGGTGGCGTACCAGCCGGAGAATCTTCAGGTCCTCGGGTACGCCGGTGAGTTTGGGGGCGAAGAATCCGCGACGGTAGGGCCGCGGAACCAATCCGAGTGCGTCGACCGTGTCGGGGTGTACTGCGTCGAACGCGTTCCGGGAGATCATCAGGTTGCCGTTACCGCCGGTTTGCATGACGCGGGCGGCGATGGTGACGTCGACGCCGAGCCAGTCGGATCCGATCTGTCGCGGATTTCCGGTGTGAATCCCGACCCTCATGGTCGGTGTGTATCCGTCGACGTCGACCTCCGACAGCGCCGTCCGTGCCGCGACCACCGCTTCGAGCGCCTGGTCGGGTCGGTAGAAGACCGCCATGATGCCGTCGCCCAGCCTCTTGACGACGTGTCCACCGCCCGCGGCGACGGCCGGCTCGACTGCCTGGGACACCTTCCTCAGCAGGGTCAGAGTCGCGGCGTCGCCTGCGACGAGGGACCACGACGAGAATCCCACCAGATCGGTGAAGACGATGGTCACGTCGCGTTCTCCCCGGCCTCGGCCGGTTCTCTCGAGCACTGCCTGCCACACCTGAAGTGCTCCGAGTCCGATTTCTCGGGTGGCACCAGGCTCGTCACCTCGGAACTTGTCGGCTACGCGGGCCACGGCGAGTGCCGACCCTTCGCCTGCCAGGGACAGCGGATCACCGAACGTGGGGTCGCCCGGCAGAACCCGTCGGAACCTCCGCACCACGTCGACGACCCCTGGGCTGCGGTTGACATCCTGCACCCAGCCGACCATCGACGACAGTTTCACGACACGAAGCGTAACCGAGGGTTACAGACACTTCGTAGCCCGAAGATCCCCGGTTCGTGGGTCACTGGCCCGAACGCGCCTGGGTGCGGGCGTCCCCGACCGGAACGCCGTTGGGTCCTTCGACCGACTGCACGTACGTGCCGATTCCGAAACCGATCGCCGACGCGTTCTTCGCGAGTGCCTCGCGATCGACGTTCGCGAGTGTGTCCTCGGCGGTGTGGTAGTTCTCGTCGTAGGTCTCCCCGGCCGTGCCGCCCCACTTCTCTGCTTGTTCGGGGGTCTTCTCGTCGTCGGCGCCGCTGAACACTCCGCCTGCCGGGATGCCGGCGGCAATGAACGGGCCGTAGTCGGATCGGCCGTCGAAATCGGTTCCGTCGACGGCGATTCCTTCTCCGCCGAGGTAGTCGACGAACACACGCTCGATGGCGTCGGACCCTGCCGGTCCAGCCGGTTCGCCGACTTTGTCGGAGTCGTCTCCGTCGTACGCGAGGTATCCGGCGTTGTGCGAGCCGATCATGTCGAAGTTGAGGTACAACGCGATGTCGGCCTTGTCCTCGTCGCTCAGGCCCTCGACGTAGGCAGTCGATCCGACGAGTCCGTTCTCTTCCGCGCCCCAGAACGTGAACCGGACGGCGTTGGTCACGTCCGGCTCGCTGCCGAGTTGCAGCGCGGATTCCAACACCGCCGCGGTGCCGCTGCCGTTGTCGTTGATGCCCGGGCCTTCCTCGACGCTGTCCAGGTGGGCGCCCGCGACCACGACGTTCGAGGTGTCTCCCGTCGAGGTCTGCGCGATGATGTTGCGGCTCTTGGTCGTTGTGGTGACCGTGTCCAGCGTGAGCGTCAGTTCCGGCGCCGACGCGACGGCCGCGCCGTCCTCCTGCGAGACGCCGCCCGTCGGGATCTTGGCGTCGTCCTTGCTGCCAAGAGTGCCGTTGTCCACGGGCCCGGGGACGTTGTTGACCACGACGACCGCGACGGCGCCGAGGTCCGCCGCGACGGTTTGTTTGGCGACGAAGGGACACAGACCCCGGTTCACGACAACGATGGCACCGCTGACGTCGAGTCCGTCGTAATCGGTTGCCTCGCAACCGGGTGACTCGTCGGCGGGAGCTGCGACCACGCGTGCGGTGATGCCGTCCTCGGGGGTGGCTGGAGAGTATCCGAGGGCTTTGACCGAGATCTGCTCGTCTCCGGCCGACAGCAACTCGGTGTCCACCGTGAACTGGTCGAAGTCGAATTCCGGTGTCTCGACGTCGAATCCGGCTGCCTGCAGTTTTCCGCTCACGTAGTCGACGCTGGCGTCGTATCCGGAGGTGCCGGCGGCGCGGTTGCCGTTGTTCTCCGACGCGATCCGTTCGAGCTCCTCGAGGTGAGCGACCACGGCGTCGCCGGTGACGGCGTCCGCGAGCCCTGGGCCGTCGGGACTGGAGATCGGCGTCGGAACCGACACGGCCGGCTGCTCCTCGGCCCCGGAGTTGTCCGAGGTCGTGGAGCAACCGGCCAGGACGAGCGCGCCGACTGCGAAACTTGCAAGCAAGGTCTTCCGTGGCATGGAAGCACCCTAGCTTCTCCGGCCGTCAGGCGTCTCGATGATCGGTCACGAACACTGCGGCGCCGAACACGATGGCGGTGAAGACCACGAAGTAGACCAGGCTCCCCCACGGTCCCCAGTGGAAGTCGACTCCGCCGTCGGATCCGAGGAAGTGAGAGGCATTGAGCCAGGGCAGGAACGGTTGCACCGCGCGACCGAAGGATCCGAACAGGCCGAAGAGGTTCTCGACCACCAGCGGCCACAGCAACAGCAGTGCGATGGCGCCTGCGGACTGGCGAAGAAGGGCACCGACTCCGACGGCGACGACGATCTGCAGGAAGGCGAGGATCGCGGTCCCGTAGATGACGCGCCACGTGCCGTCGATGTCGAAGCTCAGCAGTTCGCCTGCCTCGGCGCCTGCGAACACCTTGGCGATGTAGAACGCGCCGAGACCGAGGACGAAGCTCAGCACCAGCCCCAGAACACCGATCAGAAATGCCTTGGCGACGAGAACCGATGCGCGATTGGGCATCGCCTGGAACGTCGTACGGATGACGCCGAAGCGATACTCGCTGGTCACCGTCAAGGCGGCCAGGATCATCAACACCATGACTCCGAAACCTCCGACGCCGCTGCCGACCGCGTCGTAGACGGTGGGGAGGTACGGATCGTAGTCCGGTGTGTCACCCTGAGCCACTTGATCTTTGTAGGATTCGAGGCCGAGTTCGGAGGTGAATCCGACGATTCCCGCGAGGCCCAATCCGAGGACGATCACCGCGATCGTGCACCACCAGGGTGATTTCGTCGAGGTGATCTTGATACGTTCCGCAGCCAACACACCCATCAGAGAGCACCACCCATCGCCTTGTAATCCGACCCCTGACCGTCCACACCATCAGCACCCGCACCGTGATACTGAACATCCTCACCCGTCAGCTTCATGAACGCCTCCTCCAAAGACCCACGCTGCGAGGACAACTCATGCAACACGATCTGATGCCGAGCAGCGATATCACCGATCACCTCGGTCGTCGAATCCGTCACCACGATCGCCGGCTGCAACTGATCCACCCCCGCAGGCTCACGCACCGTCAACCCCGCCGACGTCAACGCACTCCGCAACGCATCCAACTGAGGACTACGCACCTTCACCGACGCCTCCGACGCATGATCGATGAAATCCTGCACCGACGTGTCCGACACCAACCGACCCCGACCGATCACCACCAGATGCTCCGCCGTCTGCGCCATCTCCGACAACAGATGACTCGACACCAACACCGTCCGACCCTCCGCCGCCAAACGCTGCATGAACTTACGAATCCACACAATGCCCTCAGGATCGAGACCATTCACCGGCTCATCGAACAACAACACCTTCGGATCCCCCAACAACGCCCCCGCCAGACCCAACCGCTGCGACATACCGAGCGAGAAACCACCCGCATTCTTCTTCGCAACCTCACTCAACCCCACCAACCGAAGCACCTCGTCCACACGAGACCTCGGAATACCGTTCGACGCAGCCATCCACTCCAAATGCGCACGCGCAGAACGATTCGGATGCACCCACTTCGCATCCAACAACGCACCCACACTCCGCAACGGCTGCTTCAACTCGCCATACGGCTTACCCTCGATCAACGCCTGACCACTCGTCGGACGATCCAGACCCAAAATCATCCGCATCGTCGTCGACTTCCCCGCACCATTCGGCCCGAGAAAACCCGTCACAATCCCCGGCTTCACGGAAAAAGACAGATCATCGACCGCCTTCACCGCACCGTACTGCTTCGTCAACCCCGTCACTTCGATCATGAACGGAAATACTGCCCTGTTCCGGTTCGTACCGCATCGCTCGGAAGTATTCTTTCGAGTCGTTCTCACGGATGACGGAAAGCGGAATTTCGTCAGGGTTTTCCCTGAGATGCAAAGAACCTCCGAAGGTATTCCTTCGGAGGTTCTTTGCGGTTTGTATTACTTTACACTCACGCGTCCCGGCGGTTGACGACCAGCAATGCTGCACCGAACACGACGGCGGTGAAGATCGCGAAGTAGACCAGGCTTCCCCACGGTCCCCAGTGATAGTCGACGCCTCCGGCTTCACCGAGGAAGTGGCTGGCGTTTCCGAAGGGCAGGAACGGCTGGATCGCGCGGCCGAAGGATCCGAACAGTCCGAACAGCGACTCGACCAGTAGCGGCCAGAGCAGCAGCAGTGCGATGGCGCCTGCGGACTGGCGAAGAAGCGCACCGACTCCGACGGCGATGAACACCTGCAGGAAGGCCAGGATCGCGGTTCCGTAGATCGCTCGCCAGGTGCCGTCGATGTCGAAGCTCAGCAGAGCGCCTGCATCCGGTCCGGCGACTGCCTTACCGATGTAGAACGCCAGCAGTCCGAGAACGAACGTCAGCACGAAACCGAACACACCGATGAGCGACGCTTTCGCGACCAGCACTGCGGCGCGGTTCGGGACCGCCTGGAACGTGGTTCTGATGATGCCGAAGCGGTATTCGCTGGTCACCGTCAGCGCAGCCAGGATCATGAGGACCATGAGCCCCATGCCGCCGACGCCACTGCCGACCACTTCGAAGACCGACGGTAGGTAGGGCTCGAATTCGGGTTTGTTGCCCTCGGCGATCTGGTTGTTGTAGGACTGCAGACCCAGTTTGGCCGCCAGTCCCACCGCGAAGGCAAGCCCCAACCCGAGGGCGATGATGGCGATCGTGCACCACCAGGGTGACTTCGTCGAGGTGATCTTGATACGTTCCGCAGCCAACACACCCATCAGAGAGCACCACCCATCGCCTTGTAATCCGACCCCTGACCGTCCACACCATCAGCACCCGCACCGTGATACTGAACATCCTCACCCGTCAGCTTCATGAACGCCTCCTCCAAAGACCCACGCTGCGAGGACAACTCATGCAACACGATCTGATGCCGAGCAGCGATATCACCGATCACCTCGGTCGTCGAATCCGTCACCACGATCGCCGGCTGCAACTGATCCACCCCCGCAGGCTCACGCACCGTCAACCCCGCCGACGTCAACGCACTCCGCAACGCATCCAACTGAGGACTACGCACCTTCACCGACGCCTCCGACGCATGATCGATGAAATCCTGCACCGACGTATCCGACACCAACCGACCCCGACCGATCACCACCAGATGCTCCGCCGTCTGCGCCATCTCCGACAACAGATGACTCGACACCAACACCGTCCGACCCTCCGCCGCCAAACGCTGCATGAACTTACGAATCCACACAATGCCCTCAGGATCGAGACCATTCACCGGCTCATCGAACAACAACACCTTCGGATCCCCCAACAACGCCCCCGCCAGACCCAACCGCTGCGACATACCGAGCGAGAAACCACCCGCATTCTTCTTCGCAACCTCACTCAACCCCACCAACCGAAGCACCTCGTCCACACGAGACCTCGGAATACCGTTCGACGCAGCCATCCACTCCAAATGCGCACGCGCAGAACGATTCGGATGCACCCACTTCGCATCCAACAACGCACCCACACTCCGCAACGGCTGCTTCAACTCGCCATACGGCTTACCCTCGATCAACGCCTGACCACTCGTCGGACGATCCAGACCCAAAATCATCCGCATCGTCGTCGACTTCCCCGCACCATTCGGCCCGAGAAAACCCGTCACAATCCCCGGCTTCACGGAAAAAGACAGATCATCGACCGCCTTCACCGCACCGTACTGCTTCGTCAACCCCGTCACTTGAATCATGGGGTCCACTGTGCCCGATCGACGGGTGCTCGCACATCGCCCGCGAGTCGCGATTCGACTCATCCTTTCGGATGACACCCGTACCTATGTGAGTGGTTGTGTAGGCCCTGGCCTACACAACCACTCACATAGGAGAACTGGCCTGGGCCCAGAAACGTTTGGGAATGCGGCCCGCGCGGCGGGCCTCGAATCCGGCGCTCACCGCGTGCCGCATCGCCGACGCCATCAGTGCGGGGTCTTTGGCGCGGGTCACGGCGGTGGCGAGAAGAACTGCGTCGCACCCGAGTTCCATCGCCACGGCTGCGTCGCTGGCGGTGCCGATGCCTGCGTCGAGGATGACGGGAACGCCTGCCGCGTCGACGATCATCTCGATGTTGTGTGGGTTGGAGATGCCGAGTCCGGTGCCGATCGGCGCACCGAGTGGCATGACGGCGACGCAGCCGATGTCTTCGAGTCTGCGTGCCAGGACGGGGTCGTCGGTGGTGTACGGGAGTACGTTGAACCCGTCGTCGACGAGTTGCTCTGCGGCCTTGACCAGTTCGATGGCATCGGGCAGCAGTGTTCGCTCGTCGGCGATGACTTCGAGCTTCACCCAGTCGGTTTCGAGTGCTTCGCGTCCGAGCTGTGCAGTGAGAACGGCTTCGGAGGCGCCGCGACAGCCGGCGGTGTTGGGCAGGGGTGCGATGTCGAGCTTGCGCAGTAGATCGAGGACACCGGTGCCGCCTGCGGCGTCGACGCGTCGCATGGCCACGGTGGTCAGCTCGGTGCCCGACGCCACCAGCGCCTCTTCCAGGACGGTCAGGTTCGCTGCTCCTCCGGTGCCCATGATGAGTCGGGATTCGAAGGTTCTGTCCGCGATAGTCAGCACGTCAGCCACCCTGCACCGCGGTGAGGATTTCGATGGTCCAGCCGGGTTCGACGGTGGTGGCGTCCCATCGGCTCTTCGGCAGGACTGTTCCGTCGACGGCGACGGCGATGCCCGTGTCCGGCATGGACAGATCGGCGAGGAGTCGACGCATCGTCAGCCCCTCGGAGAGTGCGTGTTCTTCGCCGTTGACGGTGATCATCGGTGCCTTCCTGTCTCGAATCGGGCTGGATCTGCAGCCTTGGCTTCGGGGAGTGTGTCGCCGGTGAGTAGTGCGGCGACAGCGTCTGTGGTGATGGGTGTCAGCAGGATTCCGTTGCGTCCGTGCCCGGCGGCGACGATGACGCGTTCGGAGACGCGGCCGATGAGCGGTAGGCCGTCGGGGCTCATGGGGCGCAATCCGGCGGCGGCTTCGTGTAGTTCGTATTCGCCGATGCTGGGCATCAGTCGTTCGGCGTCGGCGATGAGGTCGCGGACTCCGGCGACGGTGACCTGGGTGTCGTGGCCGGATTCGTACTGGGTGGCGCCGACGACGAGGCCGTCGCCGCGTGGCACGAGGTAGATGGGGCGGCCGTGGACGCTGCCTCGGATGGTTCGGTTGGGCGGAGCCGTCGCGCTGGGTCGTCGTCGGAGTCGGAGTATTTCGCCTTTGACTGGTCGGACGGGGATGTCCGGGAGAAGGGCGGAGACCTGCGCTCCGGCGGCGACGACGATTCGGTCGGCAGTCAGGGCGTCGAGGTCGGTCACCTGTTCGGCGACGAAGTCGACGCCGGCTGCGGAGGCTGTCAGTGCGTCGACGAGGGCGCGGTTGTCGACGGCCTGTTCCGTCGGCGCGAGAAGTCCGAGGCGGATGTTCTGCGCGAGCGAAGGTTCGAGTTCGCGGATCTGCGCCCGGTTCAGGATGTCCAGCTGGTGCCCGTGTTCGCCGACGAATTCTGCGATGGTCCGCAGGTCCTGGGCGTCGGCGGCGTCGAGTGCGACGGTCAACGAGCCCGATGCGGTGAACACGTCGACTCCGAGCTCGCGTGCGAACTCGGGCCAGCGGTCCAGCGAGCGCGCCCCCAGCTTCAGTAGCTCGTGTTCGCCCGGCCATCCCTCGGACAGCGGTGCGAGCATTCCGCCGGCCACCCAGGACGCGCCCGACCCGATGTTCGGGTCGTACAGCTGGACCGACCATCCGTCGCGCTGCGCCCTGGCTGCGACGGCGAGGCCGATGACGCCGCCTCCGACGACGGCAAGCGTTCCGAGCCCTGACTTTTCGAACTTCACCGAGAACCACCCTCACTCCCTGCGCCGGCATGATCCGGTTCAGGTATTGACGGTAAGGACGGGCGTGTCCACTCTCAGCCCCGCGTACCCCAGGACTCCCGTGTATCTGTCTTTCCGACGAGAAGACTACCGTCTGGAGACGTGCATCCCACTCAGAGCTCCCGTGAACGCTTGAACTCTGCCCGCCTGTACCTGTGCACCGACGCCAGGCGAGAGCTCGGCGATCTAGCCCAGTTCGCCGAGGCGGCACTGTCCGGCGGCGTCGACATCATTCAGCTTCGCGACAAGAACTCCGCAGGTGAGCGTGAGTTCGGTCCGCTGGAGGCCAAGGACGAACTGGCTGCGCTGGCCGTCCTGTCCGCGGCCACCAGGCGTCACGGCGCGCTGTTGGCCGTCAACGACCGCGCGGACCTGGCGTTGGCGTCGAACGCCGATGTGTTGCATCTGGGCCAGGGCGATCTGCCGGTGCATTACGCGCGGCAGATCCTCGGACCGGATGTGGTGATCGGACGTTCGACGCAGAACCGTAGCCAGGCGAGTCTGGCGGCGATCGAGGACGGTGTGGACTACTTCGCGACCGGGCCGGTGTGGGCGACGCCGACGAAGCCGAATCGCAAGGCCGCGGGCCTCGAACTGGTGCGCAGCACGGCCGACTCGGCTCCGACACGGCCGTGGTTCGCCATCGGCGGTGTCGACGCCGACAACGTCGACGAGGTCCTTGCGGCCGGCGCGGACCGTGTTGTGGTCGTGCGTGCCATCACGCAGGCCCGCGACCCGCAGGCCGCAGCTCAGGCGCTGGCGGAGAAGCTGAAGGGCAACTAGCTCAGCCAGGCGAGGACGGTCGACGGCGGGAGCACCTGCACCGCCGTCGGCAACCGTTCCTTCAGGCCGCGGTCCGCGGTGACGAGCGCGGTCAGCGCGCTTCCGTCGTGTGCGCGCCGGGCGAGTTCGTCGTCGCCGCTGCCCGACGCATGGATGACGGGGACTCGGGCGTCGTCGAAGCGGGCTGCGCGGGCGTCGCCTTCGAGGACGGCTTCGATGGTGGTGAGCCACCCGTAGGTGCCGCCGGGCAGTTCGACGGTGCGCGGCAGGACGTCGGCGAGGGAGGTCAGCAGCTCGCCGGTTGCGCCGCTGCGGTCCTTCCACCAGCCGTTGGGGCGGGAGCCGAGCACGTTGGCGGTGTCGAGCAGTACGCGGAGAGGTTCGGTCCGCAAGGTGGGCCAGCTCGCCGCGAAGCCGGGGTGCAGAGGCAGGGCGTCGACCATGCTTTCGGGAACCCAACGCAGTTCGGTGCTTTCACCGTTCGGGGTGGTGGGAAGCTGAGTGTCGGCGTCGGCGACGACGGTGGTGTACGTCCAACCGCTCGGGGCCGTCGCGGTGAGCTTTTCTCCTCGGACGTTGAGCCGGGCCGCGCCGATTCCTGCTTCTTCGTCGGCTTCACGGACGGCGGCCGTCACTGCGCTCTCGTGCGAGTCCTTCGCGCCGCCCGGAAGCGCCCAGGTTCCGCCCTGGTGACTCCAGAGGGCGCGGTGTTGCAGCAGTACCGTCGGCTCACCGTCTGCGGACGGTGCACGCAGGAGCAGACCTGCGGCTCCGTACCTTCCCCAGTGTCGCGTGCCGTTCTCCCCGACTACCCACCCGTCACCGTCGCCGCGCATACCTCCACACCTTAGGGGACTGCACCTTCGGAGTGTTCGCCGTCCACGTACGCACCGCGGGCGGAAACTTATATGCTCGAACCTGTGAACGTGGTCGGCACTACACCCACTGCTGCCGTACCTCCCACGACGGCCGCCACGGCCTCGGAGAGCGACTCGCGGCGTGAGTTGCGGCGCCTGGCACGGTCGACGCCTGCGCGCATGATCGCCCTGGGCGGTCTGCTGATCGTGTTGCTGGTCGCGACGGGGTTCGTGACGAGCGAGGCTGTGTCCGATCGCGAGTCCACGCTCGATTCGTTGTTGGTGCGCACCGAGCCTCTGGCCAATTCCGCGCAGAATCTGTACGGCGCCCTGTCGGTCGCGGATGCCGCGGCGTCGACGGCGTTCATCTCCGGTGGCCTGGAACCTCAGGCGGTGCGTGACCGGTACGCGCAGGCCATCGGCGACGCGGGCACCGAGCTGATCCGGGCGTCCGGCGGGCTCGGCGAGTCCGACACCGAGGCCAGGGACGCTCTCACGGAGATCGGTGCGGCACTGCCGGTGTACACGGGCCTCGTCGAGACCGCCCGCTCCAACAATCGGAGTGGCAATCCCGTCGGATCGTCGTACCTCGGTGAGGCGTCCACGCTGATGCAGACCTCGCTGCTTCCCCGCGCCGAGGGCCTGTACACGGCGCAGGCGTCGCGGGTGTCGACGGATCAGGAAAGGTTCGTCCACCCACCGGTGTTCGCTATCGCGACCATCGTCGTCGTCCTCGGACTGCTGGTGTTGGCTCAGCTGTACTTGTCGCGGCGCACGCACCGGACCCTGAACTGGGGGTTTCTGACGGCGTCGGGTCTGGTCACGGTGCTCCTCGGGTGGATGCTGGTGGCCGGGCTCATCTCCGCGACCGCGACCGACCGTGCGCTGGACCGCGGTGTCACCCCGCTGCAGAAGCTCACCACGGGGTTCATCCTCGCTCAGCAGGCCAGGTCCGACGAGACTCTCAACCTCGTGCGCCGCGGCAGCACCCGCGAGTACGACGCCGAATTCAACGACAACACGCAGAAACTGGCCGATCTGTTCGACGGTGATGCGGCGATGACGGAGTCGTTGGCCAAGTGGAAGACCGCGCATCAGCGGATCGACGACGCGTTGGCCGTCGGCGATTTCAACACCGCCGTCACCATCGCGACGGGAAGCGGCGTCGCAGATTCGGCGGTTCAGTTCAAGGCTCTCGACGACATGCTGATCGCCGGCATCGAACAGGGCCGCACCGAGCTTCGGGGCAACGTCGAGCGAGCCAAGACCTCCCTCGTCGCGTTGAGCTCCGGAGCCATCGTCCTCACGATCGCCGCTGCGGCGGGCGTCGCAGGCGGTCTCGTTCCAAGGTTGCGTGAGTACCTGTGAACCGAATTCTTCTCGTCGTCGCCGCGATCCTCGTGGGTCTGCTCACCACCAGTTGCGTTGCACCGGAGGCGTTGCCGCCCGAGCCGGACATCAGTTACACCGAACCACCCATGCCCGACGGTGCGGGCCCGGCAACGGGTGCACCGGAAGTCGACTCCCCCGACCCGCAGTGCGCGCGCCCGACGGCCAGTCTTCGTCCCCTGCAGTTCGGACCGGGACAGGCCGGTCTTGCCCCGGAGAACACGCCACCGTCTCCGACCGTCGACCAGATCCGAGAGCGCGGTCGACTGATCGTCGGGCTGGACACCGGCAGCAACCTTTTCAGCTTCCGTGATCCGATGACCGGCAAGCTCGTCGGGTTCGACGTCGACATCGCGCGCGAGATCTCACGCGACCTCTTCGGTGACCCGGATCGAGTGGACTTCCGCATCCTGACCTCCGCGGAACGTATCGAGGCCTTGCAGAACTCGACGGTCGACGTGGTGGTCAAGACCATGACCATCACCTGTGCGCGCAAGGAGGAAGTGTCGTTCTCCACGGTGTACTTCCAGGCGCAGCACCGGGTGCTCGCGGTCAAGAACTCCGGCATCAACGGTGTTGCGGACCTGGCGAATCGACGCGTCTGCGCGGTCGACGGCACGACGTCGCTGCGGCGGCTGCAGCGCATCGTCCCGACTGCGCAGATCACCACGGCCGCGATGTGGTCCGACTGCCTCGTCGTCCTCCAACAACGTCAGGTCGACGCCGTCAGCACCGACGACACGATCCTCGCCGGTCTCGCCGCGCAGGATCCGTACCTGGAACTCGTCGGCGACAGCCTGAGCCCCGAGCCGTACGGTGTCGGAATCAAGAAGGAGAGTGAGGATCTGGTGCGGTTCGTCAACGGCACCCTGGAGCGAATCCGCGGTGACGGAACCTGGAACCGCCTGTACACCCGCTGGCTGTCGGTCCTGGGCAGCTCGCCCGGCCCGCCGTTCCCCCAGTACGTGGACTGACATGAGCGCCCGAGACCCCGAGACTCCGACCGGTCGATCCACCGCGCCCTCACAGCGCACCGAAGCCGTGTCCCGCACCGAGGCCGTGTCCCGTACCGAGGCCGTGTCCCGTACCGAAGCCGTCGCCAGAACCGAAGCGTCCGAGCGCACCCAGGCCGCCGACAGGACTCAGGCTGCCGACCGAACTCAGGCTTCTCCTGTCTCGCAGGTTCGTTCGTCGCGGACGTCCGGCCGGACGAGGCCGACTCGGTCGAATCGAACGGATCCTCGCCGACGCCTCGGCGCGGGCCTGGTGGACATTCCTCGTGTCGATCCTGTCGACCCTGCGACGGCGGTGATGTCGGATCCCACTGTTCCGCAACGCAAACGGTTCTGCTGGAAATGCAACTCACCGGTCGGCCGGAGTGCAGAAGGTGAGCCGGACAAGCCGTCGGGCATCTGTCCTCATTGCGGCTCGACGTACGATTTCACGCCGCTGCTCGAGCCGGGCGATCTCGTCGTCGGGCAGTACGAGGTGCAGGGGTGTATCGCGCACGGCGGTCTCGGTTGGATCTACCTGGCCATCGACCGCAACGTCAGCGATCGCTGGGTGGTGTTGAAGGGTCTGCTGCACTTCGGTGACGACGAGGCCCACGCGGTCGCCGTCGCCGAGCGTCAGTTCCTCGCGGAGGTGGCGCATCCGGGCGTCGTGAAGATCTACAACTTCGTCGAGCAGCCACGTACCGACGGCACCCGCATCGGGTTCATCGTCATGGAGTACGTGGGTGGGCGTTCGTTGCGGGACATTCTGTCCTCTCGCAAGGACGCCGAGTCGGGTGCGCGGGTTCGGATGCCGGTGGAGCAGGCCATCGCCTACGTGCTGGAGGTTCTTCCCGCGTTGTCCTACCTGCACTCCATCGGGTTGGTGTACAACGATCTCAAGCCCGAGAACATCATGGTCACCGACGATCAGATCAAGCTCATCGATCTCGGCGCGGTCGCGGGTATCGAGGATTTCGGATACCTCTACGGCACTGCCGGATATCAAGCCCCGGAGATCGTCGAGACCGGCCCGACGGTGGCGTCGGACATCTACACCGTCGGGCGCACGTTGGCGGTTCTCACTCTGGACATGCCGCAGACGAAGGGAAAGTACGACCCGGGCATTCCGTCGCCGGAGGATCACGAACTGCTCCGCCGGTACCCCTCGTTCCATCGATTGCTGCTGCGCGCCACCAATCCCGATCCGACACAGCGGTTCTCCACCGCCGACGTGCTGGCCAGCCAGGCCACCGGTGTACTCCGCGAGATTCTGTCGCTGCAGACCGGAACGGAACGTCCCGGCCTGTCGACGGCGTTCAGTCCGCCGCGCACCACGTTCGGCACCGAAGAATCCGTCGGGCGCACGGACACGTACGTCGACGGCAAGGTGCGCGGCGACAGAATCAGTGCTCGCGACGTCGTCTCCGCGCTTCCTGTTCCCTTGGTCGATCCACTCGATCCGAGCGCACCTCTACTGGCGGCGGCGGTGCACAGCGAACCGCAGCAGACGCTCGATTCCCTTGCGCACGCACGCCGCAACGGTATCGAGAGGTTCGCCGACGGATCGCCGGGCGGACTCGAGATCACCCTCGCGGAGGTGAAGGCGCACATCGACCTCGGAGATACCGGGACCGCGCAATCGGTGCTGAACCAGGTGATCACCGACGGCCCCGATCCGTGGCGGGTCGAGTGGTACTCCGGCCTTCTGGACCTGTTGCGCAACGAGTTCTCCGACGCATCGACGCATTTCGAGAACGTTCTCGATGCGATGCCGGGTGAGCTGGCCCCCAAGATCGCCTTGGCCGCGAGCGCCGAGCTGATCATGGAGGGCACCTCCGTCCAGGAGCCGGAAGAGCGCGAGAAGTGGCGGGCCTGCGCCGAGTCGTACTATCTCTCGGTGTGGCGCACCAATCGCGCCGTCGTCAGCTCCGCCTTCGGCCTTGCGCGCCAGATGATGTATCGCAGCGACCCCACCGCGGCCGTCGGAGTGCTGGATCAGGTTCCCATCAGCTCGCGGCACTACGCCGTCGCTCGTATGACGAGTGTGCTGACGCTGTTGATGGATCGGCCGTCCCCCGACCTCGAGGAGGACGACTTCCGCGAGGCCGCGAGACGTGTCGCCATGCTCCCCCGGCGCGAACCTCGAGCGTTGCAGATGCGCACGTTGGTTCTGGCGATGGCAATGGACTGGGTTCGGTCCGGTCATGCTGTCGAGACCGAACGTGAGCCGATTCTCGGTGCCCCGTTCACCGAGAAGGGCCTGCGCTCGGGCACCGAGACCGGGTTACGCGCCCTTGCCCGTAACGCGACCGACCGCGCGCACCGCTACACGCTCGTCGACCTCGCCAACGCCATCAGGCCACAGTCACTCTTCTGACCCGTTCTGCTCCGACACGACCTGTTCGGTGGCGCGGGCGATGGCGAGTTCTTCGTCGGTCGGGACGACGAGGACGGTCACCGCCGAGTCGTCGGTCGAGATCACACGAGCATCCTTGCTGCGTACGGCATTTCGCTCGGAGTCGACGACGATACCGAACCCTTCCAGCGACGCCAGGGCGTCGGCGCGTACCGCGGAGGCGTTCTCGCCGACGCCGGCGGTGAACGTGATGGCGTCGAGTCGGCCCAGGTTCACCATGTAGGCACCGATGTACTTGCGGAGACGGTGGATGTAGACGTCGTAGGCGAGTGCGGCGTCGTCGTCACCGTCGTCGATCTTCTGGGCGAGCACTCGGAAGTCGTTGACACCTGCGAGTCCTTTGAGCCCGGAATTCCGGTTCAGCAACTGGTCGATCTCGTCGACGTCCATGTCCGCGTTGCGCCGTAGATGCATGACGACGCCCGGGTCGATGTCACCGCTGCGGGTGCCCATGACCAGGCCTTCCAAGGGCGTCAGGCCCATCGAGGTGTCGATCGGAACGCCGCTGCGGATCGCGGATGCAGACGCTCCGTTGCCCAGGTGCAACACGATCTGGTTCAGGTCGTCTCGGCCGAGGAACTCCGACACCCGACCCGACACGTACTCGTGCGACGTGCCGTGGAAGCCGTAGCGCCTGATCCCGTTCCGGCGGGCCACGTCTCGGTCGATCGCGTACGTGGCCGCGGCGGCGGGCAGCGAATGGAAGAACGCAGTGTCGAACACGGCGACGTGCGGGATGGACGGCAATTGTTCGCGCGCAACGTCGATGCCGAGTACGTTGGGTGGATTGTGCAGCGGCGCAAGCGCACTGAGGTCGGAGATCTGCTTGACGACCGCGTCGTCGATCAGCGTCGGTCGGTAGAAGATCTCCCCGCCGTGTACGACGCGGTGGCCCACCGCCGTCACGTCGGAACCCAGCTCCACTCCCGCGTTCTCCAGCATCTCGAACGCGACGGCGAGACCGACACCGTGATCGGCTATCTCCCGGCGGTTCTCGATCTCCTCACCGTGGAACTCGAGGACGACGCGACCTTCCGGCTCCCCGATCTGCTCGACCAGCCCGGAGGCGACGGACCGGCCGGTCTCGGGTTCCACCAGTTGGAACTTCACCGACGACGAACCGGAGTTGACGACGAGGACGCTCATGCCTGGTGCCCCTGTGCCTGGATGGCCGTGATGGCAACGGTGTTGACGATGTCCTCCACCAGTGCACCGCGAGAGAGGTCGTTGACGGGCTTGCGAAGACCCTGCAGAACCGGCCCGACCGCGACGGCACCTGCGCTGCGCTGCACCGCCTTGTACGTGTTGTTGCCCGTGTTGAGGTCCGGAAAGATGAACACCGTTGCGCGGCCGGCGACATCGGAATCGGGCAGCTTGGACTTCGCGACGGACGGCTCTATCGCTGCGTCGTACTGAATCGGGCCCTCCACGAGCAGTTCCGGGTTTCGTTCCCGCACGAGCCGCGTGGCCTCGCGTACCTTGTCGACGTCGGCGCCGGTTCCCGAGTCGCCGGTGGAATAGGACAGCATCGCGATGCGGGGTTCGATGCCGAACTGAGCGGACGTGGTCGCCGACGAGATCGCGATGTCGGCCAGTTGCTCCGCCGTCGGGTCCGGCACGATAGCGCAGTCGCCGTAGGCGAGAACGCGGTCGGACAGGCACATCAAGAAGATGCTCGAGACGGTGTCGACGCCGTCGGCCGTCTTGATGATCTCGAACGACGGACGGATCGTGTGGGCTGTGGTGTGGGCGGCGCCCGACACCATGCCGTCGGCAATTCCCTTGTACACCATCATGGTTCCGAAGTACGAGATGTCGGTCATGATCTCGCGTGCCCGCTCGATGCGCATGCCCTTGTGCTTGCGTAGTTCGGTGTACTCGGCGGCGAAGTCCTCGGCGTGGTCCGAGGTCTTGGGGTCGAGCACCTGCGCGTCGCCGAGGTCGACACCGAGTTCCGCTGCGCGACGCCGGATGGGGCCTTCCTCGCCGAGGATCGTCAGCGTGGCCACCTGCCGCTGCAGCAGCCTGCCCGCCGCACGAAGGATTCGGTCGTCACCGCCCTCGGGGAGGACGATGTGTTTCTGATCGGCGCGAGCGCGGTGGATCAGCTGGTACTCGAACATCTGCGGGGTGGTGATCGACGGAATGCTCAGCTCCAGCCGATCCAGCAGGGCCCGTGCGTCGACCCGCTGTTCCATCAGGCTCAGTGCGGTGTCCACCTTGCGCTGCGAGCCGACGGCCACCCGGCCACGTGCTTTCGCGGCCGCGGAGGCGGTGTCGAACGTACCGAGGTCCGTCGTCAGGATCGGCAGTTTGGGACCGAGACCGGACACGAGCCTGGCGATCGCGGGGTGCGGCTCGATGCCCCCGTTCATGATGATGCCGGCGAGCGAGGGAAAGCCCTCTGCTTCATGGGCGTTGACCAGTGCCAGCAGCACGTCCGAGCGGTCGGCCGGGGCGATGACCACCACCGAATCCGTCAGACGCTCGAGGATGTGCTCGGCCGTCATCCCGCCGACCATGACCCGAAGCGCTTCGCGTTGCATGAGCTCGGGGTCTCCGCTGTAGAGCTTTCCGTCGACGGCCTCGAGCAGCTCGGCCATCGTCGGAGCGATCAGCAGTGGGATCTCCGGCAGGCTCCACGCCGGCACTCCGAGCGGTGTCAGTGCCTCGGTGACCTCGTCGAGCTTGTCGGGATCGCATCGGTTGGCGACGATCGCGGCGAGGTGCGCGTGGTGCTGACGAAGCTCGGCCTGACACAGCTGCGCCAATTGGACGATCTCGCTCGTCGACCGTTCCGAGCCTCGAAGCGCAAGCAGCACAGGCGCGCCGAGGTTCGCTGCGACACGGGCGTTGAAACTCAGTTCCGACGGGCTGCCGACGTCCGTGAAATCGCTGCCGACGATCACCACTGCGTCGCACTGCGCGGCGACGTCGTGGAAGCGTGAGACGATCTCGCCGAGCGCGGCGTCGGGATCGGCGTGCACGGCCTCGTAGGTGACGCCGAGTGACTGCTCGTAGGACAGATCCGCCGTCGTGTGGTCGACGAGAAGTTCCAGAATGTAGTCGGTTTCCGTCGTCGACCTCGCGATGGGCCGGAAGACACCGACCCGGGCCGCAGACGCACACAGCATCTGGAGCACTCCGAGTGCAATGGTCGACTTACCGGTGTCGCCCTCGGGTGAGGCGATGTAGATGCTCGATGCAGGCTCGGCCATGGGAGTCAGCGTACTGGTTCCGCTGTTGACAGAAGGTGACCTGCGGTAGTCAGATCGGTCATGGCCGAATCACCGTTTCCCGATGTGCGCTGGGGCAGCGAAACGAGCTTCATCCGCACACCCGCCGTCGCGTTCGCCGCGACCAAACCAGGATCGTGGGTGATCCGGAACCTCGCAGGCGTCGACCGCAGGCTGCTCGAGCGAACGAACGGCCGGTTCACGATCCTCGGTCCCATCGCCGCGCCGGTGGTGCTTCTGACGACGACCGGCCGCAAATCCGGTCGACCCAGAACGTCCCCGCTGCTGTACTACCGCGAGAGCGACAAGCTGTACGTCGTCGGCAGCAACTTCGGGCAACAGCACCACCCGGCATGGACGTCGAACCTCCTCGCCGACCCCAACGCCACCGTCGCCATCGGGGGCAAGAAGATCCCCGTCACCGCCACCCCCGTCGTCGGCGCGGAGAAAGCTCGCATCTACGCGGCGTTCAACGACATGGTCCGCGTCTACGGGGAGTACAAGAACCGCACCGACCGGGACATGCGCATGTTCGAACTGGCGGCCGTGCAGCCCTGACCACCCGCATGGACGTGCCACCGCCTACGCGTTGCGGTGGCACATCCATGCCAGCGGGGAGCGGTCGAACTAACCCAACTTGCGCAGCCGCGGCGACAGGTCGCGCTCGAAGAGTTCGAGGAAGCGCTTCTGGTCGTGTCCGGGGGCGTGGAAGACGAGGTGGTTCAGGCCCGCGTCGGTGTACTGCTTGACCTTCTCCACGGCCTCGTCGGGGTCGGAGGCGACGATCCACCGCTTGGCGACCTGCTCGATGGGCAGTTCGTCGGCTGCTTTCTCCATTTCGATCGGGTCGTCGATGGAGTGCTTCTGCTCCGGGGTCAGTGACAGTGGCGCCCAGAATCGGGTGTTCTCCAGCGCGAGGTCCGGGTCGGTGTCGTAGGAGATCTTGATTTCGATCATCTTGTCGATGTCGCCTGCGTCGCGTTCGGCTTTGCCTGCGCCCTCTTCGACGGCGGGAAGCAGCTTGTCGGTGTAGAGCTCCATGCCCTTGCCGGAAGTGCAGATGAAGCCGTCGCCTGCGCGGCCTGCGTACCGGGCGACGACGGGTCCGCCCGCGGCGATGTAGACGGGGATTCCGCCTTCGGGGACGTCGTAGATCGATGCACCCTTGGTGGTGTAGTACTCGCCGTCGAAGTCGACGCGGTCACCGAGCCACAGTTCTCGCATCAGGCGCACGGATTCGCGGAGGCGCGCGAAGCGTTCCTTGAATTCGGGCCATTCTCCGGTGAATCCGGTGGCGATTTCGTTGAGTGCTTCGCCGGTGCCGACGCCGAGCATGATTCGCCCCGGGTACAGGCAGCCCATCGTGGCGAATGCCTGGGCGATGACGGAGGGGTTGTAGCGGAAGGTCGGGGTGAGGACCGAGGTGCCGAGCTGGATGGTCTTGGTTCGTTCACCGACGGCCGTCATCCATGCCAACGAGAACGGTGCGTGTCCGCCTTCGTGCCGCCAGGGCTGGAAGTGGTCACTGACCGTCGCCGAGTCCATGCCGTGCTGCTCGGCGAGAACACCGAGTTCGACGAGCTCGCGCGGTCCGAACTGCTCCGCCGACGCCTTGTATCCCAGTTTCAAAGCCTGTGCCACGCGCTGCTCCCTTGTCGAATGTCACTAATCCTTCGATTGTGCACTCCCGACGGAAACGGTGGGCTAGTGGATCCCCAGCACCGTGACAATTCCGGCCAATACGGCAACTGCACCGATTCCGACGGCGAACATCCAGAGATCTTTGGCGTCGGGCATCGGCGCTCCGGCTTCGAGTGCCCGACGGACCTGCAACCAGCGTCGCAATCCGACGACGGCAGCCGACGCCGCCATGCCGATCAGGACCAGTCCGAGCGTCGTGCGAACCCATCCGGTACTGAAATCGGGAACGAGGTGGACGATGGCGATGCCGCCCGCGAGCAAACCGAGCGACGTGCGCATCCACGCCAGGAAGGTGCGCTCGCTGGCCAGGGTGAATCGTTCGTCCGGGCGGGCGGGCGGTCCAACAGGCGGCTCGTCGGTCACACTCCACATGATGCACCATCGGCTGGAACCGCTATTTCTTCGGGCGCAGCACCGTTCCGTGCACTCCGTGCTCGTCGATGGCGGCGAGCTCGGCGTCGTCCAGATCGGCGAAAGTGGTTGCTGCCAGGTTGTGTTCGAGTTGAGCGGTCGAGCTCGCACCGACGAGCGCAGTGGTGACCTCCGGACGGCGAAGAACCCACTGCAACGCCAGCTGAGGTAACGACTGACCACGTGCCTGCGCGATCTTGTTCAGCGCCGCGGCTCGCTCGACGTAGACGTCGGAGATGTCGTCGGCGTTCAGGAAAGCACTGTCGGCGGCGCGTGAATCCGCGGGCACGGTGCCCTGCAGGTACTTGTCGGTGAGCAGTCCCTGTGCCAGCGGCGAGTAGGCGACCACACCGGTGCCGTCCTGAGCTGCAGTGTCCAGGTGACCGCTCCGTTCGACGGTCCGATCGAAGATGGAGTACCTGGATTGGTGCACGAGCAGAGGTGTGCCCAGCTTCTGCGCGATGATCGCCGCGTCGTGAGCGCGCTCGGCGGTGTAGTTGGAGATGCCGATGTAGTGCGCTTTGCCCTGCGCCACGATGGAGGCCAAGGCTCCGATGGTCTCTTCCAGAGGTGTGTCGAGATCCGGGCTGTGCGAGTAGAAGATGTCGACGTGATCGACTCCCAGGTCACGCAGGGTGATGTCGATGGAATCGAGCAGGGTCTTCCGTCCGCCACCGCCCAGGTACGGGCTCGCGCCGATGGGGTTGCCTGCCTTCGATGCGATGACGATCTCGTCGCGGTACCGCCCGAGATCGCTGCCGAGTACGCGACCGAACACCTTCTCCGCGGCACGGAACGGCGGACCGTAGCGGTTGGCGAGATCGAAATGCGTGATGCCCAGATCGAATGCGCGGAGGATGATCTCGCGCTGAGTCTCGAAGTGTCGGTTGTCGCCGAAGTTCTGCCACAGACCGAGGGAGAACTCGGGAAGCTTCAATCCGCTTCTGCCGCTGCGGCGGAACTGCGCGTTGTCGTAACGGTTCTCTGCTGCTGAGTAGGTCATGATGCTTTCCGGTCCGATGCGGCGTGCTCGTCGTCCAGACCGAGGTGGCCACGCAGTGTGGTGGATGTGTATTCCGTGCGGTGGACCCCACGTTCCTGAAGGGCAGGAACGAGTTTGTCGACGAGGTCGTCGATACCGTCGCGCAGGTGATAGGGATTGATGTTGAATCCGTCGACGACGCGGTGGCGCACCAGCTCGGTCCAGCGGTCGGCAACCTGGGCCGGCGTACCCGAGTGGAAACGCGACGCGGGCGACACTTCGAGAACGAGCTCTCTGATGGACAACCCCTTGTCCGACGCCAGCTTTCGCCACCGCTCGATCTGATCCAACTTTCCGGTGCGCGCGTCGATCGACAGCGTGCCCCTGGATGGATCGAGCTCGGAGTCCACCGGATCGATGTCCGGGAGCGGACCCTCCGGGTCGTACGCCGACAGGTCCTTGCCCCAGTAGTGTTCCAGGAACGCGATGGCGCGAACACCGTTGTGCGCGTTGGATCGCAGCCAGCGGACCTTCTCCTCGGCCTCGTCGGGCGTGTCCCCGAGGACGACGGTCACGCCGGGCAGAATCTTCACGGCATCCGCCGCCCGCCCGAACGCCGCGGTCCTGGTGCGGAGATCGCGTGCGTAGGCGACGGCGTCGTCGTAGGCGTTGTTGGCCGAGAACACGACGTCGGCGTGACGCGCAGCGAGATCGCGGCCGCCCGTCGAGTCGCCGGCCTGGAACAGTATCGGTCGACCTTGCGCGCTGGCTGGGACGTTCGGCGTCGCGTGCGCTGTCAGAAGGTCGGTGTCCGAGCCGATCTTCTCACCGGCCCAGTACTGCTTGGCGAGTTCGACGACCTGTGTTGCGCGCTCGTATCGACGTTCGTGGGCGAGCCACCCGCCACGCCGGAAGTTCTCACCGGTCCAGGCATTGTCGGTGGTGACGATGTTCCAGCCTGCGCGCCCCTCGGAGAGCGCGTCGAGGCTCGCGAGGCGCCGAGCAAGTTCGACCGGCAGGCTGTACGTGGTGTTCTGCGTTGCGACGAGCCCGATGCGCTCGGTGACGCTCGCGAGTGCCGCGAGTTGGGTGATGGCGTCGGGCCGGCCCGCGATGTCGGTGGACAGGATGGCGCCGCGGTTCTCGCGAACGCGCTGGCCGTCACCGAGGAAGAAGGCGTCGAACAGTCCGCGTTCGAGCTTCTGCGCGACCTCGACGAACGTGTCCGTGGCGACCTGGTCGGGGGCGTTCGGGTCCTCCCACACGGTCTGGGCACCGATGCCGGGGTAGAAGACTCCGAGGTGGATCTGCGCGTTCTCGTCGTAGGCGGCACCGGTGTCGGGATGGCTGTCGATGGTCGACAAGAGTTCTCCTAGTTCTGTGCCGTCACGGCGTAGCGGCTGACGGGACGGTCGAGTCCGAGGTTCTCTCGGAGTGTGCGGCCCGGTTCCGGGCGGCGCAGTACCCCTGCCTCGGCCAGTGCGGGCGCGACCCTGTCGATCAGGTCACCGAGCTCCTCGGCGGATGCCGGCGTGAACCGCACTCCGTCGACGACACCGACGAGCGGCGAAACATCGTCCGTCACGGACACATCCGCGAACACCAGCCGGTCGTGCTCTGCGGCCGAGGTCGGATCTTCGACGAGGACGATGTCGAGCAGATCGGCGATACCGAGGTCCGCGCGACCGATGACGACGATCTGACCCTGCGGCGAGCGCGGAGTGATGAGTGGTCCGACGACGTCGAAGAACTCTCCTTCGAATCGAACGTGGTGAACCTTGTCCGGGTCGAGGTACCTGCCGGTCGCGGTGTCGCGGATGACAGCGTCGTCCTCCCACGAATCCCACAGTCGCCGTGCGAGATCGACGACGTCGCGTACTTCCCGCGTGATCGCGTCGGC
Organism: Rhodococcus sp. 06-156-4; assembly: GCF_002259345.1. Classification (NCBI taxonomy): domain Bacteria; kingdom Bacillati; phylum Actinomycetota; class Actinomycetes; order Mycobacteriales; family Nocardiaceae; genus Rhodococcus; species Rhodococcus sp. 06-156-4. The sequence goes on along the minus strand of NZ_NPGB01000008.1, from coordinate 337,744 downwards.
GTCGCGCACGTCGGTCCCCACTGCATCGTGGGCTGCGCTGCGATTGTCGGCGCCGACGACCCAGGCACCGCGTCCGTGCGAGGTGTGATCGAGGCTCGCCAGCTGGGTGGCGAGGAAGAACGGCTCGGTGGTGAGCGTGTGGACCGTCGGCCCCAGTCCGATCGTCGACGTCGTGGACGAGACGAACGCGGCACGAGTGCCTGCGTCGATGCGGTATTCCTCGTCGGCTTCGGGAACGAGCGCATCCCCGAACGTCACGAGGGTGAACCCGGCGCGTTCGGCGGCCGTCACCGCTTCCTTCAGTGCCCTGGGCGATTCGTTGCGGCCGTCCAGTTCGACAGCCAGAAGTAGTCCGTTTCCTGTGCTCACTGCGTGTGCACCGTCGGGACGCCGTGCTCTTTCAGTGCAGGAAACCCACCGTCCACGTGCGAGACGTTGGTGTAGCCGAGCCCCTTCAGTTCGTCGACGACGGGGCCCGAGCCCTTGACGGATCCGCAGAACACGACGATCGGCTCGTCACGATCACGGTCGGCGGCGCCGAACTCGGCCTCGACGGCAGCCTTGTCGACGACGACGGCTCCGGCGACGGTGCCGAACTCGATTCGCGACTTCTCACTTCGGACGTCGATCAATGTCGCAGTGGCGGAAGCTGCCTCGGCGGGAGAGATCAGTGATGCGTCGTTCGAGCTCATGGTCCTTCTTTCACGAAAAGGTGGCGTTACTTGCCTGAATCAACCAACTATCTTTCCCCACGGACCGGGTAGGAAAAAGGATTGGGATCAGCCTGAGTCGAATGGACACCTCAGGCCGGAGTGCGTACCAACGTCAGTTCCGAACGCTGGCGCAGCTCGAATCCGATGGACAGGTACAACCGAATGGCGTTCTCGTTCGACGCCGACGCGTGCAGAAACGGCTTCTCGCCGCGTTCCCGGATACCGTGCCCGACGGCACGCACGAGTTCGGTGGCCAGGCCACGACCGCGGTAGGCCGGATCGGTGCACACCGCGCTGATCTCGGTCCACCCCTGCGGGTGCATCCGCTCCCCCGCCATCGCGACCAGCGCACCCCCGGCGTCGGCGTCGCGGATCCCGAGGTAGGTTCCGAGCTCGAACGTCCTCGGCAGGAACGGTCCCGGCTTGGTGCGGTCGACGAGATCCAGCATCTCCGGAACGTCGGGTGCGCCGAGTACGACGGCATCCGCGTACGGCCGGGTCTCGAGATGAGTCCCGACGAGTTGGACGAGGCCGAATTGGTCGATCAGCTCCCAGCCGTCGGGAATCACGTGCCCGGTGCCGCGCAGCGACACGATCTCACCGTGTCCGAACAGTTCGACGATGTCGTTCCAATCGGACTGCTCGAGCACGGGCGGGTGGCCGAGAAACGGCGCGACCTCCGGGTCGAAGCGAAAACTGCGGCCCACCGTGCGCGCGAACCTGGCGTGCGCCCCCAGCAGTGAACTGCGAATCGGATCGTCGAGCGGGTGACCCGCCTGCTCGTCGAGGAAGTTGATGCTCACCGTGTGCCTTTCGAGAACTCTCTGACCGGATTCACATCGATCCAACGCAGCACCTGCTCCACCGATTCCTCCACCGACTGGCCTGCGGTGTCGAGGACGTGATGCGGGGATGTCCACGGCTCGTAGTCGCGGTCCTGGATGTCGGCCCACGTCGGCACCGCCAGCCCAGGAATGCCGACGTCGCGCGTCCGAACGCGTCGGCGATGCTCGTCGACGTCGGAGCAGGCCACCTCGATCAGGACGATCTCGGCTCCGGTTTCCGACGCCACCTTCCGCCATGCGTCGCGCGACGCGGCCACCGGCGACACGCTGTCGACCACAACGGGCACCCCCACGGCGAGCTGATCGGCCGCCAGCGCGTACAGCACCGAGTACCCCACCGTCCCCGGGACGATTCCCGCGGTGGTGATGCGGTGCTCGATCGTGTCGAGTCGCAGGTACGGCCACTGAAGACGGGACGCGACTTCCCGCGCCACCGTCGTCTTCCCGGTGGCCGGAAGTCCGGCGAGGACGACGAGTGTGCTCACCCCCGGTCGAGCACGGCCAGGACCTGGGCCACGAGGTCGTCGATGTCGGCGCCGGTGGTGTCGATGGTCAGGTCGGGCGACGACGGCGGCTCGTAGGGCGCGTCGATGCCGGTGAGTCCCTTGAGTTCGCCGGCGCGGGCACGCTTGTACAGACCCTTGGGGTCGCGGCGCTCGCATTCTTCGAGCGGCGTGCTGACGGCGACCTCGACGAAGGTGAGTCCTGCAGCGTCGTTGAGGGCGCGCGCGATGGCACGGTCGGATTCGAGAGGCGAGACGAGGGATGCGATGGCCACGACGCCTGCGTCGGCGAGCAGCCTCGTCAGATGCCCGACGCGTCGGATGTTCTCGGCTCGGTCGCCCGGGGTGAATCCGAGGTCGTCGGACAGTCCGTGCCGGACGTTGTCGCCGTCGAGAAGATATGCAGCGCGGCCCGATTCGACGAGCGCGCGCTCCAGTGCGACGGCGACGGTCGATTTGCCCGACGCCGGCAACCCGGTGAACCACACCGTCGCTCCGTGTTGACCGGTGGACGACCATCGGTGGGCGCGGTCGAGAGCCGACGGGTGCCATTTGATGTCGTTGCGGGTCTGTTCGCCGGGTTTGACCTCGCGGGCCTCGGAGATCGTGCCTGCGCCGACGGTGTCGTTCGACGTCTCGTCGATGAGGATGAAGGCACCGGCGTCGCGGTTGTCCGTGTACGGGTCGGCGAGGATCACCGAGGACGTTCGCAGTGTCACGGTGCCGATGTCGTTGAGCGTCAGTTCGACCGGTTGATCCTGCTCGTCGAGGGTTTCTGGATCGAGCCGGGAGTGCAGTGCCTGCACGGTCGCACGCACGGTCGACGCCGTGTGCTTGAGCGCGACGCGATCACCGGCGCGCAGCGGGGTGTCGCCGAACCAGCAGACGGTTGCCTCGATCTCGCGGGCGAGGACCGGAACGTGTGCGGCCTCGGCGCCGCTGACGACGACGTCGCCGCGACCGATGTCGATGTCGTCGGCGAGGGAGATGGACACCGAAAGCGGTGCCACCGCGGTGGAGCGGTTGTCGTCGAGTGTGTCGAGCGCGGTGACGGTACTGCGCGCTCCCGACGGCAGTGCCACCACGGCGTCACCGACCTGCAGCGTTCCGGCGGACAGGCGACCGGTGTAGCGTCGCCGCTCGTTCGCCGTGGGTCGCGACGCCCACTGGATGGGAAGGCGCAGTTCCTCCGGACGTGTTGCAGGAGCGACGAGTTCGACGGATTCGAGGTACTCGAGCAAGGTGGGGCCGGTGTACCACGGGGTGTTGGTCGATCGGTGGACGACGTTGTCGCCGTCCTTGGCCGCGAGTGGGATCACCGTCAGATCGGTGGCGCCGAGACGGCCGGCGAGCGTGTGCAGCTCGGCTTCGACGTCACGGAACTTGTCTTCCGCATAGTCGATCAGATCGATCTTGTTGACGGCGGCGACCAGGTGCCGGACGCCGAGCAGCGACGAGATCCGTGCGTGCCGTCTGGTCTGCCGCAGTACGCCTGCCCGGGCGTCGACGAGGAGAACGGCGACGTGTGCGGTCGATGCGCCGGTGAACATGTTGCGGGTGTACCGCTCGTGACCCGGTGTGTCGGCGAGGATGTAGCTGCGGTTCTCGGTGGAGAAGAACCGGTAGGCGACGTCGATGGTGATGCCTTGTTCCTGTTCGGCGCGCAATCCGTCGGACAGGGCCGCGAGGTCGGGGACACCGTCGTCGCGCGTCACTGCTTCGAGGTGATCGAGGGGCAGGCTGTCGGTGTCGAACATGAGCCGTCCGATGAGCGTGCTCTTGCCGTCGTCGACCGAGCCCGCGGTTGCCAGTCGCAGTAGTTGCCGTGTCATCAGAAGTACCCCTCGCGCTTGCGATCTTCCATCGCGGCCACCGAAGTCCGGTCGTCGGCGCGCGTCTCTCCCCGTTCGGATACCGTCGCGGCCGAGATCTCCCCGATCACTCCGGCGATGTCGGTTGCATGGCTACGGACGGCGCCGGTGATGGTGAGATCACCGACAGTGCGGTATCGAACCCATTCCGTCGCGGCCTGTTCGGTCTCGGCCGGAGATGTGAATTCCGATGTGGCGAGCAGAATTCCGTCTCGGGCGAACACCTCGCGCTCGTGCGCGAAGTAGATCGACGGGAGCTCGAGGCCTTCGAGTTCGATGTACCGCCAGATGTCGAGTTCGGTCCAGTTGCTGAGCGGGAACACGCGCACCTGCTCGCCGCGTCTGATTCGGCCGTTGTACAGCGACCACGGCTCGGGCCGCTGCGCACGAGGATCCCACTGCCCGAATGCATCTCGGAAACTCAGTACGCGCTCTTTGGCACGTGCCCGTTCCTCGTCGCGTCGCGCACCGCCGAAGGCAGCATCGAACCGGCCCGCCTCGAGGGCGTCGAGCAGCGTTCTGGTCTGCAGTCGGTTCCGCGAGCCGTTGGGGCCACCGATCTCGCTCGCACGCCCGGAGTCGATGGATTCCTGCACGGAGGCGACGATCAGTCTGTGTCCCGCCGTTTCGAGCCTGCGATCACGGAACTCGATGACCTCGGGGAAGTTGTGCCCGGTGTCCACGTGCATCACCGGGAACGGAAGCGGTGACGGACGAAACGCTTTCTCCGCCAAACGAAGGAGAACGATCGAGTCCTTGCCCGCGGAGAAGAGGAGAACAGGACGTTCGAGTTCGGCCACCACCTCGCGGATGATGTGCACGGCCTCGGCTTCGAGAACGCGGAGCTCGTCCACGTGAGTGACGTCGGGGGTCACCTCGTCGGTGGTCGTCATACTGAAATCCTTTCTGCGCGGTAACGCTCGATCCAGTCGTTCGACCTGTCGTTGCCCTGCCGCTGCAGGGCGGGCGGCGGCGCCAACTCCGGATCGAGCCCCAAGGCGACCAGCACCCTGGCGACCTGTCCGGTCGTGTCCGATGCCAGCTCGTGGTAGTCGATGTCGAGGGGTTCGACACCGGCCTCGCCGAACCATCGCGCCCACTGCCGCTCCTGATCCTCCAGAATGGCGTGGAGATGAGCGATGCCGTCGGCGTTGTACTCGGCGCGAGCGTCCACCTCCGGGTCGGCACGGCCGCGCCACACCTGGGTCTGCACGGCGCGCCACATCGACACCGCCTGCGCCACAGTGTCTTTTCGCGCGACATGCACCAGCAGAACGTCCGGGCCCAGTACGTCCTCTATGCCGGTCTTCAGGTCGCCGGCGTCCGGATCGTCGGCCTGCCGGCCTGCCAATCCGTCGGCCCATGCGGTGAGCAGCGGCGTCTGGTTCCACATGAGCTTGCCACCCCACACTCCGTTCGGGGTGCGCCCGGCATCGAGGATTCGGGCGCGCCACTCCTGCGGCGTCTCCGTGGACGGTGTTCCGGGCTTCCACGGCGCGAGCAATCTCAGGATGTTCTCGTCGTCGACGCCGGCGAACCACTCACGCGGCTGAGGCGCCAGCGACGTGCTCGGGAGGTACTGGAAGAACTCCTGTGGCTCGCCAGCCTGCCCGGTTGCACGAAGCGATTCGACGAGCAGGGTGCTTCCGCTTCGCTGTGACGCGAGGACGAGGTACGAACGCGGCTGATCGCTCATGCCGGGAATACTAGACACACGCGAAACACTTTGCACAACAGGATTTTCGATCCTGTTGCGTCAAACCATTGCCAAACCGAACTCAGTGTGCAGCGGGACCGTCCTGCGTGCCCTCCGCTATCCCGCGCTCGGACGACAGCGGAGACCGCGACGGCAGTTTCAGGCCTTTCGTGACGAGGTAGTCGTGGGTGTAGCGGTCGGAAATGCGCGACCCGACGAAGTCCGACGGAATCACGTCACGCGTGGATTCACGCCACGTGTGCAACCTCAGAGCCAGGTCCTCGGCAATGGCACGGTACTCCGAATCCTCGTGCAGATTCACTGTCTCGCCCGGGTCGCTGCGCAGATCGTAGAGCTCGTTTCGTGCACGCGGTGAGCGCACCGATTCGGCCACGGCCTGGCCCGACGGGCTCTCCTCGATGTCCCACGGCAGGTCGAGTACGGGACGTTCGGCGTAGTTCTCGATGTAGCTGAAATCCTTCGTCCGCACGGCGCGGATGGGGTCGAAGGAATCGTGGTAGGTCTTCGAGGTGAACACCTCGTCGCGCACCGGCGCGCGTCCCGACGCGAGGTTGGCTGCGTGCGAGAGCCCTTCCACCTCGTCGGGTACGGGTGCACCCAGGAGGTCGAGCAGGGTGGGCACCAGGTCGACGCCGCTGAAGAGCTCGTCGTAGACCCGGGGCGCAAGACCGCGATCGGTCGGTGGTCTGACGATCAACGCAATCCCCGTCCCTGCCTCGTACAAGGTCGACTTCGCTCGGGGAAACGCCGGACCGTGGTCGGTCATGAACACGACCCACGTCGAACGGTCGAGCCCGGTCTCGGCGAGGGTGTCGAGCAGCTCGCCCACGGCAGCGTCGGCGACGGTGATCGATCCGTGGAACTCGGCGAGGTCCTCGCGGACCTCCGGCGTGTCCGGCAGGTAGTCGGGAAGCTCCACGGCATCGGCGTCGTCCGGGGTGTACCGCTCGGCGGGGTACGGACGGTGCGTCTCGAAGAATCCCGCGGTCAGGAAGAACGGCTCGGTGCGATCCTCGCGCAACCAGGCGTCGGCCTTCTCCACGACGTACTCGCAGTACGAGTTGGAGACGTCGTAGGAATCGAAACCCAGCCGGGACGGAAACGAGGACTCGTGTTGCATGCCGAGCAGGGCCGTCTGCCAACCGGATTCACCGAGCAGCGCGGGCAAGGTCTGCACACCGGGGCGGTACTCCCACCCGTGGTGAGCCAATCCGACCAACCCGTTGCTGTGCGGATAGCGGCCGGTGAAGAGCGACCCTCGCGACGGTGAGCACAACGGCGCCGTCGCGTGCGCGTGCGTGAAGAGAAAGCCCTCCGCGGCAAGTGCGTCGACCCGCGGGCTCGATACCGAGCGGTGCCCGTATGCGCCGAGATGCCGCCCCAGATCGTGCCAGTGGATCAGCAGGACGTTCTCTTTCGTCATTCCTATTGCCTAGCACATGTCCGGCCCTCGCTCAGGGGGACAGGTGGCAGCATGGGGGTATGAGCGGTGGATGCTGTGCGCCCGATCGCGACGAGTCCAGTAGGCGTCGGGACCTTCCCGAGCGCGGCGCCGAGCCTGGCGTGCTGATCGAGGTGCCGGGTGGGACGTTCCTGATGGGATCGGAGGATCCCCTGGCGTATCCGGCCGATCTGGAGGGGCCGGTCCGCCGCGTCGAAGTCGAGGCGTTCTCGATCGCGCCGACGACGGTCACCGTTGCCGAGTTCGATGCGTTCGTCGCCGCGACCGGATACGTCACCGACGCCGAACAGTTCGGTGATTCCCTCGTCTTCGCCGGATCGCTCCCCGCCGAGGACTCGTCGCCCGCGGTCACCGCGACCCCGTGGTTCCGCGTCGTCTCCGGGGCGTCGTGGCGGCGGCCGTCGGGCCCGACGTCGTCGATCCGCCCGGTGGCCGATCACCCCGTCACCCACGTGTCCCGGCGTGACGCCGACGCGTACTGCGCGTGGGTCGGGTCGTCGTTGCCCAGCGAGGAGCAATGGGAGTACGCGGCGCGCGGCGGGTTGGAGCAGCAGCCGTTCCCCTGGGGGGCGGACGAATCGCTCGACCGGATGAACACGTGGCGCGGTGAGTTCCCCGGCGAGCACGTCGACACGGTGTTCACTGCACCCGTCCGGTCGTTCGAGCCGAACGGCTACGGCCTCTACAACATCACCGGCAACGTCTGGGAATGGACCACCGGGACGTTCGACGCCGCCCGCCGTGACATCCGGGCCGTCATCCGCGGCGGGTCGCACCTGTGCCACGCGAGCTACTGCCGGCGATACCGCACCTCGGCCCGTTCGGGCGTCACCGAGGACACCTCCAGCAGCCACATCGGGTTCAGGCTCAGCCGGTGAAGACTTTCTCGAAGGTGTTCGAGAACGGCATGGCCTCGTAGGGCGGGAAGATCGGGATGCGCGTGTAGCCGCTCTTCTCGTACAGGCGCACGGCGTCGGGCTGGCGGTCGCCGGTCTGCAGGATCAGCCGCGGCAGTCCGAGTTCGCGGGCCGCGTCCTCCGACGCGGTGAGCAACGCCCTGGACACCCCGGTTCCGCGGTGGTCCGGGTGCACGAACATGCGCTTGAGTTCCAGGTCACCGGCGTTCCATCGGACCGCTGCGTGTCCGACGGGTGTTTCTCCGGCGTAGACGACGATGGTGCGGTGCACGGTGTCCGGGTCGACGGCGTTCGCCTGCGTGCGGGCCATGTCCGCGGCCCGATCGGCGTACCGCGGCCCGACTTCTACGGCCATCGCCGCCCGCAAGGCTTCGGCATCGGCGTGGTCCCACGGGACCTCCTCCGTCCGCAGGGCCACTGTCACCAGGTCGTTCTCGACATTCACGCCGAAAAGTCCATCACCGCGGGCCGGCGCACGTCAACGGTTTCGATCACGCAGATCCTCTCGTTTTCGATCAACTCGAGCGAATATCTTCCCAAGTGCGCGTCGACGAGATTCCATGGACCGACGTCGGGACTCACCCGTCGCGCCGAAGATTTCGGGGGGGGAGAGAATGACTGTCGAAGACACCGTGGTGCTGCACATCTCCGACACGGGTACGCCCTCCCTGGAGGGCCTGTCCAGGGCGCAACTGCACGCGCTCGCGGATGCGCTGCGCCGAACCACCGAAACGTTCGCCCCGAACGCACGCATCCTGACGAGATTCGACGTGCGGTTCAACGACCGCAACTCGCCACTGGTGATCGATCTGCCTGCGCGTGACGTCGTCGTCGGCGGACAGAGTGTGTCGTTCAGTCACACCGAGTTCGAGATCTTCTCCCACCTCGTGCGCAACCCGCGGGTCGTCGTCGGACGTGACGAGCTGACCCGCAGCGGCGGCGGTCGCAGCGTGGACGTACATCTGTCGAGAGTGCGCACCAAATTGGGATCGTTCGGTCGGCTCGTGACCACGGTGCGCGGCACCGGATACCGATTCGATCCGGAACCAGGCATCCGCGTGGTGACCGAACCGGTATCCCTCCGCAGCGCGTGAACACGAGTGTCGGAGTGCGATCCACGTGCTTGGCGATGTGTTCTGGGGCGACGGTGTTCCTGGTTGCACACAAATCGGCTCGGCAGGGCACATCCGGCCCTCGCGAAGCGATCTGTGTGCACCCAGGAACATGCACGAGGGTCGAGTAACCGGGGTTCGACAAAGTCAGGAGGCCAGTTCGACCGGGCGAACGCGCCGATGGAACGCGCGTACGGCCTCGGCTACCGCCGGCCGTTCGCTCGAGGCCTGTCGGTACGTCACGCCGAGCCGTCGGGCACCGTCGATGATCGGCTGGGTGACACCGGGTTGCGATACGAGGTGCCTGAAATCGTCGGGCACGGACATCTGCGGCACGATGGTCGCACCGAATCCGTGCCCGACCATCACGGCCATCATCGCGAAACTGTTGCTGCGGTGCTGGATCCGCGGAGTGAACCCTGCTTGCCTGCAGCTGAACACCACCGACTGTACGGAGGGCGCACCGTCGGCTGCTGCGATCCAGTCGGTTTCGGCGAGCGCCGCGAGACCCATCTCCGAAATTCGCTCGTGCCACGCGGTAGGCGCCAGCACGACGAGTGGGTCGTCGAACAGGTATTCCGTCGTCATGCCGGTGGGCAGGTCGGTGGCCCCGAACGAGTAGGTGTACGTGATTGCCAGATCCACTTCTTGATTGCGTACCGCCGGAACGGAATCGACCGGCATCGACTCGATCAACCGGATACGCAGTCCCGGGTGCGCGCTCTCCAGGTCCGCGGCCACCGGCAGCGCGAGTTGCGCCATCGCTGTCTGGAAGCATGCAACGGTGAGGACGCCCGTGATGACGTCGCCGGTCGCCGCCACCGCACTCTCGGCTTCTTCCAGTGCGGCGAGAACGCGTGCTGTGTGATCCACCAGCACCCTGCCTGCGCCGGTGAGCCGCAACGTCCTACCGTCGCGCCGCGTCAGGACGGCACCGACTTCGTCTTCGAGTGTACGAAGCTGTTGCGACACAGCCGAGGTGGTGATGCCGTGCAGCTCGGCGACGGCGGACATCGTCGCGTACTCCGCGAGATCTCGCAGCAGTATCAGCCTCTTGACGTCGTACACCTCAGACCGCCGCTGCGGTGCCCGGTCCGGCTTCGTCGTCGGAGGCTGGATCTGCAACGGACATCGGAATTCTGGACAAGGACAAGCGCCGAAGCGTCATTGCGGAGATACTCCTCGAGAAGGACGACAGGGACAGCACCGGCGCTCGATGGGTCGACATGCTCGAATGAAAGGCGCTGCAGGTTCGGAGAACTCGTCCGGTCTTCGCTTTTCACTTCATGCCGATGCCCGAGTGTGGTCCGTCGCCGGACGGGAAACCACCCTTCGAATCACGATGATTTTTCCGCGCGTGGCCTCGACCAGCGCCTACAGCAGACGATTTCACCGTTCTGTTTCGAAATCGGCATTGCAGGAGAAGTATCAGCAGTCGGAAAGTTCACCAGACTGCAGAGGAGCGAAAGAACCCATGAGCGACAACATCTACCGCGTCACCGAAATCGTCGGAACCTCCACCGAAAGCACCGACGACGCCATCCGAAAGGCGATCGCGCGCGCGAACACCACCCTCAACAACCTCGACTGGTTCGAGGTACTCGAAACCCGCGGCCACATCGAAGATGGATCGATCGCTCACTTCCAGGTGACGATCAAGGTCGGGTTCAAACTGGAGTGAGATGGAGCGTCCTCACCACCCGCGCCGGGCATGCTCGGCGTGGGTGTGAAGGTACGCCCCCGGGGCGAAGTGAGTGTCGTAGAAGTCCAGGTCGATGTTCTGGGCCTGCAGATACATCAGCACGTGGACGGTGGGCACGGTTCCCGGCAGTTTGCCGAATGCGTCGTAGATGTACGACGCCTCCGCGGTCACGAGTTCCTGCACTGCGTCCGCGGGCAGGGCGGCTGCACGGACCTTGGGCGTCTCCGACCATGCCCCGGGTGTGTCCGGGTGGAACGGCCCACCCGGCCCGTACTTGCGGTCGATGTACTTGGCGACACCGTCGGCGACGGTGTTCACATGCGGCGGAGTCAATGTCTCGAACACGCCGTCCAAGCCGGTTGCATTGGGGAACGGCCAGCTCGGGTCGTTGTCGGACCGGAAGCCCAGACCTGGAGCGCGCGGATCACCGGATCCGCCCAGCACGGACAGTCGGTCGAGTCCGTCGAACATCCACCCGCCGAGACCGAGTGCCTGCAGAACCAATACGCCGTTGTGGGTTGCCGTCGCAAGCTCCGCGCTTGCCTCGGTCAGGGTGTATTGCTCGACGAACGACAGCGGAACCGGATCGTCGAAGTGAGCCAGAGCCGAGAACTTGTCGATTCCCGGAATCGGGCGGTCGTGCACGTCGTCGAAGACGACGTAGCCGTTGGCGGCGAAGAAGGACAGGTTGGCGATCAGGTGCTCGGAGAGGTCGGCAACGGGAAACGCGAGCAAGCTTCCCGGATGGTTGGCTATCCAGGTGTTGTGACCTTCCATGTAGGGCTCTTCGCGCGGAATTTCCAGTCGCGTGTCACCGAGCCGAACATACTGATCCGCAGTGTGATTCAGCCACTCCTCGATATCGAACTCGCCGGGCGACGGTGGGGTGTCACGTGTCGGGAGCAGGTACGTTCCCGAATCGTCGGTGAAGAACAGCTGACTGGTGTGAAATCCGGCGGCCGACGGAAAGGCTCTTCCCACAGCACTCCCCGAGTAGTTGGGGAACTTCGGCGCGTACCCACCGTGGCGGGTGATGCCGTAGTGCCACCCGGTGACTCCGCCGACGACCGACAGCAGAAGAGCCCGTTCGACCTCGCTGATCGGCGTGACCGGGTGAGTGCTCTCGTACGCCAGCGGACCGTCGGGGATCTTCCCACCGAGAGGGAAACGGCGTGACCGTCGACCGGCTATCGCGTCGAGCAGCGGGAATGCGGCCGCATCGGCGAGGGCGGCCCGTTGCGCGTCGGTGATCGTCAGCCTCGCCACGACGGCTCCTCCTCGTAGACGACAAGTGATGCAGCATCGGCACGTTCGAGAACGAAATCGGCGACGACGGCAGCGGTTCGACGATGCCCGGTCTCGTTCAGCACGTCGTGCCTGGCGCCGGCGATCTCACGTAGTTCGAGTTCACGAACTCGTCCCGCCCAGGTCCGGACGTTCTCGATCGGCGACACCGTGTCCGCGTCGCCGTGCACCGCGAGCGTCGGCACCCGCAGTGCGGCCAGGTCGGCGTCGAACCTGTCCCACGCCGTCCGCAGCTCGGCACCGAGCAGTCGACCCGAATCCGCACTGACGAATGCGAGCGGGTCGTTGATCAATGCGTCGAGGTAGAACGGGTCGGCCGACAGTTCACTCGGATCGAGATCGAATCGAGCGTTGTCGGGGTCCAACCACGGGATGGGTGCCAGCGTCGCACCGGAGATCACGGCGGCGACGTAGCGATCCGGCTCGTCGAGGACCGACAGCGTCGCGACGACCGAACCGAGCGAGTGCCCGATGACGACGGTAGGAACGTCGGGCACACCCACCCTGGCCAGCGAGGTGAGGGCGCCCGCGTCCGCTTGCAGGTCACGCAACGACCCGAAGTCCCCGCGGTCCCCCGACGACAGCCCGTGGCCGATCAGATCCAACGCCCACACGTCGATACCGTCGGCGCTCAGAGAATCCGCGAATCGGTGATAGAGACCGGAATGTTCCCCGTAACCGTGGAGGAACACTACGTTCGCGCGCGGAACCTCTGCGGCCCAGTGCCGGTAGTAGATCGGTCCCCGCGCCCCGTCGAAGAATGGCATCCTCGAAGTCCACCACCAGCACAGAACCTCGTCAATGGTTCGAATCGGGCAGGTTCGTAATTCCGGTGTGTCAGTGCGCGCCGAGGTGGTACTCGCCATACGTGGTGAGGCCGGCGAAAATGGTCGATCCGAACCAGATCAGGGCTGATCTGGCGATCGAGGCCAGGTCAGACAGCGACTTCGCGCTCCGCATTGGTCTTCGCCTCCTCCGAGATCTTGTCCGCCGATTCGTTCTCGCGGTCCTGCAGGTACGCCTTCAGTGAGAACACGAAGCACCCCACCCAGGCCACGACGATGGTGACGTACGCAGTGGCCTGGACGGCGCCGCTGAGCTCGAACCAACCACTCCGGAACAGGCTCCGCGTGTTGGTGAGCACGATGATGCCGCCCACCGAAGCCCCCAGCAACCGAGGCGGAACGTGACGGACCAACCAGGCCGCGAGAGGAGCCGCGACGACGCCACCGGCAAGGATCGCCAGCACCCAGCTGATGTTGATTCCTTGCGAGCCGAGGCTGAACAGGAAGCCCAGGCTCGCGGCCAGCGCGATCACGAACTCACTCGTGTCGATCGAGCCGATGACCTTCCGAGGCTCGAGCCGTCCACTGGCGAGAATGGCCGGGGTTCCCACGGGGCCCCACCCGCCTCCACCGGTGGCGTCGACGAAGCCCGCGAGCAAACCGAGCGGCGCCAGGAACCGCTTGCGCAGCGGCTTTCCGAGATTCCCCCGAGGAATCCCCTGGACGGTGAACCTGATGAGGATGTACAACCCGAGGCCCAGAAGGATCAAGGCCATGACGGGAGCTGCGGCTTCGGTGGACAGGTTGGACAGAACCGTCGCTCCGACGAACGCACCCACCGCACCGGGTAGGGCGATCCGCCGAACGACCTTCCAATCGACGTTGCCGAACTTCCAGTGCGACAGCCCGGAAATGAACGTGGTGCCGATCTCCGCCAAGTGCACGGTGGCCGACGCGGCCGCGGGATTGGTGCCGATGGCGAGCAGAAGCGTCGTCGTCGTGACGCCGTACGCCATGCCGAGTGCGCCGTCGACGAGTTGGGCCGCAAGCCCCACGATGCCGATAAGAATAATTGTTTTCACTGCGTGTGCTCCATGAGTCGAGTGAAGAATGGTCGGTGCGGGTCAGATCGACCCGCAACACCTCGGCGACAGTGCGTTCGGCATCCGCCCATGCAACCCATCGATGCGTGTTACGTCAAGGGTTGAAATCACCCCAAATCAAAGCGAATTCGTTCGGCAAACGAAGCAGCATTGGCGAAGTCGACTCGGTGCGATCCGGGCTCGTCCTTCACCGCGTTCTCGTCGAGTCCGCCATGATCGTCGACATGCCTCTTCGGCACCACCAGGTGATGCCCGAGCAACACGTCACCGCTCGGTTGCTCGGGTAGATGAAAGGCCACTGACGTCGGAGTCTCGTACACCCCACCTGGCAGCGGGATCTTCCCTTCGATCTCGAAGCAGAGCAGACAGTCCGCGTTCATGCACCCTCCGGCTTCGGGCGTTAGAGTAGGTTCCACGCACGACTGGCGAGGGTGGTTCACCACCGGGAAGTGCTGATCTTCCTGAAGCGTCGTCCGCCTGGGTGCTTCACACTACAACGGTGTGAAGGAGCAGATGTTGACTGCGCGTATTCTGGACGGCCGCCGCTCGGCCGAAGCTCTGCTGAACGAAGTACGTTCGAGCGTCTCCGCTTTGGACGTCACGCCATGTCTGGCAACCATCCTCGTCGGCGATGATCCTGCGTCCCACACCTACGTCCGAATGAAGGCGCGGCGTGCAACAGACGTGGGCATCGAATCCCGACGAATCGAGTTGCCCACCAGTACCACCACCGAAGAACTACTCGACGCTATCGACTCGTTGAACAGCGACACCGACGTACACGGCATCCTCCTTCAGCATCCAGTCCCCGCCCACATCGACGAACGGCAAGCGTTCGACGCCATCGCGCCGGGAAAGGATGTGGACGGTGTCACCTCCGCATCGTTTTCAGCTATGGCATTGCATGGAAATGGTTTTCGTTCGTGTACTCCCGGCGGGATCATCCGGTTGCTGCAGGACAACGCAATCGAACTGCGTGGAAAACACGCCGTCGTCGTCGGACGCAGCGCAATTCTCGGCTTGCCGGTCGGTATGTTGCTCCTCGCCGAGAATGCGACAGTGACGTACTGCCATTCCCATACCGAGGACCTTGCCGATCGAATCGCGGAAGCCGACATCGTCGTCGCCGCCGTCGGACGCGCGGAACTTATCCGCGGAGACTGGATCGAACCGGGCACAGTCGTCGTCGACGCCGGCTACAACGCAGGCAACGTCGGCGACGTCGAATTCGATCGCGCCTCCGAGCGAGCAGGGTGGATCACCCCCGTCCCAGGCGGAGTGGGCCCGATGACGATAGCCGTATTGCTGGCTCAAACCGTCGAGGCAGCTGCTGCACAATCGATCCTGCATCTTTCCAACAGCCAGAGCCCCGACGCGAATCGATGAGCTCGGCATTCAACCGGATATCTGCTCGTTTGCGTTGTCCTGAGCTACTTTCAGCGCCTCCTGGATGTCCCCCGCGCGCCCGGAGAAGATTTCCTTGAACGCGGAATCGAGATCGGCCGATGCTGCCTGAGCCCCCGGTACCGGATCGTTCTTCAAGACCCCGTTTTGCACTCCCGCCGGGAACAACGTGGCGTCGACGCCTTTGCTTGCCCAGAAATCGAAGTACGACTGCTGAGCTCCGGTTACTGCCGGAATCAGAGCCCCGTTGGCGCCGAGAGGTTCACTGCCTTCCTCGCTCCCGATCCAGTCGAGAACCTTCTGCGTCGCCTCCGAATTCTCCGACGCCGAGTTGCCGGCAGCGATGATGCTGTTGGTCACCGGGATCCGACCGGAAGGTCCCGCCGGGATCGGGGTTATTCCCCACTCGAAGTCGGCGCCTTCGGAGATGTTGGCGAGGTTGTATGCGCCGGACTCGAACACTGCCAGTTTTCCCTGTAAGAACTGATCTCGCGAGAAGTCGAGATTGTCGTTCGTGTCCGCGGACGACGGTGCAACATGGTCGTCATTAATGAGGTCAACGGCATACTCGATTGCGTCGACGGACGCTGGATCGTCGGCGAATACGTACTTCCCGCTGTCCTGATAGAGCCCACCGTTCGACGCGATGAAGTTTCCGACGATCGCATCGAAATCCCAAGCAGCGTTGAAGCCGTACTGCGTGACCGCACCCGGGTCGAAACCGGGCTGGTCAGCAGTCCGCCCTGCTGAGTCGACTGTGAGCTTCTTCAACGCCTGCAGGAACGTGTCTGCCTGTTCGTTACTTGGATCCCAAGTGAGATCGGCCAGGTCGACCTCCGCGTCGGAAACAAGCTTCTTGTTGTAGTACAAAACCTTTCCACCGTCGATGAGCTGTGGAACACCCCACAGGGATCCGTCACGGTTGTACTTCTCGACGGCCGAAGGCTCCCAATCCGACACCGCGTCGGGTAACAACTCGGAAATGTTCACGAGATTGCCGTTGTCGGCGTAGCTCGCGTAGTTGGGCGCGTTGACCCAGAAGATGTCGTCGCCGCCTCCTCCGGAGAGATCGGCACGAAGTTTGTCCCAGTAATTCGCCCAGGGAACCTGATTGAGCTGAACCGTGATGTCCGGGTTCTGTGCGGTGAACTCGGCGAAGGACTGCTCGTACGCAGCAGCGACCGCGTCGTCGCTCCAGATACGGAAAGTCACCGTGTTGTCGCCCCCGCCGTCTCCTGTGCCGCTGCACGCAGCCAGGCCGAGGGTGAGGCCGACCGTAACCAGCGTGCTGATGCTTCTTTTCATGGACGTCTCTTTCGGTGTCGAGGAATCTGTTTCAGTTAAAGCCCTTGATGGTCAAGGAGGACACGATGGTCTTGTGAAACGCGACGAACAATGCGAGCAGAGGGACGATCGCGATCGTCGTCGCCGTCATGACGAGCGTCCAGTTACCGTTGAACTGCGTCTGCAGATTGGCCGTCGCCACGGTGATGACCTGCCACCGACCTCCACTGGTGATGATCAGCGGCCACAGAAAGCTGTTCCAATGCGTCACCGCGGTGATGACTGCCAGCGTCGATACAACTGGCTTGCTCAGTGGCACCACCACATGCCACAGAATCCTGAGGTGTCCGGCGCCATCCAGTCGCGCCGCGCTGATCAGATCCGTCGGGAGACTCAGGAAGTGCTGCCGTAGAAGAAATATCGCGTAGGGAGATCCGAAGACGAACGGAAGTACCAGAGCCCAGAACGTATTTCGGAGGCCGGATTCACTGAGCAGTAGGTACAGCGGAATCATTGTCACAACGCCCGGAACCATCAGGGTCGACAAGTAGGCCCAGAAGAGGAAGTCACGTCCAGGAAACTCCAGGCGTGCGAAGGCGTAAGCAGCAAACACGGAGAACACCGTCTGCCCGACGACGATCACCAGGCTCACGACGGCCGTGACCAGGATCGATCTACCGAATCCGTAGTTCCCCTGGATCAAGCCCACGTAGGAGTCCGCGGTGAGAGGCGAGGGGAAGGAAGTCGCGGGTTCCGCTGCGAACTGTTTGCTCGATTTCAGAGACGTCATCGTGCTGAGAAGAAACGGCCCGAGAACCAGCAGCGACGACACCACCAGCACCGCGTACGTGATGACGTCCAGGACCAGGGTTCGTCGGCGCGGACGGATTTCCTGATCAGCACCAACGCCTGTCTTCTCGAGAGTGGCGACCATTCAGGCGACCTCGTAGGTGGTGCGGGACCTGAAGTACCGCTGCTGAAGGAAGGTGAAGACCACGAGAATCACGAAGAGTACGAGCGCCATCACCGCTGCGCGCCCGAACTGAAACGATTGGAAGGCCTCGTAATAGATTCGCCCGGTCACTACGTCGCCGGCGCGCTCCGGCCCACCATTCGGAGCGAGCGCGTACGCGGTGTCGAATACCTGAAAGGAACTGATCAGACCGGTGACCAGAACGAAGAACATCGTCGGACGCAGGAGCGGGAGGCTGATGTACCGGAAACGATGCCACCGCCCCGCGCCGTCGAGTCTGCTGGCATCGACAACGTCACTGGGTATTGCACGGAGGCCGGCTGCGAAGAACAGCGACACGTATCCGATGTTGGTCCATACGCTGACCACCACGATCGCCGGAAGAACCAACGAGGGTGTTGCGAGCCATTCGATACGTTGTCCGACAATTGCATTGAGCAATCCGTCGGTCGGGGCGAAAATCCACTTCCACACAATGCCGAGCGCGAGAGGTGCGGCCACCCACGGCAACAACAGCACCACCCGGAACACAGCCGATCCTGGTACGCGCCGTTCGAGGAACATGCCGAGTCCGAGACCCAACACGGTCTGCAGAGGCAGCGCAGCGGCCACGAAGAGTGTCGTGACGATCAGTGAATGCAGAAAACGGCCGTCCGTCAGCACAGCTCGGAAGTTGTCCAATCCGATGAACTCGGCCGGACCTATGAGATCCCACTTCTGAAAGCTCAGCCATACGACTGTCACGATGGGCACCGCAAGGAAGACCGAGATGCCGATCAGACTGGGTAGAAGAAATGCGTACGCGGACAGAATCTCTCGACGACGACGCGTCGACCGAACTACCCCAGGCAACGTGATTCCCCCGTCGAGTCGCGAACGTATGACTGCTGAAGGCTACCGGCGTGTCCGCCGAGCCGGAATCGATGGAATCAGCGAGAAATCATCGGTTGACAATCGAACCGCGATCTACAGTGACACCATGACTCCAGTAGTACGACGGCCGGGTCGAGACGAGGCCGAGGCGATCGCTCGGATGCATACCGAGGCCTGGCGCACTACCTACGGAGGATCGGTTCCGGACACCTATCTCGACGAGGGTTCGATCACACGGCGAACTCAGCACTGGCGGACAGTACTCGACCCGAACCAACAAGGCCAGAATGTTGCTGTTGCAGTGGTGGATTCCAACATCATCGGGATTGCACACTGCGGACTCGAGGACGGCCGACGAAAACTGTTTGCACTCTACGTTCTGGAAGCGTTCCACGGCACCGGCGTTGGGCAACTGCTGCTCGACACTGTCCTGACCGACGAACCGACCGAACTCTGGGTCGCCCAGACGAACCGACGTGCCATGAAGTTCTATCGACGCAACGGCTTCGAGCCCGACGGTTCAGCCCAGGACCTCCTTGGGATCGACGGTTACGTCACTATCCGAATGGTGCGCTGATCACCACAGTGTCGGTGGCGTGTGGTAGCACACAACCATCGAAAACCGTTGCACAGCAACAGCAAGACTGTTGCCAGATCACGAGCGGAGCGGTATATTCGAACATACGTTCCCATGAACCGGGGGGTTCACCATATGCCACGCACCGCACCACGCAGCACATTCGCCCGATGCGCAGGACCACAACCACAACCCGCCATCGATCCCGTACTACTGACCCAACTCGCCGACGCAGCACGCGAGGAAAACCGAGCCTGCGCCCGCAAAATCGCACTCGCCGCGCAAATCTGGGAATCCTGCGTGAACCAGACCGTCCAGATCGGCGACTTCATCACCGATGCCGGAAACTACGCCGCCTCGGAAACCGCCGCCACCCTCGGCTGCTCCAAAACCGTCGCAGACACCCTTGCCGAAGTCGGCATGGACCTACGTCTGCGCCTACCCGCCGTCGCCGCCGCATTCGCCGACGGCGACATCGACTTCGCACGCATCCGCGCCATCTACCGCACCACCGCCAGCCTCAGCGCAGACGCCGCCCACCGCATCGAAACCGAAACCCTCACCGCAGCCCGACGCCTCTCCCCCGGCCCCCTCGCCACCGAAATAAACGCCATCATCACTCGAACCGCACCCGACGAAGCCGCAACCAACCGTAAAGACGTCACCGACAAACTCACCTCACTGCGCTACCGAGACAAAGGCGTCATCGCCACCCTGGAAGCCAACCTCCCCGCAGCCCAAGCCGCCGACTGCTGGCAACTGATCACCGAAACGGCCGCCACCCTCTGCCCCCGCGACCCACGCACCCGCAGCCAACGCCTCGCCGCAGCATTAGTCGCACTCATCCACCGCGACGGCCACCTCACCTGCACCTGCACACCCGACGACGACAAACCCTGCACCGCCAACCCCCAACTTCCCGACCGCCGTACCCCACTGACCAGTATCTCTATCGACATCGACACACTCCTCGGACTCCACGACCTCCCCGCCTACCTCGCAGGCCACGGCATCATCGACCCCGAATACGCCCGAGAACTGGCCGCCAACAGCCACTTCAACGTCATCCTCACCGACGCCACCAACCTCGCCGACCACACAGGCATCACCACTGCCCCGGCACAACCGCGACCGACGCACATCAGTTTCAACCCACTCGGCCGCGGACGACGTCGCAGCGGACTCACACTCCCCACCCCACCCACTCTTCCGAACACAGCGACCGGACGTTCTACCGAAAACTACAGCGGCACCTATCAACTCATCGATGCACTCGAAACCGCCATCGAAACCAACCCCGCACTGGCAGTCCCGCTCTACCCCGACGGCCACGGCGGACTCACCACCCCACCACCCGGCGCACTGACCTACCGACCCGGCGCCTCGCTCGCAGACCTCGTCCGACACCGCGACCGCACCTGCCGCCACCCCGGATGCGACGTCCCCGCAGCCGGCTGCGAGATCGACCACGTCATCGCCTTCGACCACCACAACCCCACCCGCGGCGGCTGGACCATCCTCACCAACCTCCACTGCCTCTGCAGATACCACCACTCCCTCAAAAGCATCGGCGCCTGGACACCCACCATGCTCGCCGGAGCCGTCGAATACTGGAAGTCGAACTCCGGCACCACGGCAGTCACCCTCCCCGGAAACACCACCGGCCGAACCGACCTGGCCCCGAGCTCACTCCTACCCCACATACCGAAGAAACGACGACAACCCCACCACCGCACCGACAAACCCGAATCCGATCTCGACGACACCACTGCTCCGCCGACCTACGCAGAGGACACCGATGACCCCGCACCGTTCTGACAGGCGCAGCACAGTCGTCGAGAAAGAGACCGGTGCCGAGTACTGCGCTGTGGTGGAATGGTGGCGTGACCCGTCCGGATTCCTCGGTGTCGATTCCGCCTGTGGTGCGGCGCCACGCTGGCAGCTCCGAGATAGAGCCTGTCTGGCTGAACGAGTTGGGTGGACTGACCTTCCGTGCCGGACAGGTGTTCGTGAAATGGTGTCCGCTGGACGTGCAGATCGACCTTGCTGTCGAGGCCGACAAGTTGCGCTGGGTTTCGGCCTACACTCGGGTTCCGGAGGTTGTCGACGCCGGTTCCGACTCCGACGCGCAGTGGCTGGTAACCGTAGCGCTACCGGGGACAAACGCAGTCGACGATGCCTGGACGGCGAATCCCACCGTCGCTGCTCGCTCCATCGGCACCGGTCTACGCGCGTTTCACGACGCAGTGCCTCGCGCCACGTGCCCCTACGACTGGTCGATCGAATCCCGAGTCGAGTCCGCCGAAAAGCTGGGGTCGAATCCGTCCGTCGGTACAGCACCTCCAATAGACCCGGTGGTGTGTCACGGCGACGCGTGCGCTCCGAACACGCTGCTGGACAACGACGGCAACTGGTTCGCCCACGTCGACCTGGGTTCTCTGGGCGTCGCCGACCGATGGGCTGATCTGGCGCCTGCAATCATGAGCACGGAGTGGAACTACGGCCGTCGGTTCACGTCCGAAGTTCTCGACGGCTACGGCATCGAACTGGACCGCCGGAAACTCGACTTCTACTGCCGACTCTGGGACGAGACCTGAACGTGGAACCCCCAGAGAACGAGGGCCCCGATCAGACTGGTCGAGACTCAGCCGTGAACGGACAGATCCACCGCAGCCCGGGCACAGCCGACTCCGCATGCGGTGTGACTGTCGAACCATCGCAGGTCGAACAAGCGCCTCAGCCATGACATGTACAGCAACCTAGACCCATCGACACCGCAGCGGGACCCTTCGAATCAGCCTGATTCTTAACCTGCCCGCCGGAACTATCCGATCCAGGTGTCGAAGAACTGCAATCTGGCGGATGCTTCGAATTCCAGATCATGTACGCGTGGCCCTGCACCGATGGCCTGGGAGAGCTCGATGGTCGGGATCAACAGCCCGTTGCTCGACACCAGTTGCTGCGCGTCGGCGAGGATTTCCTTTCGCTCGGCGGGATCGGTCGTGCTCAACTGCCGCGCCAGCACATCGTCCAGTTCTGGGATGGGGCCGCGACGGTTGTTGTTGCGACCGTCGAGTGCATACGAGGTGCGCAGGATGTCGCCGTCGGCTCGAGTGCTGTTTCCGTAGGTGGAGTCGAAGTCACCGCTCGCCTGCCGCGCCAGAGCTTCCGGCGTCGAGACCAGGTCGAGGACGAGCTCGACGCCCACGTCCGCGAGTTGCTGCTGCACCAGCTCCAGAATGGCCTGGTTACCGGCGAACACCGCGCTGAACGTGACGGAGAACGACAGCCGTCGGCCGTCCTTCTCTCTGATTCCGTCGGCGCCCGGGACCCATCCGGCGGCGTCGAGGATGTCGCGTGAACGATCAGGGTCGTAGGTGACGTCGTCGAGCTTCACGTACTGCGGGGTCTTGCTCGCAAGCGTCCCGGTGGCAGGCAGGAAGTCCGGCCCGAGCACCGTGTCCACCAGTTCCTGACGGTTCAGGGCCGGGATCAACGCACGGCGTACCTCGACGTCGCCGAGAACGGGACGAGTGATGTTGGGTGTGAAGCCGAACGGAGTGCCGGGATTGGATGTCGTGAGCACACGGCCACCCGACGCCTCGATCTGCGGCGCATCCTGCGGCAGCGCGTCGCTGATTGCGTCGAGCTGGTCCGAAGCCAGGCTGCCGGTCCGCACCCCGGACTCGGGCACGATCGTGAACTCGATCGCGTCGAGGTATGCCTCCCCGTCGTGGGAGAACACGTCCGAACCCCAGGCGTAGCCGGAGCGCTTCTTCAGCGTGATCGCCTTGTCCTGCTGATAGGACTCGTAGACGAACGGGCCACTGCCGATGTTGTCGCCGAGGCACCGTTCCTCGGCAGGCTTGTCCGTGGTCGCCTTGGCCAGCAGTCCGAGCTGAGGTGTCGACGTGGCCTGCAGGAACTGCGCGTTCGGGGCGTCGAACTGCACTCGGGCCGTCAACGGATCCACGACGGTGGTGCCCGCGTAACCGGAGAGGTAACTGGCACCGAGCTGCGCTTTGGGGGCGCCGAGAACGTTCACGACCGAATCGAAGGTGGCTTTGACCGCTTCCGCGTCGACAGGAGTTCCGTCGCTGAACGTGACGCCGTCCTTCAGAACGAAGGTGAACTGCGTTGCGTCACTGCTGACTTCCCAACTCTCGGCCAACCATGGCGTGATCTCACCGGTCTCGGGGTCCTGGTCGGTCAGGGAATCGACGATCTGACGGGACACGTAGATGGTCTGGTTGGTGCCACCCTGCGCAGGATCCGAGCACGTCGGGGCCTGCGACAGCGCGTACCGGAGCGTGCCACCGGCTTGCGGCTCCCCGTCCTGCGACGTCGATTCCGCCGATCCGCCGCATGCGGCGACGAGCGTCGTCGCCGACACCGCGAGCACAACCGAAGCCGACCGTTTCATGCTTCCCCCTGGAATCGAGCGAGTGGAGGGAGTTCGAGATTCTCCCTGAATGTTTCTCCGCGATAATCGTTTCCGACGATTCCGCGGCGCCGAAGCTCCGGCAGCAATCCGTTCTCGACGAAATCGCGTGTGCGTGGATCACCGAGACCGCCGAGACTGATCACGTCGAGGACCCCGGCGTCGTACCGTTGCGCGATCGCGTCGGCCAGCTGCTCGGGTGTCCCGGACTCGGCCCAATGTCCGGTGTCCTTCGAGGCGATGATCAACTCGCGCAGCGTCTTTCCCTCCGCGGCGAGCTTGCCGAATATCTCCACTCGTCCACGACGGCGGTTGACTGTCTTCGGGTCGGGCAGCAACTCCACCGGGATCGGCTTGTCCAACGACAGCTCCGACAGGTCGATTCCGCCTCCGAGCATGTCCTCCAACCGTGCGCGTCCGGCGACGAAGTCCAGAGTGCCGATCGACTCCTCGACCCGCTGTCGGGCCTCGGCTTCCGTCGCACCGTACGTTGCGTGGAACGAACTGAAGATCAACGGAAGTTCGTCACCGCGCCCCAACTCGGCAGCGCGGGCTCGGATGGTCTTGGTGTAGGTGATGGCATCCTCGAGGGTCGCCAGCGACGTGAACACGACTTCGGCGAAACGCGCTCCGAGTTCGATTCCTCCGGCAGACTGTCCGGCCTGAAATTGAACGGGCCTGCCCTGAGGCAGCGACGGAATGTTCAGCGGCCCTTGGACGGTGTAGTACGTGCCGCGATACTCGATGGGTCGCACCAACGACGCATCCAACACCGCGCCGTCGGAACCCGGCACCAGCGCGCCCGGCTTCCAGCTGTCGAAGAGTGCGTTCACCACTTCGAGCGACTCGGTGGCACGTGCGTACCGTTCTTCGGGACTCGGCAGGTCCTGATCTCCGTAGTTCTCCTCACCCAGCGAGGACGTCACCGCGTTCCAGGCGGCGCGTCCGTTACTGACGTGATCCAGCGTCCCGAACAGTCGGGCCAGGTTGTACGGGTGATGGAACGTCGTGGTCACGGTCGCGATCAACCCGATGTCCGTGGTCACACCCGCCAGCGCCGCAAGGTAGATCAGTGGCTCCTGGGCCCCGATCGCCCCCTGTGCACCGAAACTCAACAGGTCCGCGGCGAACAACGCGTCGATCTTGTTGTTTTCGGCGATCTTCGCGATCTCGATCGACGACGCGAGGGTGGACCGCGTCGGGTCGACCGCGGCGTCGTACACGTCGAGGCCGCCGCTGACCCCGGTGACCGTCTTGAGTGTTCGACGTCTGCTCATCGGGTAAACACCATGGACAACTGCACCTCACCAACGAACGAGAACGAACAGGAAAGCCGCCGTGGACACAGCACACGCGGCAGAGCAACACACAAGTTTAAGGAGCTCCGACGGCCCTGAACAGAAATAGAATCAGCGTGATTCTGCGTTGACTCTTCAATGCGACTCCCGCAACAATCAGGCGGTACTACGAGGGTCGACGGAGGCACCAGAACTATGAGCACCACCCCCGCGCACCGTATTGCGATCGTCGGTGCGGGACCGCGCGGTACCGGTGTCCTCGAGCGACTGCTCGCCCATCTCGACGCGACGCCGGAGCGCCGCGTCACCGTTGACGTCTTCGATCCGTTTCCTGCCGGCGCCGGCAGGATCTGGCGAGGCTCGCAACCGCCGCTGCTGTGGATGAACTCGGTCGCCGCCGACGTCACCATGTTCACCGACGACACCACCGTGGTCGCCGGGCCGGTCTCGACCGGCCCGACTCTCGCCGAATGGGTCGAGAGCAACCTCGAATCCCTCCGCGACGACCCGGCGCTCACCGCCGAGCTTGCCGATTTCACACCCAGGTCGTTCGCTTCGCGGACACTGCAGAGCCGCTACCTGGAGTGGGTCTTCGCACGAGCCGTGACAAACGCTCCCGTGGATGTCACGGTGCATCGCAACACCGTCGTCGACATCGTCGACATCGTCGACATCGTCGACGACGAGCCCGTGCAGCGCCTGATTCTCGACGACGGTTCGGCGGTCGGGGTCGATGTCGTGCTGTTGTCCCAGGGCCATCCGGACGCCCTGCCGTCGTCCGCCGAGAAGTATCTGCACACGTTCGCCGGTACCCACGGACTGACGTACGTCGGGCCCGGATACACGGCCGACCTGGATCCGGACGTCGTCCCGGAGTCGGAACCCATCCTGGTGGCAGGCCTGGGGCTCGCGTTCGTCGACTGGATGGTGTTGCTCGCCGAAAGCCGCGGTGGAACGTTCTCGCGGCTACCGGACGGAACTTTGACCTACCGGCCGTCGGGCCGTGAGCCGACAATCTATGCAGGCTCGCGCCGCGGCGTGCCGTACCACTCGAAGATCGGCTACGACATCGCCGCCGCCCGGCCACCGCTCCCGAAGTACTTCACCGCCGACGGCTTCCCCGGGGACGGGTTTCTCGACTTCCGGCGCGACGTGTGGCCGACCGCAGCGAAAGAGCTTGCCGGCGCTCACTATCACGAGCTGTTCGCCTCGCACGCCGACCGCACCACCGGCACGTGGCAGGATTTCGAGATCGAGTTCGACGCTGTCGCCTGGGGTTCCAAGGAGTCGGCAGCCCTGGTCGAGCGGTTCGTACCCAAAGACGACGACCGTATCGATCTCGCTCTGATCGATCGCCCTCTCACCGGTGAGACGTACGACAGCGTCGACGACGCCACCGCGCGCATCATCGGATACATCGAATCGGACCTGGCCCGACGCGCCGATCATCACTACAGTAGCGACGCAGCGGTGTTCAATGCACTGCTGTCGGTGTACATGACCACGGGAGAATTGTTGAGACGCGGTCGAATTCCTGCCGAGTCGGTAGCGCAGGACATCGAGGGGTGGCTGCACTCGTTCTTCAGTTTCATCGCCAGCGGCCCTCCTCCACAACGTCTCGAACAGCTGCGCGCGCTCGCGTCGAGCGGGATCGTTCGGTTCCTCGGCCCCGACACCACGTTCAGTGCCGATATCAACGCCGGGGTGTTCACGGCTCGGAGCGCGTCACACGACGACACCGTCACCGCGCGAACGCTCGTCGACGCCAGACTTCCCGTCGCGTCCATCCGATCCAGCGGGGACGCACTGCTTCGCTCCCTGCACGAACGTGGGCAGATGGTGGAGGTGCGCGCCAACGAACGCAGTGCCGCCAAGATCTCCGTCGACGGACGGTCCCGAATCCTGCACTCCGACGGCAGCGTTCACCCCGCTCGATTCGCGGTCGGTCCGTGGGTCGCGGGTCACACCTGGTCCTCTGCCTTCCCGCGACCTCGAACCAACGCCGGATTCTTCCGCCACAACGATGCTCTCGCCGTCGAGCTCCTCACGTCCGGCGCCAACGAATCACGCTGATCGAAAGGGTTTTACGGCCTGCCCGACTGATACAGGCTGGGTGACATGAGGCGCAACCATGTCCTGTCGGCGTCAGCTCTCGCCGTCGCCGCCGGTCTGTTGCTGTCCGCCTGCGCGGGCGGCAGCAACACCACGAGTACGTTCGACGAGAACGCCGAGCCCGTCAGCGGCGGCACCTTCACCTTCGGTCTCAACTCGGACCTCGATTGTGTCGATCCACAGCAGACCGGCAGTTCCGTTGCCGCACTGGTGTCACGCAACGTTCTCGATTCGCTTGTGGGACATACCGAGAACAACGAGTTCACGCCGTGGCTGGCGGAGAGCTGGGAAGTGTCCGACGACGCGACGAGCTACACGTTCTCACTACGCGACGGCGTCACGTTCTCGGACGGAACGCCACTCGACGCCGACGCCGTGAAGTTCAATCTGGATCGGATATTCGATCCGGCCACCAAGTCCAACTACGCACGCTCGTTGCTGGGCCCATTGCGTGAGGTCACCGCAGTCGATCCGACCACGGTCCGCGTCGACTTCACCGCGCCCTATCCGTCGTTCCTGCAGGGCGCATCGCTACCGTTCCTGGGTATCGAATCTCCGACTCACCTGCGTGGCACCGACAATGCCGAGTGCACCACCGTCGTCGGCTCCGGTCCCTTCGTCCTCGACAGCTACACCAAGGGCGTCGGTTTCGAACTCTCCAAGCGTGACGACTACAACTGGGGACCCGGGTACGCCGATCACACCGGCGCCGCGTACCTCGACCGACTGAACTTCCGCATTCTGCCGGAGAACTCCACCCGCCTCGGGTCGCTCGAGAACGGCGAGGTCGACGCCATCGCGGCGGTGCCGTCGGCCAATGCGCCCGTGGTGGACGAGGATCCGAATCTGCAACTGATCAAGTACGAGAATCCAGGTGTCAACTACGGCATCTTCCTCAACACACAGGCGGAACCGTTCACGGACTTCAGAGTTCGGAAGGCTTTCCAGAGCGCGCTCAACTCGCCTGAGCTCGTGCAATCGGTGTTCTTCGGACAGCTCGCGGCGGCGGACAACGTTCTCGGCCCGAAGACGCCGTACTACGATTCCTCGATCGCGCAGACGTGGGGATTCGACGCCGACCAGGCCAATTCGCTTCTGGACGAGGCGGGGTGGACCGGACGCGACGCCGACGGGTACCGCACCAAGGACGGTCAGCGCCTCACCGTACGTTTCCCGTACGACTCCTCCAGCTACTTCGCCGAGAACGCGCCTCTGCTCGAAGCGTTCCAGGACCAGATCAAGCGCGACGTCGGCTTCGACCTCGTCGTCGAGCCCATCGACACCGGTACGTGGACGGACCGAGCTGCGCGGGGTGACTACGAGGCTGCGGCCATCTTCTTCGTGCGACCGGAGCCGGACATTCTCCGTACCGTCTTTCTCTCCACCAACACCCCGCCGAACGGTGGCGCCTATGCACGGAACACCGATCCCGCACTCGACGAACTCCTGACCAGGGGCGCGGCTACGGCCAACGGACCGGATCGTGAGCAGATCTACGCCGACGTGCAGCGCGAGGTCATCGACGAGGCGTACTACGTACCGGTCTACGTTCAGGCCTATCGGCTCGGGGCGTCCAACGGCGTACACGGAATCAAGTTCGCCACCAACGCATCACCACTGTTCTACGATGCCTTCCTCACAGACTGACGCCTCACGGCCGGTCGAGACAGCGCCGTTGGTCGAGACAGCGCCGGTCGACACAGCGCCGCCGTCCACCGCACACCGCCTGGCCCGTGCAGTGGGCGGTAAGGCGCTCGCCGCGGTTCTCGTGGTGTGGGGTGCGGGAACGGCGACGTTCCTGGCTCTGCACGCAATCAAAGGCGATCCGGTGGACATCATCCTGGGTAGCGACTCCGTGGTGCAGCCCGCCGAGAGGGATGCGATACGCAGCTCGTACGGGCTCGATCAGCCAGTGCTGCTCCAGTACCTGAGCTATCTGAAGCGAGTCTTCACCGGTGATCTCGGCCGGTCCTACCAGTTGCAGCGACCGGTTGCCGACGTCATCGGGGCCGAGCTGTGGCCGACGGTGTCGCTGGCGGTTCCGGCTGTCGTTCTCGCCGTCGTCATTGCGTGCGTCCTGGCGCTGACCACCGCAGGCCGTCCCAGATCACGGTCCTGGGCGTCGAGTTTCGAGCTGCTGTCCGTGTCGATCCCCACCTTCTGGATCGGAATCCTGCTGCTGTGGGTGTTCGCGTTCACCCTCGGATGGTTCCCTGCGTCGTCCTCGAAGACCGATGCTTCCCTGGTTCTTCCGGTCGTCACTCTTGCACTTCCTGTCGCAGGGCTGCTGTCGCAGGTCCTTCGAGACGGTGTCGAGGACGCCCTGGCTCAACCGTTCGTCCTCACCGCCCAGGCACGAGGTGCATCGAGGGCACGCGTCCTTCTCGTGCACGCCTTTCGGCACGCACTCCTGCCTGCCACGACACTGACGGCGTACTTCGTCGGCGCGACCCTGGGCGGGGCAGTCCTCACCGAAACCGTCTTCGCCAGGCCCGGACTCGGTCGCGTGACGCTCGCCGCCATCGGATCCAAGGACATGCCCGTCGTACTCGGCATAGTCCTGCTGTCCGCGCTGGTGTTCATCGTCGTCAACACCGTGCTCGACGC
The DNA here is from genome assembly GCF_002259345.1 of Rhodococcus sp. 06-156-4. Lineage (NCBI taxonomy): Bacteria > Bacillati > Actinomycetota > Actinomycetes > Mycobacteriales > Nocardiaceae > Rhodococcus > Rhodococcus sp. 06-156-4. The sequence continues at coordinate 308,140 of NZ_NPGB01000008.1, read as the reverse complement.
CTTGTACGTGGTCATCGACCCCCGGCTCCGCACGACCTCTCGCCGACGCCCGGGCACGGCGAAGGAGGTTCCCGCGTGACCGATGTACTCACCGCGCGGCGATCGGTTCCGCGGACCACCCGCCCCGGCCTCGCCCTGGCCGCGGTATTCGTCGTGATCGCAGCGCTCGCGGCCGCCTTTCCGACGCTGCTGGCGTCGGCCGATCCGAACCTCACCGATCCCAGCTCACCGTTCGCCGAACCCGGTGTCGACCACCTGTTCGGGACCGACAACCTGGGTCGCGACGTGTTCGCTCGGGTCGTGCACGGGGCACGGTTCTCGTTGCTGATCGGCGTGGGGGCAACTGTTCTCGCGGTCGTGATCGGCACTGCACTCGGCATCGCGGCCGCGCTCGGTCCCCGTGTCGTGCGCGCGACACTGCTACGCGGCATCGACATCGCCATGGCATTTCCCGACCTGCTGCTGACGTTGCTCGTGATCGCCGTGCTCGGACCCGGGCCGCTCAACACGCTGATCGCCGTCGCTCTTGGAATGGTTCCCCGGTTCGCCAGGGTGGTACGTGCGCAGGCGCTCCCCGTCGCCGGCGCGGGGTACGTGACGTCCGCCGTCGCACTCGGAACGCCGCGACTGCGAATAGTTCGTCTCCACATCCTCCCCAACACGGTGCGCCCGCTGCTCGCGGTGGCGACCGTGGGTGTCGGGACCGCCATAATCTCCGTCGCTGCACTGAGCTTTCTCGGCCTGGGAGTGAAGCCTCCGGACGCCGAATGGGGCGTGATGCTTGCTCAGGGCCGCGAGTTCCTGAGATTGGCGTGGTGGATCTCGATCTTTCCCGGCCTGGCCGTCGCCGCGACCGTCGTCTCCATCACCGTGCTCGGGCGGGCACTGCAGCGCAGAAACTCGGAGGTCTGACCCATGCCGGTACGACAACGCTTGGTGGACATCGAGAACCTGTCCGTGTCCTTCCCGGCGGCCGGTCGACGATCGGCGCCGGTGCGCGCCGTGCAGGACGTGTCACTGCACGTCTCCTCCGGCGAGTGCCTCGCCCTCGTCGGCGAATCGGGTTCGGGCAAGTCCGTCACAGCACGTGCCGTCATCGGCCTGGCCGGGCGACGGGCGGACGTGCGCATGTCGCGGTTCCACATCGACGGCGTCGACGCATCGTCGTTCGGCGAGAAGCAGTTCCGGCAAGTGCGTGGCACGACGGTCGGACTGGTGTTACAGGACGCTCTGGTGTCGCTGGATCCGCTGCGTACCATCGGCCGCGAGGTCGTCGAGCCCATGGCGATACACAACACCGTCCCGCGTCACGCGCGTTCACGTGCTGCCGTGGAGTTGCTCCGCTCGGTCGGTATCGACGACCCCGAGGTCAGAGCTACGCAGATCTCGCACGAGTTGTCCGGCGGCCTTCGTCAACGTGCTTTGATCGCATCGGGTCTCGCTGCAGGCCCCTCACTGTTGATCGCGGACGAGCCGACCACGGCGCTCGACGTCACGGTTCAAGCACGCATTCTCGCTCTGCTCGGTGACCTCCGAGACGACGGCACCGGTCTGCTGCTCATCAGCCACGATCTGGCCGTCGTCGCCGCACTCGCCGATCGAATAGCAGTGATGAAGGACGGTCGGATAGTCGAACAGGGTGCAGCCCAGGATATTCTGCGGGATCCGCAGCACGAGTACACACGAGCCCTGTTGAGCGCAGCCCCGAGCGGAGCGACACGAGGAACGACTCTGGTGGGCCGGACACCGATCGCTGTCCCGTCCGCCCACTCAGGCGATCCTGTGCTCGTCGTCGACGCGGTGAGCAAGTCCTTCGATCGGCGTGACGGCTCACGGCACCGGGCGGTCGATTCGGTCTCGCTCACGCTCCGTCAGGGTGAGATCCACGGTCTCGTCGGCGAATCCGGTTCGGGGAAGTCCACTCTCGCGTCGATAGCCCTCGGACTCGTCGAACCGGATACCGGGACGGTGCGTCTGACCCCACCCGGTGGGCCGAGCCTGAACTGGAACTCACCCAGCGGCCCGGGAGAACGGGGCAGGCGTGCGCACCGGTCGCGGATACAACCGATCTGGCAGGATCCACTGAGCTCGTTCGACCCCAGATTCACGGTCGCCAACGTAATCGATCGTGCACTGGTCGAGACCGGAACACTCGATGCCGACGCGCGCAAGGCTCGGACGATCGAACTGCTCCACCAGGTGGGCCTGGACCCTGATCACCTCGCTCGCACACCGCGCCGGCTGTCCGGTGGCCAGCGTCAGCGCGTGGCGATCGCCCGGGCACTGGCAACCGAGCCGGACATCCTGATCTGCGACGAGCCGGTCTCGGCACTCGACGTGTCCATCCAGGCCCAGGTACTCGATCTGTTGCTCGACCTCCGGGCACGAACCGGTGTGTCGATGATCTTCATCTCCCACGACCTGGGTGTGATCAGCCATGTCAGCGACACCGTGTCGGTCATGAAGGACGGGGCGATCGTCGAACGAGGCAGAGCCGAGCAGATTTTCGAGGACCCACAGCACAGCTACACCGTCGAGCTCCTCGATTCGGTCCCGTCGCTTCCGTATCCGGTACCCGTCGACGGCTGAGAAGTCGGGGCGCTCGGACCGACCTGCACATACTTATATTCACGGAAACGTAAACTGTTGTCGGCGCTTCGCTGCCGATGTTGGCTGTGCGGATGCGAACATTCCTGGCAAGCCGAAGATCGACGCGGCGGACAGCAATTGCCCTCACCTCACTTGTCCTCGCGGTCGGAATGGCCGCCGGCTGCGCCGGCAGCGACACTCCGGAGAACGCACTTGCGTCGGATGCGGCACTTCCGACCGAGATCCCGGCCGGCACCACGCTTGTCATCGCCGACCAGTCCGAGTTCCAGCAATCCGTCCTCCGCGCCTCGGGTGAGCTGGACAAGCTGCCGTTCGAGTACGAGTTCGCGAACTTCGTCGGTGGCCCGGCCATTCTCGAAGCGTTCCGGGCAGGCGCAGCCGATACCGCGAGAGTGGGCGACACCCCACCGATCCAAGCGCTCATCGCCGGCCAGGACGTCCCGATCATCCACGCCACTCAATCCGAGCCGAACAACACTCGGTTGGCCGTAGCTGCGGATCGGGACATCACGACACTGGCCGATCTGAAGGGCAAGAAGATCGCCTACGCCGAGGGCACCGCGCAGCAGGCCATCGTATTGCGCGCACTCGCCAAGGCCGATCTGAGCACCGACGACGTCGAACTGGTCCGTCTGCAACTCTCGGAGTTTCCCGACGCCATCAGAACCGGACAGGTGGACGTCGCTCCGTTGAACGAGCCGAACCTGACTCGTTTTCTGAACAATCCGGGGACCACACTGATCGACACGTCGGAGTCCGGGGGCACGTCCACGGGCCTGTCCTACCTCTACGCCCGTCGTGAGGCCATTCAGGATCCCGCCAAAGCCGCTGCGCTGCAGGCATACATCGCCAGCTTCACGCGTGCCGTCCAGTGGGCCAACGAGCATCCCGACGAGTGGCTGCAGAAGTACTACGTCGAGGGGCAGGGGTTGACGCCCGAGGACGGCCGGCGCATCGTCGACTCGCTCGGCGCGTACGCATTTCCCAAGTTGGACAGTCTCGTGGAGCAGCAGCAGTCGACCATCGACGTCATCGACGACGCCGGTGAGCTACCCAAGTCCGTTCAGGCCTCGGACGGATTCGACCTCCGGTTCGGCGACGTCGGCGCCCGCACCGTCGAAGAAGTCGGCGGATCGTTCACCAGGAGTGAGAGCTGATGGCAATCGCAACCCCGGTAGGAGACAAGAGAAAATCCAGGACCACCAGTACCTCGAAGAACACGGCGTCGTCGACGGTTCTACGACCCCGGAAGATCGCGCGTCGCAGGCTGGGGCCTGGTAAGGCCATTCCGTACGGTCTCGCGATCGGTCCGCTCATCCTGGTCGTGGCATGGATAGCCTCCTCGGCGGCAGGGATACTCGATCCTCAGACCCTGCCCGCACCGCTGACCATCGTCGAGGCCGCGCGAGACCTGATCGACGACGGTCGACTCCAGAGCAACCTGCTCACGTCGCTGCAGCGGGCAGTGATCTCGCTCGTTCTCGGTGTGGCGATCGGTGTCGTACTCGCACTCGTGTCGGGTCTGTCGAGGCTCGGAGAATCGATCATCGACGGCCCGGTCCAGATCAAACGAGCGATCCCGACGCTTGCGCTCATTCCTCTGTTCATCGTGTGGTTCGGCATCGGCGAGTCGATGAAGATCATCGTCATCACCACCAGCGTGCTGATCCCGGTCTACATCAACACCCATGCACAGTTGCGCAGTGTCGACAATCGTTACGTCGAGCTCGCCGAGACGGTCGGTCTGTCCAGGTGGCAGTTCGTCCGGCGAATCGCCCTCCCGGGCGCGTTGCCCGGCTTCTTCACCGGACTTCGCATGGCCGTGACCATTTCGTGGCTCGCCCTCGTCGTCGTCGAGCAGGTCAACGCCACCAGCGGCATCGGTTACCTGATGACCCAGGCGCGAACGTACGGACAGATCGACATCATCGTCGTCGGCCTGGTCGTCTACGCCATCTTCGGACTCGTGGGCGACTTCCTGGTCAGGCGAGTGGAAAGGAGAGCATTGTCATGGCGCCAGACACTGGGCGGGTAGGAACGGGCGGGGATCAGGCCGGCCGGGTGGTGAGTGCGAGGTCGTTGAGCCGGGGGTTCGGTGATCGGGTGGTGCTCGATGCCATCGATCTCGATATCGCACGGGGTGAGTTCGTGGCGCTGCTGGGACGCAGTGGGTCCGGCAAGAGCACGTTGCTGCGTGCGCTGGCGGAGTTGGACTACGACGTACTCGGTTCGGGTGAACTCCAGGTGCCGGCGAATCGGTCCGTGGTGTTCCAGGATTCACGCCTGCTTCCGTGGTCCCGAGTGCTGGACAACGTGATCCTCGGTCTTCCCGGCCGCGATGCGGCGGAGCGAGGCCAGGCTGCATTGGCCGAAGTCGGGTTGGCCGGCCGCGAGAAGGCCTGGCCCAAAGAGCTTTCCGGTGGCGAGCAGCAGCGCGTTGCACTGGCACGTTCGTTGGTGCGTGAGCCCGAACTCCTGTTGGCGGACGAGCCGTTCGGTGCCCTCGATGCACTCACTCGAATCCGCATGCACGCTCTGTTGCGCGAGTTGTGCGCCAAGCACACGCCTGCAGTTCTGTTCATCACCCACGACGTCGACGAGGCTCTTCTGCTCGCAGATCGTGTACTCGTCCTTCAGGACGGTCGCATCGTCTCCGATCGGACAGTCGAACTCGACACGCCCCGTACACACAGTGATCCGAAGTTCGCCGCTCAGCGTGAAGATCTGCTGACCGCGCTCGGCGCTTTCGAGAAAGTGACGGCATGACAAGGCAATTGCACTTCAACGCTTTTCTGATGACGACCGGGCATCACGAGTCGTCCTGGCGTCTACCTCAGTCCGACCCGCTCGCCGGTGTCGACATCAAGCATTACCAGCGGCTCGCGCAGATCGCGGAACGGGGGAAGTTCGATTCGATCTTCTTCGCCGACAGCCCCCAGCTCGTCGCCGACGTCGGTCGTCGGCCGTCGGGATATCTCGAACCTCTTCAGATCCTGACCGCGGTGTCGACGGTCACCGAGCGAATCGGCCTCGTAGCCACGGCGACGACGAGCTACAACGAGCCGTACAACCTGGCCCGAGCGTTCGCGTCGCTCGATCACATCTCCGGTGGCCGCGCGGGATGGAACATCGTCACCACAGCGGGGCTCGATGCGGCCCAGAACTTCAATCTCGACGCGTTACCTGCGCACGGCGATCGGTATGCCCGAGCGGCCGAGTTCGTCGACGTCGCCCAGAAACTCTGGGACAGTTGGGACGACGACGCCGTCCTCGCGGACAAGGATTCCGGAGTGTGGGGTGACAACGACCGGGTTCGCACCGTCGACCATCGAGGTGACTACTTCACCGTGCGCGGCCCGTTGAACGTTCCGCGTCCGGTACAGGGGTATCCGCTTCTGGTTCAGGCGGGTTCGTCCGACGACGGCAAGGTCCTCGCGTCGAAGTACGCCGAGGCGGTGTTCACCGCGCAGCAGACCATCGAGGACGCGAGGGCGTTCTACTCGGACCTCAAAGCGCGCACCATCGCCGTCGGCCGGGACCCGGACCACATCAAGATTCTGCCCGGCATCGTTCCGGTGATCGGTTCCACCGAGGCCGAGGCTCGGGCTCTCGACGCCGAGCTGGACCGCCTCATCGTTCCGGAATACGCACTGCTGCAGCTCGCGAAGACATTGAAGGTGGACCCGTCGGCGCTGTCGCTCGACGAGCAGCTACCGGAGAATCTGTTGGCGGAAGACGACATCGAGGAAGCCAAGAGTCGCTACACGCTGATCGTCGAGCTTGCGCGACGGGAGTCGCTCACCGTGCGCGAACTCATCGGCAGACTCGGCGGCGGCCGCGGACACCACACGTTCACCGGCACGCCCGAGCAAGTCGCCGACGCCATCGAAGAATGGTTCCTCGGCGGTGCAGCCGACGGCTTCAACATCATGCCGCCGGCGTTGCCGTCGGGACTCGAGATCTTCGTCGACGAAGTGGTGCCCATTCTGCGGGCCCGTGGGCTGTTCCGCAGCGAGTACACCGGGACCACGCTGCGCGAGCACTACGGTCTTCCGCGTCCGGCCAACCGGTTCACAGCGGTACCCGTGTAGCGCTACGCACCGATCTCGATCAGCAGAACGCCGCCGATGATCAGGGCGATACCTGCGCCCATGACCCAGGTCAACGGTTCTCGGAACAGGTAGCGGCCGGCGATGGCCGTCAAGGCCACGCCGCTCGCTGCCCACACGCCGTACGCGACACCGACAGCCATCCCGGCCGAGAGTGTCAGGGCCAGCAGAGTGAACGCGGCTCCGTAGCCTGCGACGACGGGGACGAGCCACCACTTCTTGCGTCCTCCCTCGGATGCGCGCAAGGACAGCGTGGCCATGACCTCGGTGACGATTGCTCCGGCAAGTAACCACCACATCAGGCGTGCGCCCTGCCCGCGCCGAATTCCACCAACACCACTCCCCCGATGACCAGCACGATGCCGGCCAGCATCGTCGGCGTCAGCGGTTCACCGAACACCGCGGTACCCAGTACGGCGGTCAACGCGATTCCCGACGCAGCCCAGATCCCGTAGGTCTTCCCGATGGGCGAGCCCATCCGCAGGATCAGCGACAGCAGTACGAACGATGCGCCGTACCCGGCCACCACGACGCCGTACCAGGCCGGCGTGTTCAGCGCAGCTTTCAACGACAGCGATGCCGCTACTTCCGACACGATGGCCGACGCCAGCAGCGCCCAGTATCTGTTGCTCACCGTTCGACGAACCATCGGCGATCGAGATTGATTCCACACCTCGCACAGGAGTTACGGGATCAACACGAACTTCCCGCGCGGGTGTTCGGCTTTCAGTTCCTCGTGTGCCGTGGCCGCCTCCGCGAGAGGGAACGTCTTGGCGACTGTCACGATGAAATCGCCTGCACCGGCCGAGTTCACCAGGTCGAGTCGAGCTGCCTTGCGGCGCTTCGCACTCTCCGGGTTGCCACCGCCCACGGAAGGGAACCCTTCCTCGGCCGCGCGTCCGAATGCGGCGATCGTGACGATGCGATCCTTGTCCGAGACGAGAGCAAGCGAGACGTCCACGGCCTCGTCGGTACCGACCGTGTCGATCGCGACATCTATTCCGTCGGGAGCGAGTTCCTGCACGCGCTCCAGCAATCCGTCACCGTACTCGACGGGCTCGGCGCCCAGTTCACGCAGTGCGTCGTGGTTGACGGGCCGAGCGGTGCCGATGACCCGCGCGCCTCGTGCCTTGGCCTGTTGAACGACGATCGACCCGACGCCTCCCGCTGCGCCGTGTACCAGCACCGTGTCGCCCTCGGCGACGTTCGTGACCTCGAGGGCGTCGTACGACGTCCCGGCGACGACGAGCAGTCCTGCTGCGGCCTCCCAGCCGAGCGACGCAGGCTTGGGAAGCACAGCATCCGCCGGAACCAGCAGCTTCTCCGCGTACGCTCCCTTCGCCCCGGAGACGATGACCTCGTCGCCGACAGAGATCTGCCCGCCCGGACCACTGGTCGAATTGCCAACGGCGACAACGACACCGCTGGCCTCACTTCCGAGATGAAGCGGGAGAGTGGAGGGGTCCGAGCCGAACGCTCCGCTGTAGAGCTTGTAGTCGATCGGGTTCACGCCGATGGCCTTGACCTCGATCGAGACCTGGCCGGCCGCCGGGGCGGCCAAGGCCTCGTCGACGATGCGCACCACCTCGGGTCCACCGAATGCCGTTGCTACCGCTACTCGTGTCATGGAACTTTTCAACTCCTCGCTGTCACGGATTGTTCCTGCAGCAGATTACGCCGCGTCATCTCTGCCACTATCGCACTTCCGACGGCTCCCACCGCGGCCAGAACCACGAAAGGCAGTGCACGCCAGCTTGGTTCTGTGATGTCGAGGGCTCGGCCAACGACGGAACCGACAACGAGCGATGCCACGGCCGACACCAGGTAGAACCATCCGTAGTAGGTACCGGACAGCCGATCTTCGCCCACCACTCCCAGCAGTTCCATGATGTAGGGATTCGCCAACGCGATTCCGATGCTGAACACCGCCGTCGTGAGAATCACCGGCCACAACAGGGTGAGCCATCCTGCGATCGGCCTCGACTCAGCAGCCGTGTCGAGAATCGGCGCACTGACCGCGAGCGGGACGAACGCGGCACCCATCAGTCCCACGCCGAGACCCGCCGCGCTGCCCGGTCGCAGCAGCCGTCGTGCCACCGCCGTGACGGGCATCTGCAACCCGATCCCGAGCACCGTGGACACCACGAACACAACGCTGACCGACTGCGGGTTGCCCGTCACGCGTTCGGCTTCGATCGGCAATGCCAGATACAGCTGGTTGAACAGCGCGAAATACGCGCACCCTCCGAGCGTGAAGATCAGAAACCGCCTGTTGCGCAATACCAGTCCCCAGCTGCCGACGACGCTGTCATGGTGCTCGATCCGTGGCTGACGCGGCAACGCGATCAATTGCGCAGCGGTCAACACCGCGAACACCGCGGCGGCGATCGCGGCGATCAACCGAAAGTCCACACTCAACAGAGCGGCACCCAGCAGCGGGCCCACCAAGGCACCGGCGTTGCCGAACACGTTGTACACCGAGAACACTTCGGCACGATCGGTGTCCGACTCACGCATCAGGTAGGTACGGACCGCCGGGCTGAATATTGCACCAGCAACGCCGATCGCCACCGTCGCCGTCACAACTCCGACCGCACTGTCGGTGGTCGCGTAGAGCCCGAACGCCACGATCCTGAGGGCACATCCGGTGATGATCGTCGCTCGCGGTCCCCATCGGTCCGCCAGGGTACCTCCGACGAGGAACAGACCTTGCTGACTGAACGTCCTCAGTCCCAGCACGATCCCGACGAAGGCGACGCTGAAACCCAGGTCACCTCGCAGATAGGTCGCCAGAAACGGCAGCACCATGTAGAAACCGAGACTGATACCGAAGTTGTTGATCATCAACAGCTTCGACGCTGTCGGCAGCACAGCGTACGACGATCGCAGCGAACCTACACGCGCAGCCGTGGCAGTCCCCATTCCTTCCCGAGCAGTTCGAAGGACCGCAGCCGGTCTCCGTGTCCGTGCGTCGCGGTGGTCACGACGAGTTCGTTGGCTCCCGTGGCTCGTTGCAGACCGTCGAGCTTCTCCGCCACCGTGACGGCGGAACCGACGAACTGAGTGGCGACTCGGTCCGACACCAACTCCGCCTGCTCCGCGGTCAGCGGCGCCGCCGTCTTGGGATCCGGATACGCGATGGCACCGTGCCCACTACGGATGCTGTGGACCCACTGGCCGAACGACGACGCCAGGTACTGCGCGTCCGCATCCGTGTCTGCTACGACGACGTCCGCCGACACGACGACGTACGGCTCCTTCACGGTGTCCGAGGGCACGAACGCCGCACGGTAGGCCTCGACGGCGTCGAGCGTCGTACCGGGACTGACATGGTAGTTGGCGACGAAGGGCAATCCTCGTGCTCCGGCGACCTGTGCGCTCTGGCCACCGCTGCTACCGAAGAGCCAGACTTCGACCTGCGCACCGAGTCCGGGTGTGGCCGTCAGTTCCACACCACCGGACGTGGAGAATCGCCCACCGAGGAAGTCGAGGACGTCCTGCAGTTGGGTGTCGAAATCCGGGGCGACTGCATGTGGTTGCTGCAGCACCTCACCCGATGCGAGCACCCGCTCGGAGAGAACGAGCTTGCCGGAACGGAACGGCTTCGGGAACAGAATGCCGTCGACGACCCGTTCCTCGTGCTCGGGCTCCGGAACGTCCTTACCCGCCAGCGCTTCCTGCCTGCGCTGACCCGATCGTCCGATACCCAGGTCGATACGACCGGGATACACGGCGTCGACGGTGCCGAACGATTCCACGACCGACGCAGCCGTGTGATGACCGATCTGTACGGCCGCCGACCCGACGCGAATCCTGTTGGTGGCGGCCGCGATCAACCCGACGAGCACGGCCGGGGACGAACTGGCGGCCGCGACGAAGTGATGCTCGGCGACCCAGTAGCGCTCGTACCCCCATTCCTCTGCCTGACGCGCCAGGTCGAGAGTGTTGCGCAATGCCTCGGCGGCGGTGGAACCTTCGCTGATCGGCGACAGATCCAGTACCGACAGCGGAACCCTGCTCACGACGCGCTGCCGAACGGACGCGGATTCTTCTCGCCCGCCTCGACCGCAACGGCGAGCTTGTTCTCCGCCGGCGCCACGGGGCACGTCGCGTAATCGGTGAACGAGCACGGCAGGTTCGACGCACGGTTGAAGTCCAGGATCACCTCGCCGCTGTCGGTCGAATCGGTCACCACGAGCGTCCTCGCGGCCGGGTACGTCGTCACACCCGACGTCGCATCGGTGAACATCACCCGCAGCCCACCGTCCTTGCCGCCGAAAGCTACGAACTGCTGCTTGTCTCCGCCCAGTTCGAAGTCGATGACACCGACCGCGGTGTAGTGGTGCTCCAGTCCCTCGACGACGGCACCGGTGGTGACGATCTTCGCCTCGGGGTACGGCGTGAACGTCCCGGCGACGGACCATTTCTCGTCGGGATCGTAGGTCGGAATTCCGGAGAACTCCTGAAGGTGAGGTGATGCGGGGTCGTGCACTCGCAGCGCCACCGAACCGGTACGACGGATGACCTCGATGCGTCGGTCACCGTCCTCGACCAGAATGCCCGGTGCGCCCTCGACCGGTTCGAGCGTGGTGACCGACAATCCGTCGACATGAACGACATCCTCGTCGGCGCGCCAGCGGCCGGGAAGATCTCCGACGGTCTCGAATTCGTCCGTCAGCCAGTACAGCCCGGTGAGCGACACCCATCCGAGTGGGTCGCTGTAGTAGCTCTCACGCTCGCTGTGCCACTGGTTCCACGATGCTTCGAACGTCTCGTTCACGGTGGCGGTCATGATGCTCGCACTCCTTCTCGCTCGGTGTCCGGATGGTTCAGCGCGGCGGAATCGGATCCGAAGAGGTGGCTGCGCAGCGTCGTACCGGAGTATTCGGTACGGAAGCTGCCGCGGTCCTGCAGAATCGGAACCACCTTGTCCACGAACTCGTCCAGCCCCGCCGGGGTGATGTGCGGGACGAGGATGAACCCGTCGCTCGCGTCGTTCTGTACGTAACTGTCGATCTCCTCGGCCACCTGTGCAGGCGTGCCGACGAACTGCTGACGCGTGGTGACCTCGATGATCAGTTCGCGGATGCTCAGACCCTTCGACTCGGCCCGCTCACGCCAGTCGCGCGCAACCTGCACCGGATCGGCGTGGCGGACCCGGCCTCGGGTGATGTTGACGTCGTCCGTCGGGTCTTCGTCGGGAAGAGGACCGTCGGGATCGTATTCCGACAGGTCACGCCCCCACACCTGCTCCAGGAACGAAATCGCTGTCTGCGGCCCGACCTGCTGGTGGCGGATGGCGTCGGCTCGCTCCTCCGCGTCCTCGGCGGTGTCGCCGAGGACGAACGTCGCGGCGGGAAGGACCTTCAGATCGTCACGCTCCCGGCCGTACTTCGCCAGCCTGCCCTTGACGTCGGAGTAGAACGCCTGCCCCGCCTCGAGCGTGCCGTGGACGGTGAAGATGGCGTCGGCCTTCGCGGCACCGAACTCGCGTCCCTCGTCGGAATCGCCCGCCTGCAGAAGCACCGGGTGACCCTGCGGGCTACGTGGCACCGTGAACGCCGCATCGATGTCGAACTGCGGTCCGGTGTGGCGGACCTGTGCGATGTGCTCGCGACGTGCGAACACCCCGTTCTCTCGATCGACGACGAGCGCGTCGGGTGACCAGCTGTCCCAGAGCTCTCGGGCCGTGTCGATGATCTCGCGAGCACGGACGTACCGATCCGCTCGGTCCAGATATCCACCGCGGCGGAAGTTCTCGCCGGTGAACGCATCCGACGAGGTCACCATGTTCCACGCCGCGCGGCCACCGGACAGGTGATCGAGCGTCGCGAACTGCTTCGCCAGCTCGAACGGCTCGTTGAACGTCGTGTTGATGGTGCCGGCCAGCCCGAGATGCGTGGTGACGGAGGCCAACGCGTTGAGCACGATCAACGTGTCGGGACGACCGACGACGTCCAGGTCGTGGATACGGCCTCGGTGCTCGCGCAGCCGCAACCCTTCGGCCAGGAAGAAGAAGTCGAACAACCCGCGCTCCGCGGTCTCCGCGAGGTGGACGAACGAGTCGAACTCGATCTGGCTCTTCGATTCCGGGTCCTGCCACACCGTCGTGTTGTTGACACCCGGGAAGTGCGCTCCCAGATGGATTTGCTTCTTGATCGCGCTCATTTCGACGCTCCCTGTGCTGCCTGACGGCGTACTGCGTATCGGTTCTCCGGTCGTGCAAGGCCGAGCCTGCTGCGCAGCAGCGGACCGGGGCGCAGACGGGGCGTTGCACCATCGTGCCAGGCCAAGCCGGGTACGACATCGGTCGTGATGGCCTCGACCGACTGGGCGAGCGCCAACGGTCGCAGGGTCACGCCGTCGACGACGCCGGATGCGGCGAGGCCGTCGAGCAACTCCTGCAGTTCCGCGGCGTTCCCCCGGAAGCTCACCGAGTCCGGCACGTACGGCGACCAGCTGTTCAGCTGATCGACGTCGGCCGCCGCGGTATCCGAGACGTGCACTTCGAGATCGAGCACCACGTGAACCTCGGCAGGGTCACGTCCCTCGGCCACGACGGCACGACGCAGCCGCGCGGCCACGACGGCTGCGTCGTCGATCGTCGGCGCGGAGATTCGCACGATGTCCGCGCGCTTGGCGGCAACGGCCGTGGACGGGTCGTCCTCGGCCCGGACGACGACGATCGGCTGCCCCTGCGGCGGGCGCGGCGTGATGGACGGGCCCTTCACCGAGAAGAAGTCACCCTCGAAGTCGATGTAGTGCAGTTTGTCTCGGTCGATGAAGCGTCCGGTGGACGCGTCGCGAATCTCCGCGTCGTCCTCCCAGCTGTCCCACAACCGGGTGACGACCTCCGCGGCGTCGTCGGCCTCATTCCAGAGTTCGTCGACGGTCTGCGGGCCCTTGCGCCCGAACAGCGTCGCTTCGTCGGCGTTCTGCGAGACAGCGACTTCCCAGCCTGCGCGACCCGACGATGCGTAGTCGATGCTCGCGATCTGCTTCGACACGTGGAACGGCTCGGTGTGCGTGACGGTCACCGTCGGGACGAGGCCGATCGAACGGGTGCCCGCGGCAGCCCGTGCGGCGATCGCCGCCGCCTCGATCCTGCCCAGTTCGACGCCGTCACCGCTCTGAAGCGCGAAGGCGTCGGGGAGGAACGCGATGTCGATCCCTGCGCGGTCGGCCGCCTCGATGTGATCGGTCCAGTACTGCGCGGTGAACAGTTCCTCGGCGCGAGAATCCTCCCGCCGCCAGGCATGCGGGTGAATTCCGGCTCCGCGCAGTTCGACGGCGATCAAGAACTTATCGGGCACCTGCGGTCTCCTTGTCGTGACTTCTCGGGCGCGAGTTGCCGGGAATGGCCGCCAGCAACTCACGGGTGTACTCACGCTGTGGCGAATCGAATATCTGTGCCGTCGGCCCGTATTCGACGATCGTCCCGGATTGCATCACCGCGACGGTGTCGCTGATCTGCCGCACGACGGCGAGGTCGTGCGAGATGAACAGGTAGCTCAGGTCCAGTCCGGTCTGCAACTCGTCGAGAAGGTCCAGAATCTGAGCCTGCACCGAGACGTCGAGTGCGGACACCGGTTCGTCCAGAACCACCAGGTCCGGCCTGAGTGCCAGCGCTCGCGCGATCGCAACGCGCTGGCGTTGCCCGCCGGACAGTTCCGCGGGTTTGCGCCGGGAGTAGTCGGCAGGCAACGCGACTCGATTCAACAGCTCCGCGGTCCGCGCCGAACGCTCGGCACTCGTCCCGACCTTGAACGCGTCGAGTGGTTCCTCGATGATCTGCTCGACGGTCAGTTTCGGGTTGAGCGAGGCGTAGGGGTTCTGGTACACGATCTGAACGCGTCGGCGAAGATCACGAAGCCGCGAGCCACGCAAGCCCGTCACCTCGGTCCCGTCGAACTCGACGCGCCCGGACGTCGGCTTCTCCAACCCGATGGTGATGCGCGCCAACGTCGACTTGCCGGATCCGGACTCCCCCACGAGCGACAGTGTCCGCCCACGTTCGACCGTCAACGACGCAGCCTTCACCGCATCGAGGTGCACACCGCCTTTCGGGTCGTTCCGCAGGCTCCACTCCTGCCGTCCGATTCGGAACGTCTTGGACACCTCGGTGGCCGTCAGAATCGGTGTCGTCGACGGCCTGGCCGGCCGTAGTGCCGTCCCCAGGCTGGGTGCGGCTGCCAGCAGCGACCTCGTGTACTCGTGCTTCGGGTTCGCGAGAACTTCGGAGGTACGGCCGGTCTCGACGATGTCACCCTTGCTCATGACGACGAGCCGGTCGGCGCGGTCGGCAGCGACCCCGAGGTCGTGCGTGATGAGCAGAACGGCCGTCCCCGTCTCGGCGATACGGGCGTCCAGGTGGTCGAGGATGCGGCGCTGCACGGTGACGTCGAGCGCGGACGTGGGCTCGTCGGCGATCACGAGCTCGGGCGTGCATGCCAGTGCGATGCCGATGAGAACGCGTTGACGCTGACCGCCCGAGAGATCCTGCGGGTACTGCTGGGCCCGCACCTCGGGGTTGTCGATCCCGGCCTCGGTGAGGATCCTGATCGCTTCGAGCTTCGCCGACCGCTTGGTGGCCAGCCCGTGCACGCGGAGCACCTCGGCCACCTGCTCACCGACTCGGATGACCGGGTTGAGCGACGTCGTCGGGTCCTGGGGAACCAGACCGATGTGAGCCCCGCGCAGGCGGTCCAGCACCTTCTCGGAGGCATCGTCGATCCGCTTGCCGTCGAAGCGGACTTCGCCGGACGTGATGCGACCCGCGCCGGGAAGCAGACCGATGATCGCGTGTGCCGTCGTCGATTTGCCCGATCCGGACTCACCCACCACCGCCACCACTTCGCCGCGCTCGACTGTCAGCGACACTCCTCGGACCGCGGCACCGTTGCCGTAGTCCACCTGGAGGTTCTCGACTTCCAGAATGGGGCTCATCGTGTGCCTCCCTCGATTGCGTGGCCGACGCGGTGGGCCGACAGGACGACGGCCACGATCACCAGGCCGGGCAGTGTGGTCATCCACCATGCGGTGGCCAGGAAACTCCGGCCCTCGGAGATCAACGATCCCCACTCGGGTGTCGGTGGAACAGCGCCGAATCCGAGGAAACTGAGGGCGGACACCGCCAGCACCGCCTGGCCGAATTCCACTGCGGCGAGGGCGATGACCGGTCCGTAGGAGTTGCGGAGGATGTGGCGCCCGAACACGTCGTACCACCGGACGCCGGAGGCGTAGGCGGCTTCGACGTACAGCGACTGCCGCACCCGCAGCACTTCGGAGCGCATGACGCGCGCGAAGTTCGCGACGAGGGAGACACCGACAGCGATGGCGACGTTGCGTGTACCGAACCCGAGCGCCGTGACCAGCGCCAGCGAGAGCAGAAGTGCGGGAATCGACAGCAGCACGTCGACGATGCGCATCAGGATCGCGTCGACGACGCCGCCGACGGCGCCTGCGAGCAGACCGATCAGCGATCCGGCCACGAGTGCAATCGCGACCGCGAACAACGTTGCGGTGAGCGACAACCCGGCACCGTGGACGACGCGGGTGTAGAGGTCACGTCCGATGTTGTCGGTTCCGAACCAGTGCGCCGCGCTCGGCCCTTGCAATTTGTCCGCAGGCGTTCCCTTCAGAGGGTCCCCACTGGCGAAGAGCGAGGGAAACAATGCGAAGCCGACGGCGAGAACCAGTACGACGACCGACAGCGCCAGCCAGATGTTCTTCACCAGTGACCGCACACGCGGTCTACGACGAACAGGGTTTGGCTTCGGGACGACGGGTTCAGCGGTGGCGACCGTCTCGACGCGGGTCAGGATGTCAGACATGTGCCTTCTCCTTCGCGGGAGCGGACTGCTTGTACTCGGACACGATCCGAGGGTCTATCAACGGATAGAACAGGTCGACCAGCAGGTTGACCAGAACGAACACCAGCGACGTCAGAACGACGATGCCCTGCACCACGGGAATGTCCTGCGCCAGAACGGACGTCTGAGTCAACCTGCCGACACCGGCCCTGGAGAAGACCGTCTCCACGACGACCGATCCGGCGAGCAGGTTGCCGACGAGTACACCGGCGATGGTGAAGGCCGGAATCGAGGACAGCCGCACGACGTGCTTGGTCTGTACTCGCAGACGTGACACTCCCTTGGCACGGGCAGATTCGACGAACGGTTGCTTCCACGTCGTGGTCATCGACGTGGCGAGAACCTGAGCGATCACGGCACCCGTCGGCAACGCGAGCGTGATCGCAGGCAGCACGAGCGACGACGCTCCCTGGTCACCGAACGCGGGGAAGATCCTGAGTTGGAACGAGAACACCTGCAGCAGAAGCAGCCCGACCCAGAAGGTCGGCACCGCGACGCCCAACGGCGGGATGGAGAACAGAAGGGTACGCAGCCACTGGACACGCGTGTAGGTGGCCAGGAAGGCAACCGATCCGCCGAAGATCAGCGACAGCACCAGCGCGGTCGTCGCCAACGCCAGGGTGCTCGGCAGTGCGTCGAGGATGGCCGTCGTGACCTTCTGACCGGTGGCGATGGAAAACCCGAAGTCACCTCGCACTGCACCGCTCAGAGAGTTCCAGTACTGCACCCACACCGGCTGATCCAGTCCGTATCGCGCCTGCAACTCGGCGATGGCCGCCGCGTCGACGGGCGTACCGGACCCCGCCGAGTCGGCGGCGATGCTGACGGGGTCCGACGGCAGAAGGAACAGCACGATGAACGAGATCGTGAACGCCGCCCAGAGAACGAGGACGGCCTGCACGACGCGCAGTGTGAGATAACGAATCATGGTTATTGTCCGCTCAGCCAGGTGTCGAAGAACTGCAGCCGGGCCGACGCCTCGAACTTCAGGTCCTGCACGTTCGGTCCGGCACCGATGGCCTGCGACAGTTCGATCGTCGGAATCCACAGTCCGTTGTCGAGAACCTGCTGCTGCGCGGTAGCGATGATCTCGTTCCTGGCAGCGGTGTCGGTGGTGGCCAACTCATCGTCGAGCGAGGCGTCGAGGTCGGGAATCGGTCCGCGGGCGTTGAGGTTTCGCCCGTCCACGGCGAAGGACGTACGCAGGATGTCGCCGTCGGCGCGGGTGCTGTTGTAGTACGTCGAGTCGTAGTCCTTCGTCCCCTGACGCGCCGTGGCCTCGGAATTGGAAACGAGCTCGAGCTGCAGATCCACTCCGACGTCGCGAAGCTGCTGCTGCGTCAGTTCGAGGATCGCCTGATTACCGGCGAACACCGCGCTGAACATGACCTTGAACGAGAGCTTCTGGCCGTCCTTCTCGCGGATTCCGTCGGCACCGGGCACCCAGCCTGCTGCGTCGAGAATCGATTTCGCCTTCTCCGGGTCGTACGTGACGTCCGCCAACTCCGTGTAACCGGGGGTCTTGCTGGCCAGCGTGCTCGTCGCGACCTTGAAGTCGGGTCCGAGAATGGTGTCGATCAGTTCCTGACGGTTGATCGCCGGCACCAGCGCCTTACGGACCTCAGGATCCTGCAGCACCCCGCGAGTGACGTTGGGTTGGAAGCCGAACGGTGTGCCCGGGTTGGACGTCGTCAGAATCTGCCCTCCGGTGGCCTCGATCTGCGGCGCGTCCTGAGGAAGCGCGTCGGAGATGGCGTCGAGCTGGTTGGAGGACAAGCTGCCGGTACGCACACCCGACTCGGGTACGACGGTGAACTCGATCGTGTCGAGGTATGCCTCGCCCTCGTGTCCGAACACGTCCGAGCCCCAGTCGTACCCGGTGCGCTTGGCCAACGTGACCGACTTGTCCTGCTGATAATCGGCGTAGGTGAACGGCCCGCTGCCGACGTTGGAGCCG
The DNA here is from genome assembly GCF_002259345.1 of Rhodococcus sp. 06-156-4. Taxonomy (NCBI): domain Bacteria; kingdom Bacillati; phylum Actinomycetota; class Actinomycetes; order Mycobacteriales; family Nocardiaceae; genus Rhodococcus; species Rhodococcus sp. 06-156-4. The sequence goes on along the minus strand of NZ_NPGB01000008.1, from coordinate 289,592 downwards.
TCGCACCGTTCCTCGGCAGGCTTGGCGACGGTGGACAGCGCCTGAAGGCCCAACTGCGCCGTCGACGTCGCCTGCAGGAACTGTGCGTTCGGGCCGTCGAAGTCGACCTGCGCAGTGAGCGGGTCGACGACGGTGGTGCCCTGGTAACCCGACAGGTAGCTACCACCGAGCGGCGACTTGGCCGTGGTCAGGATGTTCACGATCGAGTCGAAATTGGCCTTCACCGCCTCCGCGTCGACCGGTGTGCCGTCGCTGAAGGTGACACCGTCCTTCAGCTTGAACGTGAACGACGACGCGTCGGGTGCCACCTCCCAGCTCTCCGCGAGCCACGGAGTGATCTCCCCCGTCTCCGAATCCTGATCCGTCAGCGAGTCGACGACTTGCCTGACGACGTAGATGGTCTGGTTGGTCCCGGACTGAGCGGGGTCCGAGCAGGTGGGAGCACCCGACAATCCGTAGCGCAGAGTGCCGCCGGCAGTGGGCTCTCCGGCATCGGCCGAGGTGGTTGCCCCGCCACCTCCGCAGGCTGTGAGCACGACACTCAGGGCAGCGACAGCGCTGACACCTGCAAAAACGGAACGTGAAGACACCGAGATACTCCGGATCTTGATAGGACGCCGTCGACGCGCACGCAGGCGCGCCGAGTCAGGCGGAGAGGGATGGAGAGAACAGCAGACCGAGTGAGAACTCAGCCGCGACAGATCGAACCGGTCAACCGGCACAGATCCACGTGAATACGGCCCCAGGCCGTGACGAAGCCCTCGCTGAGCTGCGTGGTGGTCATCGTTCCTCCATCGGTCCCGGCGGTAGCACCCTCACCCGCGTGTTTCACCCCGCGGGGGGTTGCTGCGACGTCGTAGAGCCAGGTCTCTCGGTCGCTCTGGATGGTGTTTCGCCGACGAGTCTACGACGACGCGGTCGGGCTGCGCCAATTGGGTCGGTTTCCTACCGACAAACTAGGTGAAGTTCTTGCGCAGTACTTCCCCGAAGTGCTCGGCCTCCTCGAGGTGCGGATAGCCGGAGAAGATGAACTCCTCGATCCCGACGTCGACGTACTCGCGGATTCGCTCGGCCACCTCGTCGTGGCTCCCGACGAGGGCCGTGCCCGCTCCGCCGCGAACGAGCCCGAATCCGGCCCACAGATTGGGTCCGACCACAAGCTTCGTTCGATCCCCACCGTGCAGATCCAGCATTCGACGCTGCCCTTCGGACCCGATACTGCGCAACGCTTTCTGGCGCCGCGCAACAAGTTCGTCGTCGACACCCGAGATCAGATTCTCCGCGACCTGCCACGCCTCCTCACTGGTTTCCCTCGTCACCACGTGCAGGCGAATCCCGCCGCGAATGCTCCGCCCCTTCTCCCTCGCGGCGGCCTTGACCGCGGCGAGCTTGTCCGCGACCTGCGCGGGCGGTTCTCCCCAGGTGAGAAACACGTCCGCCTCGGAGGCTGCGACGTCGATCGCCTCCGGCGAGGACCCGCCCAGGTACACCTCGGGCAGCGGAGTAGGTGCGTACCCGCCGAATCCACCTGCAGGCCGGTCCACCTCGTAGAACTCACTGTGCACCGAGACTGCCTCGCCGTCGCCCACGGCTCTCGCGATCTGGAGGAACTCCTGCGCTCGACGGTACCGCGACTGCTTGTCCAGCGCGTCGCCGTATGCCCGCTGCTCGGCGTCGTCTCCACCGACGACGACATTCAACAACGCGCGTCCGGCCGACAATCGTTGGAAGGTACTCACCATCTGCGCGGACAGAACGGGCGCCACGGCACCGGGACGAAAAGCCACCAGGAACTTCAGATTCTTCGTCGCCGAAATCAGCGCCGACGTCACCAGCCACGCGTCCTCGCAATGCGCTCCCGTCGGCGTCAGAACCGCGTGAAAACCCAGCCGATCGACGGTCTGCGCGACCTGCGTGAGGTAGTCGAGCGACGCCTCCCGGTGGCCGGTGTCCGCAACGACGACTCCGGTGGCCCCGATGCCGACTCCGTGCGACGCGCCACCCAGACGTTCGTCGTCACCGCCCGTCGGGAGAAACCACGAGAACTTCGGTGTCACCGAGGCCTTCTGGCTCACTTCTGTTCGTGTCGCTTCTGTTCGTGTCACTGCTGTCTCCGATCAGCTCTACGCCTGCTGTCCGTCACTGCACATACGAGAGACCCGATCAGCATCATGCCACTGACCCCGAGTCCGAGGCCTGCCGCACGCCCGAAGTCGGTGTCGTCGGCCGCGAGCACCCCCAGGTAGATGCCCGGCACCGCGGCGAGGGAAATGGTTGCCGAAAGTCGTTGGGACAGTTGCAGAAATCCGGCCGCGACGCCGTTGGCCTGGGGAGGCGAGTACTCGAGCGTCATCGCGCGATTCGGTGCGTCCACGAATCCACTTGCCACGCCGGACAACACCGCGAGCACGACGAACGCCGGTACCGTCGCACCCCGGGGCAGGTATGCGATCACGCCGATATAGCCGGCCACCACGAACAGTTCGAGCACGATCGCACCGACCACGGCACTGCGGCCGAACTTCGCTACGACCCTCCATCCGAACGCAGACGTCACCGCCATCAGAATCGAACTGCCGACCATGATCAGAGCGGCCTGCAGCGCGGGGTATCCCAGGCCCTCGATGAGGTAGAGACTCAGCACCGCCTGCAGCGCCAGCACGGCGCCGAACCAGAACATCGCAACGGCCGTCCCCAGCGTGTATCCCTTGGCGGCCAGCAGTGCAGGCAGGAGAACGGGTGTGCCGCCCCTCGACGCGAAACGCTTCTCCCAGAACCAGAAGCCCACCAGCAGTCCCACCGATCCGACCACCGACAGGGTCGAGAACACCGCGCCGAGCGAAGACACCATGGGCAGCAACAGCAGCAGCGTCGCGACACCGAGAGCGAGGAGGCCGAGCACGTCGATGCTGGCGCCGGAGCGTCTACTGGAATCCCTGCGTAGCCACAGGGAACCCGCGATCAGGGTCGCTACGGCGAACGGGACGTTGAGCAGCAACAGCAGGCGCCAGCCGACGTCTGGATCGGCAACGCCGAGAAGCGTTCCGCCGAGGATCGGACCACAGAGGCCTGCCAGGCCGCCCGCCGTGCTGTAGACACCGAGTGCCTTCGCGCGTTCGCGGCCACTGTACCGATCGGTGATGATGCCCAGAACCTGCGAGCTGACGGTGCCGGCACCTATCCCCTGTCCCAGCCGCGCTGCGACGATCATCCACGGCTCGGCCGCACCTGCCCCGATCAGGCCCATGACGGAGAACACACCGAGTCCTGCGAGGAACAACCGTCGTCGCCCGATGACGTCGCCCAGCCTGCCCGCCGGTACCAGCGCGAGACCGAACGTCAGGGAGTAACTCGCCAGAATCCACTGCACCTCGGACGTGCCCGCATCCAGTGACGACCGGATCGCGGGCACGCCGATACTCAGAACCGCGGAGTCCAGAAGGGTGGTGAACCCCGCTGCCGCGCAGACGTATACGTCCTTTCGCGAGACACCGGTTCGTTGCTGCTCGAGATCAGCCTGCAGCGCTGCTATCGGTCTCACCGGTCTTTCTCCACGTCAACGGTTCGCGAAGACCGAGATGGCCACGCAACGTGGTCTCCGTGTACTCGGTCCGGTACGCACCGCGCTCCTGCAGTTCCGGAACCAGCCAGTCGACGATCTCGTCGAGGCCACCGGGGACGATGTACGGCGAGATGTTGAATCCGTCCGTCGCTCCTTCGCGGACCCATTTCGTGAGCTCGTCGGCGACCTGCCCTGGCGTACCGGCGAACCCGGAGCGCGCCGTCGTCTCGATGGCGACCTCGCGTAGCGAGAGGTTCTTGGCCTCGGCCAATGCGCGCCACTCCTTGGCGATCGCGTTGGGATCCTTGCCGTCTCGGAACGCACCCCGGGTTCCGGAGATCGGCGCCGATACTGGATCCTCGGAGGGCAACGGCCCGTCCGGGTCGCGATCGGACAGATCCTTGCCCCAGACGAGGCCGACGAGCGACAGCGCGGTCGGACCGGTGAACTGTCCCTCCCGAACCCACCGCTCCTTCTCCTCCACCTCGGACGCGTTCTCCGCCAACACGATCTGAGTACCGGGAAGAATCTTGATGTCGTCCTCCGGACGACCCGCGGTGCGAAGCCGGGCGCGGATGTCGTCGGCGAAAGTCAGTGCCTCGTCGAAATCGGTTCCGTGTCGAGAGAAGATGACGTCGGCGTTCGCAGCAGCGAAATCGCGACCGGTCGACGAGTCACCGGCTTGGAAGATGACGGGATGCCCCTGCGCGCTGCGTGGCAGAGTCGCATCGATCTCGAGGTCGAACTGGGACGTCGTTCTCGACACCCGCTGGACGGCGTTCTTCTCGGCCCAGTACTGGCTGTCACGCGAGGTCGCGAGTGCGTTGTCCGACCAGGAATCCCAGATGGCACGGGCAGTCCGGATGAACTGTCCGGCTCGCTCGTAACGCAGTTCGTGGTCGAGAAAGCCGCCGCGCCGGAAGTTCTCACCCGTCCACGCATTGTCGGTGGTGACGGCATTCCATCCCGCCCGGCCGTCGGACAGAACATCCAGGCCGGCCAGACGACGCGCGAGATCACCCGGCTCGTTGTACGTCGTGTTCTGAGTCGCGACCAGGCCGATCCGAGACGTGATGCCGGCCAACGCGGACAATTGCGCGATCGCGTCGGGACGGCCCGCGATGTCCAGGTCGAGTATCTTGCCTTCCTGCTCGCGCAGGCGCAGGCCTTCACCGAGGAAGAACGCGTCGAACAGTCCCCGTTCCGCGGTCGTGATCATCCGGCGGAACGTCTCGAAGTCGATCTGCGAACCGCTGGCCGAATCCGACCAGATGGTGGTGTGATTGACGCCTTGGAAGAAGACACCGAAGTGAACCTGGGCGTCGGGGCGGTACGGGCTCATGTCAGACCCTTTCGTAGCGGTTGGCGGGCCGAGTCAGTCCGAGGTTGGCGCGCAACGTCGATCCGGGTACGGGTCGATGTGCAACACCTGACTTCAACAGCGGCGGTAGAACGTAGCGCGCGAGGGCCGGAAGGTCCTCGTCGACGACGGTCGGAAACAGGCGAACGCCGTCGTATCGCGTTGCGATGTCGGTCAGAAGGTTCACCAATCCGGCCGCGTCACCGACGTATTCAAGCCGTCCGCTCGTCGGCGCACTCCCCTGCGAATTCAACAGCTCCGTACGTTCGGACGCCGTGACGCCGGACGCGTCGAGCGTGACGTCCAGTTCGAGGAACGTGAGCCCGTCGCCGCGGTGTGTGCTCTCGTTCGACTCGAGCACGACGTCGACCTGATCCCGGTCGTCTTCGGTACCGAAGACGACCAACTGCCCCTGCGGCGGCCTCGGCACGATCGCCGGGCCCTTCACCGAGAAGCTCTCGCCCTCGAAGTCCACGTAGTGCAGCTTGTCTCGGTCCAGGAAGCGTCCGGTCGCGACGTCACGCACAACGGCATCGTCCTCCCACGAATCCCACAACTGCCGTACGACGGTGATGGTGTCCGCCTGTTCGCGGTCCAGGTCCACCGCAGATTCGACGAGTGGACGGCCCCACGCCCGCGCCGCAGCAGCGTCGTCGACCCGCACCGGAATCCATCCGCCGCGGCCACGGGACGCGTAGTCCAGCGTGGCGAGCTGCGAGGCGGTGTGGAACGGCTCGGCGTAGGTGGTCCCGACGACGGGAACCAACCCGATCGTCGACGTGGTCGCAGCAACGAACGACGCGCGGTTGACGGCGTCGACCCGGGCGCTCACGTCCCCGGTGGGAGCCACGATGGAGTCGTCGAACGTCGCGAACGTGAATCCTGCGTTCTCCGCGGCAGCGACGCGGCGGCCGAGCACTCGACCGGACAGGGATTCGCTCGGTGCATGCGCCGCCCGACGCCATGCCGCTGGATGCGTTCCCTCCCCGTCCAGCTCGATACCGAGGGCGAAAATGCTCATACCAGAACCTCTTTCGGAGAACTTTCGGAAACCAGCGGCCGGCTGGGAATGCGGTGGCGCAGAACGGGAGCCACGTCGGACTGAAAAAGTTCCAGACTGCGGCGCTGTTGAGATGCGGTCACACCGTCGGCATCGGCGCTGAGGTGGATCACCTCGTGGCCGAACCGTTCGTGGTAGCGGCCGACCTTGTCGATCACCTGCTCAGGACTGCCGATCAACGCCGAGCTGCGCTCCACCAGGTCCTCCAACGTGTCGAAGACGACGGGCAGACCGGCTTTACGCTGCGCCGCGAGGCGTGCCTCGAAGGTGAAGCGGTACGCAGCGAGAGCTTCCTGCGAGGTCGGCGCCACGTGGAAGCCTGCTGTGCCTGCGCCGACGAGTGCGTCCTGTGGAGCACGCCCGTAGTGCTCCCACCTCTCGCGGTAGTAGCGTATGAGCTCGGCGTACGGCTGAACAGGGTTGCTGACGTTCGCCGAGAACAGCGGATCACCATAGCGCGCAGCAAGATCCACGGACTCGGTGCTGGTTGCGCTACCGTGCCAGATTCTGATGCGCTCCTGCAGCGGACGCGGGAGCGCCTTGGCGTTGTTCAACGACGGGCGGAACCGACCGGACCACGTCACGGTCTCGCTCTCCCAGAGCATGCGGAACAACTCGTAACCTTCGCGGTTACGGTCCCACTGATCGTCCGGGGTGACATGGTACAGATCTGCCTGCGCGCTACCGTTCCCCTTGCCGATGATCAGTTCGAGCCTGCCACCCGACAGGTTGTCCAGCGTCGAGTAATCCTCGAACGCTCGAACCGGATCCAACAGACTCAGCGTCGTGACGGCGGTGAACAACCCGATCCGCGACGTACGAGCCGCGATGTTGCTGAGCACCACCGGCGGCGACGACGAGATGAACGGGTCCTCGTGACGTTCACCGACCGCGAATCCGTCGAAACCCAGTTCTTCTGCGAGAACTGCAGTCTCGACCACATCCGTGAACCTCTCCGCAGGACTCTTCTTCTCCTGCGAGATCGGATCCGGTCGGTGGGCGATGAGGCTCATCAGCAGAAACTTCATTCTGCGCCCTCACAGCTCAAGGACTTCTCGAACGGGTGAACGCCGACTTCCGCCGAGGGCAGCGACCGATCGTAGAGCGCTGTGTACCCGGTGGACAGGTACAGCGCAACAGCCTCGGGCTGATTCCATCCGGTGGTCAGGTAGACACGGCGGTAACCCCGCTCGGACGCGATACGCTCGAGTTCGGCAACGACGAGCTTTCCGTAACCCCTCTTACGGTGCGAGGCCGACGTCCAGATGCGTTTCAATTCCGCAGTGGTGGCGTCGTACTGACGAAAAGCTCCCCCGGCCACCGGAACACCTTCGGCGATCGCCACCACCAGCGCACCGCCCGGTGGCTCGAACTCGTCAGCCGGATACGACGTCAACTCGCTGTACATCTGCCCCGGCGTGGTGTCGTACCGGCTCGAATACTCGAGTGCCAGCTCCTCGATCAGCGGCGCCGCCAGCGGATCGGTCTGGTGGACGGCAACGAACTGCAGTGCTGTGGTTCCCAGCGAGGTTGTCATGTTTCTCCTCCATCGGTCCTGGCGGGAGCACCCGCACGCACACGGCGTGATGGTTGCTGCGACGTCGTCGAGCCAAGGTCTCTCGGTCGCTCTGGATGGTCTGGATCGTCTGGATCGTCTGGATGGTGTTTTCAGTTGTACGAACCGGGACCGGTGCTGTTCCATTCCCGATTGCTAGGAAATCTGTCGAGCTCCCAGCCGGAACAAGGGTGTCTCGGACGTCCCACCGTCGACCAGGTCCGCGACGAGCTCGCCGATCGCAGGCGCGAATTTGAAGCCGTGTCCGGAGAATCCACCGGCGACGGTCAGGTTCCCGACACGGTCGACGACGAAATTGGAGTCGGGCGTTGTGGTGTACAGGCAGGTCAGAGGGTCGGCTGATGCGGCGTCGACGCCGGGCAGCCAGGTGCGGGCATACGTCTGCAGTCGGTCGACACCGTCCTCGCGAGCGACGAAATTTCGCGTGTCGGGATCGACGATCGGTCCGGTTCCGTGTTCGCCGATCTTGACGCCCTCTTCGCCCTGCAGACCGTAGATCCCCTCACCGTCGAGTTCGGCGCCGGGGTGGTGGATGAAGCTCGGCCAGTCGGCCGAGGTGGTCGGTAGGAAGTGTGCGGGTTGTTCCTGTGTGGTGACCAGTTCGGGCAGGGTGACGTGCGAGTCGACTACCTTCGACGTCCAGGCACCTGCGGCGACCACGATGTGGTCGGCCACGTAGGTGTGCGCGTCGGTGGACACCTCGCTCGCGGAGATGCTGCGCACCGGACTGCCGTACTCGATTCTCGCCCCGAGGGCGGCAGCCGCAGCGGTGAACGCGGCCACACTACGGTCGGCGTGCAACCGCCCGGCGTCCGGGTGATAAAGCACTGTTGTGTCGAATTTCAGCCCTGCCCAACGCTTCTGTGCCTCACGCGGTTCGAGGACCTCGCTCGCCAGCCCGGCCTTCGCGAGCGCCTCGACGCGCGGAGTCACGATGACGGGTGCACCGTGATCGACGGCGCCCGTGAGCGTCAGTAGCTCTGTAGCGGTCTCGTTTTCGAGCTTTCGCCACAGTGTGTACGCACGCGCGGCGAGGTCGACGTAGTAGTCGTCGGCGTAGGCATGACGGAAGATGCGGGAAGTTCCGTGTGACGCGCCGTTACGATGGCCCGGCGCGAATTGTTCCAGCAGGGTGACGCTGTGGCCACGCCGTGCGAGCACCCAGGCGGACGCCGCACCGATCACTCCGCCACCGACGACTACTACGTTCATGTACCGATTATCCAGCCTTGCGCGGCAGACCCGGCGGGTTGACGACCGATTCGGTGACTGCCTCGTCCTTCAGGCCCCACCGGTCGATGACCTTCTGGTAATCACCGGTCTCGATCGCATGGTCGATCGCCTCCTGCACGGCCTCGATGAGCCCGTTGTCCTTCTTCGTCGTCACGGCGATCTCACCCTGCAAAGCGTCGCCTGCTCCGGAGACCGTGCCGATGATCTTGCTCTCGCCACTGGTGGCAGCGTGATAGACAGCGCTCGGGTTCGGCCCGACGTAGCCGTCGATGCGACCGGATGACAGTGCGAGGTAATAGTCGGACGTGTTCTGGTAGTAGGCGATCTCGGCCGGAGCCAACCCGTCGGCGATGTTGGCCTCGTTCCACTCCACCAGCAGCTGCTCCTGGTTGGTACCCGATCCGACACCGATCTTCTTGCCCGCGATGTCCTCTCGCTTGTCGACAGTCCAGTCCGTGTCCTTCTGCGTCTCGAACGCGAGGTTGTCCAGACGGTACGTCGCGAAGTCGTACTTGTCCTTGCGCTCCTCGGTGACCGTGACGTTCGAGATGAAGACGTCGTTCTCGCCCGAGTCGATCTTGACGAAGTTCTGCGCCCAGTCGGCGACGGTGATCTCGGGCTTCAATCCCAGGATGTCGGCAATGAGGATGCCGAAGTCGACCTCGGATCCGACGACGGTGGTGTCGTCGGTGGCGTAGAAGCGCAGCGGCGGGGCAGTTCCGGATGTTCCGGCGATGGTCAGCACGCCGCTGTCACGGATCGCCTGCGGAACCTTGGCTGCGATGTCGTCCACCTTGTCGGCGTGGACGCGGCCTTCCTGCTCCGGCGAGAGATCGAAGGTCTGACCTGTCTCGGTCACCACCTCGGATTCCGCCGCCGGCTCGCTGCATGCGGTGAGGGTCAGGGCCGCAGCAGAGAGTGCAGACGCGAGGACAAGAAGTCCCCGGTTGAATCTGGGCATGGTTGTTCCTTGTGTTGTGTGGGTGTGGAGGTCTAGAGAACGTGCGCGAGAAAAGCTTTGGTGCGCGGTTCCTGTGGATTGTCGAGCAGTTCGGAAGGAGTGCCTCGTTCGACGACCTGTCCGGCATCCATGAAGACGACGGTGTCGGCGATTTCCTTGGCGAATCCGACCTCGTGGGTCACGATCACCAGGGTCGCGCCTTCACGGGCCAGTCCTCGGATGACTTCGAGTACCTCTCCGACCAGCTCGGGGTCGAGGGCCGACGTCGGTTCGTCGAACAGAATCACTTTGGGACGCAGAGCAAGTGCGCGTGCGATCGCCACACGCTGCTGCTGCCCGCCCGACAGGCGTCGTGGATAGTCGTGTGCCTTGTCCTTCAACCCGACGCGCTCGAGAAGCGCGAGCGCCTCGGGCTCCACGTCGGCACGCTTGCGCTTCTGCGCGGACACCGGAGCTTCGAGCACGTTCTCGAGAACGGTCAGGTGCGGAAACAGATTGAAGTTCTGGAACACGAAACCGATCTGCGAGCGCTGCTTCAGGATGTCCTTGTTGCTGAGCTCGTGCAGTTTGTTGCCCCGACGACGGTATCCGACGAGGTCGCCGTCGACACGGACCGTTCCCTGATCGACCTTCTCGAGGTGGTTGAGGCTGCGTAACAGCGTCGACTTGCCCGATCCGGACGGACCGATGATCACCGTCACCTCACCGGGCCGGACGACGAGGTCGACACCCTTGAGGACCTCGAGTGGTCCGTAGGACTTGTGCACGCCCCGGACCTCGACGGCGTACTTGCTGTTCTCGGTGGGCGTGGTGGCGTCGAGCGTCGTCATCGCGTTGCTCCTCCGCGCGGCGGTGCGGTGATCTCGGCAACCCGCTTGCGAATCTTCTGGATCGGCGTCAGGGGAATGGTCCGCACCGCGCCTTTGGCGTAGTGCCGTTCGACGTAGAACTGGACGACGGACAGAACCGAGGTCAAGATGATGTACCAGACCGTCGCGACCATGAGCAGCGGAACGACGCGGCCGTTACGGCCGTAGATGACCTGCACCTGGTAGAACAGCTCGGCGATCGCCATGACGGACACGATCGAGGTCCCCTTGAAGAGGCTGATCACCTCGTTGGCGGCATTCGGCAGGATGCCCCGCATCGCCTGTGGCAGAACGATCTTGAAGAACTCGCGCCGCTTCGGGATACCCAGCGCGGCAGCGGCTTCGAGTTGACCCTGGTCCACCGAGATGATGCCGGCACGGACGATCTCGGCCGAGTATGCCGCCTGATGAAGAGCAAGACCGATGATCGCGGCCGTCGATCCACTGATGACGTTGTTGACGTTGAACTCGAAGAACGCAGGACCGAAAGGAATTCCGAGCGTCAATGTCTGATACAGGTACGCGATGTTGAACCAGAACAGCAGCTGCACGATCAGCGGAATGGACCTGAACGCCCAGATGTAGAACCACGAAATGACCTGCAGAACAGGGTTGTTGGACAACCGAGCGACAGCAAGACCGATACCGATCGCGAACCCGATCAGCGTGCCCCAGAACGTCAGCTGGATCGTCAACCACAGCGCGGACATGACCGACGCCGCCGTGAAGTACTGAGCGAACGTCGTCCAATCCCAGCCCGGGTTGGTGGCCAGACCGTGGACGAACTGCGCCACGAGTACGAGAACCACCACGCTGACGATCCAGCGCCACGGGTGCCATTTCTTGGCGACGATCAGATCTTCGTCGTCGACGGTCGGTTCTGCGGCGGCGGGCCGCGCGTCCAATTGAGTCACCGGATCCACCGGGTGTGAGCATGCATGATCGAAGCCTTTGCCGAGGTAAGTAGAGCGAGGGGTGGTGCGATGCGGGTAGCGCGCTAGCTACAGCAGTACGTCGCGATACGGCACAGGTCGACGTGCAGACGACGCCACTCGGTCCGGTACAGCGGTGCGCTGTTCATGTGTCCTCCATCGGTCCTGGCGGTAGCACCCACACCTACCGTGAGGCAGGGGGTTGCTGCGACGTCGTAGAGCCAAGGTCTCTCGGTCGCTCTGGATGGTGACAGGAATGTATTCGCTCGATAGTGCAACCGTCAAGTCAGCGCAACCGATTTGTGCAGCGGCGCTTGACGTTAGGGTTCGAATCACCCTGATTTCAAACCTTGCCTTCAGGAAAACGGATTGTTCGGAGTGCGTTGGAATCGAACACTTGTTCGAGTACCTTCGAAGCCATGGGGAAGCCGGGGGGCATCGAAGAGCGGGTACGGAGCGAGGCCGACGCGGCTGCGCATATCCTCGACGGCCTTGCAGAGTCACGCAGGGCCGAAAACCGAGCTTCGGCCGAACTGATCCGCGGCCTGTACGCACTCGGAGAGTTCAGGCTGGCCACCGAGGCGGATATCCACAGCCAGGGCGGCGAAGCGGACGTGACACTCGCGCAGCGAGCCGTCGAATGCGAGGCCTCGGTGACTCTTGCTCTGTCGCGCACAGCGACTCGCGAGAGACTGATCGTGGGCAGGGAATTGGAGGAGCGACTCCCGGCCATCCTCGACGCATTCAGAGCGGGCGACCTCGACTATCAACGGGTTCGCACCATCGCGCTCGTGCTGTCGAAAGCGAGCGACAACACCGTCCGCGGGATCGAAGCAGATGTTCTGGCCTCTGCACGTCGGTGCAGTATCCGTCGATTGCGCGAGCGCATCTGGGCGCACTGGTTCGACTACAACGAGGCCGAAGCACTGGCGGCACGCAAGGCAACAGAATCGGAAGAACCATGCGCATCGATCAAGCACGGCGCCGACGGAATGGCCACTCTGTTCGCAAAGATGACCGCTCTCGAAGGCGTGGAATGCAATTCGGTTCTCGACGAGATCGCAGGCACGGTGATGGTTCCGGGCAACGGTGTACCCGCGCGCAAGAACAAACGCACACGCACACCCCGACCGACCACCCCCACCGGCGATCCACCCGACGAGCTGTATGCACCCACGTGGTGGGAAACGTACATCGGTGAGTACAGCGAATACGGCGACGTGGCCGACACCGATCGGGCTGCCTACGTGCCGTCGCTCGGTGACATCGCGCGACTGACAGACCCCACGGCACGTGCCGACGCGATTTTCCTCCGAGAACGATTCCTCGAACATCGCGCAGTCGTGACCGCGCGTGAACGCTACCGGCCGCCGCCGTTCTGACGAACAGGCGGCACGACCGAATTCAACGCTGCGAGCGCAACCGAGGTGAACGCTCGCACCCCGACGTCGATGGCGACGTCGGGGTCGGGCGCGTACCAGGGGCTGTGACCGTTCGGCACCGGAACCCTGCTCGCCACTTCTTCCGCCAGACCGGTGCCGAAGTACCAATAGACAGACGGGACACCGAAACTGGTGCCGTATTCGCCGAAGTCCTCCGAACCGGTGACCGGATCGACCACGGTGAAGCCGTGCTCGCCGAACTCGGTTTCGAGCGCCGATCGAACGGTCTCGAATGCGGCGACGTCGTTGACGTTCAGCGGGAAGTGCACCGTGTGCTCGAATTCGGGTTCTGCCTGGAGGCCGCTGGCCTGGGCTTCGGCAACGACGATTCGACGCACGGATCGCTCGATCAGAGACCGCACCTCCTCGGTGAACGACCGAGCGTTGACGGTGAACGTCAATTCGTCGGGAAGGATGTTGCTGACGGTGCCCGCATGAATCGTGCCCACCGATACCACCGCAGTCTCGTTCGGCGGAACCTCCCTGGACACGATGGTCTGCAAACGCAGGATCATCGACGCCGCCAGCACGACGAGATCGACGGTCTTGTGCGGACCGGCCGCATGCCCACCGTCGCCGCGCAGAGTTATCTGCCAGGTATCGGCAGCGGCTTGCAACACCGCGGGCCGTGACCCGACGGTGCCCGGAGCAAGTGCGCCGCTGGCATGCTGCCCGAGCACGATGTGCGGGGTCGGATGATCGTCGAAGATTCCCGACGCCAACTGCGCGCGTGCCCCCGATCCGACCTCCTCCGCAGGCTGGAAGATCGCGACGACGGTGCCCGACCACCGGTCCCGTACCGCCAGGAGCCTGTCGATCGTGCCGATCAGCGACGTGATGTGAACATCGTGGCCACAGGCATGCATCGCACCGGTAGTGCTCGCGTACGGAACGCCCGTCTGCTCCGCGATGGGCAGCGCATCTATGTCCGCGCGAAGGCCGACCACCGGCCCCGGCCCGTTCTCCAGCGTCGCGACGAGACCGGTCACGGTGTCCGACGTGGACACGTGAAGTCCGCGGCCGCGTAACTCGTCGGCGATCACGGCCGTAGTCCGTCTCTCCTGGAACGCCACCTCCGGCCAACGGTGGAAATCCTCGTACAGTTCGCGCAGTCGAGATGGCCGCACCGCCGCCAACGTCGTCATCCAGATCTCCCGTCGAGTGAAGACACTTCGGTCAGGAGGTTAGTTCCCGTACCTTCACATCTCCCTGAATTCGACGACAAGAGAAGTGTACAAGTGCATCGAAGGCCCACGAAGACAATGCTTTTCGCGCACTCGGTAAACTCAGAATCAGGCTGATTCTATTGCCGGTCTCGGTAGAGGCGCTGTCACCACTGAACACCGTTGCCCTACGCGGTCACCAGATGTTCACTCCATCATTAGACGCTCGATGATTCGAAACCTTCTCCGTGGTCTGCAGGAACGCCATCATCGGTTCATGGCCCCAACGACAACAGCATGGCAGTGGCAGTTGGACGCGGTTTGCCGTGGGCACGGCACCACCGAAGACTCCGCAGGCCCCGATCCGATCTCCGATGTGTTCTTCTCCCCGTCGGGCGAAGGCAGGACCGCACGGCGCCAGCGCGAGAACAGGGCGAAGGTGTTGTGCGAACAATGCCCGGTCATCGTTCAGTGCCGTCAGTTCGCCCTCGCGACCAACGAGCCGTTCGGAGTGTGGGGTGGAATGACCGCCCGCGAACGGGCCCTGCGGCGCACGGCACTGAAGAAAGCCGGCTAGATCGCACTTCCCGCGAGTGGAAAACGTCGCGAGTGGAAGACTGTAGGGGTGAGCGACAAGGACGAGCCCCAGCGTTGGACCTACCTGATGGACATGGACGGTGTGCTCGTCCACGAGGATCACCTCATACCCGGCGCCGACGCGTTCGTCGCGGAGCTGCAGGCGAACGAGATTCCGTTCATCGTGCTCACCAACAACTCGATCCGCACACCCCGCGACCTGCGCGCGAGGCTCGAACGCACCGGCCTGAACATCCCCGAGAAGTCCATCTGGACGTCGGCACTGGCGACGGCCAACTTCCTGGGGAACCAACGTCCCCGCGGCAGCGCGTACGTCGTCGGCGAATCAGGTCTGACGACGGCGCTGCACGACATCGGATACGTGCTCACCGACTCCAACCCGGACTACGTCGTGCTCGGTGAGACCCGCACCTACTCGTTCGAGGCCATCACCACCGCCATTCGCCTCGTCGAGAAGGGCGCTCGGTTCATCGCCACCAATCCCGACGCCACCGGGCCGTCGCGAGAAGGCTCCCTGCCCGCGACGGGGTCCGTCGCAGCCCTCATCACCAAGGCAACCGGCAAAGAGCCATACTACGTCGGGAAGCCGAACGCGCTGATGATGCGCTCGGCGCTGCGCGCCATCGGCGGTCACTCCGAAAGCACGCTGATGATCGGTGACCGCATGGACACCGACGTTCTCTCCGGACTCGAAGCAGGCCTGCAGACCATCCTGGTACTCACCGGAATCTCCACGAAGACGTCCGTCGAGAACTACCCGTTCCGCCCGACGAAGGTGATCAACTCGGTCGCCGATCTCGTCGGCCGGACCCAGTCGCCGTTCTGATGGCGCCCTCGCCCACCGGTACACCGACCTTCGTTCTGTCACGCAGCACCTACAACGTCGAAGCAGACGGAGTGGAGAACGCGTACGCGTCGACGGACGACGCCGTCGCAGCCGTCCGCAGTGGAACGCCCGTCGTCGGTGCCCTGCCGTTCGACGACGCCGACCCGGTGGCCCTGACACACCCGACATCACTGCATCGAACCGACGGTCCCTGGCGAGCGTTCACGACTGCGCTGCCCCGGGTCCGCGTCGGAGAACAGATCCCTTCTGCGGAGGAACACGTCGCGCGCGTGCGCGCACTGGTGAACAGCATGCGCGACGGGTCGGTGCAGAAAGTGGTGCTGGCGCGATCGCTCCGATTGTTTGCCGACTCCCCGATCGACCCCATGGCCCTGCTCGGCACCCTCGTCGAGAAGGACGTCCTGGGAAACGGCTATGCCGTCGACCTCTCCGCAGCGGGGGCAGAGCATGCGGGCTCGTACCTCGTCGGGTCGAGCCCGGAGCTGTTGATTCGGCGCCACGGCCGCGCCGTGACATGCCATCCATTCGCCGGAACCGCGGCGCGCAGCGACATCCCCGACGAGGACGCCGCCATCGCCGCTCGCCTCGCAGCCAGCGCCAAGGACCAAGCCGAACACCGATTCGTCGTCGACGAGATCAGGTCCGCACTGGAACCGCTGTGCAGCGACCTCGACATCCCGCCGGAACCGCAGCTCAGCAGCACCCCGCAACTGTGGCACCTCAGCACACCCATCACCGGGACTCTGCGCGACGCGGCGACGACCTCGCTCGATCTGGCGATCGCCCTGCATCCCACACCTGCCGTCGCGGGCGTACCGCGCCGGGCGGCGATGGACGCGATCAAGCGGATCGAAGGACCACGGGGCTTCTACGCAGGCGCAGTCGGATGGGCCGACGCCGTGGGTGACGGTGAATGGATGGTGGCCATCCGAGGCCTCGAACTCGCCGCCGACGGCCGCTCGGCCCTCGCCACCGCCGGCGGCGGGATCGTCGCCCAATCCGACCCCGACGCCGAACTCGCCGAAACGACAGCCAAGTTCCGAACGGTACTGGCCGCCTTCGGCGTCTGAGCTCAGCCGAGCGCCTGCTTCAGGTCCGCGATGAGATCCTCGGTGTCCTCCAGGCCGATCGAGATACGAACGACCCCGTCGGAAAGACCCACTGCAGCACGGCCTTCCGGCCCCATGGCGCGATGCGTCGTGGTCGCAGGGTGCGTGATGAGAGTCTTCGAGTCGCCGAGGTTGTTGGAGATGTCGACGACACGCAGAGCGTCGAGCAACTCGAACGCACGCTTCTTGCCTTCACCCTCGGGAGCAGCGAGCTCGAAAGTGACGACGGTTCCGCCGCCCGTCATCTGACTCTTCGCCAGCTCGTGCTGCGGATGTGACTCCAGGAACGGGTATTTCACCCACGACACCGCAGGATGGGATTCGAGGAACGTCGCGATCTCGAGCGCCGACTGCGTCGAATGACGCACCCGAACCGGCATGGTCTCGAGACCCTTGAGCAGCGTCCACGCGTTGAACGGGCTCAGCGCAGGGCCGGTATGACGCATCAACGTCTGCACCGGGCCCTCGATGTACTCCTTGCTACCGAGAATCGCACCACCGAGGACACGTCCCTGGCCGTCGATGTGCTTGGTGCCGGAATACACCACCACATCCGCACCCAGTTCCAAGCTCTTCTGCAGCAACGGCGTCGCGAACACGTTGTCCAACACCACCGTTGCGCCCGCCGCGTGAGCAAGCTCGGACACACGCCTGACGTCCACCAGCGACTGCATCGGGTTCGACGGCGTCTCGAAGAACACCGCAGTCGTCGGTACCGACAGCGCCTCTTCCCACTGCGCGTTGTCTTCACCGTCGACGAACACGGTCTCGACGCCCCACCGCGGGAGGATCTCGTTGCACACCACGAAGCACGAACCGAACAAGCTGCGCGCAGCCACCAGACGGTCACCCGCCTTCAACAGCGCACCGAGGGCCGTGAACACCGCAGACATACCGCTGGAGGTACCGAAGCACGCCTCGGCGCCCTCGATCAACCGCAGTCGCTCCTCGAACATCTTGACCGTCGGATTGCCGTACCGCGAGTAGACGAAATGATCGATCTCCCCGGTGAACGCCTGCTCGGCCGCACCTGCGCTCTCGTAGACGAAGCCCGACGACAGATACAACGCTTCCGCATTCTCGTCGAACCCGGACCTCATCAACCCGCCGCGAACACCCAGCGTTCCCTGCCCCACACCGTCAGGCAGCTTCTTGTCGAAGCCTCCGCCTTTGGGCAGGCCCGGAATCCTCTGCTCGCTCACTGCTGCCTCCACGGAAGTCCCACTGCACGCCACCCGACGACGCCGCGGTGACCGTCGGCGTCGGTTGCACCCTCGAAACCGTCGAGCACGTTGTAGGACGGGCCGATACCCGCGGCCGTCGCGGCCTCCGCCGCACCGATGGAACGCTGCCCCGAGCGGCACAGGAACACCACCGGGCGCTCCCCGTCGACACCGGCTTCCTTCAGCTGATCGACGAAGTTCTCGTTCCGCGCGCCGTTCGGGTAGCTCACCCACTCGATCAGGTGAGTGGGCCGCTCGATCGACGACGTGTCCGGGACGCCGACGTACTGCCACTCGGCGTGCGTGCGGACGTCGACCAGAACTGCCTCGGGATTGTCACGAAGCAGCTCCCAGGCCGCCTCCGGGGTTATGTCACCTGCGTAAGTCACGGATCAAGCCTTTCATACGTTGCACACCAGCCATTTGTCGTCGACGCGGACGAACTTCCACACCTCGCTCGACGTAGCCCCGGTCTTCTCGAACTTCGTCGGCACCGTGACGACCCCGCGGTCACCGTTGATCTCGTACTCACTGGGAGCCCCGTCGACCACAAGTTTGCCGTTCTCCTCCACATCGGCAACCCGAGCGTCGGTGTAGTCCTGATCGGACCCGGTGACGAGGCTGCTCACCTGCTCGTCACAGGTGACGGCGCGCAGAGCGTCGGCGTCGCCCTCGTTCTGGGCGTCGACGAACTCGGTGATGCTGTCGGTGAGCAACTGAGCCTGAGTGACGTTGTCCTCGGCGGGAGCGAACCGAGCCGCGAGAAAGATTCCGGCGAGCAGCACGACGACGATGCCGACGGCGATCAGAAACGGCCACGCGTTCGGCGGGCGGCGTTCACCCGACGCGGCAGCTGCTGCAGACGCGTTGTTCTGCGCTTCCTCACGACTGTCGACCCACTGTTGCCTACGTTCACGCCACGACGCCATGGCGACAATCTTCCCCGCCCGGCAAACCTCTAGTGCTGCTGGGGTCCGACTGGAATGTCGCCGCGCAGGGTGATGCGGTGCATCTTGCGGTGCTCGGTGCCGTAATCACGGTTGGCGTAGTGCGAGGTGCTCCGGTTGTCCCACAGCACAAGGTCACCGAGACGCCAGCGGTGACGCACCACGTGCTCCGGCTTGGTCAGATGCGCGTACAGGAAGTCGAGGATGCCCCGACTCTCCGCCTCGGAGACACCGACGATGTGCGACGTGAAACCAGGGTTGACGAAAATGCCCTTGCGACCGGTCTCCGGGTGCACCCGAACAACCGGATGCTCGACGGGTACCAGCGCAGTCACCTCTTTGCCGTCCCAGACGTTGCCCTTGCCTCCTCGCTTCTGCGCGAGGTAGTAGCCGAACTCGCGGTTACCGTCGTGCACCGCGGTCAGCTGGTCGATCATCTGCCGCACCGGCGCAGCCAACGACTCGTAGGCGAGCTGACTGTCCGCCCAGTTGGTGTCACCCCCGTGCGGAGGGAGGACGACGGGCCGCAGAATCGACCCCATCGGCGGACGCTCCATGAACGTCACGTCCGTGTGCCAGATGTCCGCGAACCCGTTGTCCTGACTGTCGAGGGCATAGACCTCGGCAGCGACATGACCACTGTCGTGCACCGGATGCCCCGCCGTCAGCTCGCCGAGCCGTCGACCGAAATCGATCTGCCCCGCATCGTCGAGGGACTGCCCGCGCAGCACCAGAACCTTGTGCTCGACCAGTGCGTCGCGCACCGCTCGAATCTGCGCATCGGACGCCGACGCCACATCGAGCCCGATCACCTCGGCACCGAAACTCGGGCCGAACTTGTCGAGCGTGAGTGAAACCGTGGTTTCCACAGTGGTCATGTCTGTCCTCCTTGTCGATAACTACGCTGCTGTACTTACGCTGCTGCAGCGGATTTGACTGCGTGCCCGACCTCGGCGCGCAACGCTGCGAATTCGGGCGAGCCGCGAAGCTCGTCGGCGTCTATCCCACTGCGCGGGAGATCGACCGGTATGTCGAGAGCCACCTGGCCCGGACGTTTGGTCAACACGACGATGCGAGACCCTAGGAACGCCGCCTCGTCCGCGCTGTGAGTGACGAAGACGCTCGTGCGTCCGGACTCCGCGCTGACCTGCCGCAAGTCCTCCTGCAACCGCTCACGGGTCAGCGCGTCGAGTGCAGCGAACGGCTCGTCCAGCAGAAGCAGCGACGTCTCCGCCGCCAACGCCCGTGCAATCGCCACACGCTGCTGCTGGCCGCCCGAGATCTCCCAGATGTTGCGATCCGCCGTGCCCTCGAGACCCACTCGCTCTAGCAGCTCGTCGCGACGCTTCTTTCTCGCGCCCTTCGAGACACCCGCGTACTTCAACGCGAGTTCGACGTTGCCGCCCACGCTCTTCCATGGGAACAACCGCGGCTGCTGGAACACGACACCGGAGGTCAGCCCCGGCGTGGGGCGGGTGCCCGACACGAGAACATCTCCGTCCGTCGCCGATTCGAACCCGGCGATGAGGCGCAGCAGCGTGCTCTTACCGCAGCCCGACGCCCCGACGAGGACCAGAAACTCACCAGGCGGAACAGTCAGATCCATGGGTCCGAGTGCTGTGACGGCGTCACGTCCACTGCCGTAGATGTGCGAGACGTTGTCGATGCGGATGCTTCCGTCACCGGTGACGGCATGGGTCGACGCTTCGGCTCTCGAAGCCGTGTCAGTTCTGAAGGACACCGGGCAATCCCTTCGTGTAGATCGCGTTCTCGAACGTCTCGAGCGGTGCGGCCTCGGGGATCTGGTTCTGCGACGCGAGGAACTGCGACGCGCTCTGCAGGTTCGCCGCAATGTTGCCGACGGCTCCATCGGTCCCGAGCCACTCCGGCGACGTCAATTCCTCCGGCGTGAGAAAAACGCCCTGACCGAGCTGGTTCGCAGCCTCGTCCTCGGTGATTCCGATCTCCGCCGCGACAGCTTTCGCGGCCGCGTCCGGGTCGTCGGCGATCGTGTTCAGTGCACGCGTTTCGACCTGACGCCACACATCGACCGCATCGGAGTGCTCGTCGGCGAACGCGGTGGACACGACGCCGAGGTCCAACGTGGGTTTACCCGCGGTGGCGAGTTCACGGCTCGCGATGAGCGTCGTACCCGTCTTCCGGAGTTCGTCGAGCGTCGGTAGCCAGGTGTACACGGCATCGACGTCGCCACGTTCCCACGCAGCGAGAGAAGCCTGAGGCTGCAGATCGATCAGGTCCACGTCCGACGCGGACAGGCCCGCCTGCTCCAGTGCGGCGAGGAGGCTGTAATGCGCGGTCGACGCGAAGGCGGTGCCGATGCGCTTGCCCCGCAGGCCCGCGACGTCCGTGATTCCCGATTCGTTGCGCGCGACGAGCGCCTCGTTGTCGCCTGCCACGTCCAGCACGAACGCGACCTGGTACGGAATGTTCAGCGGCGCAGACAGTCCACGTGCGACCGGGCTGGATCCAATTGCCCCGAAGTCGAGTTCACCCGCGATGAACGCGGTGTTGATGTCGGCGCCGGAATCGAACTTCGTCCACTTGATGTTGTAGTCCGGCAGCGCTTCTTCGAGCCATCCGTTGTTCTTGACGACGAGATCGCCGCTGGGGAACGACTGGTACGCGATACGAATCGTGGGCTTGCTGTCGTCGGTCGTCGAGTTGTCCACCGAGCACGCTGAAAGCGCGAGCGCTCCGACAGCAAGAGCGACAACAGCTTTGGCGATTTTCATATCTTTCCCCTCCAGGGAACTACGCGGCGCTCCAGCGCACGCAACAAGCCATCGATGACGAGACCCGAGATGCCGATGGCGAAGATGCCGACGAGCACTACGGGGGTGTTGTTGTAGTTACTGGCATCTTTGACTGCGCCGCCGATGCCGGGAATGCCGTTGAACAGTTCCGCCGCAACAACGGAGGAGTACGCAATACCGACGGAAAGCCTCATGCCGGTGAATGTTTCGGGAAGCGCCGATGGAACTACGACATCCCTGATGACATCCTTCTTACTCGCCCCCAGAGCACGAGCCGCCTCGACGAGCCCGACCGGAGCCGCGAGAACCGCAGCGGTCGTCGCAACGGCCGCGGGCGGGAGCGCTGCGAGCGCAAGTAGTGTGACCTTCGGTGCCTCGTCGATTCCCAGCCAGATGACCAGCAGGAAGAAGTACGCGAGAGGCGGCAGCGCGCGCAGGAACGTCAGCCACGGTTCGAGCACCGCCCGCACCCACTTGACCGTGCCCATGGCCAGACCGAGGGCGACGCCCAGCGCGATGCCGATGACGACGCCGGCAAGGACGCGTCGGAGAGTCATGTAGAGGTGCTCCCAGAGCAGGTAACCCTGGTAGCCGCGCACACCGTCGTGCGTGGTCGAGAAGTCGACGAACGCCTTCCAGACCGTGCTGGGGTAGGGCACGAACGTCTCGTTCCAGACGCCGCTGGATGCAGCGACCTGCCAGACCCCGATGAACACGACAAGTGAGACGATCGGAAGACCGATGGAGGTCAGGTAGCCGTTCCCGCGTCGGGCTGAAGCCCTGGGCAGCGAGCGGCGCACGGGGTCGTCGGGAACGACCTCGACGGAAGTGGACATGGTGTCACTTTCGAGGGATGGAGCAGCCCGGGGCACGGCGCGACAGGGCTGTGGAGAAGTGAGAAGAAAGAACGGGCCTCAGAGGGCCCGGTGCGCGGGAGAGATCACCGACAACACATGGTGGTGCAGGTACGACAAAGGTCCAGGGCGATTCGCCGGACCAGGAATGTCGTCTGCATGATGCAATTCCTACCTGAAACCGGGAAATAGCTCAAGTCCGGATGCCTTGGAGTGTGCCCGGAGTGCGACGTAGCCTTGAGTGACGACCACCAGCCCAGATCAGGTAACACTTAATTTATGCTGGGGTGTCCGTACATGCCCTCGACGAAGGTAGTTCGCTGCACATGACCGATCAGACTCGTCCACTCCGCGTCGCCATCGTCGGCGCCGGACCCGCAGGCATCTACGCCGCCGACGCACTCATGAAGTCCGACACAGATGTCAGTATCGACCTGTTCGAGCGCATGCCCGCACCCTTCGGCCTCATCCGCTACGGCGTCGCACCGGACCACCCCCGCATCAAAGGCATCATCACCGCCCTGCACAAGGTCCTCGACAAGCCCCAGGTCCGCCTGCTCGGCAACATCGACTACGGCACCGACATCACCCTCGACGACCTGCGCCGCTTCTACGACGCCGTCATCTTCTCCACCGGCGCCAACGCCGACCGCGCACTGAACATCCCCGGCATCGACCTCGACGGCAGCTACGGCGCCGCCGACTTCGTCTCCTGGTACGACGGCCACCCCGACGTCCCCCGCACCTGGCCCCTCGACGCCGAGAAAGTCGCCGTCCTCGGCGTCGGCAACGTCGCCCTCGACGTCGCCCGCGTCCTCGCCAAGACCGGCGACGAACTCCTCCCCACCGAAATCCCCGCCAACGTCTACGAAGGCCTCAAAGCCAACAAGGCCCTCGAAGTCCACGTCTTCGGACGCCGCGGACCCGCGCAAGCCAAGTTCACCCCCCTCGAACTCCGCGAACTCGACCACTCCCCCAACATCGAGGTCATCGTCGCCCCCGAGGACATCGACTACGACGAAGGCTCCGAAGCCGCCCGCCGCGGATCCAAGCAGGTCGACATGGTCGCCAACACCCTGCAGGACTGGGCCATCCGCGACGTCGGCAACCGCCCCCACAAACTGTTCCTGCACTTCTTCGAATCCCCCACCGAAATCCTCGGCGAGAACGGCAAGGTCGTCGGACTACGCACCGAACGCACCGAACTCGACGGCACCGGCAACGTCCGCGGCACCGGCACCTACAACGACTGGGACGTCCAAGCGGTCTACCGCGCCGTCGGCTACCTCTCCCAGAACATCGCCCAACTCCCCTTCGACGACCAAGCCGGCACCATCCCCAACGAAGCAGGCCGCGTCGTGGAGTCCCCGTCCTCGACCACCCCGGTCCCGGCCACCTACGTCACCGGCTGGATCAAGCGTGGACCCGTCGGCCTGATCGGTCACACCAAGGGCGACGCCAACGAAACCGTCGCCAACCTCCTCGAGGACGCACCCGGCTTCACCGGCGCCACCGACCCCGATCTCGACGCGGTCACCACGTTCCTCGAAGACAAGAAGGTTCCCTTCACCACCTGGGACGGCTGGTACCGCCTCGACGCCCACGAACGCTCCCTCGGCGAGCCCGAAGGCCGCGAACGCGTCAAAGTCGTCGAACGCGAGGACATGCTCCGCGCTTCCGAGCCCGACAAGGCTTGATTCACGCGTGAGTAGGAAACGCACAGAGCGCTGTGCGTTTCCTACTCACGGCGGCTAGACCCGCACCGCCAGAAGTTTCCCCTCCGTCTCGACCTTGCGCTGGTGCTCGTTGAAGTCCGGAGCCGCACAGACGTACAGCGTTCGGCCGTCGTCACCACCGAGGCCGCACGCGAACACCCCGGTGTCGAATTCGAGCTGATCGACGATTCCCTTGCCCGGGACCACGTGCACAATTCGCTGACCCAGCGCGTCGGCCACCCACAACGATCCGTCGGTATCCATCGCGCAGCCGTCGGAAGCCACGGACAGCTGCCCCAGCGCGGACTCCATCGACGTCACGTCCGGCACCTCCGCGAACTTCACCCAGTCGCGCCGCTCCCCCAACGAACCGTCCGGGTGCACCGCGAAGACACTGATGCGGTTGCCGACCGTCTCGTCGACCACCAGCTCCCCGTCGGGCGTCAGACCCATCCCGTTCGGGAAATAGAGATCCTTCGCCACGACGTGCACCGAACCGTCGGGATCGACGCGCAGTAGATCGGCCGTGTCCGGCGTCGCCAGGTTCATCAGATCGAACCCGAAATTGCCGACGTAGGCGCGTCCTCGGTCGTCGACGAGCATGTCGTTGAGGTTCGCCTTCACGTACGACGACAGATCTGCGTGCACGACGAGCGAACCGTCGTCCTCACGCCGGAGCAACTTCTGATCTCGCATCGAGACGACGAGCAATCGGCCGTCCGGCAACCACCCGAGTCCCGACGGTTGCTGCGGCACCTCGGCCTCGACGCGAACGTCCGACCCGTCACCGCGAGCGGACACCACCCGCTGGCTGTAGAAGTCGGACACCCAGATTCGGCCGTCTCGCCAGCGCGGACACTCGAGGAAGGTGTACCCGTCGAGGACGATTTCTGCTTCAGCTCTCATGTTTCGCATTCAAACACCGGCGCGGGTCCCCGGGTGCCGAAATCGCATTGCTGGCATGCTGTCCCTTGTGTTCGACGCCCACCGATACATCCTCGACCCGCGATTCCCGCTGGTCGAGAATCAGGGGTACCCACCGGAGCCGTACACCATCGAGGATTACGACCGCGACACCGACGGCCTCGGAATCACCGGCGGCGCGGTCATCAGTTCGTCGTTCCACACCACCGACCAGGCGTACCTGGTGGCCGCGTTGGACGCGCTCGGGCCCAGCTGGGTAGGCGTCGCGCAGCTCGATCCCGATACGTCCGACGACGAGATCGTCGAACTCGATCGAGCCGGCGTCCGCGCCATCAGGCTCAACTTCAAACGAGGCGCGACGGACGTCCAGACGCTCACCGCCCAAGCCCGCAGAGCCCACGAACTGGTCGGCTGGCACGCGGAACTGTACGTCGAAGCCTCGATGCTGCTCTCGCTCGAACCGATCCTGTCCAAGCTTCCCGCGGTGAGCATCGACCATCTCGGCATGTCCGCGCAGGGCCTGCCCTACCTGCTCGACCTCGTCGAGCGTGGCGTCCGCGTGAAAGCCTCCGCCTTCGGCCGAGTCGACATGGACATCGTCGATGCCATGAGGAAAATCCACGCCGTCGACCCTGCCGCCCTGATGTTCGGGACCGATCTACCGGGCACCCGAGCGCCCCGACGGTTCCTGGAAACCGATATCGATCTCGTCGCCGAAGCCGTGGGAGGCGACCTTCCCGCGGTCCTCGGCGGCAACGCCCGGGCCTGGTACCGGGTCAAATGAAGATCGCCGCTCCGAGCCACACACCGGTCGCGAGGAGTGCACCGAACAGTTCGACGAGGATGGACAGCCCCGCAGCCTTGGTGGCATGGACCGTGGATCTCCACGCCTGACCGTGATTGCGGTGCCGGGGAAGTTCCGCGACATAAGTGCCGAGGACGAACCCGACGAACAAGCCGACGACGGGGATGACGAAGAACCCCACGATGCCCACGAGACCGCCGACCACCAGCGAACGCGTCGGGATGCCTGCGTCCTTCATCTTTCGCCCCGGCCAGGTGTACTTCACGACGCCGCTGGCGACCAGCAGAACCGTCGCGATTCCCAGGACCACCCAGGCCGCGGCGCCACCGGTCACGAACGCCCACACCGCAATTGCCGCGAAGATCAGAATCACGCCGGGCAGAATCGGCACGACGATCCCGACCAACCCCACGAGGATCGCCAGAGCGACCAGCACCTCCCCCCAGGCACTCACGTGACGGGACGAATCTTGCCTGCAGCCTCGGTTGCCCGCGCGCGAGCCGAATCGATGTCGGACGCCGTCGACACCGCAACGCCCATCCGTCGACGCACGAAGCTCTCCGGCTTGCCGAACAACCGAACATCGGTCTCCGGTACGGCCAAGGCGTCGGCGACACCCTCGAAGGCGATGCCCTCCGCGTCGACGCCGCCGTAGACGACCGCCGACGCACCCGGCGAGACGAGCGTGGTGTCCACCGGGAGTCCGAGGATGGCACGGGCGTGCAGTTCGAACTCCGAGAACCGTTGCGTACGAAGCGTGACCAACCCTGTGTCGTGTGGACGGGGGCTGACCTCGGAGAAGTAGACGTTGTCGCCCTGAACGAACAGTTCGACGCCGAACAGGCCTCGCCCTCCGAGAGCAGTGGTGATCTTGTCCGCCACGTCCTTCGCCGCAGCGAGCGCACCGTCCGACATCGGTTGCGGCTGCCACGATTCGACGTAGTCACCGGATTCCTGACGGTGCCCGATGGGCTCGCAGAAATCCGTTCCCGCCGTCGACCTGATGGTGAGAAGTGTTATCTCGTAATCGAAGTCGACGAATCCCTCGACGATGACACGACCGAGGTCGACGCGTCCGCCCTTCAACGCGTAGTCCCATGCCGCCGCGACGTCCTCAGGTCCGCGGACCACCGACTGTCCCTTGCCCGACGAGGACATCACCGGCTTGATGACGGCTGGATAGCCGATGGAGTCCAGGGAGCTGTGAACGTCCTCGAGCGAGTCGGCGAACGCGTAGGGCGACGTCGGAAGGCCCAACTCCTCGGCCGCGAGCCGCCTGATCCCCTCGCGATTCATGGTCAGCTGCGTCGCCCGGGCCGTCGGAATGACGACACTCCTGCCTCGACTCTCGACCTCGGCGAGCGCGTCGGTCGCGATGGCCTCGATCTCGGGAACGACGAAGTCCGGTTGCTGAGCGTCGATCAATGCCAGGAGCTGTTCGGGGTCGCTCATGTCGATCGTGAAGGCGTGATGAGCAACTTGATGGCCCGGCGCGTTGTCGTATCTGTCGACGGCGATGACCTCGACGCCCAAGCGCTGGAACGCGATGATCACCTCCTTGCCCAACTCGCCCGCGCCGAGGAGCATCACTCGCGTGGCTCCCGGGGTCAGAGGTGTGCCGATCCGGACTGCTTCGTCTCCTGCGCTCACGCCGCTCATTATCCACGGCCTCGGGGTTCCCTCGCGCCTCCAGTCACGCTAAGTTAACCTCGATTCGCTTATTTCATACTGATCGGAACGAGGAATACGTGTCGAGTACCGGTGGACCGCTGACAGGACTTCGAGTCGTCGAACTTGCAGGAATCGGGCCCGGCCCCCATGCCGCCCTGCTGCTGGCCGACCTGGGAGCCGAGGTCGTGCGCGTTCAGCGCGCCGGCCAGATCTCGGAGCACGATCAGCAGCTGCGCAGCCGCACCCTCGTCGAGGCCAACCTCAAGGACCCGGCCGACGTCGAGAGAATTCTGGGACTGATCGAACGTGCGGACGTCCTCATCGAAGGATTCCGACCGGGCGTGACCGAGCGCCTCGGACTCGGCCCAGACGTCGCGCTGGAACGCAACCCCAAGCTCGTCTACGGCCGCATGACCGGATGGGGACAGGACGGACCGTGGGCGTCTGCGGCGGGCCACGACATCAACTACATCTCCGTGACGGGCGTACTGCACGCCATCGGACGCAAGGGTGAGCGTCCAGTACCACCGCTGAATATGGTCGGCGATTTCGGCGGCGGATCGATGTTCCTGATCTTCGGCATCCTCGCCGCACTGTTCGAGCGTCAGACCTCGGGCAAGGGCCAGGTGGTCGACGCCGCGATGGTCGACGGGACAGCAGCGCTGTCGCACATGATCTGGGGCCTACGCGGTGTCGGCGCCTGGTCGGACGAGCGCGGCGTCAACATGCTCGACACCGGCTGGCCCTACTACGACACCTACGAAACCGCCGACGGTAAGCACATGGCCGTCGGCGCACTCGAGCCGCAGTTCTTCGCCGAGCTGCTCCGTCTGCTCGAACTCGACCCAGCCACCACACCGGGCCAGGGCGACCGCGACCGCTGGCCCGAGATGCGTGAGATCTTCACGCGGGTGTTCAAGACCAAGACGCGCGACGAGTGGGCCGCCATCTTCGACGGCACCGACGCCTGCGTCTCGCCGATCCTCACGTTCGGCGAAGCATCGGACCACAAGCATCTGGCCGCGCGCGAAACTCTGATCGAGGTCGACGGCATCACCCAGCACCGGCCGGCGCCCCGCTTCTCCCGCACTCCCAACGGCATCCCCACCGCACCCGCATCGACTGCGGTCGATCCGGACACCCTCTGGCCGTGAGTACTCATGTAGGCCAGGGCCTACATGAGTACTCACATCAGAAGACGAGCGCGGGCTCTCGGTCGTCCGCGCTCGGCGCCAGGGCAGCGTAAGCACCGGCGGTCGCGACGACGGCCGCGGTGATCTCCGCGGGCTCCCGGGTGTACGGCAGACGGAGGAACCGCTCGAACGCACCCTCCACTCCGAACCGGGGGCCCGCCGCGAGGACGGCGCCGAACGTCGGCGCCGTCGCGGCGAGTGCACTCGACACGGGCGTCGGGATCTGCAGCCACAACGACATCCCGCCCGTCGACCGTCGGTACGTCCAGTCCGGAAGGTGCTCCGCAAGAGCGGATTCCAGCACACCCCGACGCTCGCGTAATTGCTCACGTCGCGTGTCGAGAATCGCATCCGCGTCCTGCAACAGGAACCCGGCGGCAAGCTGATCCATGACGGACGTGCCCAGGTCGTGCGCAGCTCGCGATCCAGCAAGCCTGCTGATCAACGACGGATTGGCTCGGATCCATCCGATACGCAGCCCACCCCAGTACGATTTCGACGCCGAACCGATCGTCACCACATCCGTGCCCGACACACGCCCGAACGACGCGACGGGCGGCGGCGGAGGCGCATCCAGCCACAGATCGACCATGGTCTCGTCGACTATCAACGTCATCGACGTGTCCCTGGCGATCTTGGCGAGCTCGGCGCGACCGTCGGCGGGAAGGCAACGGCCCGTCGGATTGTGGAAGTCCGGAATCATGTATGCAACCTTGGATGCGGTCTGCCTTGCAGCACTGCGGATTCCGTCGAGATCCCAGGGCTCCCCGTCCGGCCTGATCGGAACCGGGACCGGGCGAGCGCCGACGCGCCTGATCGCCTCCAGCGCATTGGGGTATGTCGGGTGATCGATCAGTACCCGATCCCCCGGTGACGTGAGAGTGCCCAGCAACAACCGAACTGCCTGCTGCGCACCGGAAGTGACCATGATCTGATCCGGGGTCGTCGGCAACCCGCGCTCGACGAACCGTCGGGCAATGGATTCACGCAGCACCGCAAGCCCGATCGGTTCCATACCGTGGTTGGACAGATAGGCCGGAAGTGCCTGCAGCGCAGAGTTGTACGCGTGCAGCATGGCGTCCGTCGGCGCTGCCATCGCCGCATGGGACATATCGATGACCGGCCCGGTCGAGCGAGACTGCACCAACAACCCGTTGGGCTTGGCCATGTCCGGCAGTGCGACTGTGCTGCGGGCACCCTGCTTGCTGATCAGATAGCCCTCTTCACGCAGCACGGCATAGGACGACGTGATCGTCGTACGGCTCAGGTCGAGCGCGGACGACAGATCGCGCTCGCTCGGCAACCCCACTCCCAGCGGAATCCGGCCGTCGTGGATGAGCAGCCTGATCCCGTCGGCCAAGGCCCGGTACGTGGGGCGGGACGTGCGCTTGCGACCGGACGCGTCCTCGGCTTCGGTTCGCCACCGTCCCAGATCGCGCGCCATCGAAGTTGCGTTGAGTACCCGTATCGCCATTTCCCGATCCTACTGGCCTTTGGATCGAAGTCCAGTTCGAACGCAGTCCATACTGGACGCATGCCGTACTCGCTGTTCGACACGTCCCTCGGACGGTGCGGCCTGGCCTGGAACGCCGACGGCGTCACCGCCGTCGCCCTGCCCGAGTCCGAGGACCGCTTGATCGACTACCTGACCGGCTTCGACGCCCTCCCCGGCGACCCGGACGGCGTCGCCACCGTAGCCATCGAGGGCATCATGGCACTGCTCGACGGCGGGGACCCCGCCCTGTCGGCCATTCCGGTCGTTCTCGACGTCTCCGACTTCGACAACGCCGTCTACGACGTCACCCGCGCGATCCCCCGAGGTTCCACAATGACGTACGGCGCTGTTGCTGCGCGGCTAGGCCATCCGGGCGCTGCGCAGGCAGTTGGCGGTGCGCTCGGCCGCAACCCGGTGCCGGTGATCATCCCGTGCCACCGAGTCCTCGGCGCAGGCCGAGAGGTCGGCGGCTTCTCGGCTCCCGGAGGACCGTCGACGAAGCAAAGAATCCTTGCCATCGAAGGCATTCCCGGCTTCGGGGAGCCGACGCTGTTCTAGTCGACGACGCGCGAGAGATGAATGCGAAACTAATTCACTCGAGTGAATTATCCATTTGTCAGTACATTATACGAATGGTCGCCGAGTGAAATAAAAGCAATAGTCGCCTGCCGAAACAAACCGTAATTCCAGTTTATGTGCGCCTATTCCGACGTGCGGTATTTCAAGCGGAAATTGGTTCGGTCCCGGAAGGTACCTCGACCGCGGACACGCTCTCCGCCTCGGGTCCGGGAACCCTGACGTCGTCTTCACGCGTGCCACCGATGGTGAAAGCTCCCGTCTCCGGCATCCACCCGATGGAGCCACGCTCGAACAAGCTGTAGCGACCGTAGCCGGTAGGGGTCGGCTTCTCGTTGCTGATCGGGTACCCCAGAGCACCGTACGGACCCCCGTGCGCCAGGTACCACGCGAGAATCTCGCCGTGAACCTCGTGCGCCCCACCCTCCGGAAGTGCGAACACCGTGGCCTTGGCGAACTCCATCATGCCCCCGCCGCTCGGTCCGAGCATGAATTCCCCGACGGCCTCGCCGATCCACGGATGTTCATAGGCGAAGCGGTCGAATTGGTACCCGAAGACATCTAGACCATTGTACGAAGTGGACATCGACCGACCTTCCGTCGCTTTACCTGGCGCCCATTGTCCGCCCACTTCGCTGATAAAGCACGTCAATTAGCAAATATATGTTTCGACTCTTTTCCGGCGTCAGTTCAACAGAGCCGAAATCTCGGCCGGAACTTCTCCCGACGCCGGATCGACGACAGTGCGGCTCCACCCTCCGCCGGTTCCGTCCAGTCGAACCAACTGGCTCGGTCCGAGGAGCCACAGCTGGTCACCCGACGCCCAGGCCACTCCATAGCCGTACTCCGAGCTCGACGAGATGGGACCGCTGTACTGGATGTCGCCTGACGAGTCCGTGATCTGCAACGTCGGCGAGCCGTCGACACTCACCACCGTCGCCACCGCCGAGCCCGACGGGGAGGACTGGGGTGAGATCAGGTCAGCCGGGGGTGCCGCGGTGGTCGTCGTTGTCGTCACCGGGGCAGGTGGGGGTTCCACAGCTGCCGGTGGCGGTTCCGTCGTTGTCGTGGTGGGTGGCGTCGTTGTAGTGGCGGGTGGCGTCGTCGTCGTGGCGGGCGGGGTTGTCGTGGTGGCTTGCTGCTCCGTCGTGGTCGCAGGCGCCGTCGTCGACGCCGGGGCAGGTGTTGTTGTCGTGGGCGCAGCCTGGGGCGCGAGCCTGGGAGCTGCACCGGCGGGACCGACCGCGACGCACGCGGTGAGCAAGGCTGTGATGTAGTTGATTCCTCTGCTACCAGTCGGCGCTGACCGGACGCCGTTGTAGGTTGCCCTGAGAGTAAAGGTGCGGGTGCCGATCATCAGCAGCGACAGGAGTTGCGCGGCGCTCCACGTTCGTGTGGTTCCGGGGGCGGGAGGCAGGACGACAGGGTTTGTCACACCGGCCGGCGCAGGCGTGAAACTCAGTTCATAGCCAAGGGCCGGATTGTTCTGCCAGCTGAGTTGAGCACCACCCGAGTCATCGCACCTGAATCCTGTCGGTATCGGAACAACGGATTGGAAATTCCCACTCGTTGCGATCGAAGTATCGGTCAACGGAGCAGCCAGTGCCACAGGAGGATTCGTCGACGACAAAGCCACGGCCCCGAGCGTTGCGAGGACCACCAGTCCCGATGTCGGCAGTCGACTGTGCCGCCCATGCGGCTCCTCATCGGTTTCCGACGGAGATACCCGACGCGGCCGAAACGCGACCATCAACAGAACGCCGACAAGAACACCGCCTGCAAAGACCGCAACAGGTCCGCTCAGCCACGTCACCGCGTAGCCGAGCTTGGGGACGCTGAAAAGGACCCGTCCCGCTTCCGACACGACGTAGGGCTCGGCGTCGGGTTCCGCGTTGTCGTCGCCCTTCAAATAGAGCTCGACGCTGTCGCTTCCGACGGCTCCGATTTCGATGACTCGGTGCGTGATTCCGTTGCCCGCCGCGTTGGTCACGTTGACGATGTCACCCACTTGAATGTCGACCGCGGGCGTGGTCTTACTCAGCGCGAGTGCACCCGTCTCGATGGCCGGTGACATCGAGCCGGATCGGAAGACCAGCGGCGTAATCCCGAACACAGCCGCAGCCAGCGCAACCAAAACACACAGCAACCCGGCCAGTGCGCCGACGGTCAGCGCGATCTCGCGCACCCACCTTCGATTCGAGTGCGCGCGTGAACGTACTGCGTTGGTACTCATCTAGGTCGACGTCGCCACGAGTGA
The DNA here is from genome assembly GCF_002259345.1 of Rhodococcus sp. 06-156-4. Lineage (NCBI taxonomy): Bacteria > Bacillati > Actinomycetota > Actinomycetes > Mycobacteriales > Nocardiaceae > Rhodococcus > Rhodococcus sp. 06-156-4. The sequence goes on along the minus strand of NZ_NPGB01000008.1, from coordinate 256,447 downwards.
GTAGGTGATGGTTCCGGTCGCGGGAGTCGCCGGGGCCGTGGCGGTCGACGGCATTGTCACCCTGATGCAGAGTTGGTCGGTTCCACCGGCTGGGATGGGCCGATTCACGCCGGGGAAAGGCTTCGACGGAAACAACCCGGACACCGTACTGACCGCGGGCCCAGAGCAGTCCGAGTTCCCGTACACGAAACTTTCCAGCAAACCGCCCAGACCTGTGTTGGTCGCTGCCACGGAAAGCGTGTAGTTGAACGGCACCGTCCCGGAGTTCCGCACGAGTAGCGGCGCGGTGACTGTATTGCCCGGGGCAATCGCGGTATTGGTGAGGGCTGTTGCGAATGCAGGTGGATTGTTGTCGACCGCAGGGTTGCCGATCTTGATGTCGATCGTGCCTGTCGTGAACGTCCCCGAGGTAGCTGTCGACGTATCCGACCATGCCGCAAGGGTTCCTACGGCACCCAGCCCGAGAACGATACCGATGGACATGATGGCGCGAGCCCGAGCGCTGATCAGCGCCGAGACGATCCGGCGAAGGACCCCCAGGTTCTGCTTGTGACTCGCCATCACGAGTACGCCCCTTCCTGATTCTCCGAAACACAAATCACGCTGTCTCCGTTGTCCCACCGCACCACCAGGTCGACAAGCGCTCGGGAATTCTGGGTCGCATTGCCCGCGTTCACTGCCATGTCGACAGTGGCACCGATCCGACGCTTTTCGTGTGCGCCGATCAGTACGGATCCGCAACCCGATCGGTACTCCGACCCATCGATCGACACCGTCAGCGATTCGCCGAACTCTCTGCTGTCGGCGACGAGCTTCAGTTGGATTCGACCATCGTCGTCGGTGTCGTTGAAGACATGGAATACAGCATCGCGACTGTCACCGGGGACCCATCGAATCTCGTTGTCGAAGAGCGGACTCGGCAACGTCGGTCCCCACGTCTCGCCGTCGTAGCTGTACCCGACGGTCTGCACTGGCCGCGCGGAACCTGTTCCGAGCAACACTACGATTGCCAGTCCCGTCACCAGGACAGCGCACGGAACGGCGACGTTCGAATTCACGACGCCTCCCTCCGCTTCTTCCGGTGATCGAGACCCGCGCCGACGAACATGAACACTGCATAACCTGCGAGCCCGATCACTATGACGGTCACCGTTATTCGGCGCTGTTCACCGTTCAGCCAATTGTTGACGTACCCCATGTAGGGCACGGAATACCAGACCTTGCCTCGTATCTGGCCGAACTGCACGGGGTTCTCGTCATCGGACCCGTTGTTGTCTCCACGCGTGATGTACGTCGTGACACCGCCACCGGACTGCTGAGTCGCCACGATTCTGTGCGTCACCACATCGGGTTCATTGGAACGGATTTGGTACGTGATTGCCGTTCCGACAGCGAGCTCGGAACGGTCGACAGGCTTGATCACGACCAATGACCCCGGCGGATACGTGGGTTTCATCGATGTCGTGAGGATGGTGTACGGCGTCGCCCCCGACACACGCGGAACGACCACGGTGACAGCCAGAACGAACAGCATCGCGGCCAGCAACGTGTACGACACGATTCGACTCACCCACCACCACACCCCGGTGCGCTCGTCCCCGTTCCTCTCGGGCGGGACAACGGGAATCACGTCGGTGTCTTCGGTGCTCATGTCTGATCCGCTCGGAACGAGAATTTCACGGTCGAGGACTGACTCTTCGGCGGGTCTATACCTACGGACACCCGAAAACACCAGACCTCCGCCGCTCCGGGGGCGAGCAAACGTGCGGCGGGTGCCGTCGGAGCCTGCGCCCCAGCGGCATTGCCGGTGTACAGCTGAGTGGCGCCGGTTGGAGCGGTCGTCGGCGGGCAATCCGCCGCCGCCCCGACCAGGCTTGCCGTCAACGTCAGCGGCACCGTTCCGGTGACCGTTGTGCTCTGGAGTCGGTAGTCGAAGGGAACGTTTCCCGCATTCTTGATCGACAACGATGCCTGCGAAAACCCGTTCGGACCGAGATTCGTCCCGCCGAGTGCGGCGAGCACATAATCGTTCACCTCTGCCCCTGCGGGTCCGACCTTGATGTCCAAGGTCCCGGAGTTGATGGTTCCACCGCTCACGATGGCGTCGTCACGCCACAGCGCGCCCGTCGTCTGTGCTGATCCGAAAACCACCACAACGACGGACGCGGCTGCGAGTGCCCAGTATCGGCCGTGCTTGATCACTTCGCAGAGATCAGGGACGTACCTGGTCGAGCGTCAGCGTGAAGGAATCCAGGTCGACCGACTCGTTCTGCGCAACCAAACCAGCCGTGTCTGGGTCGAATTCGATCCGAACCTCGACGCTGATGGTCTGTGGCGACGCCGTCAGCGGCAGCGGAACGGCCGATCCATTGGGTAGGTCGGTGCCACCATTGACCGAGACGGTCGCGCCGGCCAGTGCGGCGGCGAGAGCGGGATCACCGGTCACTTCCGTGAAGTCCGCAGTAATCGTCGCCCGGAGGTTGGGTCCTGCCCAGTTCACCACGTAGTCCGAGGAGTATTCCAGAACGTCACCCGGCACGATCAAGAACCCAGCTGGGCTAGGCCCGATGACGACGTTGGGTGTTACCGACGTCTCGGTCCACAGAGCAGTCCCCGCGACCGGTTCGAAGTTCAGTTCACCAGAGTTGATTTCTCCACCCGCGACTTCGGCATCGTCCTGCCACAGTGCGAAGGATCCCAAACCGCCGAGCAGCAGGACAGCTGCCGCCCCCGCGGCTATGGCGCCTTTGGTTGCCTTGTTCATTCGTTTCTCTCTTCGTGTGGGCCCAATGGAAGGCCAGTGAGGGACCCGGCGTTCTTCGGGTCGAGTCGGCCGGTGCCGGCCCGCGCACCTGGTGCGACGTCCATTGTTTCGCAAGGACCACGCGGTCTGTTACCCCTGCGAATGTAAAAGTCCGAAGGTCTTTTTACTGGACTTTTACCTAACCGACAGTTACACCGACACGGTCGATGTAAAGCGTCGATTCATTCGATCGCAGCACAGAAAGAGCCGAGGCAGTCAGCTAAGAGGGTCAGACGGAGGATCTACGGTCGCGTATACGCAAAGATAACGACCGACAAGTATCTTTCGATACGCGTCGGCCGAAACCAGGCCACGAGACGAGAAAGGCCCCGCAACGCGAACGCTACGGGGCCTTTGTCGAACGAATCAGGAGTTCAGAATGTCCCGACGAACGATGGTCTGGTCACGGCCGGGGCCGACGCCGATGCAGGACATGTGGGCGCCGGAGAGCTCTTCTAGCCTGAGCACGTAGTTCTGTGCGTTCACCGGAAGGTCCTCGAAGGTGCGCGCTCCGGAGATGTCCTCCCACCAGCCTGGCATCTCTTCGTAGATCGGCTGGGCGTGGTGGAATCCGGTCTGCGTCATCGGCATCTCGTCGTGACGGACTCCGTCGACGTCGTAGGCGACGCAGATCGGGACGGTATCGAGGCTGGAGAGCACGTCGAGTTTGGTGAGGAAGTAATCGGTGATGCCGTTGACACGGGTCGCGTAGCGGGCGATGACCGCGTCGAACCACCCTGTCCGACGCGCACGCCCGGTGGTGACGCCGACCTCGCCGCCTTGCTTCGCGAGGTATTCGCCGGAGTTGTCGAAAAGCTCGGTCGGGAAGGGACCCGACCCGACGCGCGTCGTGTAGGCCTTGAGGATGCCGAGGACGGTGGTGATCTTGTTGGGTCCGATGCCGGAGCCGACTGCCGCGCCGCCCGCCGTCGGGTTGGACGACGTCACGTACGGGTAGGTGCCGTGGTCGACGTCGAGCAGAGTGCCCTGCGATCCCTCCAGAAGCACAGTCTCGCCGCGTTCGAGAGCGAGGTTCAGCTCGAGCCGCGTGTCCGCGATGCGGTGCTTGAACTTCTCCGCCTGCCCGAGGACCTCGTCGACGACCTGCTGCGGGTCGAGAGCGCGTCGGTTGTAGATCTTGGAGAGCACCTGGTTCTTGAATTCCAGTGCAGCTTCGACCTTCTGGGTCAGGATCTTCTCGTCCAGCACATCCGCTGCACGGACGCCGACGCGTGCGAACTTGTCCTGGTAGCAGGGTCCGATTCCGCGACCGGTGGTGCCGATCTTCTTGGCTCCGAGGAAGCGTTCGGTGACCTTGTCGATGGCCACGTGGTACGGCATGATCAGGTGCGCATCGGCGCTGAGCAGCAGGCCTGACGTGTCCACGTTGCGCTCCTCGAGCCCGGCCAGCTCGGTCAGCAGAACGCCCGGGTCGACGACGACGCCGTTTCCGATGATGTTCTTGACTCCCGGAGTCAGAATGCCCGACGGGATCAGGTGGAGCGCGAACTTGTCCCCGTTGGGGAGCACGACGGTGTGGCCCGCATTGTTGCCACCCTGGTACCGAACCACCCACTGGAGTTGTTCGCCGAACAGATCGGTTGCTTTGCCTTTGCCCTCGTCGCCCCACTGGGCGCCGATCAGGACTATCGCCGGCATGTGCTCTCCTGGTGTCTCTTCTGTGCAAAAACTAGCTGTGTAATTGACGTGCGGGAGGTTGCTTCCAGGTGTGGAGGCAGGCCGGGGGGTCAGTCTAGCCGAGGCAGTGTGGCACCGGTCATGGCGCTACGGTGGAGACCGAGCACCAGGCCACAACCACAGAACTGCACGGGAGCACAGTGACACCGTTCGTCCTGCACTGCGGAAACCCTCCGCTGCCGATCTCGCTGACGGATGTGCCACTGACGTCGGCGTCGGAGATTCCCACCAACGACGAGTGCGACGCCCTCCTGGCCGACGCCGCCGGGTCACCTGGCCCGCGGGTCATCGTCCTCGGCGGCGACGCGTCCCTCGCGGCCGTGTTGACGAGGTTGATGCGTACCGATCGCCTCGACGTCGAAGTCGCGTTCGTTCCCGAGTCGGCGACGGCCGCGGGGCATGTCTACCGCCTCGGAACGGGGTCGCGGGCCGCGAAGGTTGCCATGACGGGCACGGCGTCGCCGACCCCGCTGATCCGTGACGACGCAGGCAAGGCCGTGGTCGGCCGGGCCGTCGTACACGGTACTTCCGGGCGTTCGCTCGAAGGTGAGGCCTACGTCGACGACACGAAGTTGTTCTCCGGCACGGCGCATGCCGTCGAGATCGTCCCGACGCCGAACATGCCCGGGCTCAAGGCCCGCGTCACCGGGGGCCGACGCCTGCTTCCGCATCGGTGGGCCCACGGCCGCGCCATGCAGCTCGGAGCGTACGCGGCGAGTCTGACTCGCGACGGCGTGCCCGGCGACCGAGAAGTGAAGCGATCGACGTTCTATCGCCATCACGTGGAGTGGTTGCTGGTCCGGTGAGCATCCCCCTGCGGCGTCGACGCGTACGCCCGAGCCCGGTCTTCCTGGCCGTGGTGGCTGCTGCGGTGGTCGGCGGTGTCGTTGCGTGGACTGCACAATCGCCAGCCGACGTCTCGGCACGGATAGGGGTGTTCGTCCTCGTCCTGGCCGGGTGGATCGTGACGGTGTGCCTGCACGAGTTCGGTCACGCCTACACCGCGTTCCGGGCCGGTGATCGCGAGGTCGAGCTGCGCGGTTACCTGACGTTGAACCCGCTGAAGTACAGCCATCCGCTGCTGTCGATCGTGCTGCCGGTGGTGTTCATCGCGATCGGCGGAATCGGTCTTCCCGGCGGCGCGGTGTATCTCCGCACCGGAATGTTCGAGCCGAGGATCCAGCGCAGGATCGCTCTTGCCGGGCCCTGTGCGAATCTTGTGTCCGCCGTGGTTCTGCTGGTCGTGATTCGCGTCTGGGGAACGGGTTCGGATCATCGCGCGTTCTGGTGGGGCTTGAGCTTCTTGGCGTTTCTGCAGGTCATGGCCACGGTGCTGAATCTTCTTCCGGTTCCCGGTCTCGACGGCTACGCCGCGATCGAGAACAACCTGTCCCACGACACCCGCCGAGCGCTGGCCAACTTCAAGCCGTACGGCATTCTGATCCTCGTCGCATTCCTGTTCGTGCCCCAGGTCAACATCGTGTTCTTCGACGCCATCTACTGGATGTTCGGACTTTCCGGAGTCCCCGACATCTATGCGCAGTACGGCAACTACCTCATGCGGTTCTGGCTCTGACTTCCAGATCGTCCGCAGCCACCGCCCGTCCGTCGGTGCTCCTGACCTCCACCTGAACCCGGCCGTTGCCGTCCGTCACCACCAACGGTCCACGGCCGGACTGCAGGTGTTTGTCTCCCCACTGCATCAGTCCGAGCACGACGGGCAGCAGATCGTCACCCATTTCGGTCAGCAGGTACTCGTACCGTGTCCGCTGGCCCGGATCTCGGTAGGGCGACTTCACGAACAGTCCGGCCTCCGTCAGTTCTTTCAACCTCGCCGACGCCACCGCCTCGGTGATCCCGACGCGTGAAGCGAACTGATCGAATCGTGTTGCCCCGTAATACGCCTCACGCAGAATGAGAACGGCCGAGCGTGTGCCCACGACACCCATTGCCTTGTCGATCGAGCAGTGATTCGCCGTCCACGAATCACGGTCGGCGAGGGGGCCCGACAATGTCATCGCTGTCATGCCCCGAGACTACCCTGACTTCGGTCGAATGCAGTCAGGAGTTTCGCGACGCCATCTCCGACGCCACCCGGTGCAGCGCCCGCCGCAACGCCACCGGTTCCAGCACTTCGACGCCACCTCCCAGCGTCGTCAACTGCCCCAGGGCGACGTCGAACGTCTCGAGCCGCAGATCGACGGTCGTCCACCCGTCGACGTCGGCGCCAGGGAGTGCCGGAGTTGCTTCACGACCGACGACAGCAGGGAGAATGCGAACAGCATTCGCGGACAACCTGACTCGACAATCGAAGGTCAGCAGTACCCGATCGAACTTCGACGCCGATTCCGCCCACCATCGAGCGAGATCGAAGCCGTCGGGCCTGGCCACCGGTTCCGTCCGCGTCCGAGCACCCTCGGCTCGGTCGACACGATACGACAGGACGGCGTCTCCCCGGGCGGCGACGAGGTACCAGACGCCCGCCTTGGCCACCAGTCCCAGCGGGGCGACGGTGCGCGTCGAGCCCCGATAGTCGAGATCGAGCTGCCGACCCGCCAACACAGCCGCGCTGATCACCTTCAGATGCGGCGACGGTTCGACGTCGGTGAACCAGCCCGGGGCGTCGACGTGCAACCGCTCACGCCATATCTGGGCGCCGGCGCGCAACGGCAATGGGAGCGCACCCAGCAGCTTGGTCTCGGCCGCAGCCGTGACGTCGGCCAGCCCCAGATCTGCAGCCACGGACGGCACGCCGAGCAACATCAACGCCGAGGTCTCGACACCGGACATGCCGGACAGCTTCGACTGCCATCCGTCCAGGAGCCGCACTCCCCCACCCGGTCCGGACTCGGTCCAGAGCGGGACCCCGGCGTCGAGCAACGCGGTTATATCGCGGTAGATGGTGCGCACCGACACTCCTGCTTCGTCGGCCAGCGCCTGTGCGGTCGTCGCACGGCCGTGCTGGAGGGACAGCATCAACTGCAACAGCCGCGAGGAACGCACACCGCCGATATTACTGACAGAAGGTGTCAGTGATGTGTCCGCATACTGCTGCCATGACGACATGGAAAGACTTCGAGTCCGCGGCACCCGCCCTGGCGAACGGGGTGGCGGCACGGTTCTCCGCCAACAAGCACCATGTGCTCGCAACGCTTCGACAGGACGGGTCTCCGCGGGTCAGCGGGACAGAAGTGGAATTCGCCGACGGCGGCGTGCTGCGCCTGGGGTCGATGCTCAACGCACTCAAAGCCAGAGATCTGCAACGGGATCCACGCTTCGCCCTGCACAGCAACCCCGGCCACCATTCGATGGAAGGCGGCGACGCGAAAATCGCGGGCACAGCCGTCGAACTCACCGACCCCGATGCACTGCAGAAGATCTTCGACGCAGCACCACCGGAACTGACGCCCTACAACGTCTTCGATCTCGACATCACCGAGGTGGTGCTGACCTCACTCGTCGACGATCACATGCAGATCGAGCTGTGGCGACCGGGAAGCCCGGTGAAGACGTTCACCAAGTGAGTTCGTTCTTGCACGCAGATCCCTGGGAGGACGGCTCGACCTGCACGGTCGCGTGGTCCAGACCGTAGGCCGCGAGCACCGTTTTGGCGCGATCCAGCAGAACCGGGCCGGAGCCGTCGCATTCGAGGTGCACGGTCGCGACGTCCATACCCGTGGTGAGGGTCCAGACGTGCAGATCGTGCACACCGACCACGCCGGGTAGGGCAGCAAGATCGGCTTCGACGGCCTCGACGTCGACGTGACCCGGGCTCGCCTGAGTCAGGATGCGCAGCGCGGAGCCCGCCAGCTTGATGGCCCGCGGAATCACCCACAGCGAAATCAGGACACCGACCACGATGTCCGCCCACGTCCATCCGAACACCACCATCACCAGGCCTGCGACGAGGACACCGACGCTGCCCACAGCGTCGGCGAGCACCTCCATGTAGGCACCGCGCACGGCGATGCTGTCCTTCGCGTCGCCGCGAATCAGCACCATGACGACCAGATTGGCGACCAGACCTGCGGCCGCGGTGACGATCAGCGCAAGACCGGGGATCTCCGGCGCGTCGCCGATTCGATCGATCGCCTCGTACATGATGAACGCGGCGACACCGAGGAGCAGAACAGCATTGGCGATGGCCGTCAGGACTTCCGCACGATGCCAGCCGAACGTGCGTGCAGCGGCGGCACTTCCCTTACGGGCCAGAAGGAGGGCCACGAGACCCATCGACATTCCGAGAACATCGGTGAGCATGTGGCCGGCGTCGGCCAGCAAGCCCAGGGAGTCGATGATCAACGCGACCGTCGCCTCGAGGATCAAGAAGACCACGAGAATGGCCAGTGCAATCACCATGTTGCGGATCCGCTTGGTGGACGGTCCGGCCGTTCCACCTGAGGCCGGTATGCCGTGACTGTGCCCGTGCCCCGCGCCCATCACTTCCCCTTCCGTCGATGCCGACCTCACCATATGCGTACATACGCATATGTGCAATGGTCTCGACAGGGTCAGAACAGGTCCGGCGTGACCTCCGGTTTCGCGACGGTAGGCGGAAGCGTCGCCAGCGCAGAAATACGTTTCAGACCCGCAACCTGGAGGAAATCGACGATGATCGACCGCAACTGCGCGAGCACCACCGTTGCCGACAGGCCCGCATCGGAGATCAACTCGGGCTTCGCGCCTGCAGCCACCGCGCGCAGAACCCTCGCCGCTTCCGCGGCATCCGGCTGACGGCCCGGATCTGCCAGCACCATCCGGCGCAACACATCCGTTGCCTGAGCCAGCTTCTCCACCTCGTCGACGACCCGAGGATCGAGAATCTCGTCGTCCCGCACCAGCGTCAACGAGCGACGCGCCAACACACGAATGTTGCGAATCGCGTTGTCGATCGGATCGGCCGTCTTCTCCAGACCCGCCAACCTGTTCCGATGACCCCAATACAACGGAGAGATCCGCGCGATCTCCCGACCACCCTTCAGGTTCGTGCGCAACGCATCGATGTCCGACTGGGTGGCGCGAGCCTTCTTCAAAGCCTCCTCGATGGGCTTCGGATCGTTGGCCACCAACCCGTCGGCCACCTTCTGCAACACATCCGACGCGATACCGAGCACCCGCGCCGCGTCCTTACGCGCCCGCCACACCGGATGCGTCGGAATGAGCGCCACGATCGCGATGCCCACCAGACCACCGGTCAATGCGTCGACCATTCGGTCGATCCCACCCGAATCGCCAGGAGGAATGAGCGTCGCGACCAACACAGCCGACGAACCCGCCTGCATCGCGATGATCGGACCACCGTCGAGGAACACCGCCGTCGACATCGCGAGCGCAACCACCAGCGCGATCTGCCACGGCCCACTGCCGATCGCCGAAATGATCAGGTCACCGACACCGATCCCGACCGTGACACCGACCACCAACTCAGCGGACCGGCGCATTCGCGCGCCCAACGACACACCGAGCGACACGACAGCAGCGATCGGCGCGAAGAACGGATGAGCATGACCGACGATGTCCGTCGCGACGAACCACGCGACACCCGCCGCCAGCGCACACTGAACGATCGGCAACAACGACAGCTGCAACCTCGCCCGGCCCGCCCTCACACGGGCCCTACCCCGCCGAGCCGTCGGACGCAGCGTCGTTACAGCAGGATCAGCCGAGCCCGAGAGCTTCCGCAGCCTTGGGATCACTGTCTTCGAGGAGGTCGAGGCACCGCGCGTACTCGTCGTTCTCGCCGATCTCACGCGCAGCCTTCGCGAGAACAGCGACGCAGCGGAGGAATCCTCGGTTGGGCTCATGGCTGTACGGGACCGGCCCGAATCCCTTCCATCCGTTGCGGCGGAGCTGATCGAGCCCGCGGTGATACCCCGTGCGCGCATAGGCGTACGCAGTGATGGTCTGACCCGCGTCCAACGACGCCTCGGCCAAATATGCCCAGGCGATCGACGCCGTCGGATTCTCCGCCGCGACCTTCGCCGGATCCTCGTGGTTGAGCAGTGCGGACTCTGCCTCGTCGTCGCCGGGCAGAAGCGTCGGCTGCGGTCCGAGCAAGTCACCGAATGAAGTCATGGGGACCATTGTGCCCTCCACGCAATGCTCCTGTGCCCTCCACCCGGTGGTCCCGCGTCCAGCGCTCTCGAGCCCGACACTCGCCTCGCCTGCAACCGGCCACCCACCCTCGGCCACTAGGCTTTCGTTTTCGAAAGAGTCGAAGAATGAAGTAGGGAGCACCAGGTGTCGGAGAAGGACGAAACGAAGTCGGAACCCGACACGTCGGACAGCACACCCACCCCGCCGAAACTCCCCGACGCCACGCCTCAGGACAAGGACGCCACGCCTCAGGACAAGAAAGACGCCGAGGCTTCCCAACCCGACGCGTCGGAGGCCGAGACGACCGCGATTCCTACCGTCGAGCCACCTGTCAGGCCTGCGCCGCGACCCCACGCTGTACCGCAGCGCATTCCGGCTCGCGGGGAGGTTCCCCGTCCGGCTCAACAAACCGCCGGACCGTCGACGGCGCGTCCGACGCCCCAGCCCGTACCTCAGCAGACCGGTCCTCGTCCGCAGCCTTCTGGTCGCTCCGCAGGCTCCGCTCCGGCGCGGAAGACGAGCAAGCGCTGGCTGGGCGCCCTGGCCGCTGCCGTCGTCGTGATCGTCGCAGTCGGTGCCGCCGCGTTCTTCTATCTGGCGCGTGACGGCGGCGAGAATTCGCCGGAGGCGCAGATCAGAACATCGGTCACGTCGTTCACCGAGGCGTTGGCGAGCGGGGACCTTGCGACGCTGAGATCGTCGTCGTGCGGGGACCTGGCGACGTATTACCGGGACATCCCGGATGCGGAGTTCGCGGACGTGCACCGCGTCGCCGTCGAACAGGGGAACGTGCCGGTGATGGAAGGCATCGATGCCGTTCAGATCACCGGAGACACTGCAATCGCGCAGATCATCGCGTACACCGAAGCGAATCCGAACGAGCGGTCACCTCGGACGTTCGATCTGCGGCTGGAAGACGAAACCTGGAAGGTCTGCTGACCCTCGTGGGAGTGGAGACAGACCCTGGCCTACCGGGAGCGGAGCCTGCGGAGTGATCCGCGGGCTCCGCTCCACTCGCGTGGGTCAGCCAGCGCTTACGCTGCGACCTGCGGATTTGAGGTCGTTGCACGCCTCGATGACACGGGCGGTCATACCGGCCTCGGCCTTCTTGAGGTAGCTACGCGGGTCGTAGGCCTTCTTGTTGCCGACCTCGCCGTCGACCTTCAGCACACCGTCGTAGTTGCTGAAGAAGTGTCCTGCGATGGGGCGGCTGAATGCGTACTGGGTGTCGGTGTCCACGTTCATCTTCACGACGCCGTAGTCCAGAGCCTCTTCGATCTCGCTTTTCGCCGAGCCCGATCCACCGTGGAACACGAAGTCGAACGGCTTGGAACCGGCAGCGAGGCCGAGCTTCTCCGACGCCACACGCTGGCCGTCGGCAAGGACGGACGGCTTCAGCTTCACGTTGCCGGGCTTGTACACGCCGTGCACGTTGCCGAACGTCGCGGCGAGCAGGTAGCGCGAACCCGCGTCGCCCGCACCGAGTGCCTCGACGGTCTTCAGGAAGTCCTCGTTGGAGGTGTAGAGCTTGTCGTTGATCTCGGCCTCGACGCCGTCCTCTTCACCGCCGACGACACCGATCTCGATTTCCAGGATGATGCGGGCAGCTGCTGCCTTGGCGAGCAGGTCCTTGGCGATCTCGAGGTTCTCGTCGATCGGGACTGCGGAACCGTCCCACATGTGCGACTGGAACAGCGGGTTGCGGCCTGCGTCGACGCGCTCCTGCGAGATGGCCAGCAGCGGACGGACGTAGGTGTCCAACTTGTCCTTGGGGCAGTGGTCGGTGTGCAGCGCGATCGTGACGTCGTACTTGGCTGCGACGACGTGAGCGAACTCGGCCAGCGCTACTGCACCGGTGACCATGTCCTTGACGCCGAGGCCGGAGCCGAACTCGGCACCACCGGTCGAGAACTGAATGATGCCGTCGCTTCCAGCGTCGGCGAAACCCTTGATTGCGGCGTTGATGGACTCGGAACCAACGCAGTTGATCGCTGGAAAGGCGAACTGGTGTTCCTTGGCCCGGCCAAGCATCTCGGCATAGACCTCGGGAGTTGCGATCGGCACGGCGTCATTCCTCCATGTGAAGAGATTGATTGTCCGTTGCAGTATGGCAAGCCTCCGGTGCGCCTGTCGCGGTACCCACCTGATCACTCCCGGCCCGAACGTGACTAATCGGACATCACACCGGTGGCAATTCACCAGCTGTTGTTCAGGTCGGCCCAGGTTCGGCCGGTATGGTGGGCGCCGTGAGTCTTCTTGCCGCCTCGGAATCTGTGACGACGAACCTGGCGCTCCTGCCGGGGTTTCTCGATCCAGTGAATTTGCTCAACTCGTTCGGCACCTGGGTGCTGGTCGGGTTGCTGCTCGTCGTCTTCATCGAATCGGGGCTGCTGTTTCCGCTACTCCCGGGTGACTCTCTCCTCTTCACCGCCGGCCTCATCGCCGCATCGAAGTCCGACGAGATCCCGCCGTTCGCGCCCATCGGCGTCCTTCTGATCACGATCCCGATCGCCGCCATCGCGGGCGACCAGGTCGGATACTTCATCGGACGCAAGGGTGGAGCTGCGCTGTTCAAGTCGAACGACGCGAAGTTCTTCAAGAAGAAGTACATCGACGAGTCGCACGCGTTCTTCGAGAAGCACGGCCCGATCACGATCATCCTGGCGCGCTTCGTCCCGATCGTGCGTACGTTCGCGCCGGTGGTCGCAGGCGCCTCGCACATGAAGTACTCGATCTTCGTGACGTACAACGTCGTCGGCGGCATCCTGTGGGGCTCAGGCGTCACCATGCTCGGCTACCTGCTCGGACAGATCCAGTTCATCCGCGACAACGTCGACTACATCTTCCTGCTGATCGTCTTCGTCTCGGTTCTGCCCATCGTCATCGAGGTCGGCAAGCGCATGGTCCGAGCCCGCAAGACACCGCTCTCGGAGGCCGCAGACGCCATCGAGACCCAGCAGGACCGTCCGAGCGCTTAAAGTGCGGGTGTTGCAACCGTGATCGAGGCAATGGGTCAGTTCGGCCCACTGGAAACCGCAGGCCCGCTCGTGGTGTGGCTCGTGGTGGTGACCTTCGTCTTCATCGAATGCGCCGTCATCATCGGCTTGTTCCTTCCCGGTGACTCCATGCTCATCACCGCCGGAATCGTCATGGCCACCCATGCATCGGGCACCGGCCACATATGGGCGTTGTCCGTCGGCGCGATGATCGCGGCCATCGCAGGCAACCAGGTGGGGTACGTCATCGGGCACCGCACCGGTTCCACACTCGTCGCGCGCAAGAACGGCAAGTACCTCAACACCAAGAACCTGCACAAGGTGAACCTGCTGCTGGAGAAGCACGGTTTCTGGGCCGTGCTCGTCGCCCGCTGGATTCCCTGGGTGCGGACGCTCTGCCCGATGGTCGCGGGCGCAGCCAAGATGAACCATCGCCGCTACACGATCGCCAGCACGCTCGGCGCGATCATCTGGGCGCCGGTTCTACTGCTGGCAGGGTTCTACTTCGGTAGCTTCCTCGACATGGTGCCGTGGCTGCTGCCCGCGGTTCTGATCGGGATGATCGTGCTTCTGGTCTTCGGCACCGGCGTCGGCATCTGGCAGTACCGCAAGGAAATGTCGAAGCCTTCCGAGACCATCGAGGTCGAAGAAGTCCTCGAATAACTCAGTCCTTACGGGCGACGACGAAGATGCGTCGGAACGGAAACAGCGTTCCCGACGCGGTCGACGGGTACGCGTCGCGCAGGAGGTCTCGATACTGTTCGACGAACACCGGCCGGGTCTCGTCGTCGAGTGCATCCAGGACGGGCCGCAGGCCCGTTCCCGTCACCCACCGCAGCACCGGGTCCTCGCCCTGCAGAACGTGGACGTAGCTGGTCTCCCACGCGTCGACGGTCAATCCCGCGTCGAGCATCGCCGACGCGTACTGCTCGGCGGGGTCGACGCTGCCACCTCCGCGTAGAACGCCGCTCAGAGTCGACGCCCACTCGTCGGATTCCGCGAGGCGACGCATCAGGACGTGAGAGGGAGCGTCGAAGTTGCCCGGAACCTGGAAGGCAAGGGTGCTGGACGCGCCCAGTTGCGATGCCCACGTCGCCAGGAGCTCTCGGTGGTGAGGCACCCACTGCAGGGCCGCATTGGACACGACGACGTCCACGCCGGTCGCGTCGAAATCGGAGATGTCTCCTTGCCGGATGGTCACGCCGGCGGGCAGATCCGACGGTTGGTCGGCCACCATCTCGGCCGACGAGTCGAGTCCGGTGATGTGGGCCGTCGGCCACCGCTGTGCCAGCGTGGCGGTCTGTACACCGGTGCCGCATCCGAGGTCGACGACGGTATCGGGTGATTCGTGTCTGATCCGAGCGACCAGTTCGTAGTACGGACGAGTCCGCTCGTCCGCGTAGTGCCCGTATATCGTCGGATTCCACGAAGTCCCCATAGCCAGTACCTTAGCTAACGAAAGCCTGCGTCCGCCACGGTGTACGCGGCCTCCATCAACATCCAGCCGCTCAGCTGCACCGCGAAATCGCGCTCGGGCACCGCCGACGAACGCACCGTTCCGCCGCTGAACTTCGCCACCGAATGCCCGGGCCCGGGAAGCGTGGCCTGCGATTCCCACGCTGCACCGAAGAGTGGATGATCCTCGACTTCCAGGCGGTTCTCCCATGCCGCCTCCGCCGACGCGAGCACGATCGACGCGGCCAGTGCGCGGGTGGACCGATCGTCGTCGCTGTCGCCGGGCAACGTCGTCGCAACCAACGCCAGGTAGCGGGCCAGGATGCCGTCGAACAAACCGCCGTCGCCGCCTCCCCCTCCAACGATCACCAGGTCACGACACAGCCGATCGTCCACCGCCGTCACCAGCGCGTGCACCCGGGCACGATGACGCGGACCCCCCAGCCGCACCGCAAGTTCCGTTTCGATGCCCAGCACCACACCCTGGCAGTAGCTGTAGATCGCACGATCGAGCACGTCACCGGTACGAATGCCGTCGAAGATCAGACCCGTCTCGGGATCCTTGAGCGTGACGTCCATCCAATCGGCCATGGCTTGCGCTCGCCACAACCGGCCCGTCCGGGCCAGCAGAATCGAGGCGGGTCCGTTGGCCGGGGCGTTGTAGAAATCGTCGCCCCTGCGCCAGGGGATGCCGCCTCCTGCCTGCGGAGACCATGCGTCGAAGAGCTCCATCTCGATCTTCTGGATCCCGACGCGGTTGCCGACGGCATGCAGCCGCTGGGCCCGTTCGAGAGCAAGCCCGAGCCAGGCCATGTCGTCGTAATAGTTGTTGGTCCAGCCGGTGATGTTTCGAATGCGGTGCGCACGAGCAATTTTGGTCACTCGGCGGCGCCGCTTGGCGGTGGGCTCGCGGCTCGCTGCATCGACCGCACAATCGAGCAGGTGCGCCTGCCACCAGTAATGCCACTTCAGGAACAGTCGCTCCCGCCGAACAGGCGGCCACGCCACGACGCCGAGCGCCGTACCGGGCAAGCCCCACAATCGACGCACGTGTCGCGCGACGACGGCCCCCTCCGCAGCGTCCGCGCGCTGCGCCCATAGCTCCTGCATGATCGGCAATCCTGCCACTTGCCCGGGGGCGAAGCACAAACAGTCAGGGCCAGGCTTGTGACAAGTCGGCATGACGCCGGATCCACGAGTGCATGGCGATTCCGGCGGCGACGCCCGCGTTGATGCTGCGAGTGGACCCGAACTGCGCGATGGACACCGTCATCGACGCGCCGTTGCGTGCATCCTCGGTCACCCCAGGCCCCTCCTGCCCGAACAGCAGCAGGCAATCCCTCGGAAGTTCCGCGGTCTCGATCGGCACCGAACCCGGCGTGTTGTCGACCGCGACGACCGTCAGACCCTCGGCGGCGGCGTAGGCGAGGAGGTCGTCGACGGTGTCGTGGTGGTGGATGTGCTGGTATCGATCGGTGACCATCGCGCCGCGCCTGTTCCAGCGGCGCCGCCCGACGATGTGAACCGCCTGCGCGGCAAACGCATTGGCGGTGCGCACGACCGTCCCGATGTTCGCGTCGTTGGCGAAGTTCTCGATTGCGACGTGCAGCGAATGACGCCTCGTGTCGATGTCGGCGACGATGGCCTCCCGCGTCCAGTAGCGGTAGGCGTCGACGACATTGCGCCGGTCACCGGCGTCGAGCAGCTCGGGATCGAACTGCGGTCCCGTCGGCCGGGGTTCGTCGTGGTGCTGTTCCCACGGTCCGACGCCGTTGGGGTTGTCTCCCCACTCGGTCGGACCTGGTACATCGATGTCGCTCAATAGATTTCGTTGCTGTCGGCGGCGATGCGGAAGCCGTGACCGGTCTCGTCGTTGGTGCACGAGATGCCGCCGGCCGTCGACTCGCAGGAGTACCCATCGGCGTTGATGACCTGCCCGACTGCGAGCGGAGGATCGATCGTTTCGCCGCCCGAGGTGTACACCGCACCACCGGAACACATGAACTCGGCCTCACCCTCGTTGGTGACCCGAATGCCGTTGCCCCAGCTGATCATGCAGTCCTCGGGCCGCGGAGGAACCGGCGACGTCGTGCCCTGGCAGCCCGCTTCGGTACGGCTGGCCAGCGTGACGATCCCGCACTGGAACAACCCGTCCGGCGAGGAGAAGTAGTACGCACCGTCGAGTGCCGCGTACGTCGTCTGCGGCGGCGCGGGCTCGGGTGCGGGTTCCGGCGGGGGCGGCGGCGGGGCTTCGGTGGACGGCGGCGGCAACACCGGTTCCACCGTCATCGTCGGCGGCGCGACGGTTGTCGTCGTGGTAGCCGGTGCGGACGTCGCATCCGCACCGGATTCGCTACCGCACGCGGACAGTACGGCCACGATCGCCACCGATGCTGCCAGTACCGAACGCTTCTTCAAGCGCGCTCTCGCCATGAAAGAACCCGACCCCACTTTCGCTCATCATGTTGCAGAGCGACCCTACCGGCGAACCGAAACCCGTGCCGTTCGGTGGTGCGTGGCAGGGGTCGATGGGTCGAGCAGGATCAGGTGTGGCTCAGGCGGCGGTTGACTTCGCGGGTGAGCCAGGCCGGCGAGAACCTGGATCCGAGCGACAACGCCTTGGACTGCAATCCGACCGGGAAGTGAACCTTGCGCAGTGCCTTGTTCCGCCGCAGTCCCTTCGCGGGGCGGGTGGCGTCGAAGATCGCCTGGGATACATCGTCGGCGGTGAGTTTGATGCCGAGCGAGTTGGTCGTTCCGGTGGAGACGCCCTGAGTCATCGCGGTCTGAACGAAGAGCGGCCACATGGCCTTGACGGAAATGTCGTACTTGGCCCACTCGAGATCGAGCGCCTCGGTGACACCGCGTACGGCGAACTTCGTCGCGCCGTAGGTGACCAGCTCCGGCTGACCATAGATGGCCGACGCCGAGCACAGGTTCACGACCTGGGCGTTTCTGGTTGCCTTGAGGTAGGGGAACGCAGCGAGAGTGCCGTACACGACGCCGTTGAAGTTGATGTCGATCTGACGCTTGTGCACCTCGAGCGGCATGTCCTCGAACTGGCCCGCGACGAGGATGCCTGCGTTGTTGACGAGGACGTCGAGCCGGCTGTGGGCCTCGGCGTCGAACTCCTTCAACCGAGCCTCCCACTGCTTGGGGTCGGTGACGTCCAGGGTTCCCGTCACGACGCGTCCGCCGGCGGAGGTGATCTCCTTACCGAGCGACGCCAACCCGGTTTCGTCGATGTCGTAGGCCCCGACGAGGTATCCGGAGCGAGCGAACTTCAGAGCAGTGGATCGTCCGATCCCGGCAGCAGCGCCGGTGATGAACACAGTTGGTGTAGACACCTCGACAGAATAGGCGTTACCAGGGTTATCGGTAAGACCTCCGACAACTTTTCAGGGCTATTCTGGACGTGGCCTGTAGGAGATGTGGGTGAATCAC
The DNA here is from genome assembly GCF_002259345.1 of Rhodococcus sp. 06-156-4. NCBI lineage: Bacteria > Bacillati > Actinomycetota > Actinomycetes > Mycobacteriales > Nocardiaceae > Rhodococcus > Rhodococcus sp. 06-156-4. The sequence goes on along the minus strand of NZ_NPGB01000008.1, from coordinate 237,955 downwards.
AAACGAACTTTGCGCGCGATAGTAGTCGTCACAGTAGGCTACGTCGCCGTCCTGGCGGTGTGGGCGCTGTGGTTCCGACCGTCGGCGCCCCCGGGAACCCTGCCTTACCAACTTGCCGCTCTGATCGCCGGTTTCGGAGCTGCGCTCGGCCTGTCCATGCTGGTGGCGAACCGACGGACCGCCGAACAGCGACAGATCGCCCGCAACGGCGTCGAAGGTTGGGCCACCATCGAGGAAGTGCACCCACTCGACGACACCCGAAGCGAACTTCAACTGCAGTTCACCGTGCCCGGCTCGGAGTCGTTCTCCGGCCGCATCGTCTACGCCATCCCTCGCTCGGAGATCTCGAGGTTCGCCGAAGGCGCAGTCGTGCCGATCATGGTCGATCCGGACGACCACCACCGCGTTCTACTTCTTCCGAGACAGACCTTCGACGAGGAATAGCTGAGCCACCGCGTAGGTCGCGAGAATCACTCCCTCCGCCGCTCGCCGATGCGACTCCGTGGTCAACAGCAGCCGCCGAGCCACGATCAACGCGTCGGACACCGTGAAGAGCACACCGCCGAGAGCGATTCTCGACGCCGGATCCGCACCGGGAACGACGACGCCGGCCGCCGTTCTCGCGCCGGGCACGAGCGTCGGGTCCGCGGCAAGCGTCGACATCGATGCCAGCGTCAGTCCGTACGCGCCGAGGCCGGGTGCGACGTCGGGCGAACGCGTTGCCATCGACACGACCGCGAGAAGCCAGCCCGCCGCTCGCGGCGCCGCCGCCGATACGGTGACGCGTGCACCTCGAGCGCGAAGAAGCCCGCAGTAGCACCCCTGCATCACAGCGAACGAGGCCGCGCCGTGCAGGATCCGCGAATCGTCGTCCGGGTCGAGTAGAAGAACGTCGCCGACGGTTGCTGCGGTGAGCGCCAGACCCAGCGTCGACGCAGGCTTGGGCAACCCCGCCATCAGCGATGGAGCGATCAACGGCTTCGCGAAGCGATGCAGTCTGTCTGCGCCGAGGACCGCTCCGAGCACCGTGGCTGCCGACGCCGAGGCGAACGCCGTTCTGGACAACGTCGAGCGGTTCATCGAGGCACTCCGAGTTCGTCGACCAGACCATTCGTTGAACTAACCAATTGTGTGATGCTGGCCCCTTCGCCTTGATTCAGGGCTGTACACCTTGTCATCGTTGGAAGGTAAACACACGATTCGACACGTTGGGACGACAATGCGCAGGAAACACACCGATGATCGTAGGGCGACCATGGAAGGTCTCGCCTACGCTTCGAACCCGCTGCTCCGTCGCTCCGACCGCATCCAGGCACGGCTGAAGACCATCCTCACCACCCTGACGATTCTGATGCTTCCCGTTGCTGCGTGGCTCGCGATGACGACGCTGTCGTTCCAGAACGAGCAGGTCTCCGCGCAGCAGTACACCCGGCACGCCGTCACCGCCGAGACCGTGTCCGTCACTCCCCCCTCGCCGCTCGTTCAGTCCGACTTCAGCTCGCAGAGCAGCTCCACCGTCGACGCCACCTGGACGTACCAGGGCGTCGAGCACACCGGCCAGGTGTCCGTCGTGAGCGGCTCGCCGGTGGGTACCGAAGTGGATATCTGGGTCGACGACAACGGCATCCGAGCATCACAGCCACTGTCGAATTCCGACGCCATCGCCGCCGCCGCCTTCACGGGCATCGGCAGCCTGTTCCTGGCCGGACTCCTTTTCTACGGCATTTACTCCGCCACCCGGTTCCGCCTCGACAACAAGCGCGACGCGGACTGGGACCTCGCCATCAAGAACTTCATGGACGAGAACAGCCTGAGCTGAACGTCGTACCTACGTGAAAGTCCCGGCCACACGGCCGGGACTTTTTCGTTTCCATCGCCGGTTTGCAAATATAGTTAGCTTATGTAAGCTTATGGGAGTGCAGCAACCGTCTTCCGATCAGCATCTCCGCGACCTGCTCTCCGAGCTGGTCACGGGATCGTCCCGGTTCGTTCGCCTCGCCGCGCACTTCGGCTCCGACGAGTGGCCCAAGGCCTGGATGCGAGCGCTGTCCCTCCTCGAGGAATACCAACCCCTACGAGTCAGCGACTTCGCTCGCCTCGATCGCTGCTCGCAGCCGTCGGCGACGTCGCTGCTGGGAAAGCTCGCCGCAGCCGGGCTCGTCGAACGCACGACCGACCCGAGCGACTCGCGCGCGGTCGTCGCCCGGATGTCCGACGCCGGCGCCGAATGGCTGGCCGCCGGACGACGCCAGATCGCCGACGGCCTGCTGCCGTACCTGTCCGAACTGGACCCGGAGCAACTACAGAAACTGACCGACGGACTGAGCGAGCTTCGCAGCGTGCTCAAATCGTCGATCACGGATTGAAAGGAACCTCGTCGTGGGGAACTCAGCCGTGAGTACGAACACCGAGAGCTTGCTGAAACAGCCGAAGGCCGTGTGGGCAGTCGCTTTTGCGAGTGTCATCGCCTTCATGGGTATCGGCTTGGTCGATCCCATCCTCAAACCCATCGGCGAACAACTCGATGCGTCACCGTCCCAGGTGTCGTTGCTGTTCACCAGCTACATGCTGGTCACCGGCGTCGCGATGCTCATCACCGGCGTAGTGTCCAGCCGCTTCGGCCCGAAACGGACACTGCTGGCCGGTCTTGCCATCATCGTCGTATTCGCTGCTCTCGCAGGAGTTTCCGGATCAGTCGGTGAGATCATCGGGTTCCGCGCCGGCTGGGGTCTCGGAAACGCGTTGTTCATCGCAACTGCGTTGTCGACGATCGTCGGTGCCGCATCGGGAGGCGTCGCGCGCGCGATCATCCTGTACGAAGCAGCGCTGGGTATCGGCATCGCAACGGGACCGCTCGTCGGTGGTGTGCTCGGCGGATTCTCCTGGCGTGGACCGTTCTTCGGCGTTGCGGCGCTGATGGCCGTCGCGTTCATTCTGTTGATCGTCATGCTGCCGGACACTCCCAAGCCCGCTCACACGACGTCGATACTCGATCCGTTCCGTGCACTTCGCCACCGCGGACTGCTCACCGTCGGCATCACCGCACTTCTGTACAACTACGGTTTCTTCACCCTCCTCGCCTACACCCCGTTTCCGCTCGACATGGGCACGTACAGCATCGGTTTCATCTTCTTCGGCTGGGGCCTGTGCCTCGCCGTGGCATCGGTGTTCCTCGCCCCGAAGTTGCAGCGCGCGTACGGAACTCTGAACATGATGATGCTTTCGCTGCTCCTCTTTGCCGTCGACCTCGGAGTGATGGCCCTGTTCACCGAGAACAAGACGGTACTGATCGTCGGCACCGTCGTCGCCGGACTGTTCCTCGGCGTGAACAACACGCTCATCACCGAAACCGTGATGATCTCCGCACCCGTGGAGCGCTCGACCGCCTCGGCGGCCTACAGCTTCGTCCGCTTCGTGGGCGGCGCGGCAGCACCGTACCTCGCGGGCAAGCTGGGCGAGAGCAACGCTCATGTCCCGTTCTGGGTCGGCGCGGTCTGCACCCTGCTGGCGATCGTCGTCCTGTCGACCGGCCGCAAGGTCCTCGCCCACGTCGACGATCACGACCCCGCACCTCACAGTGTCGACGAGGCCCGGGCAGTCACCGTCGGCGACTGAGATTTCTCCCGCTGGTGTTTACTTTCGTCACACCAACACCATCAGTAACAGTTGCATAACCAATTCCTTGGTAAACCCTGAGAGACCTTTCGGTCCGTTACGGTCCATGAAGCACAAGTACGTGTGCCTCACTAAAAGCATTTCCGGATCGGGACGGAGGTGTCGGTGGCTCCGGCCACCAGGACCGAAGGGCTTGAACATCCATGTCACAGAAGTCGATCGCCCGTTCGCGGAGGACTCGCATCGCCGCCGCCGGAGCCGCCGTCGCACTCTCCTTCGCACTGGCTGCACCAGGAATTGCCGCAGCACAGGAGGAGACTCCGCCACCGTCGAACAGCGTCGCCGAGCAGGCACCTACCGATCCGCCGGCCGACGAGCAGGCGCCCACCGGGGAAGCAACCACGCCGTCGGGAGATGCACTCGTGCAACCGCCTGCGGATGTTCCTGCACCCGGCGCAGGTGATGCGTCGGCAGCAGCGGTGCCTGCCCCCGAAGCACCGTCGACCGATCGACCTCTCCCCCAGGTAACGGGCGGGGTCGTGTTCAACGACGACGGCACGGCGACGATCAACGTCGACATCGTCCCGCAGCTCAGCGACGCCGAGAAGCAAGCGCTCGCGGACGCCGAGGCCAAGAGCAAAGCCGCTGCGGAGGCATCCACCGCGGCGCAGGCTCGTCTCGATGCAGCCGTCGCCGCAGATGCCGCGGCAAGTACCGCGGTCACCAAGGCAGAGCTCGCTGCGGCGGACGCGGTGGTGAAGGCCAAGAAGGCCGACGCCGACGCAACAGCCGCCGAACTGGACCGCATCGCTGCCGTCGGAGCGGTGAACAAGGCCAAGGCCGACACCGCAGCTCTCGAAGCAGCGAATACTGCGGCTGCACAGGCCAAGACCGACGCCGACACTGCCGCAGCCACAGCCCTCGCCGAGGCAGACCGGTTGGAAGCCGAAGCGGCCGGTGCCGGTGACCCGGAAGCGGTGGAGGCCGCAGCGGCAGCACGTGCCGACGCGACCGCCAAGGCCGAGCTTGCTGCCACCGCGTCTGCCGATGCCGAAGCAGCTGCCACGGCGCTGCAGGATTCGATCGTCGCAGTGCAGGATTCGTTCAAGACTCTCAACCTCGCCAAGGTGAGTGCCGCTGTCCGCGCGGCGGCGGCCAGAGCAGCCGAATCGCTGTCGGCGGCCATTGCCGCACGCACAGCGCTGGACGTCTCCGCGGCAGCCGAGGCCAATGCACGGGATCTCGAAGCGGCAGCGGCGACGTCGACGGAGGCAGCAACCGCCGCGAACAAAGCTGCTGCCGACGCACGGACCGCTGCGACTGCAGCCCAGGAGAAGGCCACCGCGGCTGCGGCCGCGGCAACGCAAGCGCAGGCCGACCTCGACGCAGCGCCGTCGGATGCGGATATCGCAGCGCTCGAAAAGGCCGCCGCCGATGCAGAGGCCGCGGTCGAGGAAGCCAATGCGGCACTGGCCACCGCGGAAGCCGACGTGACGCGGACCGAAGCCGATCTGACGGCAGCTCAGGCCGCGTCCGACACCGCAGCAGCGGACGTGAAGGCTGCGCAGACCGCAGCGGCCGAGGCCAAGACGGCAGCCGATGCAGCGACCAAGGCCGAAGCCGATCTGAAGGCCAAGGCAGCTGAATTGGCAGCGAGCGGACCGAAATTCAGCTGGACCATCAACATCGGCGGGACGACGAAGGACGACGTCCCCGTGACCCAGGTCGATGACACCACGGTGGTCGTCGACGAGACCGGTGTGGAACTGGTGGGCGTGTCCAACGAGGACGGATCGTTCACGGTCGCGGACTACTTCACCACCGACGACGACGGTGTCACCGTCCTTGCCGGAGAACTGCCCGCTGTCGATCTGGCACTGGGCGATTCGTCCACCGAAGCGTCGGGCGATTCGGACAGCTCGTCCGCGACACCGGCAATCTTGGCCGGCGTCGGCGTCGTCGCTGTTGCCGCGGTGGGTGGCGGGCTCTACCTGCGTCGTCGCAACTCGACCGATGCATCTGCGTAAGTTCGCAGTCGCGATCGCTCTGGGTGTCACACTGACCGGCTGTGCGCAGTCGGAGCCGGCCAGTGTGACACCGCCCGATCGGTCGGCGGTGGAGGCGCAGATTTCTGCGGCTCCACCGTCTCCGGTTGCTCCCGCGCAACCGGAGTGGATCGAGCTACGATCCGCCGAGTCGCAGACCTACATGAGCAGCACGGTCAATCCCGACGGCCTGTACCGCGACTCGTCGCAAGTACTCAACCCCGTGGACGAGCGACCCGCGTGGTGGGCCGAGAGCGGGCTACCCGGAACCGACACTGAGCAGACAGTGGTCGTGGTGGGCCACAACTACTCGACGCGGGACGCACCGTTTCGGTCACTCGGAGTGGCGCAGGTCGGCGACATCGTCGTAGTGCGCACAGCGACCGGCACTCTCGAATACGGCGTCGAATCGGTCGGGCCCCTGCCGAAGGGCTCCCTCCTGGCCGACAACGACCTGCGAGCGCAGGTCCCCGGCCGACTGATCCTCGCCAACTGCGACGTACGCAATGGCGAACCGACGGGAGACAACTTCTTCGTCGTGGCGCAGCTGGCTGGCTGAACAAATGGGTGTTGCATCTATGCGCATGATAACTACGATTAGGGGATGAACGAAACAAGACCTCTCCGCGTCGCCATCGTCGGCGCCGGACCCGCAGGCATCTACGCCGCCGACGCACTCATGAAGTCCGACACAGATGTCAGTATCGACCTGTTCGAGCGCATGCCCGCACCCTTCGGCCTCATCCGCTACGGCGTCGCACCGGACCACCCCCGCATCAAAGGCATCATCACCGCCCTGCACAAGGTCCTCGACAAGCCCCAGGTCCGCCTGCTCGGCAACATCGACTACGGCACCGACATCACCCTCGACGACCTGCGCCGCTTCTACGACGCCGTCATCTTCTCCACCGGCGCCAACGCCGACCGCGCACTGAACATCCCCGGCATCGACCTCGACGGCAGCTACGGCGCCGCCGACTTCGTCTCCTGGTACGACGGCCACCCCGACGTCCCCCGCACCTGGCCCCTCGACGCCGAGAAAGTCGCCGTCCTCGGCGTCGGCAACGTCGCCCTCGACGTCGCCCGCGTCCTCGCCAAGACCGGCGACGAACTCCTCCCCACCGAAATCCCCGCCAACGTCTACGAAGGCCTCAAAGCCAACAAGGCCCTCGAAGTCCACGTCTTCGGACGCCGCGGACCCGCGCAAGCCAAGTTCACCCCCCTCGAACTCCGCGAACTCGACCACTCCCCCAACATCGAGGTCATCGTCGCCCCCGAGGACATCGACTACGACGAAGGCTCCGAAGCCGCCCGCCGCGGATCCAAGCAGGTCGACATGGTCGCCAACACCCTGCAGGACTGGGCCATCCGCGACGTCGGCAACCGCCCCCACAAACTGTTCCTGCACTTCTTCGAATCCCCCACCGAAATCCTCGGCGAGAACGGCAAGGTCGTCGGACTACGCACCGAACGCACCGAACTCGACGGCACCGGCAACGTCCGCGGCACCGGCACCTACAACGACTGGGACGTCCAAGCGGTCTACCGCGCCGTCGGCTACCTCTCCCAGAACATCGCCCAACTCCCCTTCGACGACCAAGCCGGCACCATCCCCAACGAAGCAGGCCGCGTCGTGGAGTCCCCGTCCTCGACCACCCCGGTCCCGGCCACCTACGTCACCGGCTGGATCAAGCGTGGACCCGTCGGCCTGATCGGTCACACCAAGGGCGACGCCAACGAAACCGTCGCCAACCTCCTCGAGGACGCACCCGGCTTCACCGGCGCCACCGACCCCGATCTCGACGCGGTCACCACGTTCCTCGAAGACAAGAAGGTTCCCTTCACCACCTGGGACGGCTGGTACCGCCTCGACGCCCACGAACGCTCCCTCGGCGAACCCGAAGGCCGCGAACGCGTCAAAGTCGTCGAACGTGAAGAGATGGTCGCCGCGTCGAAGGAATGAGCACGTTGCGTTCCCGTGGGTAGTTCTGCACAGCACTTGTGTAGAGCCACTCACGGGCACATCAACGAAGAACGAACCCTGAGTAGCCTTTCTCGGCGACCTCGTTGCACTTCTTCTCGTATTCGACACACCCTCCGACGTACGGCATGAAAATTTGCGGTTTGCCCGGAATGTTGGCACCCATGTACCACGAGGCGGCCTTTGGAAACACCGTGTACGACGCCATCTCGTTGACGTGCGCCACCCAGCCTTCCTCGGCCTCAGGGGTGGGCTCGATGGTGTCGTATCCGTGAGAGCTCATGTACCCCAGTAGTTCCGCTGTCCATTCGACGTGTTGCTCGATGGCGGTGACCATGTTGGCCAACACGGACGGACTGCCCGATCCCGCGATGAGAAGCAGGTTGGGGAAGCCTGCGACGCCGAGCCCCAGGTAAGTGGTCGGTCCGTGCTGCCACTTGTTCTTCAGCCTCTCGCCGCCGACGCCGGTGATATCGATGCGGTCGAGAGCACCGGTCATGGCGTCGAATCCGGTTGCGAGGCAGAGTACGTCGAACTCATGGTCCGCATCTCCGGTACGCGCTCCCGTGGGAGTGATCGATTCCAGTGGAGATTTCCGTAGGTCCACCAGGGTGACATTGTCTCGGTTGTACGTTTCGAAATAGTTCGTGTCGACGCAGATCCGCTTGGCGCCGAGCGGGTATCCCCGCGGGATCAACGATTCGGCAGTATCGGGATCCTCGACCGTCGCCCGGATCTTGTCGCGAACGTAGTCGGCGACCGTGTCGTTCGCCTCGTCGGTCAGCATCAGATCCTGATATGCACCCAGTAAAGCAAAGCCACCCTTGCCCCATCGCCCGTCGAACTCTTTCACTCGATCTTCGTGGGCCACATCCAGCGCGTTCTGCTCGTTGTCTCCGCGCTCGACACCGGCCGACGACGCCCGCGCCCGACGCCTACGCTCGGGATAGTTCGCCTTCACCTCGCGCTCGAACTCGGGGTCGAGTGGCCCGTTGAGCGCCGGCACCGAGAAACTCGCCGTACGTTGCAGCACGGTCAGGTGTTCGGCTACCTTCGCGACCTCGGGAATGAGCTGAATGCCCGACGACCCCGTGCCGATCACCGCGACGCGCTTGTCGGTGAAATCGACCCCCTCCTTGGGCCAGTCTCCAGTGTGGTAGGTCTTGCCCGCAAAGCTTTCAAGCCCAGCAATGTTCGGCGTCTGAGGAACCGACAGACACCCAGTTGCCATGATCAGAAATTGCGTCGTGACCTCAGCCCCGTCGGCGTGTACCGCCCAGGTCCGCGTGTCCTCGTCGTACTGCGACGACTGCACTCGCGTGTGCAGCGAGATGTCGCGTCGGAGATCGAATCGATCTGCAACGTGCTGTAGGTATTCGAGGATCTCGGGTTGCGCAGGGTAGCGCTCCTTCCATCGCCACTCCTGCTGTAATTCTTCATCGAACGAGAACGAGTAGTCGACGCTCTCGACGTCGCATCGCGCACCTGGATACCGGTTCCAGAACCACGTTCCTCCTACGTCCTCGCCCGCTTCGAAGAGATGGACGTTCAGGCCTTGGCCTCTGAGCTTCCACAGCAGGTAGAGGCCGGAGAACCCTGCTCCGACGATCACCGCGTCGAACGAATCTTCTCTATTAGTGCGCATGATTAGCACGGTATTGGGGTAGCCTGGTTGTGTCAACGGTCACAATCACGCGGAGGGAGCACCCATGGCAGATCAGTCACGTTGCCCAATAGCCCATTTCGATCACAATTCACCCGAGCACTCCGCAGACCCGATCGGCTCGTACCGAGAGTTTCGATCCAAGCACGACGTCGCATGGAGTGAGGCCAACGGAGGCTACTGGGTTCTCGCCGGATACGACGCAGTCTTCGAGGCCGCTCGCGACGACGACATCTTCACCTCGCGCAGAACCCCCTCCGGTGGCGACGGACTGTCGGTGGTCATCCCCAAGACCCCTATGCATCAGCACATCCCGATCGAGCTCGATCCGCCGGAGTTCCGGAAGTATCGAAAGATCGTCAATCTGATCACCGCGCCCGCGGCCGTCGGCCGGATGACGGACATGATCGCGCACTACACGACCTGGTTCATCGACGAAGTGATCGAAGCGGGCGAGTGCGACTTCTCGGACATCATCGGGGTGCCGTCGATCGTCACGATCGACTGGCTTGGTATCCCCACCGACGAGTGGCGCCGGTACTCCTCCGCGCACCGAGCAACTCTTGCATCTCCCCAGGACAGCGCGGAGTTCAAGCAGGCAGTGGAGGTGGACCTTCCTGCGTGTTCCGCGCAGATGCGAGAGATCATCGCAGCTCGCCGCGAGAACCCGACCGACGACGCCATCAGCTTCCTCGTTCAGCAGTCGATCGACGACCGTCCCATCACCGACGACGAGGTCTTCTCCATCGTCGAGTTGCTCATCTCCGGCGGTGTCGGAACGACCGCATCGTTGGTCAGCCAGGCTCTCGTCTGGCTGCATCAACATCACGACGCTCGGCAGAAGCTGATCGACGATCCATCCCTGCTGGACCATGCGGTCGAGGAGTTTCTTCGGTACTTCTCGCCCACTCAGGCCCTGGCCCGTACCGTCACTCAGGACATCGAGTTCAAGGGATGCCCGATGCGTGAGGGCGACCGAGTTCTGTTGTCCTGGGCGTCGGCGAACCGCGACGAGGCCGCCGGCTTCGAGAATCCCGACGAGCTGGACATCGAGCGCTGGCCCAACCGTCACACGGCCTTCGGGGTGGGAGTACATCGTTGCGCCGGTTCCCATCTCGGCCGGGCCATGGCGCGTTCACTCATCGGCCAGATCCTCGAACGGATGCCGGACTTCGCCATCGACGAGTCCAAGATGCAGCGCTACATCAGGCAGGGCGTCAACGTGGGCTTCCGTTCGCTCCCAGCAACGTTCACGCCAGGCGTTCGTCGCTCGGTATCCGCGTGAAGGGTAGAACCGCACTGGTCACCGGTGCAGGCGCCGGGATGGGCAACGCAACGGCCCTCGCCTTCGCGAGGGAAGGCGCAGATGTCGTCGCCGCCGACCTCGATGAGACTGCTGGGAAGACTACGGTTGCCGAGATCGAAGCACTCGGTGCACGAGCCGAGTTCGTACAGGTAGACGTCGCCGACTCCGGGCAGATTCACAATATGGTCGACGCCACCATCAGCAGCTTCGGCCGCCTCGATTTCGCCGTCAACAATGCAGCCATCGCTCCCGATCGTCATTGCATCGTCGATGTCGACGAGGCCGAGTTCGCCCGAATGCTGACGGTCAATCTCACCTCGGTCCTGCTGTGCATGAAGTTCCAGATCAGAGCAATGCTCGACGCCGATCGCGGTGGTTCCATCGTCAATATCGGTTCGGTCAGATCGCTTCGAGCGCTGGCAGGTTCACCAGGGTACACCGCAACCAAGCACGCCGTAGTTGGCCTGAGCAACACCGCGGCACTCGAGTACGCCTCTGCCGGAATCCGCGTCAACACGGTCTGTCCTGGTCCGATCGACACTCCGATGCTGCGGCAGGCGCGCGCACGACGCGGGGAAACCGCTGAGTCCGACACCAAGACTCGCACGCCGCTGGGCCGGCTCGGAGCCCCGGACGAGGTCGCTCGAACCTCACTGTGGCTGTGCTCGGACGCAGCCTCGTTCGTCACCGGACAAACCATCGCCGTCGACGGCGGATTCTTGACACCATAGAGATCGACACGAAAAGGATTGGAACAATGACCAGCACTACCGACATCAGCACCATCGTCACCGACCGGGCATTCCTGGAATGCCCGCGCTGGCACGACGGACGAATCTGGATCTCGGATCTCTATGCTCACGAGGTACTTTCGATCGGTGACGAGGGTGATGTTCGCGTCGAGGCGACCCTGACCGACCGCCCCTCCGGTCTCGGCTGGCTACCCGACGGCCGTCTGCTGATCGTCTCGATGGTCGATGGGCTCGTGCTACGACGCGAGAACGATGGCAGCCTCGTCACCCACGCCGACGTGGCCCACCTTGCCACCGGCAAGTTGAACGACATGGTCGTCGACGAACGCGGGCATGCCTACATCAGCACGTTCGGATTCGAGTTTCGCAGCAGGTCGTACGTCGAATCTGCAGTACTCATCCATGTGGCTCCCAATGGAGACGCCGACATCGCGGCCGGAGATCTGCTGTTCCCCAACGGATCCGTCATCACGAAGGACCGAACCCTGGTCGTCGCCGAGTCCATGGGCAACCGGTTGACCGCCTTCGACATCGCCGACGATGGTGGCTTGTCGAACCGGCGCACCTGGGCGGCGTTCGGCGCCGAGGTTCCCCGCACCACGGTCAAGGACGCGATGCGCGCAGCACAGGTCGCACCGGACGGCATCGGGCTCGACTCCGAAGGTGCAATCTGGGTTGCCGATGCCCTCCATCAGAAGTTGATTCGTGTCATGGAAGGCGGGGAGATCGTCGAAGAGAAAGTCTTCCCGACAGGTGTTTTCGCCTGCATGCTCGGCGGGCAGGACGGACGGACGCTGTTCGCGTGTGCTGCACCGTCCTCCTCGGAGCATGCACGCCAGGACACCCGAGATGCGAGCCTACTTTCGGTCAGAGTCGACGTACCGGCGTAATCCTGAGAAAAGGGCCCCTCTCGAGAGAGGGGCCCTTTTCGTGGGGCAGGCTAGTTCGCGAACTGAATCAGCTTGGTCTCGAGGAACGAACTCAAGCCTTCGACATTGCCTTCGCGCCCCAAACCGGACTGCTTGTATCCACCGAACGGCTGCGTGACGCACATGTCCCAGCCGTTGATCGAGATCTGTCCGGTGCGGACGCGTCGGGCAACGCTTTCCGCGAGCGCGGCGTCCTCGGCGTAGACGGCTCCGGAGAGTCCGTAATCGGAATCGTTGGCGATGGCGACGGCCTCCTCGACATCGTCGAACGGGATCACCACGACGACCGGACCGAAGATTTCCTCCTGCGCAATGCGCATGTCGTTGGTGACGTCGGCGAACAGCGTCGGCTCGACGTACCAGCCCTTGTCCAGTCCGGCCGGGCGTCCACCACCGGTCACGAGCCTGGCACCTTCGGCCTTGCCGACCTCGATGTAGTCGAGCACGCGGGTGCGCTGTCGCTCGGCGGCGAGTGGTCCGATGACGGTGCTGTCCTCACGTGGGTCGCCGACGGACACCGACTCGAAGATCGTCTTGATGGTCTCCACCACCTCGTCCTGACGGTGACGCGGGACGACGATGCGGGTGATGGCAGCGCAGACCTGCCCGCTGTGGCCGATACCTGCGAACGCAAGGCCGGGGAACACCTTGTCGAGAGCGATGTCGTCGGCGATGATGCCGGCAGACTTTCCACCCAGTTCCAGGGTGACCCGTGCGATGCGCTCGCCGCAGATGCTCATGATCTTTCGTCCGGCGATGGTCGATCCGGTGAACGAAATCTTGTCGACGTCTTTGTGCCGCACCAGGTACTCGCCGGTCTCGCGGCCGCCCGGTAGCAGCGAGATGACGCCCTCGGGCAGACCTGCTGCTTCGAGTGCCTCGGCGAGCAGCATGGTACTGACCGGACCTTCGGGTGCAGGCTTGAGCACGACCGTACAACCGGCAGCGAGAGCAGGCGCGATCTTCAGCGAGGCCGTGGCGACCGGGCCGTTCCACGGGATGATCGTTGCAACGACGCCGATCGGCTCGCGGACGAGTTTGCCGTGGCCTTCGGGCCAGCTGCGCTCTTCCTCGAATTCGAATCGTTCGTGGAGGGTGGAGGCGTCACCCCACATCTTGAGGGCGTTGTTGTGGAATGCGACGCTCGCGCCCGCGGGTGCGCCGATCTCGGCGGTGAACGCGGTTGCCATGGCGTCGAATCGTTTCTCCACCTCTTCTTGGATGCGGATGAGGTACTTCGCCCGTTCGGCGGCGGTGAGACGCGGCCATGGGCCTTCGTCGAACGCTTTCCGTGCGGCAGCGACGGCCTTGTCGATGTCGGCGGGCTGCGCTTCGGGGACCGTCGCGAGCAGTTCCTCGGTGATCGGGGAGACGACGTCGATCACCTTGTCGCTGGACGGCTCCACCCACTTTCCACCGATGAACAGTTTGTCGTAGCTCTTCAGGGTCGTGGCGGTGGGGACTGTAGCGGTCATCGGTACATCACTCCTGTTGTTGCCGAACGGATTTAGCTGAGCGGTCGGTCGATATCGCGAAGCGCCGTTGCATCGGGCCGTGCGCCTGCGGAAATAGCAGCGCGTGCGCCGATCATGAGCTTTGGCGTGTCGATACTGAGATGTGCTGTGAGCAGCCCTGTGTCGTCGATCCACGCCGCTGCCCATCTCCCGTCCACGCCGTCACGAACGACGACTGTGTCGGTGGCTGCGTGGTGACCGACGTACTGGAGCTTGTGACCGAATTGATCACTCCAGAAGTACGGGACCGGATCGTGAGCGACGGGTTCGCCGCCCGTCAGGGTCTGGGCGATCGCGTCGGGACCGGTTCTTGCGTCGTCCCAATGCTCGACGAGCAAAGACGTGCTCGAACGTGGAGACCAGCGCACCGCGACGTCACCGACTGCGAATACGTGGGGATCGGACGTTCGCAGGTTCTCGTCGACGACGACCCCGCGATCGATGTCGAGTCCCGATCCTTCCAACCACGCCACATCCGGCCTGACGCCGACTCCGGCGACGACGACATCGGCTGGAATCTCCTCGCCGGTGGTCAGCGTGACGCCGGTGTCGGTGACTTCGCGAACGCCGACCCCGAGACGCAGGTCCACCTCCGACCACCAGTCGACGAATCGCTTGCCGACTTCCTCACCCAGTGCATTCCCGAGCGGCGCGGGACCATACTCGATGCAGGTTACCTCGGCGCCGGCAGCAAGAGCCGCCGTCGCGACCTCCGCGCCGATCCAACTTGCGCCGACGAGAACGATTTTCGCTCCGGGAACGAGCTTCTCGCGGAGCGCATGGGAATCGTCGACGGTGCGCACGGCCGTCTGCCGATCGCTACCAGGCACGCGGATGGGTGCGGCGCCCGTCGCAATGATCAAGGCGTCGTACTCGATCGGCCCGCCTGCTGTGTGGACCTGCCTGGCCGAAGTGTCGAGTCCTGTTGCGGCGCTACCGATACGGACATCGACGTTCAAGTCGTCGTAGTCGGTGCGCAACTGTGTGTTCAGCTCGCCCTTCAACGCAGCCTTGGTGAGAGGGGGACGGTCGTACGGTAGGTGCTTCTCGGCAGCAAGAAGCACGATCTCCCCTTCGAAACCGCGCGCACGCAACGTTTCACAGGACCGTGCTCCGGCGAGACCGCCCCCGACGATGACAACTTTCATCAGTACATCGGGGCTGCGGGTGCGGTGGCGGCGGCGAGCGCCTCGCCGTCGGCCAGGATTCGTTTTCCGGGTGTGAAGTGCGCCGGAATCCGCTGCCAGCCCATGTTGGTGCCCTGGTGCGGGTAACGCTCCAGCTTGTCGCGCTCGATCGTGTAATCCGGCATACGGTCGAGGATCTGCGTCAACAGCGTCTTGGCCATCAGACGACCGAGGTGCGAACCGGAGCATCGATGCACCCCGATTCCGAATGCGGTGTGGCGGTTGGGCCAGCGGTCGATGTCGATCTCGTCGGGGTTCTCGAACAGCTCTTCGTCGCGGTTCGCCGACGCCCAGGACAGAAGCACACGGTCGCCCTTCTTCATCGGGCATCCCTTGAATTCGACGTCGTCGGTGACCGTGCGGGCGAGCGCCTGCGTCGGCGAGAAGAACCGGAGGAATTCTTCGACGGCGTGGTCCATGAGCGACGGGTCGTCGATGAGCCGCTTCCGTACGTCGGTATGGTCGGCAAGCCAGACGAGGGTCTGGCTGACCAGTGAGGCCGTCGTTCCCGTGCCGCCCGCGACCAACAGCTCGACCATCGCGAACACCTCGAAGTCGTCGAGGACGCGGCCGTCGACCTCCTGCTGCACGAGATAGCTGATGACATCGTCGGTCGGGTTCTCGCGTCGATCGGCAATGACCGAGCGCATCTTGGCAGACAGATACGGGAAGTCGACTTTCATCGCATGCTCGTAGTGCGGAGTTCCCGGTACCCCAGCGAGAGCCTCGTGGTGCGCGGCCGCGTAGGTCTTCCAGTCTTCGATGCCGAGGCCGAGCCAGTCGACCGTGACGATGGCCGGAACGCCGATGACGGAGGTGAAGTCGCATTCGCCCGCCTCGATGACGCTGTCGATGAAGGCGGTGGTGTGGTGCTCGACCAGATCCTTCATCTTTTCGACGGCAGCTGGAGAAGTGATGGGGTTGACGATCTTGCGGTACTTACGAAACTCCGGCGGATCCAACTCGATCGGGATGTGAAAGTGCATGGGCGTTTTGGGAATGACCACCGACAAGCCCTCGCCGCCGTATTCGTTACGCGCCGAGGAGAACGTGTCGTCGTCGCGAGACGCGTCGAAGACAGCGTCGTAATCGGAGAGAACCCAGTAGCCGCCGTGCGCTTCGGACCAACCGCGCTTCTCCGCGTTCCTGAGCTTGCGGTAGGAGCCGACAGGGTCAGCGGAGTGTTCCTGCGAGTTGTGGTCGAAGTGGATGACCGGGCAACGGCCGCTTTCCGTCATGTCTGTGTTTCCTCCTGCAAGCGAAATCTGGCGCAACCATTCGGGCCTTGTTCTGATAATGGTTATACTAGATTACAATGTTGTCAACATCACAACGGTGACCAGCTTATAGTTCAAGTCACTGGAGTGGCTGTAAACAAAGAGCGCTTCGAAGGAGGAGTCGTGAACGTATCGGTCGACGAGTTCCAGTGCCAGGGGCACGGCCTGTGCCAAATGACGTCACCGCAGGTCTTCGCCCTGCGCGACGAGGACGGACATGCCTACGTGCTGCCCGAAGGGCAAGAACCCGACCACCTCGGGGAGGCCAGGGCAGGCGCGGACAGCTGCCCGGAGCGGGCCATCACTGTCGGTTGAGCGCAGTGCAGCAGCGGGGATGGTCGGGCGCTCTCCTGGCGGCCCGACCATACCCGCCAGCACAGGCCACCAGCAGCGTTACAGAGCCCGATCCCACTGAATGACCGAGCCCATGACGTCGGGGAACTTCCGCTCGGCGTACCGAACGTACTCGTTGATGTGCTGCGCCATCCGGTCCTGCGAGAGGCCTGGATCGTGCGCGAGGAGAGAGTCGTAGATCGATTGATGAGCTGTCAGGATCGCGGCGCGACGAGGCGCCGGATAGTCGATGCCGATGATCGTGCCGTCCATGATCCCGAGCAGCGAGTCCACGAGGTAGCCGAACAGCGGATTACCCGACGACCAGGCGATGATGTCGTGGAACTGCTTGTTGGCCTCGAGGAAGATGTACTGATCGTCGAGGGAATCGCGCATCGCTTCGATGGTGCCGTTGAGCTGGCCAAGAGACTCGTCGGTGATGCGTTCGGCGGCCAACCTACTGATCATCGGCTCCATCGCCACGCGCGCTTCGGCGATGGCCTTGAACGGCGCGTTCTTGAGCTGCATGAGCAGGATGACGGTGCTGGCCAAATGCGAGGCGTCGGGGTCGAGCAGGACCGGACCACCTTTGGGTCCCGGCTTGAGCGCAATGACTCCCTGAAACTCGAGCAGGCGAAGCGCCTCACGCAGCGTTCCTCGGCCGATCTGATACTTCTCGAGCATCGCCTTCTCGGGCGGAAGAAGATTGCCGACGGTGAGGCCCTGGCGCAGCGTGTCACGGATGATCTGTTGAGCGATCACCATCGCCGCCTTGGGAGCGCGATTGGTCACGGTCATGAGTGTGTCCTCCCAGCTTCGCGCGGACGACAACGCTGCCCGCGGACGCCCCGTAAATCAAGGCGATTGATTATAACAATAAAGCCCGAGCTGGTCTTCGACCACAAAACCGCAGTTCCCCGCTTTACAACTTCTTCAACCCCCACGCCGACGAACAGGAACGTTCATGCCTGACGTAATCATCGAAAGTACACCGGCCACGCTCTGGATCCGCCTCAACAGGCCCGAGCGGCGCAATGCATTCGACCCCGAGATGTCGGCCGCGATTGCCGACGCACTCGACGACGCCTCCGGCTATCGCTCGGTCGTCATCACCGGATCGGGAGGCAGCTTCTGCGCGGGCGGGTCATTGGCCAAGCTCAGCGAGCCGACGCCGAAGGAGATGCGCAGGCTGTACCGGGGCTCGTTGCGTCTGTTCGACTCCATCCGCAACTGCCCACGGCCGGTGATCGCCGCCGTCAACGGCGCCGCCGCAGGCGGTGGGAACGAGCTGATCGTCGCGTGCGACCTGGCTGTTGCTGCCCGCTCGGCAACCTTCGGCCAGACCGGCCCGCGCGTCGGAAGCTCCCCGGTCACCGGAGCCACCAACGTGATGGGCGTTCAGATCGGCGAGAAGCGCGCCAAGGAGATGGCCATGCTCTGCCGACGCTATTCCGCACAGCAGGCGTTGGATCTGGGTCTGGTCAACGAGGTGGTCGACGACGACAAGCTGGAGGAGACGGTCCGGGGATGGTGCGACGAGATTTCTGCGTTGAGTCCCCGCTACCTCGAGATCACCAAGATCAGCTCCAACGTGTGGTGGAACGCAGCACGCGACTCGTTCTCGACAGGACTCGGCATGCTCAACCAGGCGGTCGGCAGCCCTGACATGATCGAGGGTGCGACGGCCTTCCTTCAGAAGAGGAAGGCCGTCTTCCCGGACCCGGAGTGAACGGCTACTTCTCGGACAGCAGAACTTCCTCGGTGCCGTTCCACTGCACGACCGCGCCTTTGACTCGCATGTCGTTGCCCTCGAAGGTGACGTCACCTTCTGCGCCGGTGAAGCCCTCGGCCACGACCTGCTGCAAACCGTTCTGGATGTCCTCGCGCGACGCACCACCGGACTTCTCGATGGCGTGGGCGATCATCCACGCAGCGTCGTACCCCTCGGCTGCATAGTTGTTCGGGTTCTCGCCGTTGTACTTGGCGCGGTAGGCGGCGACGAACTCCTGCGTCGCGGGATTGGTGCCGTGGTAGGTGAAATCGGTGGGCCAGGTCATGCCCGCGCCTGCCGGCCCCGCGGGCGTGAGATTACCTGCACCGGAACCAGTGTGCGTGACCAGAGTTCCGTCGTAACCGGCTTGACGCAATTGCGAGACCGCGGTGGCGTTCTGGGCGCCGTTCATCATGATCGCGATCCCGTCGGGGTTGTCGGCGAGGATCTTCGCGATCGGAGCAGTGAAATCCTGGGTGGTGTTCTGCACCGAGGACGTCGACGCCACGGTGTAGCCGAACCGGTCGGCCATCTCCGGAATGGTCTTCTCCGACAACTGCGTCAAGGTCGGGTTGGCGCTGTTGTACAGAATGCCGAGGGTCTTCACGCCCTCCTGCTGGAGGTACTCACCCGCCTGGTCGTAGTAGGTCGCCATGGGAGCGGTTGCACGGTAGGTGTATTCGCCGACGAGTGTGCCTTCGCTGCCGGACTGGGTGAACACGATGGGCACCTTGGCCGCTTGCGCAAGAGGCGCGATGGCGATCGACTGCGCGCTGGTCACTGTGCCGAGGATCGCGGCGACATTGGGATTTACGGTCGCTTCGGTGACCTGACTCGCGGCGGTCTGCGCTTCTCCTGCGGTGTCGCGGCTTTCCAGCTTGACCGTCGACTCCCCCAGGTACTTCTGGTCGTTGATCTCATCGATCGCCAGCTCGATTCCCTTGAGTTGGTTGGACCCGGCATAGGACAACGTTCCGGTCTTGTCCGTGACGGAGAAAAGCGTGATTTCCGACGGCATTTCCCCCGACGCGGTGCTTCCGCCGCTTCCGCCGCTACATCCGGCGATGCCGAGTACCGCAGCCGCGGCCAACGCCGGGACAGCAAACCTTTTCATCGTTGCTCTCATTTCCTGGTAATCATGCGCATATAATGGATGGAGTTCATGATGGGTCGTCCGTGACGTCCTGTCCAGGAAATACCGGAATCGGAAGAAGATCAGCGCGATGCCCACCTCCGACGTCGAAACACGCCTCGAGCGAATCGAATCACGCACTGCCATCGGCGAACTCCCTATTCTCTACTGCCTCGCCATGGACGAACGGAACGCCGCCGGGATCAGAGCCCTGTTCACCGCCGATGCGACCATGCGGTCCGCCGACGGTGTGTTCTCGGCGTCGGGCATCGACGCCATCGTCGACGTCTTTCAGGGCAGATTCGACGCGCTCGGGCCGACGAATCACGTCACACACGGCCATGTGATCCGATTCGACGACGGTGATCACGACCGCGCCGTCGGGATTGCCGTCGGCCATGCGGAGTTGGTGCGCAACGACGTACCCATGGTGACAGCGTTGCGATATCGCGACCTCTACCGACGCGTCGACGGCACCTGGAGGATTCAGGATCGGTTGATGTCCTACATGTACTACCTACCCACGAGCGAGTACTCGGACGGGCTCGGTGATCCGAACAGCATGCGCGCCTACGGAGATCGGCGGCCGGCGGACTGGCCGGAGTCACTGCACGCGGGTGACGCTTCCTGGTTGGAGCAGTTCTGGTCCTAGCGGCTCGGCGGGTGCTTCCCATCGGCGGTGGCCGAGCAGAGCAACAACTGAACACAGCACCACGAAAACCACTCCTGCCGTTGCCATCCCCGTCGCGCTCCCCCATGCAGTCGACACCGCACCGGTGACCAGCGCCAGCACGGCAGTCAACCCGTAACAGAACGAGGCGAATCGTGAGGCGATACGCCCCTGCTCGACGGCAGATGCGCCGCGCGTCAAGATCCGGAGCCCGCATGCGTACGCGAACCCTTGCCCGAGCCCCCAGCAGACACAGCCGGCCAGAACGAGAATCAAGCTCGACGAGAGCACCCCGGCCGCGCACAGGATGGCCCCGGCAGCGATGAGAATCAACGACTGGATCGGCCGCAGCGCCGTCCGTAGAGCGGTGAAGACGAAGGGCGAGAGCCACGCGATCGACAGCAACACAACCGGTGCGAGGGCGCCGACGATCAGCGACGAACTTTCCGTCTGCTCACGAACAGCCGTCGGCAAGATTCCGACGGCGATTCCGCCGATCGCCCATCCAGCGAGGCCGATTCCGTAACCCGCGGCGCGAGCGCGGGTGTCGCGCTCGGTGTCGAACGCCTCGGCATCGACAGATTCAGGTTCGACGAGAGCAGCGCGCAGGATGTCTCGCGCGCGATAGAGAGCGAAGACAAGAACGGCCACCACCGTCACGAGCAGGCCCGTGTGGATCACGTAGACAGTCGTCGTCGGGCCCGGAAGGTACTCGGCTGTGACAGCTCCGAGGATCAGACCGACGAACGACCCGAATATTGCCCCCGAGGCCGCGATGGTGCGTCCCTTCTCACCACGCGCCGCTACGGCGATGGTTGCAGCCGCACCCGTGGCCACCCCGACACACGTGCCGGTCAGATACCTGCCGACGAAGAGTGCGACGACGGAATCGCCGCCCATCATCAGTGCGACATCGGCGACGATCCCGCCGGCCACGGACCCCGGCAACAGCAGCCACGCATAGCGAGTGAGATGCGTGCGTGCCATCACGGTGAACGTCACGACCAATGCCACGAGATAGGTGGCGAACAGCGCAGACACCGTGAACGTCGAGAGTGCCATCCGGTCTGCATACATCGGAAGCAGCGGCCCGGGCACGTTCGATCCGACGACGAGTGCAGCAAACGCTGTTGCTGTCGCGGCGCCCAGCATTCGCCGCCGGTGGGCAACACCTGCGATATCGGCTCCGGTCTGTGCCGTCACGGACGGCCGAGAGAGGAGAGCGCGTCGCGCAGGGCGTCGGGAATCGGAGCTTTGAGTCCGTCGGGTCCTCGCACGGCGTACTTGATCTTGCCGTAGGCGACGCGCTCGCCGACGCGCGTGAACGGGAATCCGACGATGTAGGACGTGGTCCCGAGGTGATCGAGTTCCATGCCGCAATCGATCTCGTCGAACACACGGCACGACGTGAGATAGGTGCACTCGGAACCGAATCCGACCGTACCGACCCCGATGGCATCCATCATCGTGTGGCTGTCGAGACCGTAGGAATGCAGCCACACGCTGTAGGTGCGTTCCATCCAGGGGTAGTTCATCGCGAAGTACGAGATACCGATGGCATCGCAGTCTCCGTAGGCGAGTGTGAAGGTCTGGCTAGTCGGATGGTCGACCATCTGCGGCACCTCTTTCTGTACTCACTTTCTAACATCCCACCCTTTACACTAATCATTATCATGGTTATGGTGACAGGAGTCACATGTAAAGGTGCGCATCAATCGAACGCCGCACGTGGACAGCATCGTTCGGTCTCATCGAAGGAGCATGAAGTGAAAACCATCGGAGCCTTGATCTGGGAGCCCGGCACGCGGTCGGGCTGGAGTGTGGAAGAGATCGAGATCGATCCGCCCAAGAGCCGTGAAGTGCGCATCAAGCTCGCAGCCTCGGGAATCTGCCACAGCGACGACCACGTCGACACCGGCGACATCCCGCTCGACTGGGCACCCATCATCGGTGGTCACGAGGGTGCAGGTGTCATCGAGGAGCTCGGTCCCGACGTCACCGGCTTCGAGGTCGGCGACCACGTCGTGCTGTCGTTTCTTCCGTCGTGCGGGCACTGTCAGATGTGCACCATCGGCCGCTCGAACATGTGCGAGATGGGCGCAGGGGTGCTCGCCGGCTTCGCACCCGACGGAACCCATCGCGTGCATGCTCGCGGTCAGGGCGTCGGACCCTTCTCGTTCCTCGGAACCTTCTCGCCGTACGTCGTCGTCAACATCGATTCGTGCGTGAAGATCGGGAAGGACATTCCCCTCGACAAGGCTGCGTTGATCGGCTGCGGTGTCCCCACCGGCTGGGGATCCTCCGTCTACGCGGCCGAGGTTGCTCTCGGTGAAACCGTCGTCGTCATCGGTACCGGCGGCGTCGGCATGAACGCCGTCCAGGGCGCTCGCCACAAGGGCGCGAAGAACATCGTCGCCGTCGATCCCGTCGAGTACAAGCGCGACCAGGCGAAGCTCTTCGGTGCAACGCACACCGTCGAAAACCTGGATCAGGCCAAGGAACTCGTCGACACGCTCTCCAACGGCCAGGGCGCAGACAAGGTGCTCATCACCGTCGACATCGCCTACGGTCACCTCCTCAACCCAGCACAGGAAATGACGCGACGCGGCGGCACCCTGGTGCTCACCTCTGCGGCCCCGGTCACCCAGCGCGACGTGCCATTCGATCTGTTCACCTTCGCGATGTCCGGAAAGCGCCTGCAAGGCACGTTGTACGGAACCACGACGGCCCGCCGCGACATCCCGTTGATCGCCGACATGTACCGCCGCGGCGAATTCATGCTCGACGAGCTGGTCACCAAGACCTACAAGCTCGAACAGATCAACGAGGCCATCCAGGACATGCGCGACGGCAAGAACATCCGCGGCGTCATCATGTACGACGAGTAGGAGGCTCGAATGAGTGTCAGTGAGATCATTTCCGCAACACATACCTACGCGTTGGGATTGGACAAGTTCGATCCCAAACTGGCTCTGAGTGCGTTCGCCGTCGACGCCGTGTGGGATGCGACGCCGGTGGGCCTGGCGAAGTACGAAGGGCACGAGGCAATCCTCGACTTCTTCGAGCGCGATGCCGAGCAAGTGAAGGATCAGTTCCACATCATCACCAACCACATCGTGCACTTCGATTCCGATACCGCCGCGCACGGTACCAACTACGTGTTCTCCGAGGGCCACACCAACGGCGGTGGGGCGTTCAAAGCGATTGCGCTGAACGAGGACACGTACGTCCGCACCGACGACGGGTGGAAAATCGCCTCCCGCGTCATCTCGCCCCTCACCCCGCCTCAGATGGAGGGGTTCGAGGCCTGACAGCTTCTCGATCAGCGGCGTGTGTGCGAGAGCTGCGTACACACGCCGCTGACGGGCGTGGGAAGGAGACTCATGGACCGACTCGACGTACTGATCGCCAAGGACGCGATCCGCGACCTGGCAGGCGCCTACTCGATGGCGGTGGACGACCACGACATCGATGCGGTCCTCGGGATGTACACGCCCGACGCCACATTCGCAGTGGCCGGCAGTACGCTGCGTGGCCACGACGAGCTCCGAGAGTTCTACATCGGCAGCATGGACCGCTACACCACCATGCTGCACACTCCGGAGATTCACCTCATCACCGTCGAGAGCCCAACCACTGCAACGGGCCGAATGACCGGACACGCCGAACTCGCCGTGCGAGACACGTTGATGCTGACTGCTTTTCGCTACGCGGACCGATACGTCCTGGAGGGTGAGTGGCGATTCCAGCACCGCGAGGTCACCTTCATGTATGCGGTGCCGTTCGAAGCCATGAGTGCGAGCTTCCGCACGAACAAGCGGATCAGGTGGCCGCAAACTCGGTACGCCGAAGCGGATTATCCCGAGTCCGCGCCCACCTGGAGCACCTACCGCCCCTGATCAAGAACTGGTTCGACCACCTCGCCCGTCACCGGGCATCTTCGTCGAATCGTGGCTGACGGCGATGCGAACAGGCTCGACTTCGAGAACGACGCGCTCAGGGCTGTCCAGCAGTCGCGCGAAGGCGTCGGGATCTCCTGGCGCGAGATGCCGCGAGAATTCCGGATAGAACCATGCTTTCACCGCAGCGTCCTCGTGCACAGTGGCCCTGCCTCGAATCGAGACCATCCGGCGGCCCGGCAACGACGTGCCGGCATTGGAGATCACCAAGCTCACGCGAGAGTCGCGCACCGCTGCGCGAACGTGCGCCCGGCCTGCGGCCGCCGTCAACCAGAACCTGTCCCTGGTGAACAGGTAACTCATGACGACGCCCGCGGGCCAGCCTGCTTCGGTGGTGAACGCGAAGGTGCACTCGGTCTGGGTCGCGATCAACTCCGAGCGCCCCTCGATCGATGCGCGCACCGACGAAAGATTCTCGTTGTCGTCGATTCCCACCCGACTCACGAGTCGGAGGACCCGTACGGCACGAACGCTGCGGTCGACGTCGGCAGCGCCATGACTCTGTCGACGAAGATTCGCTTGTGCTTGATCTTGAGATCTCCGTCGACCTCGACCAACGAGTCGGAGTAGCGACCGAAGATCCGGGACGTGCTGCCTGGGTCGAACAAGGTCGCCTCGAAGTAGGCGTCGATGCGGACGCCGTCGTCCTCTACCGTCACCAGAGTGTTGGTGACGACGTGGCGTGACACCTCGGTCTCGGACGCCGCGAACGCACGGTAGATGTCGAGGAAGTTCTCTATCCCGCGCTTCTCCTGGGTGGTCTGTGTGACGGCTATGTCCTCGACCGCCAGATCGCGCAGTGTATCGAGATCACCGGAGTCGGCTGCCCAGGCATAGGCCGTCAACGTCGTCTGCGCGCGGTAGGCGAGGTCTTGGTCGACGAGAGATGTTGTCATGATGGTCCTTTCACTTGACGTATGCGCCCGCATCCACGGGCAGAGTGA
Source organism: Rhodococcus sp. 06-156-4 (assembly GCF_002259345.1). NCBI lineage: Bacteria > Bacillati > Actinomycetota > Actinomycetes > Mycobacteriales > Nocardiaceae > Rhodococcus > Rhodococcus sp. 06-156-4. The sequence continues at coordinate 212,877 of NZ_NPGB01000008.1, read as the reverse complement.
CACCGGTGACGTATCTGCCTTCGTCACTGGAGAGATAGAGCACGGCATTGCTGATATCGACAGGGTCGATCCACGGCACCGGCAGGGTGTTGAGAGACATGAACCCAGCCATGGCCTTGTCCTGGGTCGGCTCCGGATCTCCCGGCGCGAACATCGAGTACGTCCCCGGGTTCTGGATCATGATGGTGTCGACGTTGGTGGGATGCACGGTGTTGACGCGAATCTTGTACTGACCGAGCTCGTTGGCCATCGTCCGCATCAATCCGACGATGCCGTGCTTCGCAGCAACGTAATGGGCTACGTGCTGAATGCCTTTGAGCCCGCCGATCGAGCTGGTGAACACGATGGATCCGCCGTTTCCGGCTTCGATCAGCGAAGGAATGGCGACCTTGGCGGTGTGAAAGACACCGGTGAGATTGACGTCGATCATGTCCTTCCACTGCTGCGATGTCAGTTCCCAGGACAACCCGTACGTCGCGATCCCCGCGTTGGCGACAACGATGTCGACGCGCCCCAACTCCGCGACACCCTCGTCGAACACTGCCTGCAACTGATCGAGGTCGCGGACATCGGCTCGACGGGCGAAGATGCGACGATCGAGGGCCTCGACCTGCGCAGCCGTCTCGGCCAGTTCATCCTCGGTGGCAAGTGGGTAGAACGGGGTGACCGTATCGATGTTCTCGCAGATGTCCACGGCGATGATGTCGGCGCCTTCCTGCGCCAATCTGACTGCATGCGAGCGCCCTTGGCCGCGTGCCGCGCCGGTGATGAATGCTACTTTACCTTCGAGCCTTCCGGTCATACGGAGTCCTTCGGTAGTAGTACGGTGCCGGTTCCGGTAAGGACCTCGGCGCCGCCCATGACGGTCAGGGACAGTGAACAGTCGACTTGCAGTCCGTCGGGCCTTTCGGCCACCGCCGTCACGCTGCCCGATGCCTCGAGCCTGTCGCCCTCGAACACGTTGCCCAGGAATCGGAATCGATAGTGAGTGATGCGATCGGAGCCCCCGGCCCACTGGCCGAGCATCGACAGCACGTACGCCATGTTGCTCGGGCCTTGGTTGACGGTCTTGTCACCCATGCCCAGCTCGGCGACGGCCGCGCGATCGAAATGAATCGGGTTGGGGTCACGCATCAGCGCCGACAGAAGCTTCATCTTCTCCGGATCGACGCTCTCGATGATGCGGCCCGGGATAGACTGACCCACTTCGATACTCACGTGACCTCCCCTCGGCGCGGGAAGACGATGGAGTTGGTCGTCGACGCGACGAGCTCGGCCTGCGCGTCGAGCACGTCCAAGCGGTAGCCGACGATGTCGAACACTCCTGTCTTCTTACCTGTCTTGCGCGCCGCCGAGACGATTTCGCCACGGACCGTGTAGGACTCCCCTGTCTTCAACGGGGTGCGGACAGTCGTATCGGTCTCGCCGAACATCGGACCGTCTGCTTCGGTTGCGGCGAAGACGTCGAACAGTTCGTTCCACGTCCAGCCCATCGATCCGGTAGCGACGAGGAACACGAACGTAGGATGCGAGGCCCCGTCGTCCGGCGCGCAGTCCATGGCGTCGAGCACCAGGGTGACCCACCAGTTCTCCAACGTCCTGGTACCGCCCGGCATTCGGGTTCCGACGAGGGCCGTCAGTTCGTCCTCGGTCATACGCTGCGGCCCGCCGCCTCCCAGTAGGGTGCCCGCAAGTCGCGTTTCATGATCTTGCCGGTAGGCGCCTTGGGCAGCGCCGAGACGAAGTCCACCGACCGCGGCTTCTGGTACGACGCCAGGTTCTTCTTGGCTACGTCGATGATGTCCTGTTCGGTGGCCGTCGTTCCAGGTTTGAGCACGACGACGGCTTTGACGGCCTCACCCCATTCGTCGTCGGGGATACCGATCACAGCGCATTCGAGCACGGACGGGTGTGCGCCGATAGCTTCTTCGACCTGAACGCTGAAGATGTTCTCGCCGCCGGAGATGATCATGTCCTTGGCTCGGTCGACAATGTAGATGTAGCGATCCTCGTCCCAGGTGGCTATGTCGCCGGTCCACATCCATCCGTCGCGCAGCGTGTCCTTGGTCAGTTCCGGCCGATTGAGGTAGCCGATCATGTTCGATTCCGATCGGACGACGATCTCACCGGGGGTCTTGCCGTCCCGTGGGACTTCCTCACCGAAAGCATCGACGATGCGAATGGTGGTGACGAAACCTTCGCGGCCGCAGGACTTCAGACGATGCACATCGTGACCCTTGACCGCGGCGAGGTGATCTTCCTGGGACAGGAATGACATCGTCGTGCCCTCGGTCTGCCCGTATCCCTGAATCAGCGTGCAGGGGAACGACTCGAGTGCCGCACGCACGATGGTCGACGGCATGGGCCCGCCACCGTATTGGATGTTGCGGAGGCTGCTCAAGTCGTAGGACGCGAAGTTCGGGACGGCCATCATCCAGTTGAGCATCGTGGTGATGCCAAGGAATGCAGAGACCTTCTCGGCCTCGATGATCTCGAGTGCTTGCTGCGCTTCGAAGTTGACCAGCACCACCGGACAACCGTGCTTCATGTAGTTCATCGAGAGAACAACGGGAATGTGGTACATCTGGCCGGTGAGCATGTACACATCGGTGGGCACGACGCGTTCTGCCACAGTCTGATTGAGCATCCCGTTGGCGGCACTGGTGTGCGTGTGGATCGCACCTTTGGATTCGCCGGTGGTCCCGCCCGTGTAGAGGATGAAGAACGGATCGTCGCCGCCGATCGACGGCGTCCAGATGGGTTCGGCCGCGCTCGAGCGAGCGAGAAGTTCGTCGTAGGAACCGTCGGAGTCGGCGCCGAACTCGAGCCAGTTGTCGACGTTCACCGAGCGTTGCAGCTCCCGCTTGGTCTCGGACCATTCCGCGGCGGTGATGATCACTTTCGGCGCCGCATCGGAAATCAATCCGATGAGCTGCTTGATCCCGAGACGCCAATTCAGTGGCTGCAGAACCAGTCCTGCCCGTCCGGCAGCGAAGTACAGCTCCTGAAACTCGACACTGTTGCGGGTCAGGACTGCGACGCGATCGCCTTTGTTCAGGCCCAAGCCTCGCAGTCCGTTGGCAAGCCGTCGGACACGTTCGTCCAGTTCGGAGAAGGTGATGCGACGATCGTTCGGGACGTCGAACACGGCCTGACGGTTCGGCGTCAGCGCAGCCCACTTCGCGGGGATCAATCCCTGATTCAGCATGTCAGTGCCTTCAGTACGGGAGGTCGAGTGCGATGTGACGCTTGGAGATCAACCAGGTTCCGTCGACTTCGGTGAACTCGTCCTCGTACTTGCCGCTGGACAGAACGGTCAGTTTCCCTTCGGCCACCGAGATGATCACCAGATAGGCAACGACTTTCGCGTGCGTGGCATCGATATCGTCGATCAGAATGTTCGTTGTCAGATGGCGGCGCTGATCCGACTGCGAATGCGCCGAGCCGTTCATCAGCTCCATGATCGCGTCGAGTCCGTCGAACGGCCCGATGAGGTCGCCATCGGCGATCTTCATCGTCAGAACGGCATCCTTGGTGAACGACGCTTCGATCATCTCCGGATGATGATCGTCGTAGCCGAGCGCATAGCGGCTGAGAGTGTTCTCGATACCTGAACGGGACGACATGGCGGGCTCCTCGAGATGGTCGTGACGGTGGTCACATCAAGGCCAATCATAATCATCAATCACGTTGCGTCAAGGGCGATTTCGTGACATGCGTAGGATTGTGGACATGCCTGTGCCCGCCCGAGTACGGAGCATTCTCGGACGGGCGCACCGGGCTGGTACTACAGCAAATCGCCCTTGATCAATTGTTTGGCAAGCGAATCCAGAATCACTTCGGTAGAGCCCTCGTAGATCCGCATCGGACGAGCTTCCCGGTACAAGCGTTCGATGACGCTGCCGCGGGTGATGCCGTAACGGCCCATCACCTGAACGGCGCGATCGACCACTCGGCCGGCCACCTCGGTGGCCGCAACCTTGGCCATCGAGGACAGGTGCAGATTCGCCCTGGCGTCGCGCGCCGACGCCGCGGCGGCTCGGTACGTCAGCGAGCGTGCCATCTCGATATCGGTCCAGCACGTCGCCAGATGCTCGGGCACCGAGCCGAGCCTGGACAGACTGACGCCGAACTGTTCACGATTGTTTGCATGGCGTACAGCCTCTTTCAGCGCCGCATCGGCCAGGCCTACGGCTGCGCCCGCGACCGACACACGGAACGTGGCGAGCGTAGCGAGCACGAGCGAGAAACCCTTGCCCGGTTCGCCGATGCGATGATCGAGCGGCACACGAACGTCGTTCAAGATCACGTCGGAGAGCACGTGCGGCGCAATGATCTGATGCGGACGCTCGGTGGTGACTCCCGCTGCATCGGCCGGAATCAGCACCAACGAGTACCCGTCGCCCTCACGACCGAGAATGCTGTAGAAGTCCGCGTCTCCGCCGTTGGTGATGAAGGACTTGTGCCCGTTGACCACGAGCTGGCCGTCGACTTCCTCGATCGACGTCGTCAGCGCCTTGAGGTCCGATCCGACGTGCGGCTCGGTGAGTCCGAGCGCGGCGATGGCATCGAGGTTGGCCACCCGCGGCAGCCAGTGCTCCTGCATCGCGGGCGTGCCGCCGACCGACAGGCCGTAGCTGCCGATGCCCTGCATCGCGAAGAGGGAGTCGAGGTGTGCGCATTCGGCAGCGAGACGCTCGCGTACGACGGTCACCGCGAGCGAATCGACCTTCTCGAACCGGCCTCCGAACTGCTTCGGCACCGTCACCCCTGCGAGACCAGTGGCCTGCAGACGCTTGCGCACGTCCACATCGATGCTGTCCGACTCGTCGGCCCGTTCTGCAATATCGCGGACAGACTCTGCAAGCGCCCGCGCTTCTACCTGGAGTTCGACATACTTACTTGGGAGCTCGAACAGTCCCGCTGATTCTGACACCATGTCTCCATTCGTCAATCTATGATTACCATACTAAGGAATTGCCTACAGCGGTCCAGATCCAGGAGAAAACGATGCCCCAGTTCGACGCCCCCTCTCGTTTCGACCTCTCGGGCCGCGTCGCCCTGATCACCGGCGGCAGCCGAGGCCTCGGCAAAGCAATGGCGTTCGGGCTGGCCCAGGCAGGTGCTGACGTCATCATCGCGAGTCGCGATTTCGAGTCGTGCCAGGTGACGGCCAAGGAGATCGAGGACGCGACCGGGCGTCGGGCATTCCCGATCGCCGCCCACGTCGGGAAATGGGACGCACTCGACGAGCTGGTCGACACGTCCTACGAGCACTTCGGCAAGGTTGATGTGCTGATCAACAACGCAGGCATGTCGCCGCTGTACGACTCGGTGGACTCGATCTCCGAGACACTCTTCGACAAGGTCCTCGGCGTGAACTTGAAAGGTCCATTCCGCCTCGCAGCCCTGATCGGAACCAGAATGGCGCAGGGCGACGGAGGATCCATCATCAACATCTCGAGTGCGGCGTCGACCAAGCCACGGCCGGATGTGCTGCCGTACGCTGCCGCGAAGGCCGGCCTGAACGCCATCACCGTCGGACTGGCCAAGACCTTCGGGCCCACCGTGCGCACGAACGCGATCATGGCGGGCACCTTCCTCACCGACGTCTCCAACGCCTGGGACATGGAGGCTTTCAGCAAGCGCGCAGAGACCTTCGCAGCCAAACGCGGAGGCGACCCCAACGAAATCGTCGGGGCCGCCTTGTATCTCGCCAGCGATGCCTCCAGCTACACCACGGGGTCCATCATCACCGTGGACGGCGGGATGTAGGGCGGCTCCCAGTGTGTTCGGGGCGGCTCCGCCGCTCGAGCTGCACTACCTAGGACCGCAGACCCCGCCAGGCCATGGTGCCGCCGTCGACGGGGACATTGGTGCCCGTCATGAACGACGCCGCGTCCGAGGCGAGGAAGCACGCAACCCGGGCGACCTCGACGGGATCGCCGAGTCGCGGGATCAGGTGTGCGCCGCTCATGAAGCGTTCCTGCACAACCGGGTCTTCGGCTGCGTCGATATGCTTCTGCGCCATCGTGGTTCGAAAGCTGCCCGGCGAGAAGCTGTTGCACCGGACCTCGTTCGCCAGTGAGATCGCCGTTGTGCGGGTCAGCTGGATCACCGCGGCCTTGCTGACGGAGTACGCAGGCGTCTTGTACCCCATCATCCCGGACACCGAGGCTGCGTTGACGATGGATGGCCCTCGATCGGACGCGCGCAGATACGGCGCAGCGTATTTCGTTGCCAACCACATAGATTTGACGTTGATGTTCATGACCGAGTCCCACACGTCCTCGGGGAGGTCGACGATGTTGGCCTGCTCCCCCGACACGAAACCGGTGTCGATGACGCCCACGTTGTTGACGAGCGTGTCCAGCCCGCCGGCCGCGGAAACGGCGTCGTCGATCATCTGCCGGACCTGTGCACCGTCGGACACGTCCACCCGCAGCGCGACGCTCTTGGCACCAGCCGCTGCGATCAGCGTCTCGGTCTCGGCCAGAAGCTCGGGAGAGATATCCGCGACGATCACAGTCTCGGCCCCTTGGGCAGCGGCCTCGACGGCGATGGCCCGGCCGATTCCCGAGCCACCGCCCGTCACCAATACGCGCTTGTCTCGCATGTGTCAGCCTTCCTTCACGAGTGGTGGGTAACCAGTCACCGGCTCCGCCACCATGTCCATCGGCGCAGTTTCGTCGCGGGTGTGCTTCCACAGTGCGTAAGTTGCCAATGCACCGACCACCATCGGAACTGCGGCGAAGTAGTACAGCGTCTGCGGAGCGAACACTGCCAGCGCGTAGCCGACGGCGATCGGCGCCGAGATGGAGAACAACCGGCCGATACCCAGCATCCACCCGATGGCGGTCGAGCGTGCCCGAACGGGGTACAGCGGAGGGACGACAGCAGCAGCCGCGGTGATCGCGATATAGGTGAACAGTCCCACCGCGACGGTGAGCGCAATGGCAATCCCCGGGTGGCCGAAGAACGCCGCGAACGCAAGGATAGAGACTGCGGCAATCGCCATTGCCGTCCACAGCAACCGGCCCGCAGAGATCTTCAATGTCCACACACCGAACACCAGTGCTCCGACGAGTCCGCCGAGGCTGAGGATCAGGCCGGCGGTGGTTCCGAGTTCTGCGCTACCACTGGACTCTTTCACCAACTGCGGGGTCCAGGTGTTCGCGAAGTAGAACGCCGACATCAAGCACGAGTACATCAGCCACGTCAGCAGCGTCCGGTAGTACATGCCGTTCGCGAACAAGCCGCGAACCGAGGTGTTGTCCTCGACGACGGGGGCTACTGCGGGTCGGGCGTTCGGGTCGATGGCGGGGTTGTTCAGTTTGACGATGAAGCGGTGGATCTCGGCGTCGGCTTCCGGTGTGTTCTTGCTGATCAGGAAGTCGATCGACTCGGGAATCATGGCCAATGTGACCGCGACTGCCCCGGCAGTGATAACAGCGCCGAAGATGAACATGACCTGCCATGCGCCGTCGAAGGCAGCCACGAGCAGCGCTCCGATTCCGCCGCCGACGAGGCTGCCGAGTGGGAAGCCGATCGAGTACACACCCATGATGGTGTTTCGGCGCTTCTCCGGTGACAACTCCTGGACCAGTACGATGAGGCTGGCGGCCATTCCGCCGATACCGATGCCGGTGAGGAAGCGGGCGGCGATGAGTGCCTCGACGTTCGGCGACATCGCCGACGCAGCCAGGCCGATCAGGTTGAGGACGAGGCCCCACAGGATGAGGCGTCGACGTCCGATCCTGTCGGCAAGGGGTGCAAGGAATATCGATCCTGCCGCCATGCCGGCCAGGCCCGCGCTGAGAAGGTAGCCTTTCTCGGCGGTGCTGTCGAAGAATCCGTCGGGTAGGTGTGGGAGCACGAATCCCATCACGAACACGTCGAATCCGTCGATGGTGATGACCAGCAGACAGGCGGCCAACACTTTGTACTGGTAGCGGGAGATCGGCGATGTCTTGATCGCGGTCGAAACGTCCATCGTTGGTTCCATTCCGAAAGGTAAGGGGTTCAGTCGAGTACGAAGACGGGCACGTATTCGTACTCGTCGGCATCGCCGGATTTGTGGAATTCGGCGTGGACGGACGCGCCGGTCACAGGTTCGCGATCTTCTACGACCAGACGGGTCCACCACCAGGGGCCTTCGTCGAGTTCGACGACGGCAAGAATGTGCTGTGGAACAACGGTGCCTTCGGCATTGCGGCCGTACACGGTGGTCCACGAGATGATTCGGCCGCGGCCGCTGGCAGGTGTCCAGCGGTAGTCGGCGTCGTCCGGAACTGCGGTCTGTGGCGCGAGAAGTTCTCCGGTGCCGATCTTCTCGCGCAACAGGAACTCGCCGCGCGCAGTGCCGTCGAAGAAGTCGGCAGTCTGGGCGTCACGGCGGACAGGCGCAAGCGGGATGGACAGGATTGCAGTCATCGGCCGGCTCCCAACAGAAGGGTGGAATGGTGATCGAGGACGCCGCCGTTGCCGGAGACGAGCGCTGTGTCGTGCTTGTCGACCTGACGCTCCCCCGCCTGCCCGCGAAGCTGGATGACTGCTTCGGACAGCGGAGTCATTCCCCACATGTAATACGACGACAGCTGTCCGCCGCCGGTATTGACCTTCAGCGAGCCGCCCGGTCCGAGAAGACCTGGCGTCCCGACGAAGTCGCCGCCGGACCCCTTGTCGCAGAACCCGTAGTCCTCCAGCGAGATCAGCAGCGTGTAGGTATAGCAGTCGTAGAGTTCGACCAGGTCGATGTCCGTTGGAGAGAGCCCAGCGGCAGCGAACGCCTTCGGCCCGGATTGTGCTGCTCCGCTCACCAATCCGAAGTCGTCGTTGCGGCGCATGTAGTGCCCGGGATGCGACTGTGCCGACGCGAGAATGTCGACGGGTGGCTGCGCCAGATCTCTGGCGCGCTCGGCGCTCGTCACGATGACGGCGACGCCGCCGTTGGAGACGAGGCAGCAGTCCAGCAGATGGAACGGTGAGCTGATCATCCGCGAATCCTGGTGGTCGGCGAGGGTGATCGGATCACGCATCTGCGCAAGAGGATTCAATGCAGCCCAGGCCCGCTGCGCGACGGCCACCGACCCGAGCTGCTCGGAGGTGGTGCCGTAGGTCTGCATGTGCCGGTTGGCTGCCAGTGCGTACAGCGAGTTGGCACTGTTGACACCGGTTGATCCAAGAATCCCTTCCCAACCGACCCCGCCCGAGTTGGCCTGTGCATAGGACGCCCCGGTCGCGACGCGCTCTTTCAACGGCGCGTCCGCGAATACACAGGCCACCGCGGTGGCCTGTCCGGATTCGATGGCCGATGCCGCGAACTGAACCATCGCTCCGGCGGTCGAGCCGTAGGACTGCATCACCGACAGCAGCGACAGGTCTTCGAGACCGAGTTCTTGCGCGAGCGGCAAGCCGAGTTCGCCAGTGACTCCGCCGCTGATGAGAAGACCGTCGATCTCGCTCAGCTCGAGGTGCGCATCGGCCGCTGCCCGACGGACCGCGTCGGCGCCGAAGTTCGTCGCCGTCTTGCCATAGATCCGGCCCATCTCGGTCACACCGAGACCGGCGATCGAGGCTTTCATACCAGAGCTTTCTGGAGAGGCAGTTCGATTTCCATCGTTCCGGGTCCAACCGTGACGACGCCTTCGTTACGGCTGACCAGTTCGACCGCCACGATGCCTTTGTCGCCTCGAATCTCCTTGCCGACGACGGTGCCGTGCACGGTCGTGGTGGTACCGACGAGGTTGAACTTCTTCATTGCGAAGCCCTTCACCGATCCGATGACACCGGTCGGTCCTGCCCAGTCGCGAACTGCCCGCTCCCACATGCCCATCAGGAACAGCACGTTGGCGTAGGCCTCGGGTGCGCCGGAATCCTTGGCGTACTCGGAGTTGTGGTGGATTGAGTTGAAGTCGCGGTTCGACCCCGCCGCCATCACGAGTCGGTACATCGACAGCGGGTATTCGGGCACCGGGAGCTGCTCGCCCTCGGTGACGTCTTCGAAAAATCTCATGATTCGGAGTCCTCGGTCACGGGGTTGTAGGCGTAGACGACGTTGCGTACTCGCGCGACGACGTCGCCGCGGTCGCTGACGATGTCGTTCTCCCAGGACAGGAACGCCCCTCGGCCCAGCGAGGTCTGCTTGGGACTGCACGAGATCAGTCGTCGACCTCGGTTTCCGAGTCGTTCGCCGAGCAGGACCGGTCTGACGAAGTCGAGTTCCATGCTGGCCGTGAGGAACCCACTCGTCTCCGGTCCTGGATACGGGTCTTCGTTGTTGATCGGGCTTCGCGTCGGCTGCGCGTCGCGATCGGCACTGCCGTACAGCGTCTCCTCACCGGGGTTGCGCATCGCTGCGATCGCCCAGGACAGCAGGCCAGTGGACGGCGCAATCACACCGTCGAACCCAGCGCCGCGGGCAGCATCCTCGTCGTAGTGAATAGCACTGTCGAGCTCGAGCGGTTCAAGATACCGGCGGACAGTTCCGGACTCGACCGGATCACCGCCCCAGCGAATACTGCCGTCGGAGAAGTCCTCGCCTACCCGGACGACGAGTTCGTCCCAGTCCGCCACCCAGGACGGCCTGACGTCCGTCAGTTCTGTCGTCATGTCAGTGCACCTTCACTTTCCAATGTTTCGATCTGCTCGGCGGTGAGGCCGAGGATGTCACCGAGTACGTATGTGTTGTCCTGGCCGCACACCGGGGCCGCTCGGTCGACGGACAATGGCGTGTCGCTGAGCTGGTACCTAGGGCCTTCGATCGTCACTCGTCCGTGCAGAGGGTGGTCGAGTTCTACCAGATGCCCTCGGTGTCTCAGCTGTGGGTCCTCGCAGAAAGCCTGGCTGTCGGCCGAGACGTGTGCGGCAATACCGACGCGTTGCAGAAGATCTTCGAGGTCCTGCGAACGATGCCGCACGGTCCATCCAGCAACGAGATCGTCGAGTTCGTCGCTGTGCCGCAGTCGGACGTCGAGCGTGCGGAAATTGGTTGAGGCGTCGGGAAGATTCATGACCGTGGCGAGCATCCGCCACTGGTCGTCGTCGCCGACGGTGATGGCCACGAACCGTCCGTCGACGCAGGGGTAGACGCCGTTGGGAGCGAACGCTGCGTCGCTGTTGCCACGCCGCGCGACGACCGTTCCCTCGGCCGAATACTGGGCCAGATAGGGCGATTGCAGGAAGGCACCGCACTCGACCTGCGAGATGTCGATGTACGCACCGACGCCGCTCTGCTCACGCTCGAGCAGGGCAGCGAGCAACGCCGCCAGGCCGAACCGCGGAGCCACGTAGTCGGTGTACGGGCCGAACGGTCCGAGCGGAAGCCGATCCTCCCATCCCACCGCAGATTGGAATCCCGACAGGGCGGCACCGACATTTCCGTAACCGGCGAGGCCGCTGTAGGGCCCGTCCTGTCCGTTGATGGAACTGCTCACCATGATCAGGCCCGGATTCGTCGCGCTCAGGCTCTCGTAGTCGAGCCCCCACTTCTTCATTCGCCCGGGTGCGTACGACTCGAGGACGATGTCGGCCCAGTCGGCAAGAGATCTGGCGACGGCACGTGCGGCCGGGAGCCGAAGATCCAACGACACACCGAGTTTGCCTGCATTCACATTTCCGTACAGCGCCGAATTCTCATGTCCTGCAACACCACCCTCGAAGGGAGGCATCAGGCGCGCGGTCTCGACCTTGGTGCCGGATTCCACGCGCACGACGGTTGCGCCTGCGTCGGCAAGGGCTCGCCCGACGAGTGGGCCGGCTACCACCCAGGACATGTCGAGGACCTTCACTCCGTCGAGTGGCTTGCTCATGACGCGTTCTCCATGACGCGCGTGCCTACCCAGTCGGTGAGAACTTCCTCGGTGTGTTGTCCCAACGACGGTGCGGGTGTGCGTACTTCGAGAGGCTCGCCGGCGACCTTCGCAAACGCACCGGGCATCCTGATCTCGCGACCTGCATCGTCGACGACGGTCGAGTAGAAGCTCCGTGCGTCGAGTTGTGGGCTCGCAGCAACGTCCCCGGTGTCGTAGATCGGCACGCACAGCAGACGGTGTTCGCGTGCCGCTTCCAGCACAGCGTTCTTCGTCTTGCCGGCCAAGAACTCGGCGACGGCGCCGCGGGCCTCGTCGAATCGAGCGTCGTCGAATTCCCCGCGTGCCACCATGTCCGGAATTTCGCGCCAATCGATCGACGCGAATCGCTCGTAGTCCGAATTCTCCGACGCCATCCACCCGAAGAACGCGGTGGTGAACGCACCGGAGGCGCGTCCGACAGTGAGATGGAATTCGATGAGACCGTCGGCGCAGCGCCATTTCTTCTTGGCGGGATCGGTACCGGAACCGCTACCGGACTGATCGATCTTCTTCACCGGACCATCTACGAGTTTTTCCCACTCCGGGGCTACATCACCTGCGGTGTGGGCGAGAACCCTTCCCAGCGTCGCTGTTCCGAGACATGCCTGCGCGGAGACATCGACATGCTGACCGCGACCGGTGCGTGTCCGTGCCAGCAACGCGAACAATGCGCCGTCGGCGGCATCGGCGGCGGCATGGAGAAAAGCCTGCGGAATCGAGATCCTGACCGGTGGCCGATCTGCCTCCCGATGCGGGTCGAGCGGTCCTCCCGCAGCCCAGACCACGAGGTCACTGGCCGCGTATCGCGCCTTCGGCCCGGTGGATCCGAACGCCGAAATCGAGACGTAGACCAGGCGCGGGTACAGGGTGTGCAACTTTTCGAATCCGAGCCCCAGGCTGTCCATCACGCTGGGTCCGGCCGATTCGATCACGACGTCGGCCTGAGCGATCAAGTCATGGAGTCCCGCTGGATCCTCGAAGTCGATCGCGATGCCGCGCTTGTTGGCCGCATAGGTGTCCCAGAAATACGATCCACGAGGTCCGAGTGGCTCGGCTGTCCGCGCCGAGGATCCACCGAGCGGCTCGACCTGGACCACGTCGGCTCCGAGATCGGCAAGCATTCGGCCTGCGAGCAAGCCACGCTCATCAGTGAAGTCGAGCACGCGGTACCGCTCCAACAGCGCCATTGCGCCCACCAATCATGAAAAGGGAGAACACCTTCCGAATCAGCAGGAAGGCGGAACGTTTCTGAACGTTCTTCGTCCGTAACTAGGAAAGTACACTCTCCCCTGACACGAATCAATGGTTTTCAGTGGTTCAGGTCACAAATCTTTCGAACGAGAAGGAGACGGCTGTGCCGGACACCTCCAAGACGGGGCGCCCACGCGACCCCGACCTGGAACGACGCGTGTTCGATGCCGCCGTCGACATCTTCGGAACCCAGGGATGGGCCAAGTTCTCCATCGAAGCCGTCGCGCGTCAGGCCTCCGTCGGAAAGGCGTCGATCTACCTTCGGTGGCCGAACAAGAACACCCTGCTGCAGGACGCCATCGAGGACCGCATCACCGTCGTCGCCACTCAGGATTCCGGTGACATCAAAGCCGACCTCCTCGAACTCGCACGCCAGACCATGCGGCTCTACCTCGGCGGAGCAGGACGAGCGATTTTTCGCATGGCCATCGAGGGGGATTCCATCCCCGGCGTCACCGACCAATTCGCGCTCTTCCGCGACTCGCAAACCCTCGCCGCACGCGAGATGGTCCGCAAAGCCATCGCCCGCGGTCAGCTCCCCGCCGGCACCTCGGTGACGCTGCTGCTCGAAACCTTGCTCGGCGCAATCATTCTGCACACCCTCAGCACACCGAAGAAGCTGGACGACGCAGTGCGGGCGCACTCCGAAGAGTACGCCCGCACCTTGGTCGACCATGTACTGCGAACTACGCGCTGACGATCCCGCGCGTGGCGAGGTCGCTGAGTTCAACTGCACTCAAGGACAACTCCGCCGTAAGAATCTCGGCTGTGTGCTCCCCGACCCCAGGCACCCCGTCGTACACCGGACCGTCGTAGCTCTTCATGTGCAGGACCGGACCCGGCATCAGAACTTTGCCGAGTACGTCGTTGCCCGTGATCTCCACCAACGTGCGTTCCAGGAAATGCGGATCCTCCACCACGTCCGATGCGTCGTTGACCGGTGCGCTCACCACCTCGAACTTCTCGAGCACCTCGAGCACCTCGGTGCGCGGCATGCTCTTGCACCAGTCGATGACCATCTGCTGCACGTCGTCGTTGTTCCGCAGGCGATCGGCATTGGTCGCGTAGCGAGGATCGTCGATGACCTCCGCTTTGCCCATCGCCGCGAACAATCGCTTGGCGATAGCCTGATTGGACGCGGCGATGGACAGGAACTTCCCGTCGGCCGCCTCGTAGATGCCGCGAGGTGACGCGGCTCCGGTCGAATTACCGATGCGCTGCTGAATCTCGCCCGTCGCGGTGTACTTCAGGAACATGTCTCCGACGATGAACATCAGCGGCTCGTACAGCGCGACATCGACTTCCTCACCGAGACCGGTCTTTTCCCGCTTGAACAACGACATCGCCACGCCCATCGCTGCGGACAGGCCCGCGATGGAGTCGGCGAAACCGAACGGCGGCGAGGTGGGAGGCGAGTCCGGCCAACCGTTGACGTTGGCGAATCCACTGGCCGTCTCGGCGACGGTGCCGAATCCCGGCAGCAGGCGGTTCGGCCCGGTCTGGCCGAAGCCGGACACGCGAGCCAGAACGAGCCCGGGGTTGTCCTTCGACAGTTCCTCGAAGCCGAGTCCCCACGATTCGAGACGCCCTGGCCTGAACGACTCGATGACTACGTCGGCGCCGGCAATGAGACGCTTGACCAGCGCACGACCTTCGGCATCGCGCAGATCGATTCCCACCGACCGCTTTCCTGCGTTGAGCCGCGAGAACCCGAGAGACAAGCCCTTCTTCTGCGGAATCCACTGCCGTGCATAGTCACCCGAGGCTGGGTCCTCGACCTTGATGACCTCCGCGCCGAAGTCACGCAGCATGCGCCCTGCCGTCGGCGCGGCGTACATCGTGCCGAGCTCGACGACCTTGATGCCCGCGAGCGGACCGGTGGCGCCCATCAGATCCTCCACTGGATGTGCTTGACCTCGAGGTATTCCTTCATGCCCCACTCGCCGAGCTCACGGCCGACTCCGGACTTGCCGTAACCGCCGAACGGTGCGTCGGGGCGCATCGAGCCACCTCCGTTGATCCACACCGTTCCGGCCCGGACCTGCTCCGCGACCCGCCTGGCCTCGATCGGATCGTCGCACCAGACGTTCGCCGCGAGACCGTAGTCGGTGTCGTTGGCGAGACGGATCGCTTCCTCGGTGTTCTTGAACGGCACGATCACCGCGACGGGTCCGAAGATCTCCTGTTGCACTGCCCGTGCGCTGTGCGGAAGTCCGCCCAGCAGAACCGGATTGACGAACCATCCCTTCTCCGGCAGCGGCTTGGTGACTTGGAGCAGCTTCGTGCCGCCCTCGGCGACCGATCCGTCGATGAAACCGTTGACGCGGGCCTGATGGTCGGGCCGGATCATCGGTCCGATGTTCGTCGCGGGATCCCATGGGTCGCCGACGACCATCTGATCGAACGCCGATGCGCCGGCTTCCAGGAACTCGTCGTACACGCTGTCGTGCACGAGAAGCCGTGCGAGCGCTGCACATCCCTGGCCGCCGTTACGTGCCCAGCGAAGGTGCATCTCGACCGCGATCTTCTTGACGTCGACACCCTCGAGCACGATGTTCGGGGACTTGCCGCCGAGTTCGAGCGTCACACCCGTCAGGTTGGCCGACGCCTGCTCCATGATCTTCGCGCCGACGCCGTCGGACCCGGTGAACGAGACGCGATCCACGCCACGATGCGACGAGAGTTGTTGTCCCACATCGGCACCGCCGATGATGACGTTCATGACGCCCGGCGGCAGGCCGGATTCCTTGATGAGGTCGCCGAGGAACAGGGTGGTGAGCGGGGTTCGCGGCGACGGAAGCAGCACGACGGTGCAGCCCGCCGCCAGCGCGGCGCCGAACTTGAAGATCGCGAGATTGAGCGGATAGTTGTATCCGGTGATGGCGGCGACCACGCCGACGGGCTGGTGGACCACGTCGCTCATCGTCGGAACCGGCTTGTCGTATTCGCCGAGATGGATCGTACGATCGGTCTTCGCAGCCTCGGCGGCCCAGCGCAGGTGCTCGTCGACGGCCATCTTCACCTGCAGGTACGAGGCCAGCGACACCGGGCACCCCACCTCGTTGACGATCGAGGGTAGCAACCGGTCCGCGGCCTTCTCCAGCGCGTCGGCGAAGCGGTGGATGTGCTTCGAGCGCTCTTCTCCACTCAGTGCGGACCACGCCGGAAATGCCCTCCGCGCTGCGGCGACTGCGTCATCGACCTGGCTGCTCGACGCTCCCCCGACGGTCGCGATGACCTCTTCGGTGGCGGGGTTGTAGACGTTCCACGTCTCACCCTGCGGCTGGGCATCGGTATCGCCGATCAGCAGAGTCCTGGTGTCCGGTACCCACGTCTGATCTATCTCCGCCACGGCAGTCATCTCACGCACCTTCTTTCTGTAGTTCTGCAGGCAGCTTGGCCATCAAGCCGACGCGCTCGAGTACGCAGACGATCTCGTCGCGCTGGTTGTAGCCGATGTGCTCGAACCACACGATGCCGGAGTCGTCGCGGCTCTTGGATTCGCGCTTGTTCTTGATGGTGGTCTCGGCACGCAGAGTGTCACCGTGAAACACCGGATTGGGAAAGGTGATCTTCTCGTAGCCGAGATTGCCGAGGGTGGTTCCCATGGTCAGTTCGGGTACGTGGAACGCACCGATCAACGCAACGGTGAAGAGACTGTTGAACAGTCGCTGACCGTGAATCGTGCCCTTGCAGAACTCCGCATCGAGGTGTAGCGGCTGAATGTTCATCGTCAGCGAGGTGAACATGACGTTGTCCATCTCGGTCACAGTGCGGGTCATCGCATGCTTGTAGTGCTTACCGACCTCGAACTCTTCGAAATACAAGCCTCGCATTTACTTCTCGCCTCTCTTGGTGATCGCTTCGGCGCGCTCCAGCCACTGAACTGCTTTGTCGTAGTGCGCCTTGTCGATGTGCAGACCTCGGTACCGCAGTGCACCGGTCCCCTGCACCTCTGCCTTTTCGTATGCTTCGGCCAACCCTCGGTAGAACTCGATGTCCTGCTCGGACGGGCTGAACACATCGTTGACGGTCTCGACGTGCGACGGGTGGATCGCGATCATGCCGCGGAATCCGAGCTGACGACCTTTGACCGCGAATTCCCGAAGACCATCGAGATTTTCAAGGTCCTCCCACAATCCGGTCAGCGCGTGGATCTTCGCTTCTCGGCACGCGAGGAGAACCCGGCTACGCAGATAGAGGGTTTCGAGCCCCTCGGGCGTCCATTCGTATCCCACCTCGCGGGCGATATCGGCGTGCTCGGCCGACGGGCCGATCATCGCGCCCACGCGCGGCGATGCCGTCGCTACCTCGAGGGAGTTGTGGATCGCCTTCACGGTCTCGACCGGCACGATGTACTCGAGGCCGTCGACACCGTTGCGTGCCTCGAAGTGGTCGAGCAACGTGTCGTACTGCAGCACGTCGACGGCCTTTTCGATCTTCGGCGCGAACACTCCGGTCAGCCCGGGGACGACGACGGCTTCCAGATCGGCGCCGGTGAGCCGAGTCGCGAGCGGGTTCACTCGAACGAACAGTCCCACATCGGGATTGGTCTCGCGCACTCGTGCGATGGATTCTGCGACGGTGCCGCGCGCAGCCTCTTTCTCCGCCAGGGGCACCGAGTCCTCCAGGTCGAGTACGACGCAGTCGGCGCCGGACGCGACGGCCTTGTCCACCCACCGCGGCCGGTGACCGGGAACGAACAGGATCGAACGATACGGCTGCATGTCAGAAGTCCTCTCAGTAGCTGCGCGGCAAACCGAGAACGTGCTCGGCGGTGTAGTTGAGGACCATTTCCTGGCTGATCGGCGCGATCCGCATCAGACGGGATTCGCGGAAGTACCGTTCCACGTGGAACTCCTTGCCGAACCCGAATCCGCCGTGCACCTGAAGCGCTGCGTCGGCGGCGAAGAAGCCTGCCTCGGCGCACAAGTACTTGGCGGCGTTTGCTTCTCGGCCGCACGGCAGACCGGCGTCGACCATCCACGCGGCCTTGTCGACCACAGCGGTCGCAGCGTCGAGTCGGATGCGCGCTTCGGCGAGTTGGAATGCGATGCCCTGGTTCTTTCCGATGGGCCGGCCGAACACTTCGCGTTCCTTCGCGTACTGGGTGCCGCGGCGCAGCGCCGCCTCACCGATGCCGAGGGCGGCATTGGCCGAGATCACGCGCTCGGCATTCAGACCGCCCAGGATGGTGCGGAACCCATGACCGACCTCGCCGACGACATCCTCGTCCGCGACGAACAGCTCGTCGATGAACAGTTCGTTGGTGTCGACGGCGTTGCGTCCCATCTTCGGAATCGGGCGGATCTGTACTTTGCTGCGGTCCATGTCGGCGAACAGCAACGTCATTCCCGCGGTGCGCTTCTCACCGTCGATACGCGGACTCGTTCGGCACAGCAGCAGCATCTTCTCCGCTTCCTGCGCCTTCGTGATCCAGACCTTCTTGCCCGACACTTCGAATCCACCGTCGACCTTTTTCGCGAAGGTCTTGATGTTGGTGGTGTCGGTGCCTGCATCGGGCTCGGTGACGGCGAACGAGGTGTGCAGCTCGCCGGTGACGACGCGAGGAAGGTACTTCTTCTTCATCGCCTCGCTACCGTGGTGGATGATCGGCTCGAATCCGAAGATGCCGATGTGCACGGCGCTGCAACCGCCCATACCTGCTCCGGATGCCGAGATCTCACGTTCGACGATCGCGGCCTCGGTGACACCGAGTCCCCCGCCGCCGTATTCCTCGGGGACCGTCAGGCCGAGCCAACCGCCCTCGGCCACAGCGTTGTAGAAGTCCCACGGAAATTCGTGGCTGTCGTCGTGCTCCATCCAGTAGTCGTCGGGGAACGCCTTGCAGAGCGTCTTGACCGCGGCGCGGATGTCGTCGTGCGTGGGGTCGGAAGAGTAGTCCATGTGTATCTCCTGCGCTATGCGACCGGCACCGCAGTGCGATCGAACGTGTCGGCGGTGACGCCCTCGTCGCGCAGTACTGCCTTGCGGACCTTCTCGGACGGTGTCTTGGGAAGTGCGTCCAGGAAACGGACGTAGCGAGGTGTGGCGAAGGCCGGGATTCGTCCTTTGCACCAATCGAGAATCTCGGCAGGATCGGCCTTTTCGCTGACGACCACGGCAGCGAGCACCTCGTCCTCGCCGGCCTCGACGTCGGCGGGTACCCCGATGACAGCGCATTCGACGACCGCCGGGTGTGCCAGTACGGCCTGTTCGACCTCGTAGGAGCTGATGTTCTCCCCGCGCCTACGCAGCGCGTCCTTGTAGCGGTCGACGAAGTAGAACCAGCCGTCCTCGTCCTTCCGCAGTGCGTCACCGGTGTGGAACCAGAGATTGCGCCACGCTTCGAGGGTCTTCTCCGGCATGCCGTAGTAGCCCATGCTGCAGGTCCACGGCTGGACCGGGCGTACGACGAGCTCTCCGACCTCGCCGACGGGTACTTCGCGGTCGGTCTCGGGGTCGACAAGCCTGATGTCGAACCAGTCCGACGCCACCTTGCCTGCCGCGCCGGGCGGGATCTTCTCGCCGTACGGAGTGAGGATCGGCGCGCACGTCTCGGTGAGACCGAATGCGTTGACGAAAGCCTCTATGCCGTAACGATCTTTGAACTGCTCGACGACGGTGTCCGCGATCGGGGCTGCGTACACGGCGCGCAACCGGTTGTCGCGATCGTTCTCCCGTGGCGCCTGTTTCCACGCGAAGTCCATCATGACGCCGACGAAATTGGTGACGGTGACACCGGAGTCACGGACCATGTCGATCCATCGACTTGCACTGAACTTGGGGTGCACCACGGCACTGGCGCCCGCCACGAGCGCTGGATAGACGGCCATGAACTGGGCGTTGCCGTGGAATAGCGGCGTCGTCGTCATGTAGCGATCCGAGGGAGTGAGCCGCGTGAGCGAGACGACTTCCTGCGCGAAGAAGTACAGCTGCGAGTGCGGCATCGCGACACCCTTGGACGGCCCCGTGGTGCCCGAGGTGAAGAAGATCGCCCCGAGGTCCTGCGCCCGCGGCGCAGGAACGGTGACGGGCGTACCTTTCTCCAGCTCGTCCCAGGCTTCGGCCTGCCAACCGTGCTCGCGCAGCAGGGCGATCGCCTTGTCCGCGGTTCCGGTGTCGATGACCCAGAACTCCTCGATGCCGCGGCTGTGCTCGGCGATGGCGACGAAGCGCTCGGCGAACGTGTCGTCGATGACGGCCCAGCGGGCTCCGACCGTGACGATCTGGTGGCGGAGGAATTCGCCTTCGTAGTTGGTGTTGATCGGCACTTCGACGGTTCCGCCGACGGCGGCAGCGAACCAACTACGCACCAGCCGGGAGGAATTCATCGCCATGATGACGACGCGGTCACCCTGCTGCGCGCCTGCGGCATGCCATGAGCCGGCGATACGTTCTGCGGAGCCGAGAATCTCGGAGTAGGTGAACTCCAGCTTCTCCTCGGGCGTCACCAGGAAGGTGGCGTCGGGCGTGGCTGCGGCGTGGGTCCGCAGAACGTTGCTGAGCGTCCACCCCTCGGGGTCTGTGAAATTGGGGTGCAGATCGGTGTATGTCTGGCTCACTTGAAATCCCGGAACGGTTCGAGGGCCAGCATCGACGGAACGACATCCTTGCCCAGGCGCTCGATCGCGGCGATGGTCTCGTCGCCGTCCATCGTCGGCCACTGGGGGCGCAGAAGCAGTGGATCGACCGGGAGGGTGGTCACGAGGTCGGTGAGCTTGCCGACGACGTCGTCCGGAGTTCCGACGATGACGTGGTCGGACACCGACTCGGCGAACTGGTTCGCCAGGTCGCGGCCCGCCATGACGTCGAGACCCTTGGCGGCGTAGGTGAGATACCGGCCCTGAGCGACACGGGCGTACTCGACCATCGCCTCTTCCTTGCTGTCCGCTACGAGGACGTTGCGGCGAAGCGGCTGAAGGCCGAATTCCTTGCCGCGTGCCTCGAACAGATCTTTCACGACGCGGTAGCGCTCCTCGACCTCGTGCTTCGGGGTCTCGGGCGGCACGGCGTAGGCGTCGCCGTACTTTCCTGCTCGGCGCACACCGCCCATGGCGTGAGCGCCGATCCAGATCGGAACGTGCGGCTGCTGGACCGGATGCAAGTGCGGCTTGACACCGTCGAGCTGGAAGTACTTGCCCTCGAAGGTGACCTCGTCCTGGGTCCACAGCTGCTTCATCACTTGGAGGGATTCGTCGAACCGCCCGGCTCGCTCCTTGTACGGAACCTGAAGGTAGTCGAATTCCTCGGGGCGGTAGCCCAATCCGGCACCGAAGATCAACCTGCCCTCGGTGACGACGTCGAGAGTCGCGATCTCCTCGGCGAGCATGACCGGGTGATACAGCGGTGCGATCATGATCTGCGTGACGAGCTTGGTCGTCGGCGCGACGTGCGCGGCAAGGCGAGCGAGCAGCGGCACCGGCTGGAGCCAGCGAAGATCGCCGTAGAGGAAGTGCTGACCGATGGCGATGTAGTTGAAACCGTTGTCCTCCGCGGTCTCGACGATGCGGAGGATGTCCTTGAACTGCTGCGCCGGCGTCACCGACTTCGGCACGTCGCTGAGCAGTAAGCCGACCTGAACCATGAGAGTCCCTTCTGATCTGGCGCGCTTATTGCGCGGTGAGGCCGCCGTCGACGGGGATGGTGACGCCGGTGATGTAGCTGGCGTCGTCGCTGTTGAGGAATGCGATGACCGACGCGATCTCCTCGGGCTCGGCGCCGCGGCCGAGTGGGATAGTCGCGACGAAGTCAGCGGTGAGAGCAGAGACGTCGGATCCTGGCTCGCGTCCGAAGAACTGAGCGAGCATCGGCGTCTTGACCTGCCCGGGGCAGATGACGTTGACGCGGATTCCATCCTTGGCGCCGTTGAGTGCGAGAGCGCGACCGAACGGTACGAGCGCACCCTTCGTCATCGAATAGATGGGACTGAACGGCGAACCGATGAGCGCCGACGTCGACGAGGTCAGCGTCACCGAGCCCTTGCCGCCCGCCTTCTTGAGTAGTTCGAACCCGAGCGTCGTGGAGTAGTAGGCGCTCTTGACGTTGACGTCGATGTTCTTGTCCCACGTCGCATCGTCGACCTCGAGCCCACCCGGACCCGGCATGCCGACCTGGGCGTGCAGCGCATGAAGTACACCCTTCTCGGCGTCGATCTTGGCAAAGAGCGACTTCAGGTCGTCGTTGTTCGTCGCGTCGACCGTCACGGCCGTCGCCCGACCGCCCTCGGCCTCGATCTCCGCGGCAACCTTGCGCGCGGCTTCCTCACTGAGGTCGGTGACGTAGACGAACGCGCCTTCCGAGGCGAGACGATGGCTGATGGCACGGCCCATGCCGGATCCTCCGCCGATGACGGCGGCGATGCGGCCTTCATATCGCTGCATTTCTTGTACTCCTTCTCAAGTTACTTCGTTATTCAAGCGCGTTGGTCGAACGAACGTCCCAGTAATTCGGAAACTATTCGGGTTCTCTGCATGGTCGGCGTCCCGCCGGCGAGCGCCCAGCCGTGCGCGTCACGGTGCATGCGCTCGATGCCGAACTCCTCGGTGTAACCGTTGCCGCCGTGAAGCTGCATCGCCAGGTCGGTGACCTTCTTGGCCATCTCGTTAGCGGTGCACTTGGCAAGGGAGACGTGCAGCGAGTTGGGGAGCTGTTCCCCGTCGATCACCGATGCAGCTGCGCGCTGCAGCAGCAGCCTGGCGGCATCGACCTGAAGCGCCATGTCCGCGATCGTCATCTGTACGGCCTGGAACTCGATCAACGGCTTGCCGAACTGCGTTCGCTCCTGGACGTAGCGGATCGACTGGTCGAGCGCCGCCTGACCAAGCGCAAGGCTCATCGTCGAATTGCCGAGTCGCTCGATCGAGAACGCGGTGAAGAGCGTGCGGAAGCCACCGGGTTCGACGACGATGTTCTCCTTCGGAACGGCGACATCGTCGAAGTAGATGTCGGCCGACGGGATCCCGCGGAAGCCCATGAGCTTTTCGCGTGCGCCGTAGCTGACACCCTCGCGATTGGCTTCGACGAGAACAGCGCCGATCCCCTTCGCGCCCTGGGCATCGCTCATGCGCGAATAGACGAGGTAGACGTCGGCCTCGGAGCCATTGGAGATCCAGCGCTTGTTTCCGCTGACTCGAACCGTGTCGCCGTCTACCGTTGCTTTGGTGGTCAGATCCGTGGCAGCAGAGCCCGCGTCGGGTTCGGAGATCGCCACGGCCATCGTCAGGTCGCCGGCGATGATTCCAGGCAGGAACCGCTCTCGCTGCTCCTCGGTTCCGATCCGGGCGATCACCTGGGCTGGGCCGGTGTTCGCCTCGAAGATCTGGAATGCGGCGGGCCTGCAGTGGTAGGCGAACTCCTCGATGACGTTGAGCGCCTGTTGAAGCGGCGCACCTCCTCCGCCGAAACGCTCGGGAAGGGCGATCCCGAGGAAGCCGAGCGATCCGAGGAATTTGCGTTCTTCGAGCGGGAACGCAGTTCTCTCCGCATCCCACTGCGCAGCCTTGGGGGCGTACCGCTCAGAGGCGACCTTGGCGGCCACCTCTTTGATGGCGCGCTCGTCGTCGGTGAGTGTGCTGGCAGACATGGCCACCTCTTTCATGCTCATGATTATACTAATCCGGTGTGACCTACGGTACAAGATCTCACTCGTCGGCCACTAGGTTCATGCTAAACATAATCATGAATAGTTCGCGAGCTTTCCAGAAACCTGCTTCAGGAGGGTTTTCATGACACGAGCAGTCATCGTCGACGCCGTACGTTCGCCCATGGGCAAGGGCAAAATCGGAGGTGGACTGTCACACCTTCACCCCGCCGACCTTCTCGGTCAGGTATTGAGGCAGTTGGCGGACAGATCCTCGCTCGACGCGGGCTTGCTGGACGACGTCATCATCGGCTGCGTCGGCGGCAACGGTGAGCAGTCTGGAACGCCAGGCCGTCAGGCTGTGCTGTCCGCGGGTTTCCCGGCCCACGTGCCGTCGGTGACGGTCGAACGCAAATGCGGCTCCGGCCAGCAGGCACTGGATTTCGCCGTCCACGGCGTCGTGGCCGGTGCGTACGAGATCGCGATCGCAGGCGGGGTCGAATCGATGAGCCGGGTCCCCATGGGCAGTGCACGCGGCGACGCCGATCCGTTCGGCGAGGGTGTTCGAGAGCGGTTCCCAGTGCTGGTGCCGCAGGGAGTCGCCGCGGAACTCGTCGCACAGAAGTGGGGAATCTCCAGGTCGGAACTCGACGAATACTCCGCTCGCTCCCACGCACGAGCCTCGGAGGCGGACTTTGCCGGCGAGATCGTGCCGGTCGGTGGCCTCGTCGCCGACGAAACCATCCGAACGGGCACAACGGCCGAGAAGCTCGGCGGACTGAAAGCCGTGTTCGGCACCGACGAGCGTCGAGCGCAGTTCCCTGACCTCGACTGGACCGTCACCGCCGGGAACGCGTCGCAGATCACCGATGGTGCGGCGGCCCTGTTGGTGATGAGCGAGGAGCGGGCCTCGCAGTTGGGTCTGCGGCCCCGGGCCAGAATCGTCGCCTCCGCGGTGATCGGCGACGATCCTCTACTGATGCTCACCGGCCCGATCCCGGCGACCGAAAAGGTGTTGAAAATGGCGGGTTTGACGCTGGCCGACATCTCCGCTTTCGAGGTCAACGAAGCATTTGCCTCGGTACCGCTGGCATGGGCGAAGGAACTCGGCGTCGATCAGGACGTGCTGAATCCCGTCGGTGGCGCCATTGCACTAGGGCATCCATTGGGTGCGTCGGGCGCCCGCATCATGACCACGTTGATCAATCACCTCGAACGTACCGGTGGCCGTTACGGATTGCAGACCATGTGTGAAGCAGGCGGAATGGCCAACGCAACCATCATCGAGATACTGAAGTAAGGAGTCGGTTCATGGATCTCACCAATTCTTCCGCGGTCGTCACGGGCGGGGCGTCCGGCCTCGGACTCGCGACGGTCAAGCGGTTCGTCGCCGCAGGCGTCAACACTGTCATCGTCGATCTGCCGCAGTCCGCCGGCAAGGACGTGGCGCAGGAGCTCGGCGACTTCGTGCAGTTCGGTCCCGCCGACGTCGCCGATCCCGACGCCGTCGATGCGGCGTTGGATCTCGCCGAAGCGCGGGCTCCCATTCGGTCCGTTGTGCACTGCGCGGGTCGCGGCGGAACCGTCCGCGTCGTCGAAAAGGACGGCACACCGGGCTCTCTGGAGCTCTATACCTCGCTGATCCAGACGAACCTGATCGGCAGCTTCAATGTTCTCCGGCTCGCGGCCGCTCGCATGGTCCGCAACGAACCGGTCGACGGTGAGCGTGGCGTCGTCATCATGACGGCATCCGTCGCAGCGTGGGAAGGTCAGATCGGCCAGATTCCGTATGCGTCGGCCAAAGCGGGTGTTGTAGGTATGACCTTGGTTGCAGCTCGCGATCTGTCGCGAAAGCTGATTCGCGTCAACAGCATTGCTCCTGGAATCTTCGACACACCGATTCTGTCCCGATTCTCGCAGGAAATTCGCGACGGCTTGGCCGCCCAGATTCCACACCCGGCCCGGTTGGGTGACGCCGACGAATACGCCAAGCTTGCATTGCACATCGTCGACAACGCCA
The DNA here is from genome assembly GCF_002259345.1 of Rhodococcus sp. 06-156-4. Taxonomy (NCBI): domain Bacteria; kingdom Bacillati; phylum Actinomycetota; class Actinomycetes; order Mycobacteriales; family Nocardiaceae; genus Rhodococcus; species Rhodococcus sp. 06-156-4. The sequence goes on along the minus strand of NZ_NPGB01000008.1, from coordinate 187,172 downwards.
TGATCAACGGTGAGGTCATTCGGCTCGACGGCGCGATCCGGATGCAGCCACGATGAGTGCTCTGGTCAGGGTCGAGCAGATCGAGGGTGTACAGGTCGTCACGATCACCCGTCCCGAGGTCCGCAACGCGATCAACACTGCCACTGCGCAGGCCATCGCCGACGCCATGGACGAACTGGATGCCCGCGACGACCTCGTCGCGGGTGTCATTGCCGGCGAGGGCAAAAGTTTTTGCACCGGAATGGATTTGAAGGCCTTCCTTGCCGGTGAGAAGCCGTCGATTCCGGGGCGGGGATTCGCGGGCGTCGCCGAGACTCCCCCGGCGAAACCGCTGATCGCCGCTGTCGAGGGCCACGCCATCGCGGGCGGATTCGAGATTGTGCTTGCCTGTGATCTGGTGGTGGCGTCCGAGACGGCAGTGTTCGGACTCCCCGAAGTCAAGCGCGGGTTGCTCGCCGGTGGTGGCGGATTGCTCCGGCTGCCCGACCGGGTCCCGCGCGCGTTGGCCGTCGAGTGGTGCCTCACCGGTGACTTCATCAGTGCGCAGGAAGCCAAGGACGCCGGCCTGATCAACCGGCTCACCCCAGCGGGAGAGGCGCTGGAGGTCGCGTTGGAGCTGGCGAAGAAGATCGCGAAGAACGGCCCGATGGCCGTGCGGGCGACCAAAGAGATCATCACCAAGGCCCGCGACTGGTCCAACGACGAGCAATTCGCGGAGATGTGGAAGATCTACGAGCCGGTCAGAAGCTCGGAAGACGCCCGCGAGGGGGCGTCGGCGTTCAAGGAGAAACGGACTCCGGTCTGGAAGGGGCGCTGAGGTGGTTGCGATCGTCACCGGCGCCGGAAGCGGGATAGGCAGAGCTGTATGTCTCGAACTCGCGCAGGCAGGTACGCAGGTACTCGCCGTCGACATCGATCTCGCCGGCGCCGAAGAGACCAGTCGGATGTCGGCCGGCACCGTCGTCGCGCACCGAGCTGACGTCTCGAATCCCGCTGAGGTCGAGGACTACGTAGCCGCTGCGGTCGACACACTCGGCATTCCGGATCAGTTCTTCAACAATGCCGGGATAGCAGGAGTCAACCGAGCGATCGTGGACATGTCTCCGGCCGAGTGGTCGACCACGATGTCGGTCAACCTGAACAGCATGTTCTACGGACTGAAGTATGTTCTTCCACACATGATCACGACGGGCAAGGGGCAGATCGTCAACACAGGATCCATCGCGAGCCTGCAAGGAGCAGCCAAGCGCGCGGATTACGTTGCCGCGAAACACGCAATTCTCGGGCTGACGAGAACTGCTGCGGCCGAGGTACGCGAGCACGGGATAGCTGTGAACTGTATCTGTCCTGGTTCGACCGACACACCCATCATCGGTAAGTTCAGGGCACTTCTCGCTCGCGACGGTCAAGCGATCCCGGCCCAGGGTGTCGGTGGTCGCGGTATGGCCAGTGCCGAAGAAGTCGCGCGCACAGCAGTTTTCCTTCTCCGAGAAGATGTCCCGTTCCTCACAGGGTCGGCCATCTCCGTCGATGGTGGCGCATCGGGCCAGTACTGAATGTCCGATTCTATTGCTTCGCATCATTCGTATAGATAGAGTTGTTTGCATCACACTCTTTCGAGCGGAGCACCTGTTTTGACGAATCCTGTAGGCAATCGCCTGTTCACGCTGGTCGAGATACCTGCGGTCGTAGGGCTCCTCGCCATGATGGTGCATACCGTCGCAAACGCGTTCTCTCGCACTGTGTTCGGGGAGCCCATAACCGGCACCCTCGAACGAGTCCAGTACTGGTACATGCCCTTGGTCGTCCTACTGGGCTTCGTGATCGCGATGCATCGCGGCGAACACGTGTGGGCCGATATGTTCTACACACGGTTCCCTGCGGCCGCCAAGCGGTACGTTGCCGCAGGCTCGAGCATCGTGTGCGCAGCGGTCTGCCTGGTTACCGTCGCCTACTCGTTCGATCATGCGCAACACAATCGCGACATCGAGCTGACGGCCGGACTGACCGATATCGCAGCGTGGCCACTGACGTACCTCGTCCCGATCACGTTCGCACTCTTCGCCGTACAGTACGTACGTCTCGGATGGAAACAATTACACGACGAAGACATCGACGATTCCGGATCCTCTTTTGCTGTCTCTCCCGAATCCGACCACGCGGCCGACACAGAGAAGGCACGATGACCGCCGTAGCCACGCGCGAACCCTCCAAACCAATGCCCGGTCGAGTTCGAGCAGGCCGATTCCCGAGCGGAAGCATCACCCTTGCAGTATTCGTCGCGGCAGCCGTCGGGTCCACCGTCGGTACGTTCCTCGGCGGATCGAAGGAGACCATCGGCGTCCTGTCGATCGTCCTGCTACTGAGCCTGATCTTCCTGCGGATGCACATCGGTTTCGCGCTTTTGGTGTCCGCGCTGATGGGAATGTGGGCACTGCGCGACTTCGGTGTCGTCACCAGCACCGTCAGCAAATTGCCGTATCACAATGTTGCACAATGGACGTTGAGTGTCGTTCCGATGTTCGTATTCATGGGTCTGCTGCTGTGGCGATCCGGAGTGACCGAGAAGCTCTACGATGTCGCACGGACTTGGCTGGGGTGGATGCCCGGCGGCCTGGCAGTCGGCACCAACCTCGCGGGAGCTGGGCTCGCCTCGGTCAGCGGTTCGACAGTCGGGACTACCTATGCGTTGGCACGTATCGGCATCCCCGAGATGCTCCGAGCGGGTTACGACAAGCGTCTGGCCATCGGATCCGTCATGGCCGCCGGACTGCCCGGCCAGCTCATACCACCCTCGATCACTCTTGTCGTGTTCGCCGGGATCGCGGAAGTCCCTGTTGGAGAGCAACTCTTGGCCGGAGTCGGCCCCGGTGTGGCAGTGGCGGTCTTGTTCAGCATCGCGCTGATGATCGCGGCATCGATTGTCAAACCGAAGACACCGGAGAAGGTGGACGTCGCTCCGGAATCCACGGGTGCCAAGTGGCGTGCACTCGTTTCGGTGTGGCCGGTTCCGGTCCTCGTGCTGGTGGTCGTGGTTGGCATGTTCTCCGGCGTTTTCACCGCTACCGAGGCCGGCGGCGCTGCGGCGATGGTTGCGCTGTTCGTCGCACTGTTCGCACGTCGCCGCGACCGCCCATTTGCCGCAGTCAGCGAGGCTGCTGTGAGTGCCGTAGCAAGCACCGGATCGATCTTCCTGATGCTTCTCGGCGCAACCGCATTGTCCAGAATGCTTCCCTTGACCGGATTGACGACCGGGTTCACCGATTGGACAACCAACCTTGGCTTGACGGCGTGGCAGTTCCTCGCGTTGATGACCGTGGTCTACCTCGTGATGGGGATGTTCCTCGACGCCCTCGCGATGATGCTCCTGACGGTACCACTGCTCATCCCTACGCTCGCTTACCTCGACATCTCGCTGCTGTGGTTCGGTGTCTTCGTCGTCTTCATGGGCGAGCTCGCCGTCATCACTCCGCCCGTCGGCATCCTGTCCTACATCATTCACGGCGTAGCGCAGGACCCAGAAGTGAACCTCGGCAACAAGATCAGTCTGCGCGACGTATTCGCCAGCGTTGCATGGGTGATGCCGATCGCGCTCGTCTTCGTCGTCCTGCTGATCGCGTTCCCGCAAGTCGCAACGTTTCTTCCAAGCCAGATGGGTGGATAAAGGTTGAACGTGTTCGGTTTCCCCAAAGCACTGTCCTGCATGGTCATTGCCGCGACCGTGGTCGTGGCGACCTCCTGCACCACAACGACCGAATCGAACAGTGGTGGACCCGGCATCGAGTACGGCGCCACCCTGGACCAGTACCGGGCCGCCTTCGACGATGTCGAACCTGTTCACCTGTACGCACAGACCCCCGGACCTCAGGGCTCGTTCGTCAGCGACAAGATGGAGATCTACTACGACGCGGTCACCGAGTGGTCGGGCGGGAAGGTGACCTTCGATATCTTCTACGCCAACGCCATCGCAGGTGCCAGTGAGATCGACGACGCACTGGGCGACGGACGAACGGACATCGACGGCTTCGCTGTCGCCAACCAACCAGCCGAGTATCCGGCGGTCAACACGTTGATCAACGCGTCCTTCCTCGGCGATATGTCTCCTATCGCAGGCATTCTGCAATCGCACGCGTGGTTGCTCGAGTCTGCGTACGCAACAGAAGAAGTCGCGCAGGAATTCGCGGACAACGACATGCATCTGTTGATGCCGTCGTACAACGGGGGCGGCATGGCGCTACTGTGCGCCGAGGAGGCGCAGACCCTCGACCAACTACGAGGACGTCAGATTTCCGCTGCAGGCCGGACTCAAGGCGCACAGATCAGCGGGTTGGGCGCCATACCGGTGAGTGCGTCGTATTCGGAGCTGTACGAAAGCCTGCAACGCGGCGTGGTCGACTGCACCGCGACCTCGGTGCAGAACGCAGTGCTGGGCGGGTACCTCGGTCTGACACCGGAAGTGATCATCGATCCGTCCGCTGGCTTCGCTTTGACCTTCGGGTCCGTAGCGCTCAACCAGAACCGTTGGGACAGCATGCCGCTGCTCGTTCAGCAATTGCTGTTCGATCGACTCGACGTCTTCCTCGAAACCAATATCCGCACCTCGTGGGACGCGATGGTGCAGGGAGTGCACGACATCCAGGACGCAGGCGGAACAATCACCGAATTCGCACCGGATGCACGAGAGCGACTACAGAGCGTCAACAACCAACAACTCGAACTGCTGAAACAGTCCCCAGCGCTGGAAGACGCAGCCACCTCGATGACCGAATGGGCCGCAACCGCCTCGCGGTGGAGCACCCTCGTCCGAGATCTCGGTTACGACGAGACGATGACCTACCCGGAGTTCGCCGACTTCTACGACACCGACGCCATCGATCTCGGGCCCTACGTCGACGCCGTGTTCGACGAGGTTCTACTCGACCACCGCCCGACCTCGCCGGACACGGAAGCATGAACAATCCTGTTGCCATCACCGTCGGCGCGGAGCCGGTGACTCGCGAGGCGATCCGACGGTTCGTCGAGGCGCACGAGATGGCCGACCCACGCTTCGTCGACCCAGTCGACCCCATCGCTCCATGGGCAATGCTGTCCTCGTTCTCCATGCCTGCGTACTGGACGCCAGGAGACCCGTCATTGAGCGACGGCGCCCTCCCTCCGTTGCCCTGGGATGCGTGCGGCGTGCCCGCTGCCGAATCCGTCACCAACAGGATGGAATTCGAGTACTTTCACCCACTGCGGCCCGGAGACGTGATCACTACCGAATACCGGGTCACTGGCGTGACGCCGAAACGAACAAGTGTGGGCGACGGCAGCTTCGTGGATTTCGAGCTGACCTTCCTACGCCAGGATGGCACTGTTATCGCACGCGAGCGGTGCAGCGTCTATCGGTACTTCCCGTTCGAGTCCCGACGATGAACGCACCTCTACCGGAGATCCGGCTGCCTCTGACGTTCCAACGGCTCGTGATGTCTGCCGCTGCCAGTCGAGATTTCGCTCCGGCACACATCGACCACGAGGCTGCACGGGCCGGCGGTGCGCCTGGCGCCTACGCAGACGTCATGTTTGTGCTCGCGATGTTCGAACGGTGCGTCGGCGAGTGGGCTGGTACGCGCGCCTCGCTCGAATCGTTGCGGGCCATCGCCCTGCACGATTTCGTGCTTACCGGCCAGGATGCCGTCGTACGCGGCGTCATCACCGACGAGTCCGATACATCGGTAACCGTCGACCTGATTCTGCTGCAGGACAACGACCGCCGAGCTGCCACTGCAACGGCAATCATGGTCCGGGATGGTATGAGATGACTACCGCGAATGCGCTGACCGAATCGATGAGCGGCCTCACGGCGACCCGCTTCCGCGACACTGCACTGGTCCGTGCGCTCCGGCTCGCCCGGGACGAGTCCCCCTTCCACCGATGGTTCTACGGAGACCATGCCGTCGATGTCGATTCCGTAGTCGACCAGCGGTCCTTCGCCCTTCACATCCCGGTTGCCCGCAAGGCCGACTATCTCCGCTACCAGAAACTGCATCCTGGCACTGTGCGGGACGACGTTCGCCAATTACACCTGACCAGCGGGACCAGCGGGGTGGGCAGGGAGGTACATCCTCGAACGGCACACGACCTCGCCGCTCTGGGTACCGGCGGCGCCTATCAGTACTTCTGGGCCGGTCTTGCCGCAGGCGAGAAGATCATGCTCACCATTCCGTACTCGCAGACCATGGCCGGGCCGTACTTCCAGGCATCCGCTCTCGCTGCCGGTCTCGTTCCGACCAACGCATTCACGGGATCAACGGCCGAGCGCATCGACATGCTGCAACGTTTCGGCTGCGCCGGCATGTCCATCACGCCCTCCTACCTACACCGCATGACAGCCGAGGCCAAGCGTCTCGGGATCGAGCCGAAGCGCTCTGGTTCTGCGCTACGAGCAATCTTTCTCTCCGGTGAGCCTTACGGGATCGAGTGGGCGGAGTCGATGCAGGAGTTCTGGAGCGCCACAGTCCACGAAGGGTGGGGTGCAACTCAGACCCTCGGAGTGGTGATGGCGACCAAAACCGGTGCGATCGAGGAACACGGACGCGGCGTCCTCCACGGCATCGGACACCGTTGTCTCATCGAGGTGCTCAATCCAGACGGGGTCGCCGTAGCTCCTGGTGAGCGCGGCGAGATAGTGGTCACGACCCTTCGGACCCGCGGGTTGCCGAGCATACGGTTCGGGATGGGCGACAGCATCCGGTTGCTGCGCGACGGCTTCTTTCCGGAGTTCGAGGCGGGATCGATCGGTCGCATCGACGACATGATCAAGATCAGGGGTATGAATATCTGGCCGAGCGCTGTGGATGCGGCGGTGCTCCGTGTGCCCGTACTCGACTACAGAGCGATTGTTCACACTGCCGATAACGGCAGCGAGTCCGTCGACTTGCAGCTGGAGATCGACGCGGCTGCCGACGTCGACCCGAACCTGATGGCGGATATCGCGGAGACGATCAAGCGCACTGTCGGAATCTCGATGTCGATCTCTGTGCTACCCACCGGGACACTGGACGAACAGCACTTCAAGTCCCGACGCTGGACCGACCGAAGGGCAGTGCGATGACCGACTCGATCGAGCAAGAATTGGGCCGTGCCCGGGCTCATCTCGACGCCGTAACGCAGTTGGTGGCCGAACTTCCAGAATCACCGTTGCTTATCCAGTTCTGCGAACGAATCGACGCGCTGGTCGACGAGTTCACTTGGGAACTGGGCGCACAACCCTGACTCTGCCACTATTTGATGAGGACTCCCGCATCGACGGGGATGGAAATACCGGTTACGTAGCGTGATTCGTCGCCCGCCAGGAAGAGCACCGCGTTGCTGACATCGTCCGGCTCGACATACGGAATGTCGAGTACGTGCATGTCGTGCAGGAGCGGAACCACCTGTTCCCGAGTGGGTGCTTCCTCGTCGGGAAGGAACAGCCTGTAGATCGCGTCGTTCAACAGCATCCGAGTCTCGACGTTGGTCGGGTTCACCGTGTTGACACGGATGTTCTGCGGGCCGAGCTCGTTCGCGAGGCTCTTCATCAACCCGAGGACACCGTGCTTGGCTGCGGTGTAATGGGCGTTGTACGGCAGACCTTTCGTTCCCGCGACGGAGCTGATGAGCACCATCGAACCGCCCTCGCCGCCTTTCAGGATGTGCGGAGTGGCGACCGTCGTCGTGTTCCACACGCCGGTCAGGTTGGTGTCGATCATGTTGTGCCAATTCTCGGCGGACAACTCGTGCGTCACACCGCTACCCGCAATTCCCGCATTGGCTACCACTACGTCGAGTCGGCCGAGTTCGCCTACTGCGGAATCGACGGCTGCACGTAGCGCCTCGAGGTCGCGGACATTCGTCTTCGACGCCACGATCCGACGGTCGAGCTTCTCGACCGCCCCGCACCGTCTCCGCCAGGTCGTCCTCCGTCGCAAGGTCGTATCCGACGGTGTCGACGTCCTCGCATGCGTCCACTGCGATGATGTCGGCGCCTTCGGCGGCGAAACGCAGTGCGTGGTTACGACCTTGTCCGCGGGCAGCACCGGTGATGAGGACTACTTTGCCGCTGAACCTGCTCATGCGCCCAAAGCCGCTTCACCCAGGAACGCCAGCACCACCGAGGAGTGCGAGCGGGCTTCCTCGGCACCACCGGAGTACACGGAGTCGCCACGATTGACCACGACGACATCGTCGGCAACCCTGAGCCCCGCTTCGGCGTTCTGCTCGACCATCAGCACACCGAGCCCGCGGTCGGCGATCTCGCGGACACTTGCCATGACGGTGTCGACCACGGCGGGCGCAAGACCCATCGACGGCTCGTCCATCATGATGTACTTCGGATCGGACATCAGTCCACGTCCGAAGGCAAGCATCTGCTGCTCACCACCGCTCAACAGTCCTGCAGGCCCGTCCTTTCGCTCACGAAGAATCGGAAACAGTTCATACGCGAGTTCGGTGTTCTTCTCGCGCTTCTCCCTGGTCGAGGTGTATCCACCGATACGCAGGTTCTCCGCCACGGACAACGACGCGAAGACTTGACGACCCTCCGGTACGAGTGAGATCCCGCGTCGCACCACTTTGTGGGCCTTGAGTCCGACGAGGGAAACATCATCGAGAACGATGGTGCCCGACATCGGTTCCACCAAGCCGGCGATGGTTCGCAGCGTCGTACTCTTACCTGCTCCGTTCGCCCCGAGAACCAGCGTAATTCGGCCGGGTTCGACCGTCAGGCCGATGTTCGTGACCGCGCTGACCTTGCCGTACTGGACGTGGAGATCACTGACTACGAGCATCCTGCGCTCCTCGCTTCCCGAGATATGCTTCCTGGACACTTGGTTCGCGCACGACGTCCTGCGGCTTCCCTTGCGCGATCAGTACGCCGAAATTCATTGCGATCAGCGTGTCGCAGGTATCGACCATCATCTGCACGTCGTGTTCGACGAGAAGTTGCGTCAGGCCTTCTTCGCGCAACTTCTTCAACAGCTCCGATACATCCTCGCGTTCGGTCTTGTTCATGCCCGCTGTCGGCTCATCGAGCAGAAGAAGTGTGGGCGACATGGCAATTGCGCGGGCGATCTCCACCCGGCGCTGCAACCCATAGGACAGCTCCCCTGGCCTGATGTCCTCCAAGCCCGAGAGCCCAGTCCGCTCCAGCGCCTCCGCGACCGCATCTTTCGAGCGCTTCAGCAAGGCCTTGCGCCCGAGCAACAACTCGCGAAGGCCACCTTCCTCGGAGCCGAGGTCCGCCCCCAGAGCGACGTTCTCGCGAACGGTCAGGTCCGGCAGTAGTCGTACCGTCTGAAATGTGCGGGCAATGCCGAGCTTGGCGACCTTCTGCGAAGACACCTTCGCAAACGGTTCGCCTTCGAACGTCAAGGCACCGCGTGTCAGGGGCGTCAATCGAGTGATCGCCGCCAACAGGGTGCTCTTGCCGGATCCGTTCGGTCCGAGGATGCCGAATATCTTTCCTCGGGTGATGTCGAAGGAAATACCGTCGACAGCCTTGATGCCGCCGTAGTGGACTGCGACGTCGTCTATTCCGAGCACCACCTCGGTTGTGGCGTGGCGAGCGACAGTCTCTCGTGACACTGCGTCGGTAGTCACGGTTTATCCCCTATCTCGGCTAGAGCGAGTTCCTCGACCGTGTCGTCGGGTTCCTTCTTACGAGCAACCCCTGCGAGTCTTTTGGCCTTGGACTTCCGAACCAGATCAAGGGCGGTTCCGTAGATCCCGCCCGGTACGTAGACGGCAGCGATCGCGACGATGATGCCGTAGACGATGGCCTGGTACTGCCCGACGATCTCGAGGTAGTACGGCAGCCATGTGAAGATGATCGCGCCGAGGACGATGCCGAGCCACGAGCGCCCGCCGCCGACGATGATGATCGTCAACCCGAGAACCACCAAGGGGAATCCGATGCTCTCCGGCGCCACGGTCGTGCGCAGTAATACGTTGATCGCGCCACCAAGTGCGCCGATCAATCCACTGATCACGAAGGAGCTGATTCGATAGCGAGAAACGTTGACACCCATGGATGCGGCCAATTCCGGATCTTCACGGACCGCGTCGATTCTACGACCGAGACGACCTCGTTCGCTCAGCGCCAGAAGCGCGACGACGAGCACCGTGATCGCGATGATGTGCCCGATGGTCAACTGAGGGAACGCCAGTGCGCCGAACAGTCCGACCGACGCGCCGGTGAGCGAGCCACCGTTGTGCGCGACGACCGTGATGATCAGATCGAAGGAGACCGTGGCCATCGCCAGGTAGAGACCGTTGAGACGCTGAACCAGCAATGCCAGCAGAAACCCGATCACTCCGCAGACGATCATGATGGCAGCAATCGCGGCGAACGAGCTGAACCCGTACCGGATCACGAAGATCGCGGCGCCGTAGGAACCGAGACCGTAGAACCCGGCGCCTGCGAACGAGAACACGCCCATGCGAAGCTGGACCTGGATGCTCAGAGCCAGAAGAAGAACGGTGAACGTGCTCTGGAACAGAACGATATGCGTGAAATAGAACTGACTCATACCCTTCGCACCTCCTTGCGGCCGAAGAGACCCTGCGGGCGAAGCAGCAGGACGAGGAAGATCATGCCGAAGCACACGGCGTCGACCCAGCCACCACCGGTGAATCGCAACACCAGAGTCTCCGACAACGCCAGAATGTAGGCGCCGGCAGCGACACCGGCCGTGCTCCCGACGCCACCGAGGATGATGACCGCAAATGCCTTGATCAGCAGTGTCTCACCGCTTTCCGGAGTGATGGCGCCGAGATTGAACGTGAGCAAGGCGCCCGCGAGACCGGCAAGACCACCGGCAAAGGCCATTGTGGACAGGGAGAGCTTTCGACGGTCGACTCCCATCAACGCTGCCGTTTCGGCATCGACACCGATGGCACGGAGCGCAAGTCCTGCCATGGACTTGCGCAGCCATATCGCCATCCCGACCGTGAGAATCACGGCGGACAGCACGATGATCAAACCGGTGTTCGAGATGCGAAGACCGAAGAGCGAGAACACCTTCACTGCATACGAACTGTTGGAGAATCCGAACGGTTCGGACTTGGTGACGTACTGGGCGATCGCGAGCGGGATGGCAGCAACGCCGATGCCGCCGATCAGAATTTGCAGCTCTGCGATCCGATGAGTCTTTGCCCTCCGCAGAATCGGTTGGAAAGCAAGCACTTCGATGGCTGTGGACAACAACGCACCCACGAACACCGACACCGCAATGACGCCGATCATCGGCAGCTGTTGGTCCTTGACCACCAGGTATCCGACGAACCCCGCGAACATGAAGATCGCGCCGTGCGCGAAGTTGAGGATGCCGACGGTGCCCCACACGAGGGACATGCCGAGACAGAACAGTACGTAGATCGATCCGAGTATCGCCGCATCGATGAGTGTCTGGCCCATGGTTTCAGATCACCTCTTCCGTGAACGTTCGGTGACCGTCATTCCGCCAGCAACCCTTCTGCGGTCCCGTCCCACTCGACGACAACTCCCGCCACTCGCTGGTCGTTGCCTTCGAACGTCACCGGTCCGACGGCGCCGTCGAATCCGGCCGTGGCCACGGCGTCGAGACCGTTCTTGATGTCCTCACGCGAGGCGCCGCCCGATTCCTTGATGGCCCTGGCGATCATCCATGCCGCGTCGTAGCCTTCGGCTGCGTAGTTGAGCGGGTTCTTGCCGTATTTGGCGCTGTAAGCCTCGACGAAGGAGACCGAAGACGGTGCGGTCTGAAGGTAGTTGAAGTCCGTCGCCCAGAACATTCCCGCGCCTGCAGGCCCTGCGGGCGCGAGGTTTCCGGCGCCTGCGGCGGGATTTCCGACGGCTGGGCCGTCGAAGCCTGCTTGGCGCAGCTGCGACATCGCGGTGGAATTCTGCGCACCGACGAGGAGGAACACCACGGCATCCGGCTTTTCGCCGACGATCTTGGTGATGGTCGACGCGAAGTCCTGGGTGGTCGACTGCACGCTGGTGCTCGAGAGGATCTCGAGATCCTCACTCTCCTGCAACGCGGGGAGTTGATTCTCGGCGATCTCCGCCAGTGTCGGCTGGCCTGCGTTGTAGAGCACGCTGATTCGCTTGGCGCCGAGGGTCTTCAGATGATCGATCGCCTTGGGGAAGTATGTCTCCTGGGGTGCGGTCGATCGGAACGTGTAGTCGCCGATGACGACACCGGCACTACCGGACTGGGTGAACACGACAGGAGTCTTCGACGACTCTGCTATCGGCGCCACCGCCACGGACTGCGCACCGGACACGGTGCCGAGGATGGCGGCGACGTTCGGGTTCGCGATCCCTTCGGTCACCTGACTCGCGGCTGTCTGGGCGTCGCCTGCGGTGTCGCGACTGTCGAGCTTCAGCGTGGAGTCGCCGAGGAACTTCTGCTCGTTGATCTCTTGGACGGCGAGTTCGATACCTTCGAGCTGGGAACCTCCGACGTACGCGAGCGTTCCGGTCTTGTCCGTCGTGGAGAGCACGGTGATCTCGGCGGGCATCTCCCCCGAGGCTGTTGCACCGGATGGGCCTGACCCACTACATGCTGCCATCGACAGCATGGCTCCGGTCAGCCCGAACAGGACCAGCCTGCCGGGACCCGTGGTGAACTTCATGGCTCCTCCTATTTCATGGCAATGATGCGCATGAACTCGTGATCGCTGTCACAGTAGAACCAAAACGTCCAGTTGTCCAGATCACATTTGAGGACAAAGTCGCAGCAGAAAAAGCCGTGACAACAGATGGTTGCGGCGAATGATTATCAGCGTTTAGAGTGAGGTGTATCACCTGAACGGATGCCGTCCGTAATTAGAACACTCCGAAGGAGTCCTGTCATGGCACTCGACGACGCCACCGCCGCGTTCCTCGCCCAAGCCGCCGAAGGAGGCGGTAAAGCGCTCCACGAGATGACCCCCGACGAGGTCCGCTCGATGAACGACACATTCATCGACCTCTACGGTCCAGGGCCCGAGATGGCGTCGGTCGAGAACCTGACGGTGGAGGCGGCGGATGGACATGCAATTCCGGTTCGCGTCCTGACACCTGACGACAGCCCACGCGGGGTGTTCGTCTACTTCCATGGCGGTGGCTGGGTCGTCGGCACACCGGATCAGTTCGACACACTTGCCAGACGCCTCGCGGTCGAGACCGGGTGCACCGTAGTGCTTCCCGACTACCGACTCGCTCCCGAAAACATCTACCCGACTGCAGCCGACGACGCATGGGATGTTCTGCAGTGGACCGCTTCTCGCTCCGATTCTGCGTTGCCGCTACTGGTCGGCGGCGACAGTTCCGGCGGCAACCTTGCAGCCGTCGTCGCGCAGCGAGCAGTGCGAGAGAACGGCCCGGCCGTCTCGCTACAGGTGTTGGTCTACCCCGTCACCGACCACGATTTCGACAACAGCTCGTACGCCGACCCCGCCAACCAGTTGATGCTCGACAAGACGTCGATGATCTGGTTCTGGGATCTCTACACACCCGATGCCGGAGTACGCCGCAACTGGGACGTGTCACCCTTGCACGCAGAGGACCTGTCAGGAGTGGCACCAGCAGTGGTGTTGCTGGCCGAACACGATGTTCTACGCGACGAAGGTCAAGCCTATGCCGAGAAACTCACCGCCGCGGGCGTACCCGTGGAGGTGAGAGTGTTCGACGGACAGATGCATGGCTTCTTCCAGTTCGTCAACATCCTCCCCGGAGCCGACGCCGGTATCGCGTACGTCGGCGAATCCGTTCGCGCCCATCTCACATCCGTTGTCGCCTGAAAGGAGTGTTCCGTGAGCACAAGCGATTTCGATGCCGTCGTCATCGGCGCCGGCTTCTCCGGCGTCTACATGACGCACAAGCTCGAGTCTCTCGGCCTGTCGGTCCGTGGATACGAGGCCGCAGAAACCGTCGGTGGTACGTGGTTCTGGAACACGTATCCCGGCGCACGATGCGACTGCATCAGCATGGAATACGCGTTCACGTTCTCCCAGGACATCATCGACGAGTGGGAGTGGACAGAACGCTATCCTGCTCAGCCGGAGATCCTGCGTTACATCGACTTCGTCGCCGAGAAACTCGATGTCAAGAAGCACTTTCGTTTCGGAGTACGTGTCGAATCAGCGGTCTGGGACGAGGAGGCGTTACGGTGGACGGTCGGCACCGACACCGGTGAATACGTCACCGCCAAGTACCTGATCACCGCCGCGGGATGCCTCTCGACGTCATCGACACCCGACTTCGCGGGTCTCGACGCCTACGAGGGCGAGACGATCCATACCAGCGCGTGGCCGCGCGACGGGTTCGACTTCACCGGCAAACGGGTCGGCGTCATCGGCACCGGATCTTCTGGTGTTCAGGTGATCCCGAAGATCGCCGAGCAGGCCGAACATCTGACGGTTTTCCAGCGCACACCTGCCTTCAGCCTCGACTGCGGCAATCGCCCATTGACCGAGGACGAGAAGCAGTCCTTTCGAGCCGACATCGAGAACTTCAAGGTCGCATCGAAGGCGTCCGGGGGCGGCCAGCCCGTGGACACATTGTCAGTCAACACATTCGACCACTCCGAGGAAGAGCGATTGGCGGTGTTCGAGGAACGATGGAGTCGCCATCGGGCCATCGATCTCATCGCTGCCTACCCGGACCTGCTCAGCAATCGGCAGGCCAACGACACCATCGCCGAGTTCTTCCGCGGCAAGATCCGATCCGTCGTCGAGGACCCTGAACTTGCCGAGGCACTCTCACCTCGCGAGCATCCCTTGGGGGCCAAGCGAATCACACTCGATACCAACTACTTTCAGACCTATAATCGCGACAACGTATCGCTCGTGAGCGTGAAGGATGCGCCGATCGAAGGATTGACTCCGACCGGGTTGAAGACCGCCCACGACGAATACCCGCTCGACGTCATAGTCTTCGCCACCGGTTTCGACGCCATCACCGGCCCCCTGCTGAAGATCGACATCCGTGGACGCAACGGGAAGTCACTGCAGGACAAGTGGACCGACGGTCCCACCACATATCTGGGTATCGCCGTCGACGAGTTCCCCAATCTGTTCACCTTGACCGGCCCCGGTAGCCCCAACGTGTTGACCAACGTGGTCTGCGCCATCGAACAGCACGTCGAGTGGACAGCGGACACCGTCGCACATCTGGAGTCGATCGGCGCCAGGACATTCGAGGCCGACGAGACCGCAGCAAAGGAATGGACCACGCAAGCAATCGAACTCGCCGACACCACGCTTTACCCCGAGGGCAACTCCTGGTACACCGGCGCCAACATCCCAGGCAAACCTCGCATGATCATGTCCTACGTCGGCGGACTCAACGTCTACCGCGACATCTGCGACGACGTCGCATCCAAGGGTTACGAAGGCTTCACGATCACCCACTAGAAGGAGCTCGAATGTTTCGCATCAGCATCGCCTACAACCACCCCGAGAACCCCGATGCGTTCTTGGCACACTACCGAAGCGTGCATGCGCCACTGACCGCGAAGATGCCCGGCATCATCTCGTTCGAGTGGGGTGTGTCAGAAACACTGGACGGATCCCAGCCTGCACACTTCGTCGTCGGCAACCTGAACTTCCCGTCCAAGGACGACGCCATTGCAGCCCTCGGATCCGAGGAGGGCAAGGCCGGTGCCGACGACATGCCCAACTTCGCCGGAGCGGGCTTCGTCATGGATATGCATGAGGTCGAGGTGGCCTGAGGCGCTCCGCGCCTGGTGGTGTGGTTGGGTGCCCCCTGGGGCGCCTAACCACACCACCAGCGGCGAAGCCGCTACAGACCCAGATCGGCCAAGCCGAGCAGCGAGCGGTATTCGAGCCCCTCGGCAGCGATGACGTCGTCGGCTCCGGTTGCCCGGTCGACTACCGTCGCAACTCCGACGACGACTGCTCCCGCGTCGCGGAGCGCCTTCACCGCAGTCAGCGGTGAGTTCCCGGTCGTGGTCGTGTCCTCCACGACCAACACCCGCTTGCCGACGATGTCGGGTCCTTCGATCTGCCTCTGCATGCCGTGGGCCTTGGCGGCCTTGCGCACGACGAATCCGTCGATCGGGCGGCCTTCCGCGTGGACGATGGACAGCGCGACGGGATCGGCTCCCATCGTCAGGCCGCCGACGGAGTCGAAGTCCCAGTCGGCCACCAATTCGCGCATCAGCGTTCCGATCAACGCGCTCGCGCGGTGATGCAGCGTTGCGCGTCTGAGGTCGACGTAGTAGTCGGCTTCCTTGCCGGATGACAACGTCACCTTGCCGTGGACTACGGCCAGTTCACGAACCAGCTCGGCCAGTTCGGCACGCTGGGCACTGTCGGCCATGTGAGGTTCCCTTCGGTCGATTCAGTCGATGAATCTACCGGCCGGAATCCCACAGGCTCAGGCGGGCACGTCCTCCGGCTTTTCGTCGGCGACGAGGTCGACGTGCTCGACGAACGGCTCGGGCGGAACAACCTTCAGTACCGTGGCCATGGGCTTGGTCGCGAACGAACTACGCAGCTGCGCCAACGCGTACGCATTGTCGTTGTAGACGCGCACTGCGCCGGCGATGCGCTTCTCCGTTGTTTCCAGGTCGCCGGCGGGGCCTTGGAAAGCCCAGTTGGATCGCAACTTGGGGTGGGTGTCGGACTCGGACAGCACTGCGTGCACCGCCGCCGACAGCGCGTTCTCGGCGGCTGCCTGTGCCTGTAGACCGAGGTTCTTGTCTCGTACCGCCTTGGACCACGACCTCGCGCCGACGAGCTGACGAACCAGATCCTGGTCCAGGCCGGACGATTCGACGGCCGCGATGAACGGATCCAGCTGAACGTAGCGACGCTCGAGCTCCACGGTCACCAGCTGCCTGCTCGCGGCCGTGTTCGACCGATAACGCCGCACCCGACGCTCGACGCTCGCCGCGTAGGCGAGAACTGCAAGTACGAGGATCGCCACGATCACGAAAACAGTCACAAGGTCTGAATTTAACGGTGATACTCGAATCGCGCTCGGAGGCTCGCCCATACGCGCCGAAGTCGCCTAGGTTCGGCCGCGACCTCGACCGACCAGATTCGTCAGCTTCCGCACAGCACTCTTGGGGACCTTGGTGCCGAGCGCCGTCAGGACCTTGTACTGCGCGCCCGGCACACTGATGACTTTGCCCTTGCCCAGATCACGCATGGATTCACGCACGACCTGTTCCACGTTCAGCCACATGAACTTCGGGATGCTGGACATCTCGATGCCCGCGCGCTGGTGGAACTCGGTGCGCACGAACCCGGGGCACAGTGCCTGCACCTGGACACCCGTGCCGGCGAGGCCACCGGACAGTCCTTCGGAGAACGAGATGACGTACGCCTTGGACGCCGAGTACGTCGATCCGCGGCCGGACAGAATGCCCGCAACACTCGCCACGTTGACCACGGTGCCTTTCGCGGCAGCAACCATCGACGGCAGCGCTGCTCGGGTCAACTGCATCACCGCGGTGACGTTGACGTCGAGCTGCGCCTGCAGCAGCTCGGGTTCCGCTGTCCAGAACTCACCCGAAGTTCCGAAACCTGCGTTGTTGACGAGAAATTCGACGCCCCGGCTCAGCCGCTCGGCGACGACGTCCCGTCCCGCCTGGGTGGCCAGATCCGCCGGGATGATCTCCGAGTCGGCTCCGAAGCGGACGCGCAGGTCGTCCGCGAGCGAACGCAGCCCCACCTCGTTCCTGGCAACGAGCACGAGGTCGTAGCCGCGAGCAGCGAGGTGAGTGGCGAATCCTGCGCCGAGACCGGACGTCGGTCCGGTGACGAGGGCAACCGGGCGCACGGTGAGGGGGGACGCTGGTTCGATCGGTTCGGCGGTCATGAAACTGAAGGCTACGGTGCGATCGACGTGTTGTGGAGTCCCACACCGCCGAATGTCCGGTCCTGCGGATCAGTCCTGGCGGCGGCGGTCCGAGTCGCGAGTGATGGGTGTCGGACGGCTCGGTGGCCGGGGTCCGGACGGTTGGATGACGGGACCGGAACGCAGCGGCGGCCTGGGCTCGGGACGCCGCACCTCGGGGCGCGCCTGCCGGGGTTCCGGATTCTGGCGGGGTTCCGGGCTCCGACGAGGCTCGGAGCTCTGCCTGGGTGCTGGGCTCTGCCTGGGCGCTGGGCTCTGCCTAGCTTCTGGGTTCTGCCTGGGTTCTGGGCTCTGGCGCCCGACGGTGGTTTCGGGTCGACTGCGCTGCGGAGGGCTGGTTCGAGCGGGACCGGATGGACGTCGGTTGTTGACGGGCGGGAGTACGTGCAGCATCCCGGACAGTCGCGCCACTGCGTCGATGGCGGCGTCCCAGTCGCGTCCGGTGCTGCCGAGCGGCAACGATCCGAGTGTCCAGTCGTTCTCGCTCCACAGCAGGTTCAGGCCGGCCGGAACGGATTCGGTGAACGCAGCCATGCGTTGATCGCACACGCGGCGCGCCACTTCGACGTTCGTCGCGAACACGACACGGGGGCCGATAGACCCGAGCAGCTCCATATCCGAGTCGCGCGGAGGCGGCGTCGACTTCAACCGAAGGTCGATGTCCACGTCGGATCCGACGGGTCGTTGGACTGCAACGATCGTCGACGTCTCCTCGACGTCGAACAGTACGAACTTCTCGCCACGTCGAACTCCGCTCACGAGGTCCACCGCAGTGGTCTGCTCGGGCTTGGCGAGTGCAGCACGCCGGAACTGCAACACGATGTCGTCGTCGGACGCCTCGTACGTGTATCCCTGCGCCTTGGCCCACATCTGCCGTACCCGGCCTACCTGGTCCCGGCGCGAACGGTCGATGTACAGAAGGGCGACCGCACCCAGGAGGGCGATCGCTGCAAGTCCGAACCACATAGCCGTCATCGAGGGTCAGCTTATAGCGTCCAGCGGTTCGGCCTCGTGATGGCTCACCCGCCCAGGTCGGGGGTTTCCACGATGATGTCCGCCGTGATGGCACCGTTCTCCATGGGGCTGCCGTTCACGACGACGAGCGACCCGACCTTCAGCGAGGAGGCGTCGAAGCCGGACAGGGACAGGACCTGCGTCTGCGGGGTGACGAGAACCGTGACGGGGGCGCCGTCGATGCCCTGGATCGTCAGAGTCGGACCGTCGATGGCGGTGATGTTTCCGATCGCCGCGCCGGAGTTCCCCAGAATTTCCGGGATACCTCCCGGGACGAGTCCACCGGGAGCCGACGGTGGCGCGAGGGGCGCCTGGCTCGGCGGGAGCGTGGGGATCGGGGCCAGGCTGGTCGGTGGCCGAACCGCGACGTCTTCGGTGTCGGATCGTTGATTGGTCAACACGAGAATTCCTGCCAGCACGACGACCGCCAGTGCGGCCAGGGCGACCAGCGCGAACATCCACCGCCGCGGCCCCTTCGGCTCGGGCGGAGCCTGATACTCGCCGTACTCGGGCGGAGCCTGGTGTTGCCTCGGGTCGTACGCCGGAAACACCTGGGTCGGGTTGGGCTGCTGGGCTGGGTACTGCTGCTGCGGCGAGTACTGCTGGGGATATCCGTACTGCTGCGTCGGCTGGTCCTGGTAGGGCTGCGCCTGTGGATAGGGCTGTGCCTGCTGATAGGGCTGTGCCTGCTGATAGGGCTGTGCCTGCTGATAGGGCTGGGAATCCGGGTACGGCTGGGAATCCGGGTACGGCTGGGTGTCCGGATATGCTTGCCAGCCGTCGGCGACGTAATCGGGTTCGGGACGATCCGGAGGCGGATTCGCGGTGCCGTCTTCCCACGGCCGGTCGTGGGGTCCTTCCGCGGGCTCCACTCTCGCGCGCTGATCGTCCGGATAACTCATGACACCGAGGGTACGTCCGGCACCTCGCGGGTGACGAACGTCCAGGCGTGCACAGAGCTCCACTCTTGCGCGATATTCACGGAATCCCGCAAATATCGCGCAAGAGTGGAGCGAAATACTCGGTCTAACCCAGTACGAGTGCGTCGCCGTCTGCCGATACGTTCACCGGCACGACGTCACCGTCGCGGACGTCTCCTGCGAGCAGCAGCTTTGCCAACTGATCGCCGATCGCCTGCTGGATCAGCCTGCGCAGCGGACGAGCGCCGTACAGCGGGTCGTAGCCCCGAGCTGCCAGCCACAGCTTCGCCGGCGACGTCACGTCGAGCGTCAGTCTGCGTGCTGCAAGGCGCTTGGCCAGGAAGCCGAGCTGGATGTCGACGATCGATTCCAGCTGATCTTCGGACAGGGCGTCGAACACCACCACGTCGTCGAGGCGGTTGACGAACTCCGGTTTGAACGCGCGCCTGACCGCATCCATGACCTGGTCCTTCGATCCCCCGGCACCGAGGTTCGACGTCAGGATCAAGATGGTGTTCCTGAAGTCGACCGTGCGTCCCTGCCCGTCGGTCAGCCTGCCTTCGTCGAGCACGGCCAACAGGATGTCGAAGACATCGGGGTGAGCCTTCTCGACCTCGTCGAACAGGATGACACTGTACGGACGCCTGCGGACGGCTTCGGTGAGTTGACCGCCTGCCTCGTAGCCGACGTAGCCGGGAGGCGCGCCGACGAGTCGAGCTACGGCGTGCTTCTCGCTGTACTCGCTCATGTCGATGCGGACCATGGCGCGCTCGTCGTCGAACAGGAAGTCCGCCAACGCTTTCGCGAGTTCGGTCTTGCCGACACCGGTCGGACCGAGGAACAGGAACGAGCCCGTCGGACGGTTCGGATCGGCGACGCCGGCGCGAGCACGACGGACGGCGTCGGACACCGCTTGCACGGCGTCCTTCTGCCCGACGACGCGCTTGCCCAACTCGTCTTCCATCCGCAGCAGCTTCGCGGTTTCACCCTCGAGCATGCGGCCTGCAGGAATGCCGGTCCAGGCTGCGACGACGTCGGCGACATCGTCCGGACCGACCTCTTCCTTGAGCATGACGTCGTCCTGCGCCGGAGTTGCCTGTGTCTTCTCGGCAAGCTCCTTCTCGAGCGTCGGGATGCGGCCGTACCGAAGTTCGGCTGCCTTTCCCAGATCTCCGTCGCGTTCGGCACGCTCGGATTCACCGCGCAGGTTCTCGAGTTCTTCCTTGAGGACGCGAACCGAATCGATGGCGTTCTTCTCGTTCTGCCAGCGGGTGCTCAACTGGTTGAGCTTTTCCTGGCCGTCGGCCAGTTCCGCGCGCAGCTTCTCGAGACGAGCCTTCGACGCATCGTCGGTCTCCTTCTCGAGCGCCATCTCCTCGATCTCGAGTCGCCGGACGGCTCGTTCGACCTCGTCGATTTCGACGGGACGCGAGTCGATCTCCATGCGGAGACGCGACGCGGCCTCGTCGACCAGGTCGATTGCCTTGTCCGGCAGGAACCTCGACGTGATGTAGCGGTCGGACAGTGTGGCGGCGGAGACGAGCGCGGAGTCCGTGATGCGCACACCGTGGTGCACCTCGTAGCGCTCCTTGAGCCCACGCAGGATGCCGACGGTGTCCTCGACGGACGGTTCGCCGACGTAGACCTGCTGGAATCGACGCTCGAGCGCTGCGTCCTTCTCGATGTACTTGCGGTACTCCTCCAACGTGGTCGCACCGACGAGCCGCAGTTCACCGCGCGCGAGCATCGGTTTGATCATGTTGCCCGCGTCCATCGCGGACTCACCGGTCGCGCCAGCTCCGACGATGGTGTGGAGCTCGTCGATGAAGGTGATGACCTGGCCGGCCGAGTTCTTGATGTCGTCGAGCACGGCCTTGAGCCGCTCCTCGAATTCACCGCGATACTTCGCACCGGCGACCATCGAGCCGAGGTCGAGCGAGACGACGGTCTTGCCGCGCAAGCTTTCCGGCACGTCGCCGGCGATGATGCGCTGCGCGAGACCTTCGACGATGGCGGTCTTGCCGACGCCGGGCTCACCGATGAGAACCGGGTTGTTCTTGGTGCGGCGGGACAGTACCTGTACGACACGACGAATTTCGGTGTCGCGGCCGATGACCGGATCGAGCTGACCTTCGCGGGCCCGGGCGGTCAGGTCGGTGCTGTACTTCTCGAGCGCCTGGTAGGTGCTCTCGGGATCGGCACTGGTGACGCGCGCGCTGCCGCGGACAGTCTGGAAGGCGTCGCGCAGGTCGTTCGGTCCGGCGCCGTGGCCGGTCAGGAGCTTGGCGACATCGCTGTCACCCGTCGCGAGTCCGACCATGAGGTGCTCGGTGGAGACGTACTCGTCGTCGAGTTCGGTAGCGAGGTTCTGCGCAGCCGTGATGGCCGCCAGCGCTTCGCGACCGAGTTGCGGAGTCGTTGTCGATCCGGTTGCCGACGGGAGTCGATCGACCAGGGTGCGAGCTTCACCGCGCACAGTCGCAGGATCGACGCCGACAGCCTTCAACAGGGGGGAGGCGATGCCGTCGGTCTGATCGAGCAACGCCACCAACAAATGCGCCGGACGGATGTCCGGGTTTCCGGCCGCGGATGCGGCCTGCAGAGCGGCACTGAGTGCGGCCTGCGTTTTCGTGGTGGGGGTGAAACTGTCCACCGGTCACCTGCTTTCTGCTGGGAGAAAATTTGATGTCGGTGGGTACAACGTACCAAGACTTGAGCCTGTTCCGCTCAAGTCTGATTTTCTCAGTTTTCTTCTGTGGCCAGTGGTGTGTAATCGGGATACCCTCGGGCGGTCTACTTTGGAACCGTCTAGCTGCGGCGGAGGTTGATCGATGCTCGATGCACGGGCGATCTCCCTGGTTCGTGCCGGTTTCAAGTCCGTTCTGGCCGCTGAGAACGGTCCGGCACTTCTCGCACGGTCCTTCTACGCCCAGCTGTTCGTCGACCATCCGGAGTTCCGGGCGTTCTTTCCGGCGTCGATGGACCAGCAACGCGACCATTTCGTCCGTGCGCTGGCCTACATCTTCGACAATCTCGACAAGAACGAGCGCGTCGAGTCGTTCCTCCAGCAACTTGGCCGAGACCACCGCAAGCACGGCGTCGACGGCACCCACTTCCGAGCGGGTGCCTCGGCCCTGATCTCGGCGTTCCGCAACTTCGTCGGCAACGAGGTGTGGACGGACGAAGTCGAGGACGCCTGGCATCGGACGCTAGCGCTCGTCACCGACAACATGGCCGTTGCGGCGGACTCGGACGAATTGCCCCCGTACTGGGGCGCCACGATCGTCGAGCATCAACGGGTGCTCGACGATCTGGCGATCATTCGCCTCCAACTGGACGAGGGCATTCACTACTACCCGGGTCAGTACGTGAGCGTGCAGATTCCGCAACGCCCCAAACTCTGGCGGTACCTGTCGCCGGCAATTCCGTGTAATCCGCAGGGCGAGATCGAGTTTCACGTTCGGCGGGTGTCCGGCGGTTGGGTGTCCCCCGCCATGGTGACCGAGTCGGTCGTCGGCGATCGATGGGCCGTCAGCCCTCCTTTGGGTGGATTGCAGATCGACCGAGGAATCGCCGAGGACGTGCTGATGATCGCAGGCGGCACCGGCCTGGCGCCGCTCCGTGCTCAGGTGATGGACATGGCTCGACGCAGCCACAACCCGCGAGTGCACCTGTTCGTCGGGGGCACGTATCCCCGGGATCTGTACGACGCCGAGACCCTGTGGCAGCTATCGCTGTCCAACCCGTGGTTGACGGTGGTTCCGGTGACCGAGGAGGACGAGAATCCGTGGTGGCATTCCGGTCCGACGCCGGAACTGCCGTGGGGCATGCATCATCGGCTGCACGGGTCCATCGGGAAGGTCGTCACGCAGTTCGGCTCGTGGGCGGACCGGCAGATCCAGATTTGTGGTTCGCCGTCGATGGTGCGGACGACGCTCTACGCATTGCGGAAGGTCGGCACCCCGATGGAACACGTGCAGCACGATCCGCTGTGAGCAGTTAACGCTTGGCAAACGGCCTGCGCTCGAACCCGTGCCTCGTCGATCGTTCGAATGACGTGGTCGATGGCGGGGCCGCGCCGGGCTCCGCATTTCTCCGGTCGTCCGATCCGAAAGCAACACGTTCTACCGTTCGTCGCGCCGAAACAGCCAGTCGGCCTGGAATGTGGTTACCTACTCGTTATCGTTTCCGGGCCGCGTCGAAGACGGCCCGGTCATACCGAGAAGGGTGAGAGTAGATCCCGATGCCTGCAGACTTCGCGGCACGGTTGAACAGTCTGTTCAACACGGTGCATCCACCTGGCCGTAAGCCCCACACCAATGCAGAAGTCGCCGATGCGCTCGCCGAGCACGGCCACCAGATCTCCAAGCCGTACATCTCGCAGCTGCGTTCCGGTCAGCGGACGAATCCGTCGAACGACACCGTTGCTGCACTCGCCCGGTTCTTCAAGGTGAAGCCGGATTACTTCTTCAACGACATCTACGCGCGCAAGATCGATCACGACCTCGAGTTGGTGACTCAGCTCGAAGGCTATGGCCTCAAGCGTCTGTCGGCGCGTGCGTTCGATCTGTCCGAGGAGTCACAGAATCTACTGAGCTCGATGGCCGAAAAATTGCGTGCCAGTGAGGGGCTTCCGGAGATTCCTCCGGACAGCACGCGTTGAGTCGGCCGATAACCGGGCAGTAACTGCAGCCAGACGATCAGGGGGATGACACGCGGTGATCTTGATTCTCTTCGCGGGAGGAACAGCTCTCGCGGTGTCGATTCTGCTCACCCCGATGCTGATCCGGCAGTTCTCGAAGCAGGGCTTCGGCCAAGAGATTCGGCTGGAAGGACCGGCGAGCCATCAGTCGAAGCGCGGAACACCGACGATGGGCGGCGTCGCGATCCTCGTCGCGCTGTGGGTCGGATACGGCGGGGCGCACGTGGTCGGCATCGCATACGACGGCGGGGGCCCTTCGGCGTCGGCCTTGCTCGTCCTGGGTCTGACGACGGCCCTCGGCATCGTCGGTTTCGTCGACGACTACACGAGCCTGCGAAACAAGAGGAACCTCGGACTCACCGCGCGCGCCAAGTACGTCGGCCAGATCGGCGCTGCGGTCGTGTTCGCGCTTCTCGTCCTTCGCTTTCCGGACAGCAACGCAGTGACGCCCGGCAGCCGAAACCTGTCCTATGTCCGCGACTTCGCCATCGTGTACATGCCGACCCTGTTGTTCGTCGGCTTCATTTGTGTCCTGGTCGTGGCCTGGTCGAATGCGGTGAATCTGACCGACGGGCTCGACGGCCTCGCCGCGGGATCGATGGCGCTGGCCCTGGGGGCCTACACCGTCGTCACGTTCTGGCAGTACCGGCAGTCCTGCAGCACCGACCCACGCGTCGGGTGTTACGACGTGCGGGATCCTCTCGATCTCGCGATCGTCTGTGCCGCCGCGGCCGGTGCGTGCATCGGCTTCCTGTGGTGGAACGCCGCGCCCGCGAAGATCTTCATGGGTGACACGGGATCGCTCGCTCTCGGCGGTCTGCTCGCGGGTCTGTCCGTGGTCACCAAGACCGAGCTGCTCGCCGTTGCGATCGGCGCGTTGTTCGTCGTCGAGGCTGCGTCCGTCGTCATCCAGGTCGCGATCTTCCGCACCAACGGTGTTCGGGTCTTCCGTATGGCACCGATCCATCATCACTTCGAGCTCGCGAGTTGGCCGGAGACCACCGTCATCATCCGGCTGTGGTTGATGGCAGCCATCGCCTCGGCACTCGGTATGGGTCTGTTCTACAGCGAGTACCTCTCGGCGGTCGGCTGATATCGATCAGCCGGCGGCTTTCGCTGCGATCCGCGCCTGAACTTCCGGGCGACGCAGCGGCGGAACCGTCGGTGGCGGCTGGCGACGCTCGGGAAGCGCGTCGAGCAGTCTGTGAGTGGTCGCGGTGACCTCGGCAACTGCGAGCTCGAATGCATCGCGGGTGGCGTCGGACGTTTTCTGAACGCCACTGACCTTACGGACGTACTGCCGGGCCGCAGCCTCGATCTCCTCGTCCGTCGCGTGCGGTTCCAGCCCGCGCAGGGTGGTGATGTTTCGGCACATACCAGCCACGATAGACTTTTCCGCCGGTCTTCACGTCCTGAGCAGCCCGTCGAGTGCACGCAGGCACAGCGCCTTGACCTCGTCCTCGCTGATGGATCGGCGATCGAGCCAGTCCATGCAGACCGCACGCACGAACGACACCCAACCACGCAGTGCCGTCCGGGTGATCTCGTCCTCGCGAATCTCGGCGGGCAGCGCGGCCAGAATCCGCTGCTGCTGCACTTCCAGTTCGTCGGCGAGGATGGCCTGGATTTCCGCGTCACCCAGCATGGCACCGCGGTTGATGGCCCGGACGCCGTGTTCGTGCTCGACGGTGTAGCGAATGTAGGCGTCGAGGCCGGCCGCGACCTGATCCGCCACCGGCAGTGACGTGTCCGGCGCGGTCGTGTCGAGGATGCGCGCGGACTCGACCTTCAAGATCTCCGCGAAGAAATCTCGCTTCGACGCGAAGTAGTGGTACATCAGGCCCCGGGATACTCCGGCGAGGTCGGCGACCTCCTCGATCCACACCTCGTCGTAGGGCCTGTCGGCGAACAGCTTCGACCCGATGTCGAGTAGTTGCGCGCGCCGCAGGTCAGGGGAGAGTCGTTTTCGAACGCCGTTCATCACCCAGGATGCTACTTGACACGAGTTCAGTAGCGAGTACGTTCACTGTTGTATCCGAGTTCAGTAACGAGCGAAGAGGTCGCACATGGTCGTCGACGTCGGAGTACGCAGCGCAGCGCTCCCCCACCCGCCCCGACGCCTGCCCGTCCTGGGCGACGTCGTCGGCGCCCACGCGTCGAGGCCGGTCCAGGACTCGATGGCACTCGCCGCACGGCTCGGCCCGATCTTCGAGCGGGTCGTCCTCGGTCGCCGCTACGTGCTCGTCTCCGGCGCCGACCTCGCGGGGGAACTGTGCGACGAGTCCAGATTCGTCAAGCACGTGTCCCCCGCGATCGAAGGTCTCAGATCAGTCGGCGGTGACGGACTGTTCACTGCCTATTCTCACGAACCGAACTGGCAGAAGGCACACGACCTCCTGCGCCCCGCGTTCGCTCAGAGCGCCATGCGCGGATACCACGACATCATGCTCGCCGTTGCGTCCGAGCTTGCGGCACACTGGCGTTCGCAGACCTCCGTCGACGTCTCCTCGGACATGACGAAGCTGACGCTGGACACCATCGGACGCACCGGGTTCAGCTACGGTTTCGATTCCTTCAGCCGAAGCAAACCCCACCCCTTCGTCGACGCGATGGTCGGCGTGCTCTCGCACAATCAGCGTCGCGAGATCGTTCCCATCCCCTGGTTGGCGAACCTCGTCTTCAAGAAAGCCGACCGGCGCAACCTCGCGAATCAGCGTTACCTCGAACAGGTCCTCGACGACATCGTGCGCACCCGCCGCGACGAACGTTCCGACCCGGGCGCCCATGCAGATCTGCTCGAGATCATGCTGGACGCCGCGCGGGATTCCGGGAACCCGAATGCGCTGAGCGAAGTGAACATTCGCCAGCAGATACTGACCTTTCTGATCGCAGGCCACGAGACCACCTCGGGGGCATTGTCGTTCGCCCTCTACTACCTCGCGAACAATCCGCACGTACTGGACGCCGCACGCGCGGAGGTCGACGAAGTCTGGGGCGGTGAAGCACCGTCGTTCGAGCAGGTACCCAAGCTGCGCTACGTCCGGCGAGTACTGGACGAGACCCCGCGGCTGTGGCCGACAGCACCTGCCTTCGCGCGGGAAGCCCGGGAGGACACCGTCATCGGCGGTGTACACGAGATGAAGCAGGGCGATTGGGCGTTCGTGCTGATTCCCGGGTTGCATCGCGACCCGGTCTGGGGTGAGAACCCCGAAGTGTTCGATCCAGATCGCTTCGTCTCGGCCGAGGTGCGCTCACGCCCGGGCCACGTCTACAAGCCCTGGGGCACCGGCGAACGTGCCTGCATCGGAAGACAGTTCGCGATCCACGAGGCCGTCCTCGTACTCGGTACGTTGCTGCAGCACTTCGATTTCCAGGCAGATCCGACGTATCGCCTGAAGGTCGAGGAGCGGCTGACGCTGATGCCGAAGGATTTCCGGCTGACGGTGTCAATCCGGAAGTAGCGGCACGGACAGTCCGGAGTCGCGGCCCAGCAACACCCCGCGGGTCAGTGCCTTCTTCCCGAATTTGCTGTGCACACCGTCGAGAGCGATGTCCAACGCCGATGCGCTCGGTGCGCCCTGCACCCCGCTGCGCGGTGGCGCATCGAACTGCAGCTCGAGCTGCTCGGCGCCCGTGCGCTCGATGTTCGCGACGGTCACCCCGACCAGCGTGATGCCCTGATCGGCGATCAGAGGCGCAGCCTCACGCAGCAACGCGAGGGCGGCATCGAGAATGTCCCGAGTGTCCGCTGTTGCCCGGTTCAGTGTGTGCGAGCGCGTGATCTTGGTGAAGTCCGCGAACCGGAGCCGCAGAACGACCGTGCGGCCGGTCCGCTCGGCGGCACGCATCCGCTGCGTCACGCGGTCCACCAGAGCGATGAGCGAGGCCTCGACGTCCTTCGGTGACGTCGGACCACGCCCGAGTGCATGCTGGGCGCCGATCGAGCTGCGTCCACGGTAGGTCTGCACGCGTCGGGGATCGCGGTTGTTGGCCAACGAGTACAGGTGATGCCCCGCGCCCTTCCCCAGAATCGACACGATCGATGCCTCGGACTGCGCGGCGATGTCACCGACGGTCACGATGTCGAAGGCATGCAGCTTCTCCGCCGTCACCTTCCCCACGCCCCACAACCGCTCGATCTTCAGAGGGTGCAGGAACTCGAGCTCACGTCCCGGCTCGACGAGCAGGAGGCCGTCGGGCTTGCCGACTGCGCTGGCGACCTTCGCGAGGAACTTGGTGCTCGCGATGCCGACCGTGATGGGCAGCCCTACCTTCTCCTTGACCTCGCGTCTGAGCCGCTGCGCCACCTGCACCGGAGTGCCGCGGATCTTTCCCAGACCGGTGACGTCGAGAAACGCCTCGTCCACCGAGATCCCCTCGACGAGCGGGGTGGTGTCGCGGAAGATCTCGAAGACGGCCTTGCTCGCCTCGATGTAGGCGTCCATCCGGGGAGGAACGACGACGGCGTCGCGGCACAGTGCCCTGGCCTGCGACCCACTCATCGGGGTACGCACTCCGAAGGCCTTCGCCTCGTAGCTTGCCGCGAGCACGACACCGCCGCCCACGAGGACTGGTCGTCCTCTCAGGCGCGGGTCGTCCCTCTGCTCGACCGACGCGTAGAACGAGTCGAGATCGGCATGCATGATCACGAACATATGTTCGCACGCCGGTCCGACAAGTGCGGATTTTCTCAGGCGGTGACGTGGTGGATGTAGCACCAGCGCCAGTTCTCGCCTGGTTCGGCGGACTCCATGACGGGGTGCGTCGTGGCATGGAAGTGCGCCGTCGCATGTCGCTTGGGCGACGAGTCGCAGCAGGCGACGTTGCCGCATTCGAGGCATTGCCGAAGGGCGACCCATTCCGTCCCCTCGCGGATGCATTCATGGCACGTACCGTCGGACACGTTCTCCGCCACCGGGTATCGGTCCAGTTCCTCGCACCCCGCCCCGGGATGGACGCGCCGCGCATTGGACACCTTGATCTCGCTGCGGTCCTCACCCGCGATGTCGATCATCGACTCCTCGACGTCGAGCATGGCGAGAACCTCGCCGACCACCTCGGACGGGACGGTGCCGGTGCTTCTGATCTCCAGGATCCGCGCGCGCTCGGCCTCGATCATCGTCAGGCGAACCCGCGCGTACAGCTCGCTCGGGGTCTCCTGTTCGGCGGTGGTACCCAGCCGTTCCCACGCCGAGAAATTCCGCTGCTCGACGCGTTGGCGGACCAGGGCTTCCACTCCGTGCGGGTCGTCGTACTCGAGATCGTCCAGTGCCTTCTCCCCGGCCTTCGACGCCTGCTGCAGCAGGGTCGCCCGCGCCAACGCGTCGTCCATCGGGTCCGGCGACGGCACCTTCAACAGACGAGCGAGGACCGGCAACGTGAGGCCCTGCACGAACAGGGTTCCTGCCACCACGGTGAATGCGATCAACAGCAGGATTTCGCGGTACTCGGTCCCCAACGGGATCACGAACGCGGCGGCCAGCGTCACCACTCCGCGCATGCCGGCCCACCCGATCAGAAGCGTGTAGCGCCACGACGGGACCACACCGGTCGACGCGTCGGCGCCGGGGTGAATCAGCGCGAAACGCGCGACGAACACCCACACCATGCGGATCGCGATGACGCCGACGAGTGTCGCGGCGCAGACGGCAATGATCGTCGTCGCGGGCAGAGCACTGGTCCCGACGTCGCGGAGCAGCCACGACGCTTGCAGACCGATCAACAGGAAGACGGCGTTCTCGAGGATGTAGGCGATGGTTCGCCAGTTGATTCGCTCGGCGATTCGAGACTGCGCGGACTGCAGAATGGGCGCCTTGTGCCCCAGCAGAAGCCCGGCGACGACGACGGCGAGCACACCCGACGCGTGCACCTCCTCGGCGAGAAGGTACGCGGCGAACGGGACGATGAACGAAATGGCGGTGTCGAGAACAGGATTGGTCAATCGCCGACGCAGTTTCGCGACGATCACGAAGGTCACCAGACCGATGGCCACGCCCCCGCCTGCGGCCACGAGGAAGTCCAGTCCGACCCGACCGACGTGGACCGAATGTCCGAGGGCGAAGATCGCCGTGCTCAGCGCGACCAACGCGGTGGCGTCGTTGAGCAGGGACTCCCCTTCGAGAATGGTGACGACGCGACGAGGCAGTCCGATGCGGCGGCCGATCGCAGTGGCTGCGACGGCGTCCGGAGGCGCGACGACGGCACCGATCGCCAACGCCGCCGGCCACGAGATGCCGGGGAGGAGTGCATGTACGACGGCACCGATGCCGAAGGTCGTCGCGATCACCAGAACGATCGACAGCAGCAGGATCGACCGTCGGTTGGCATTGAAGTCGACCAACGACGATTGAATTGCCGTGGCGTACAGCAGCGGCGGCAGCAGTCCGAGAAGCACCACCTCCGGTTCGAGGTGGATCTCGGGGACTCCGGGAACGTACGACGCCGCAGCCCCCACGAGAATCAGCAGCAGGGGCGCCGGGACGTCGAGTCGTTCGGCGAGTGCCGCGACCGCGAGGACACCGATCGCGAGCACGACGAGCAGGACAGCAATCTCCATGAGGAGATTGTGCTCCCGGCGTCGTCGTCCGTCAGACGCGGTCCAGGCGCTGCACGTAGTGCAGTGGTGGGTCGATCGGATTGTCCGCGTCCAGCTGCGCTTCGCCGATACGGCGAAACCCGGCCTTCTCCAACGCTCGCCACGACTGACGGTTGCCCGCGACGACCGGAACGATGATGCTGTTCGACGAGGGATAGGCCCGGAAGGTGTCCTCCGCGAACGCCGCGATCAGTCGCGTTCCTCGGCCTCGATGGATCTCGGACACCTCACCGATGAGGTAGTCGATCGTGGTGGCCTCGGGCGGCATGTCGATGTACGCGGCGATCGCCGCGAGGTCTTCGGGGTAGTCGGCCCATCTGCAGCGTTGAACCAGCGCGAACGGCGCGCCGTCCTCGAAGGCCAGCAGATCCTGCGCAGGCTCCTCGCCGCGCGCCACGGGACCGAAGTCTCGTTCCACCGCGGCGACGGAGGAGTCCTGATTCCACCACCGCGCAACGTGGGGATGCGACAGCCACTGCCCGATCAGCGGGAAGTCCGCGTCGACGACGCGTCGGAACGTGATCACGAACCGTGACGGTAATCCGAACTCGTCGCCGACGCCATGGATTGTGCGTCCGCAGGTTCAGGTGAGCTTGTTCGCGCGCTCGATGGACCCCGCCAGCTGCCGGAGCCAGTCGGCGTACTCGGCGTAGGTGTTGGGGCGCTTGTCGTCCCAGTCGAGGACCTGGCCGGCCGCTACTGCGGGCAGAGACCGGTAGATCACCGAGTCGGCGAGGATCGGTTTGCTCGCCGGGTATTCGAGGACGATGTCGGCCGGGTACTGCGGCACGTTCTCCCAGCTCACCGTCGACCACGGGCCGTCGGCTTCCGGGCCGGCGAGGGTCAGACCGAGCTCGCGCAGCAGTTTCAGTACGACGAGGTTCTCGGTGCCGATGTAGATACCGTCGGTGTCGACGTTCAGGGGCATGACCGTCAGCCCCGGCTCGGCCGACACTGCGTCCTTCACCCGCTGCTTCGCTGCCTCGAAGTCCTCACGGTCCGCCGCGATCTCGGGGCTGTCGACGTCGGCGCCGAGAGCCTCGGCGATGGATCGGTACTGGTCGAGCGACTCGTCGATCGACAGACTGACGTCGACTCCGAGAAACGGTGCCACAGCGGCGATCTGCTCGGCCTGTGCGGCGTCCCACCACGTCCAGGACTGCGGCGCAGTCTTCTTCGCGTACCCGATGATCACGTCGGGATCCAGCGCTGCAGCTGCTTCGGTGTCGAACACCGAGTCGGTGCCGATGACGGTCATCCGATCGGCTTCGGCAGTGCCGAGCGCGGATCCGTCGGCCAGTCCGAATCCGAACACACCGTCCGGGCGGATGCCGTAGTCCCATAGCGCGGCAGCACTGTACGCGTCGACGACGATCGTGTCCGGCGGTGAATCCGCCGTCACGGTGTTGCCGAATGCGGTTGTGTAGTTCCAGGATTCGGTGGATTTCGGTTCGTCCCCGGAAGTGGTCGAACAACCGGCGGCGAGGGCGAGTACTGCCACAGCGGAGGTGGCGCGAACGATAGCTTTGTTGAACACGCAAGCAAAGCTAACCCAGCTAAGCCTTACCTAGCAAAACGGCCCGCTCGCGCCTGCCGGTCTTGCCAACCGACGAGCGCCCGGTCGCCTAGAGTGAATCACGTCGGCCGAGCGCAGGTACAGGACGCAGGGAAGGACGCACCCTGGTGAAATGGTGGCTGTTCCCCGCGTTCGGCATCGTCGCCTGCGCCGTGTACCTGTACATGCCGGCGGGCACTCCCTCGAACACGCTCTTCGTGGCCGTCTCCGTCGCGTCCGTCGCCGCAGTCGTCGTCGGCGTTGCAGTGAACCGGCCCGCATCGATGTCCGGGTGGATTCTGATCGCGATCGGGAGCGGACTCTGGGCCCTGGGTGACGCGACGGCGTTCGTTCTGGCGACGGCGGACTCGCCCCCCGCCATCACCGTCGTCGACATCATCTATCTCGCCGGATACCCCGTTCTCGCATCGGGGCTCTACCTTCTGGTCCACCGGGGCTGGCGTCGAGGCCAACTCGGTCACGTGGCCAACAGTGCCATCGTGATGATCGCGTTCGGTCTGTTGCTGTGGGTGTTCGTCGTACGTCCCGATTCGGTCGACGTGTCCACCGCCGAAGGAGTGCTGGCCGTCGCCTATCCGGCGATGGATGTGTACCTGCTCGGTCTGCTCGTTCACTTCGTCGGCGCACCGCAGTGGCGGAGCGCCTCCTATCGTCTGCTCACCGTCGCCGTACTCGTCGTGCTGGCAGCCGATCTCGCCGCCGAAGCGACCTCCACTTCGTTCGTCGGAATAGGTACGGGCGTGACCGACGCCGGGTATCTCGCCTTCTACCTCCTGGTCGGAACGGCCGCTCTGCACCCGTCGGTGTGCACTCTCGCGTCGCCGAAACCGCGACGAGGCCCGGCGGACACAGCGGCTGCCTCGTTCAGCTTCCCCACCGTCGTGGTCGTCACTGCCGCTACTCTCACCGCGCCCGCAGCCATGGCCATCCTCTTGATCCGCGGCGAACCGGTGGCGGAATGGGGCTGGGGCGTCGTGGCATGCGCCACCGTTCTCGTCGTCCTCGTGTTCATCCGCGTGTCCGAGCTGCTCCTGCTTCTGGCACGACAGACGCGTGCACTGCGCAGCGTCGCCGAGACGGACCAACTCACCGGCTTGTCCAATCGCATCGGCGTCGAGAAATGGATGTCCCACGACAGTCGCCGCGACACACCACTGGCGTTCCTGATCATCGACGTCGACCGGTTCCACGAGATCAACGACACCTTCGGCCACGGTATCGGTGACGACGTGCTGCGCGCGGTTGCGATTCGGCTCGGCGCTTCGATCGGTCGAGTCGGCGTGATCGGTCGAGTCGGGGCCGACGAGTTCGCCGTGGTCCTGCACGCCGAACGATCGGACGCCGTCAGTGTCGCCGGGCGCCTGCATGCGTCACTGAATCAGCCCGTTACCGTCGGCCCGGCCACGCTGCTCGTGGAAGTCAGCATCGGCATTGCCCTGTCGGCGAACAGGACTCGATCCGACGTCTCGGCCACCACCGAAGGATTGGCCAAACAGGCCTATCGCGCAACACAATACGCAAAAACAGTGCAGCCACGTATTGCCGTGTACGACAGTTCGATGGACCGCGACAACAGCGCCCAGCTGTCACTGCTCAGCGAGCTGGGAAACGCCATCGAGCAACGACATCTCGCTATTTACTATCAAGTGCAGGTCGACCTGACGACGATGAGGGCGATCGGTGTCGAAGCCCTCCTGCGATGGAACCATCCGGAACGCGGTCTCGTCGAACCCGCGGCATTCCTTCCCGTGGCGGAGCGCACCGGCCTGATCAGACCGCTACTCGACTACGTGCTCACCGAGGTCGCCACCCAACGGCACGCATGGAGCGAAGACGGCATCGACCTGACCGTGTCGGTCAACATCTCGACCCGAAACCTGTTGGACACCACACTCGTCGAGCAGGTTGCGCGAGTACTGGACACCTCGCACCTCGACCCGTCGACACTCGCGATCGAGATCACCGAGACGTCGTCGATGACGGACCCGCCAGGGGCGATCGAAACCCTGAACCAGCTGCGTGATCTCGGCGTCACGCTCGTCATCGACGATTACGGCACCGGGTACAGCTCGCTCGCGTACCTGCAGACCCTGCCCGTGCAGCAACTGAAAATCGACAAGGTCTTCGTCGCCGACATGACATCGGTCGTCGCACACCAGGTCATCGTTCGTTCCACGATCGACCTCGCCCGGACACTCGGGCTCACCGTCGTAGCCGAGGGGGTCGAGGACGAGCAGACGCTCCTGGCGTTGAAGGAACTTCGCTGCGACCACGCTCAGGGCTTCCATCTGGGCCGTCCCGTGCCGGCCGCCGACATACCCGCGGTGGTCGCTGCACTCGAACAGAGAATCGGTGGAGAGGTGCAAACATCATGACTTTCGGCAACGGCGCCGGGGAACACATGTCCGTTCACACGGCCATCCGGTCGAGGCGTGACGTCCGCGCCGAGTTCGACGGAACGTGCATCGACGACGCCATGCTGCACCGAATTCTCGATGCCGCCCACCATGCGCCCAGCGTGGGCAACACTCAGCCGTGGGACTTCGTGATCGTGCAGTCACCGGACACCCTTGCCGCGTTCGAGAGGCACGTTGCCGCCGAACGAGTGGCGTTCGCCGAATCGCTGCCTGCGGACAGGCGCGCGACGTTCGACCCGATCCGCATCGAGGGAATCGAATCGAGCCGCACAGGGGTCGTCGTCACCTACGACCCGGAGCGCGGCGGCACACACATCCTCGGGCGCGCAACCGTCGACGACACCGGATTGTTCTCCGCGGTACTCGCCATCCAGAACCTCTGGCTCGCAGCGGTGTCGGAAAGAATTGGAGTCGGCTGGGTCTCGTTCTACCAGGAGCAGTTCCTCACCGAACTACTCGACATACCGTCCCCGGTGCGGCCCATAGCGTGGCTGTGCGTGGGACCGGTCACCGAATTCCAGGAGGTCCCCGACCTCGAGCGCTTCGGCTGGCGCCATCGCCGTCCCCTGTCCGACGCCGTTCACCACGAGCGGTTCCGGCGGCAGTAGTTCACCAGCCCCAGCTGCCCGGAATCCCCTTGAACGGGCCGACGACATCGCTGGTGATCCAGCCTTCGTAGAACCCACCTTCCTGCGGGGTGGCGCGTTCACCGTCGACCTCGCACTCCAAGCGACTGGGCGAGAACGCGAGATGCCCTGTGATGGGCAGAAATTGCTCGGTCGGAGTCTCGTAGCTCCACGCCGCGCCTTCGCTGACCGCGTCACCACAGACGACATCCCAGTACGTCGCCGCGCCCTTCCATTCGCAGTGGGTGGACAGTGCCGCCGACGGCCTCAGGGCATCTGCGGCGACGTCGTCGCGCGGGATGTACCACGTCGGGGGATGGCTCGTTTCGAGGACTCGCCACGCCTCCCTGGTCTCGGCGACGAGGATTCCCCCGAACCTGACGGTGATCAATCGGTTCGAATACTCCAGACGCGGAGGGCGAGGGTAGTCCCACACCGACTCCTGCCCGGGGCCTGGCTGTAGCGGCGTCACGTCGGTCATCCTCTCGATGGTGCCACGGACTGCGCCGGTCCATCGGTGCTCACTGCCTCGTGCCTGCTCAGGGCGCATCGACCGGGTAGAGATCCTCGACGCGGTCGTCGTCGAGAACCCATCGGTCCACGTCGACGAGCGGATCGACGTCTGTGGTCTCCGGCTGTACTCGTTGCGCGGGCCGAACGGACGGCTTGTCCGGAACGGTCTCGACGATAGGTCCGGTCGGCCGGGTGATCTCGCGAGGGTCTTCGATGCCGGCACCGGTTTCGACGGCCTCGGGTGTGGGGGCGTCGGGTGTGGGGGCGTCGGGAATCTGGTCGACCGTCACCACGGTGCCCGACGGCACCCTGACCAGAATGCCCAGGCCGTGGGTGGCGGCGAGCAAGCTGACCGGCGCAACGGTGGCGATGGTCGCCGACAGCGCCGGATGCAATGTGCCTGCACCGGAAATGAAGGCGTGCATGGCGTTTGCCCCGATGCTGACGAGAGCGGCCGTGACCAACACCGCCCAGAAGAAGCGTCGACCACTGCGTTGATCCTCGAACTGGGCGAGAGCGATCACCGAAATGGTGGCCTGCAGAATCGTGCCGTCCACGATGACGGGCCACAGCCAGGACAGGCTCCGTGGAACACCCGCCATGGTCGCCAGGTCCCACAGCGCAGCGAAACTGAGAACGAACGACGCAATACCGATGACGGTGGTGATGACGACCGCACTAGCCAGCGTCGCCCGCAGGACCTTGTTCATGACTCGACATCCGCACCTGCCCACCGACAGAAAGCCTCGCCCCTCAAGCTCCGACGGCCGCTGCGTATCCGACGACGCCCGCCATACAGGTGAGCATGCACACGACGAGGGTGCCGACGGCGAACGGCCACGCAGTGCGTCCGCGAGCCAGGCGAACGAGAGTCGTCACCAGGCCCGCGACGCCGACGAGCCCCGCCGCCCCCAGTGTTGCTCCGACGGCGGTGACCGCCCCGTCGGCACTGCACGTCTCCGGAGGGCAGTGATCGAGAAACGCCAGCGAGAACACCCCGCCCAGCAATGCCACCCCGCCGAGCATCACCGTGAACACGAGAGCAGTCACCGAGACGGCGACGTCCCATCCCTTCACCCGAGGCGGCAACGGAGTTCGATCCACGTCGGTGAGACTAGGCCACCAGGAGTGGAGCCTGCAGGAACGACCCGTCAGACCAGGAGTGGAGCCTGCAGGAACGACCAGATCAGACCAGGAGTGGAGCCTGCAGGAACGACCCGCTAGGCGAAGCGAGCTTCGGCGCGGTAGTAGTCGGCACGATCGTGCGCGGACATTCCGCCCCACACTCCGTACGGTTCGTTCACCGACAGCGCGTGCGTGCGGCATCGGAGGAGCACCGGACACGTCGAGCAGATGTCCTTCGCCTTGCGCTCGCGTTGCGCGCGAGCGCGTCCACGCTCCCCCTCCGGGTGGTAGAACACCGACGAGTCGTACCCACGACACCGACCGTGCAACTGCCACTCCCACACATCTGCGGTCGGTACCGGCAACTCCACCGGCCTGGACGGCGCACCTCTCACCATCGGTGTCTCCTCTTCGGACGCTCGTGCGACAAGGCTCGTGACCTGTCCGCGCGGATGATGTAGTCGTGAACTAGTTCACTTTCTCGCATTCACCATATTTTTGGCAAGAAAGTCGTTCATTCGTATGCTTAAAAACCAGCACCGCTGCTTCATACCTCGCCCTCCGCCGAACCGAACGTGACGTTCGGTCACTTGAAGTGAGCGAATGTGCCGTTCGGTCACTTGGAGTGACCGAACGGTTCATTCGGTCCGAAGGTAGGTCTCGAGTTCGGCGATGATGGAGGCGGCGATGTCGGCGGGTGGTGGGCCGACGTCGATGACGATGGCCGGTTCGTCGGGGTCGATGGGTTCGAGGGTGGACATCTGGGTGTCGAGGAGGCCGCTGGGCATGAAGTGGTTCATGCGGGCGTTGAGTCTGCCGCTGATGCGTTCGCGGGAGCCTGCGAGGTGGACGAAGACGACGTTGCCCTCCGAACCTTTCCGCAGGACGTCACGGTAGCTGCGTTTGAGTGCCGAGCACGTGACGATTCCTGGCTCACCTGCTTCTGTGTGCGCTCGGATCCAGTCCGCGATGGTCTCGAGCCACGGCCATCGGTCTTCGTCGGTGAGTGGGTGGCCCGAGGCCATTTTAGCGACGTTGGCGTCGGGGTGCAGGTCGTCGCCCTCCTGCAGGTCCCATTTGAGTGCTCCGGCGAGAATGCCTGCGACGGTGGACTTTCCGGATCCGGATACGCCCATGATCACCAGTACCGGGTGCGTTGTCATGTCAGATCACCACACTCAACGCCAGGACACCGGCCAGGCCTGTCACCGAGATCACGCACTCCATCACGCTCCATGTCTTCAGATTCTGCACGACGGAGGTACCCAGATATTCCTTGACCAACCAGAATCCGGCGTCGTTGACGTGCGACAGGAAGAGTGAGCCTGCGCCGATGGCCAGGACCATCAGGGAGACGTGGGTCGAGGACAGTTCTGCTGCAACAGGAGCCAGGATTCCCGACGCGGTCACCGTGGCCACGGTTGCCGAACCGGTCGCGACGCGAATCAGTACCGCGACCAACCAGGCGAGGAAGAGAACGGGGAGGCTGCTGGATTTGATGGCGTCGGCGATGACGTCGGCGATTCCGGTGTCGATGAGTACTTGCTTGAAACCGCCTCCGGCGCCGACGATCAGGAGGATTCCGGCGATCGGGGGCAGTGAGCTCTCGAGGGATTTCGCGATCGCGGGCCGGTCCATTCCACCTCCGCGGCCGAGGAGGAAGATTCCGGCGAGGACGGCGATTCCCAGCGCGACCACGGGTGTGCCGAGGAAGTCGAGCAGACCCTTCAGTGGTGAACTCGATTCTGCGGCAATGACATCGGCCGCTGCCTTGCCGAGCATGAGGACCACGGGCAGCAGGATCGCAGCAAGGGTCGCCGCGAATGTCGGGCGTCGGCGCGATTCCTCGTTCTCGGATGTTTCGAACAGGGCGGGAACCGGCACGTCGACCCACTTGGACGCGAGCTTGCCGAACAGCGGTCCGGCGACGACGACCGTCGGGATCGCGACGATCACTCCGAGACCGAGCGTGAGTCCGAGGTTGGCGTCCAGCGCGGAGACGGCGACGAGCGGGCCCGGGTGCGGCGGCACGAGACCGTGCATCGCGGACAGTCCTGCCAGCGTCGGGATGGCGATTCGAATCAGAGGCTGACCGGACCGCCGGGCCACCAGGATGATCACCGGCATCAGCAGGACGAGGCCGATCTCGAAGAACATCGGAAGCCCGATCACGGCGCCGACGAGCGCCATCGTCCACGGAAGGAGCGCGGGCGAGGATTTCCCGACGAGTGTGTCGACCACGCGGTCCGCTCCGCCGGAATCGGCGAGCAGTTTTCCGAACATCGCGCCGAAGCCGATGAGGATGCCGACGCTGCCCATCGTCGATCCGAAGCCCTCGACGAACGCTGCGACCGAATCGGCTGCACCGAGTTCGGCGGCGATTCCGACTCCGACGGCTCCGATGGTCAGGGAGACGAACGGGTGGAGTTTGAGCCAGGTGATGAGACCGATGATGACCGCGACGCCGACGATCGCGGACAGGATGAGTCGAGCGTCCGACGCGGTGGCGCCGTCGGCGGCCTGAGCAAGTGTCGTGAGCATGGGCATTTACCTTTTCGGTGAGGTGGTCGGCACCTCCCCCGGGAGGTGACTCGGCTCACTATGCCCAAAAGTACGACGAATGACAAGACCTCGGCCGATTTGTACTACAAATAGCTAGACGGGCACCACTCGCTGCAGGAACGCGATCTGATCCGCGACGACGCGCTCGAAGGCGTCGCCGACGTAGATGGCAAAGTGCCCGTCGGGATAGCTCATGACCTCGCCGCGCGGCGCGCGTGCAGCGTGCCGGAGAGTTGCTTTCGCCGGGGCGACGGTGTCCGTCTCGCACACCGTGAACAGGATCGGACACGTGACGTTCGACGCATGACGCCCCGGTCGTCGCAGTGGGATGTCCAGCCCGACCCTGGCGAGAACCTCGTTGCGGAACGGCGCCCCGCTGGGAAGGAGCGCCAGGTAACCGTCGAGCGCATCCTCGGACGACATCAGCGCCGTCGCGCCCGGCTTGCCGGCGAGCGGGATCGTTCGGGGTGCTCGGCCGAGCGCAGAACCGAGCTTGTCGCGCAGAGCGCGAGCAGTAACACGCACCGCGACCAGTGGATTCGTCGCAAGCGCCGATGCAATGCCGTCGGTGAAGGGGCACTGGGAGATCACCGCATCGACGTGACCGTCCCGCGCCGCCGCGACGATCACGTGCCCGCCGCCGAACGACGTGCCCCAGAGCACGATCTTCTCGGCCCGGGTGCGGGCGAACGCGATGGCGGCTGCCCAGTCTTCCAACTGTTCGTCGATGTCGAGCAGCTGACGCGGCTCGCCGTCGCTGCCGCCGAAGTGCCGGTAGTCGAACACCAGGCACGAATATCCCTGGGCCGCGAACTTCTCCGCGAAGGCGTCGAGTCTCATCTCCTTGACGCCGCCGAGGCCGTGCCCCATGACCACCACCGGTGCACCGGCAGCCCCCTGGTAGAACCAGGCGGCGCACTCGATACCCCCGGACGGAAAACGCACGTCGACTCTGTCTGCAGTCATTGGACATCCCTCCCGCCCGTCACAGTAGCGGGAAGAGAACCCGGCGCACACGTGGCACGATCGAGAAGTGGTAGCCGAATCCTTGCAGTTGCACGTCACCGTCCTGGAGAAACTGGGACGCGACATCGTCGACGGAACGATCGTCCCGGGTACCCGGATTTCCGCCGACGACGTGGCTGCCCGCTTCGAGGTCTCGCGGACCGTGGTGCGCGAGGTCGTCCGCGTGCTGGAGTCGCTCGGGCTCCTGACCGTCAGACGCAAGGTAGGCATCACCGTGCAGGAGTCGACGGCGTGGAACGCACTCGATCCGCTGGTGATCCGGTGGCAACTGGCGGGCCCCGATCGCGCGAAGCAGCTGATCGTTCTCAGTGAACTTCGTTCCGGCATAGAGCCTTTGGCTGCTCGCCTGGCCGCTGATCGTGCGACCCCGCAGCAGTGCGGCCAGTTGACCGCGGCGGTGATCGG
Source organism: Rhodococcus sp. 06-156-4 (assembly GCF_002259345.1). Lineage (NCBI taxonomy): Bacteria > Bacillati > Actinomycetota > Actinomycetes > Mycobacteriales > Nocardiaceae > Rhodococcus > Rhodococcus sp. 06-156-4. The sequence goes on along the minus strand of NZ_NPGB01000008.1, from coordinate 145,819 downwards.
CATGTCGGCCACCTCTCGCGCCGCGAATTCCGACGCCTATCTCGCTCACGACTCCGATTTTCACCGCACGTTGCTCGCGGCGTCGGGCAATCCGATGTTGCGCTCGATGTCGGAGATCGTCGTCGAGGTACTCGCCGGTCGGACACGGCACGCGTTGATGCCGCACCAGGCCGATCCGGAAGCGATTCGTCTCCACGGCGTCGTCGCGTCGTCGATCCAGGCCGGGGACGCGGCCGCCGCGGAGCAGGCCATGCTCGAGATCGTCACCGAGTCCGCCGCCGCGATGTCCGCGACTGCACGGGGTGAGTGACACGATGCCCACTGCTCGACGCACCGGCCAGGGCCGTGACGAGTCACCGCGATCCGCGGGCGCCCTGGTGGACGAGGTCCTCGGTTCCGAGGCGCAGCGTGAACGTCGCCGACGAATCCTGGACTCGACTCTCGCGCTGGCATCGAAGGGCGGGTACGACGCGGTGCAGATGCGTGCGGTCGCCGAACGTGCCGACGTGGCTGTCGGAACGTTGTACCGCTATTTCCCGTCGAAAGTGCACCTGCTCGTGTCCGCGCTTGCCCGCGAGTTCGAGAAGATCGCCGCGAAACGCACGTTCCCGTCCGGCCGGACCCCGCGGGAACGCATGCATCTGGTCCTGAGTCAGATCACACGTGCGATGCAGCGTGATCCGTTGCTCACCGAAGCCATGACCCGAGCATTCATGTCGGCCGACGCCTCCGCGGCCGCCGAGGTCGATCATGTGGGTCGATTGATGGACCGAATGTTCGCCGAGGCGATGAGCGACGGTGAGCCGACACAGTTGCAGCTCAACATCGCTCGTGTCGTCAGCGACGTCTGGTTGTCCAATCTGGTGGCGTGGTTGACGCGACGATCGTCGGCGAACGATGTTGCGATGAGGCTGGAATTGACCGTCGACCTGCTCCTCGGAAACGCCGAAGCGTCGATGTGACGTGAGGGGACCGGTGAGCCGGTTCCGCGGCTATCGCATAGATTCATTCGAGTGACTGCTCTGGAACTGCCACTGGAACTCCGACGCGCTCTCATCGGCGTCGCCCGGACCCCTCGCCTCCTCGTCACCTCGGACTACGACGGCACGATGGCTCCCATCGTGTCCGATCCGCTGAAGGCGTTTCCCCACGCAGAGGCCGTCAGCGCCATGCGCGGGCTCGCGACGCTCGCCGGTACCACCGCGGCGGTCATCTCCGGCCGCGCACTACGTGACCTGGCAACACTGTCCCGGTTGCCCGCCGAAGTTCAGCTCGTCGGAAGCCACGGCAGTGAGTTCGACATCGGTTTCATCCACGCGATCGACGACAAGGCCAAGAAGCTGCTCGGTGACATCTCCGCCGAGATGGAGTCGATCGCCGGCCGATTCCCCGGCGTCGGAGTGGAGGTCAAGCCGGCGAGCGCTGCGCTGCACGTACGCAACGCCGAGCCCGTCGACGCGGAACGGGCGTTGAACGCCGTGCGCGAGGGCGTCGCCCGCCGTGACGGAGTGCAGGTCACCGAAGGCAAGTCGGTGATCGAACTCGCTGTCATCGTCACCGACAAGGGCGTCGCCCTGGACATCCTCCGGCACCAGGAAGGCGCGACCGCAGCGGTCTTCTTCGGCGACGACGTCACCGACGAGAAGGCCTTCGCTCGCCTCCACGGTCCGGACATCGGCGTCAAGGTCGGTGCAGGCGACAGTTCGGCCGAGTTCCGGATCGACTCCACGCAGCAGGTTGCGCTGGCCTTGGCGTTCTTGCTCGAGGAACGACGCCAGTGGCTCTCGGGAGCCGACGCGCCTCGTATCGAACGGCTGACGATGCTGGCCAGCCCCAATGCCGTCGCCCTGGTGACTCCCGACGCGGACCTCACCTGGCTGTGCCATCCGGAGCCCGATGCCGCTGCCGTCTTCGCGCACCTTCTCGGCGGCGACGAAGCGGGCCATTTCAGCGTCGGCCCGACGCGTACGGCTCTACCGCTGAGCCAGCAGTACGTCGACGGCACGATGACCGTGCAGACCAAGTGGTCGAGCCTCCAGGTCACCGACTACCTTCCGCACGACGTGCCCACCGGTCAGACGTGTGTGACACGCGTGATCACCGGAAAAGCCGCGGCGGTCGTGACGTTTGCGCCTCGCCCCGAGTTCGGCAAGGTCCGAGTGCAACTCGAACCCGAAGCCGACGGCCTCCGCATTCACGGCACGGCCGACCCGATGGTCTTGCGAAGCCCCGGAGTGCGGTGGAACGTCGTGTCCGACGGCACCCAGCAAACCGCTCATGCCGAGGTGGATCCGTCGAGCGGCCCGGTCGTTCTCGAATTGCGTTTGGGAACAGAGGATCTCGGACCGTCGGAAGTACCCGAGGTCGAGCGACGTCGGCAGGCCGAGGCGTACTGGAAGGAGTGGGTCGACGGACTGGCTCTTCCGCCGCTCAAACGAGATCTGATGAAGCGATCCGCCCTGACACTGCGCGGCCTCGTTCACGCGGAGTCGGGTTCCATCATGGCGGCCGCCACCACGTCACTGCCCGAGGAAATCGGCGGCGTCAGGAACTGGGACTACCGCTACTGCTGGCTACGCGACGCCGCCCTCACCGCCTCGGCGCTGGTCAACGTCGGTTCCACCGCCGAGGCGGAAAGCTACCTGTCTTGGATTCACGGTGTGCTGCAATCGGTTCCGGGACCGGAACGTCTGCATCCGCTGTACACCATCTGGGGTCTGGGACTCCCACCGGAAGCCGTCATCGACGAACTACCCGGGTACGCCGGCTCGCGGCCGGTGCGCGTCGGAAACGCCGCGAACCAGCAGGTTCAGCTCGACGTCTTCGGGCCGATCGTCGACCTCATCTCGTCGCTCGCGCACGCGCGTCAGGCGACAGGGCTGGAAGGGAAAGAGGCCCTGTCCGAGGACGATTGGTCGCTGGTCCGGTCCATGGTGGAGGCCGTGATGCGGCGGTGGACCGAACCCGATCACGGTATCTGGGAGATCCGCGGCAATCCTCGCCACCACGTCTACTCGAAAGTCATGGGCTGGTTGACGGTGGACCGGGCGCTGACCCTCGCCGCGAGCTTCGGCCGCACTGCCGAACCAACTTGGGAGACACTGCGTTCGACGATTCGCGCCGAGGTTCTCGAGCAGGGGTGGAACGACGAGGTCCAGTCCTACACCGCGGCGTACGACGGCACGGACCTCGACGCCGCCACGCTGCACATCGGCCTGTCCGGCCTGATCGATCCCTCGGACCCGCGGTTCGCCGCAACCGTCACCGCTACCGAAGCCGAACTGCGCAGTGGATCGACCGTCTACCGGTACCACCACGACGACGGTTTGCCCGGCGGCGAAGGCGGGTTCCACCTCTGTGCAGCCTGGCTCGTCGAGGCTTACCTGCTCGTCGGGCAGCGCGCCGAAGCGGAAGCCCTGTTCGCGCAGCTGGTCAGCGCGGCAGGACCCACCGGACTGCTCAGCGAGGAATACGATCCCGTCGCGGAGCGGTCACTGGGTAACCACCCGCAGGCCTACAGCCACCTCGGACTGCTCAGGTGCGCGGCGTTGCTCAGCTGAACACCCCCGCCGCTCACGCGGTGGGGGGAGCACCCGCAGTACGTCCCTTGACCAATTCGGTCGGCAGGAATTCGGCGGTCACGACGCCGGAGCGCGCGGTCGACGTCAGCAATGTGCCTGCGCGTCGACCCTTCTCCTCGGCGTCCTGACGAACCGTCGTCACGTTCTCTCGGATGGCGTCCTCGACGCCGTCGAATCCGGTGACGGTGAGTTCGCCGGGGACGTCGATGCCGGTGACCTTCGCGAAGTTCAGCGCTCCCAGTGCAAGGACGTCGGTGGTGCACAGCAGCGCGGTGGTGTCTCGATTCGCTTGCAGCGCTTGGGCTGCCGCCGAGTGGCCGGACCGTCGTGTGTGCTCGAAACGTTCGACGACGGTCAGAGCGTCCGGGTCGAGTCCGGCTTCCCGCATCGCGTCCTGGACTCCGGCGATACGCTCACGCTGGACGTGGAAGTGACTGTTGGCCAGCCGCACCGGGGGTACGACGCCGTCGCGTCGGTCCCGTCCGAGGCGCATGCACAGCACCGCGATGTGCTTGTGCCCGAGGGCGATGACCTGGTCGGCGATGAGTTTCATCGCGGCGCGGTCGTCGATGGCGACCAGTGCGGCTTCGGGGACGCCTCGTGGTTGGTCGCAGATGACGATGGGCAGGTGCCGTTCGCGGACGGCCAGGAGATAGGGGTCGTCGTCGGCGACGGAGTAGACGACGAAGGCGTCGACCCCTGCCTGTTGGACGACAGCCGCGGCGGCGGTGTCGTCTCGGTCCGGGCCTGCGGGAATCAGCAGCAGGCCTTGCCCGGCGGCTTCGCACGATTCCGCGAGGCCGGCGAGGAACGCCATGGCGGCCGGGTCGCGGAACGAGTAGCTCAGCGCCTCGGTAAGAACCAGACCGACAGCCCCGGCTTTCCGGGTACGCAGCGACCGTGCTACGGGATCGGGCCCGGCGTATCCGCGACGTTTGGCTGCCATCAGCACGCGTTCCCGCAGCTCAGGTGACAGTTGATCGGGGCGGTTGTAGGCGTTCGACACCGTGGTGCGTGACACCTTCAGTTCGGCGGCGATGGACGCCAATGTGGCCGGGCGACGCGGCTCCCTCGACCTGGACATACTCGGACGTTAGTCGCATACCGGGTCGCAGCGAAAATCGGGCCGTGTTTGCCCGATTCGATCGCTGACGTGCGCGAAGCTAGAATACAACGGTAACCGTTTCCAATTGCATCTGATTCTTCACTCCGAAGGAGTGCCCCCATGCGTCGCACCGCCACCACCCTCGTCGGCCTGTCCTGTGCAGCGGCCCTCGCGCTCAGCGCCTGCAGCTCCGACACGCAGTCCACCGCCTCCACCGACTCCGCCCCCGCGACCGCCGTCGACGGCCCCGTCACCATCGTGGCGTCGACCAACGTGTGGGGCAGCGTCGCCGAAGCCGTCGCAGGCGACCTCGCCACCGTCGACTCCATCATCGCGGACCCATCGGCCGATCCCCACTCCTACGAGGCGTCCCCCGGTGACGCAGCCAAGGTCGCCGAGGCCTCCCTGGTCGTCTACAACGGCGGCGGATACGACGAATTCATCGACGACATCCTGTCCTCCGAGGGCAAGAACGTCCCGAGCGTCAACGCCTTCGACCTCCTCGGAGAAGAACACGGTCACGAAGGCGAGGGCACCCACGAGGACGAGCCCGCCGCCGGAGAGGCTGCCACCGAGGACGAGCACGGCCACAGCCACGGCGAGGTCAACGAGCACGTCTGGTACAACGCCGAAGTTGCCGCTGCCACAGCAGAATCCATCGCCGAGAAGCTCGGACAGCTGGATCCGGACAACGCGGCGCAGTACACCGCGAACGCCGAGTCGTTCCACGAGCAGGTCCACGCCATCACCGACGTGACCGCGAAGATCGCGGCCGATCACCCCAATGCACCTGTCGCACAGACCGAACCGATCGCGCACTACCTGATCGAGGAGTCGAGCCTCGACGATCGCACACCGGAGGACTTCAAGGACGCCATCGAGGAGGGCAACGACCCGTCCCCCGCGTCCATCGCCGCGACACGTGACCTCTTCACCTCGAACAGCGTCGACGTTCTGATCTACAACATCCAGACCCAGGACGCAGTCACCCAGGACATCCGTTCCACGGCCGAGGCCGCGAACATTCCTGTCGTCGAGGTCACCGAGACCTTGCCGGAAGGCCAGACGTACATCCAGTGGCAGACCAAGGCTGCCGAGGATCTGCAAGCCGCACTCAGTGCATCCTGAGTGGGCCTGACCACCCAGGTGCTGGAAAGCTGTAACCCATGTCTGCTGTAGAACTGCGCGACGCCGGGCTGTCGTTCGGTGACCGCACGTTGTGGCAGAACCTCGACCTCGAGGTCGAGCCAGGAGAATTCGTGGCGATCCTCGGCCCCAACGGGTCGGGGAAAACCTCCCTGCTCAAGGTGTTGCTAGGCCAGAACCAGCTGACGTCGGGCACGGCGACCATCGGCGGCTCACCCGTCCGGCGGGGCCAGTCCGGCGTCGGATACGTCCCCCAGCAACGCAGCATCGACGACGGCCTGCCGCTCCGCGGACGCGACCTCGTCGGCCTCGGATGGGACGGGCACCGGTGGGGCCTCGGCTTCCGCGGAATGCGTGAGCGCAAGCGCATCGTCCAGGCCGCCATCGACCAGGTCGACGCGAACGCGTTCGCCGGAGCACCCGTCGGAACGATGTCCGGTGGCGAGCAGCAACGGCTCCGCATCGCGCAGGCACTCGTCGGCGATCCGTCGGTGCTGCTGTGCGACGAGCCACTGCTCAGCCTCGACCTTGCCAACCAACGCCTCGTGTCCGAACTGATCGATCGCCGACGCCGCGAGCACGACACCGCCGTCCTGTTCGTCACCCACGAGATCAACCCGATCCTCCCCCTCGTCGATCGAATCGTTTACATCGTCGACGGCAAGTTCCGCATCGGATCGCCGTCGACGGTCATGACCACCGAAGTTCTCTCCGAGCTCTACGGGACCGAGGTCGAGGTCCTCCGAGTCCGCGGACGCCTCGTCGTGGTCGGAACCGGCGACTCCATCGACGCACTCGGCACCGCAGGTGCGCACCACCCCCCGACCGAGGACGTCTCATGAACGAGAAAGTCGTCGACGCCTTCTCCAAGATGCTCGATTTCAGTTCCACCGCCAACCTGCTCGGATACGACTTCGTCCAGCAAGCGCTCATCGCCGCCGCGATCCTCGGACTCCTCGCCGGAGCACTGGGACCACTCATCGTCAGCAGGCAATGGGCGTTCGCAGTCCACGGCTCGAGCGAACTGTCCTTGACGGGCGCATCGGCGGCACTGCTGGTGGGCATCACCGTCGGGCTCGGTGCCATCGTGGGATCCGTCGTCGCCGCCGTGATGTTCGCGCTACTGGGATCCAAGGCACGCGACCGCGACTCCGTCATCGGCGTCATCATGTCCTTCGGTCTCGGATTGTCGGTCCTCTTCATCTGGCTCTACCCAGGACGAACCGGAACGAGCTTCTCGCTCCTCATCGGCCAGATCGTCGGCGTCGGGCAGAGCGGCCTGCAGTTGCTGCTGATCTGCGCCGTCGTCGTGCTGATCGTGTTGGCCGTCGTCTATCGCCCGTTGCTGTTCGCCAGCACCGACCCGGAGGTCGCCCTGGCCCGTGGCGTCCCGGTGCGCGCACTGTCGGTCGTGTTCGCGGTGCTCGTCGGTGTTGCCTGTGCTCTGGGCGTCCAGATCGTCGGAGCACTCCTGGTGCTGTCGCTGCTGATCACGCCCGCCGCCGCCGCTGCCCGCGTCACCGCGAGCCCGTTGAAGGCGACGATCCTGTCGATCGTGTTCGCCGAGACCGCAGCGGTGGGCGGAATCCTGCTGTCGCTCGCTCCCGGCGTTCCCGTCTCGACGTTCGTCACCACCATCTCGTTCGTCATCTACCTCGTCTGCCGGGCCGTCGGTTCGCGGAGGAAGTCCAACTCGGGGCGTGTGCTCGTCTGATCCGGTTTCACCGGTCCTGAGTGCACACGAATCGCCTCCTGGGGTCACATCCGGCCCTGCGGACCCGACTTGTGTGCACTGGGGTCGCCCGCGCACCTCGGAGCGAATGTGCCGTTCGGTCACCTCGGGCCGCATAGAATCGTCGACGATGCCTTCCATCGATTTGAATTCCGACCTCGGCGAAAGCTTCGGCACGTGGAAGCTCGGCGACGACGACGCCATGCTGACCCTCGTCACGAGCGCGAATGTCGCGTGCGGGTTTCACGCGGGTGATCCGACGACGATTCTGGCGACGTGCCGGGCTGCTGTCGACAATGCAGTTCGTATCGGCGCTCAGGTCGGGTATCGCGATCTCGCGGGCTTCGGCAGGCGTTTCGTCGACATGGAACCGGCCGACCTGACTGCGGACGTGCTGTATCAGATCGGCGCCCTGGACGGTCTCGCTCGTGCCGCGGGTTCCGCTGTCTCGTACGTCAAGCCGCACGGTGCGCTGTACAACGCGATCGTCGGCCATCGCGAGCAGGCCCGCGCCGTCGTCGATGCCGTCCGCACCTACGATCCCGCGCTTCCGGTTCTGGGGCTTCCCGGCTCGGTGTTCCTCGAGGAAGCGAGCCAGGCCGGCCTTCGTACGGTGAGCGAAGCGTTCGCGGACCGCGCCTACACACCGTCGGGAGAACTGGTGTCCCGGCGGGAAGCCGATGCGGTCCTGTCCGATCCCACCGAGGTGGCGAGGCGAGTTCTGCGCCTGGTGCAGGAGGGCACGATCGAAGCGATCGACGGGTCGACCGTACGGATCGACGCGGAATCGGTGTGCGTCCACGGGGACTCTCCCGGCGCCGTCGAGATGGCCGTGGCCGTACAGAACATACTGTCCGACAACGACATCGACATCACCGCGTTCGTCTGATGTTCGTCCGCTACGCCGGAGACCGGGCAGTGCTCGTCGAATACGCAGATCTCGCCGACGCCATGGCGAACTACCGGTCGTTGGCGGCATCGCGGATCGACTCGGTGGTCGACCTCGTCCCGGCCACACGGACAGTTCTGGTTCGGCACAACGGAAATCGAGACGCCGTACTCGCCTGGGTTCGCAGCACCGAACCGTCCGCGCAGGAAGTCGAGGACGACACCGACACCGTCGTCGTAGCCGTCACCTACGACGGTGAGGACCTGAGCGACGTCGCCGAGGCCACCGGCCTGACGGTCGCCGAGGTCGTCCGGGCGCACACCGAGCAGACGTGGACGGTCGCATTCGGCGGCTTCGCACCGGGATTCGGCTATCTCGTCGGTCAGGACGACCGCTTGACCGTGCCACGGAGAACAACACCGCGTACGACGGTGCCCGCCGGGTCCGTCGGGCTCGCCGGTGAATTCTCCGGAGTGTATCCACGCAGTTCACCGGGTGGTTGGCAGCTCATCGGCCGGACCGATGCCGTGCTGTGGGACGTGGAACGTGATCCACCGGCACTGCTCCGGCCGGGCGTCACAGTTCGGTTCGAACAACGATGAAATCCCTCGAGGTTCTCACCCCGGGCCCCCTGTGCACCGTCCAGGACCGCGGTCGTCCCGGGCATTCCGGGATCGGCGTCGGTTGGTCGGGCGCCGCGGACCGGGCTGCACACGACGCCGCGAATCGACTCGTCGGAAACACCGTCGACGCCGCAACCCTCGAAGCGACCTTCGGTGGCCTCCGCGTTCGGGCGCGTGGACAGGTGGTCGTCGCCGTCGTCGGTGCGGAGTGCCCGGTGACGGTCGGCGGCATCGCCGACGGCATGGAGTGCACGCTGATTCTGAACGACGGCGACGAATTGAGCCTGGGCACACCGACGTCGGGCCTTCGAACCTATCTGGCCGTGCGCGGCGGCGTCGACGTCCCGAAGGTTCTGGGCAGCCGGTCGACGGACACGATGTCCGGCCTGGGACCCCCGCCGCTCGAGGCAGGCACCATCCTCGCGGTCGGCGACGACGTATCCGATTGGCCCGCAACAGAACTGGCGCCGCAAGTCACATCATCCGGGCCGATCGGGATCGTGCCGGGTCCACGTGCGGACTGGTTCGACAATCCGTCGGCACTGTTCGAGCAGGAATGGACCGTCACCGCCGACGCCGATCGTGTCGGCGTACGCCTCGAAAGCGCCACCGCACTGGTGCGCACCGACTCCACTGAACTGCCCAGCGAGGGAATGGTGATCGGAGCTCTACAGGTGCCTCCGGACGGCAAACCCGTCGTCTTCCTGGCCGACCACCCCGTCACCGGCGGTTACCCGGTGATCGGCGTGGTGCGCGACGCCGACCTATCGCGGCTGGGGCAGCTACGGCCGGGCGACTCGGTGCGCTTCGGTCCTCGATAGATGCCTCGGCCTGCGCGTCACTTCGACGCAGCAGCCGCCAACTCTGGGACGAGCGCGTCGATCGCGAACGGCAGACTCAGGACGCTGCCCCATGTGAGGGCGCCGGAGACGATGGGGTCGTCGACGAAAACGTCCCGTCCGTCCTTGGCCACGTTCAGCACCTGATACGTGGGTGTCGCTCTGATTCGGTCGCTCGTGCCTTCGGTGCCCCCGGTGTTCCACACCAGAACGTCGAGGTCGAGCATCCCGAGTTGTTCCGTGCTGATCTCGAATGCATCGAGATCCCCTGCAAGGTCCGTGATCTGCTGCGGGATGACGAATCCGAGCGAAGTGAGCAGGCGGGACCGCTGATCGTTGGGTGACCGCACCCAGAACGAACCGGGCTCACCCGATTCGACCACCGCTACTGTCTTTCCTTCGAATTCGGGGTGGGCCTCGCGCTGCTCGCCGAGTTCGGCGTCGACGCTCTGGACGAGCTCTGCAGCTCTGTCGGCCTCGCCCAGCGTGTCGCCGACGAGACGCACGCTTTCCTGCCACGGCATACCGAAATCCGGATAGTCGGGCGAACCCGTCACCGTAGGTGCGATCTCCGAAAGCCTGGCGTACGCGTCGGTGCTCACGTCGATGTACTGCGCCATGATCAGGTCCGGTTCGAGCTTCGCTATGCCCTCGAAATCGATGTTGGCCGCACCGGTGAACTGGCCCCGGTTCAACACCTCGGGGTGGGCGTCGCCGAGGGCATCCTGCGCCCACGGCCACGTCGCGTCCGGATAGTCGCCGTACCAGTCGGTGACGCCGACCGGGACCTCACCGAACGCGAGCAGGGTGTCCTGATCGGAGTACCCGACCGTGACGATGCGCTCCGGGTCCACGGGTACCTCGGTGGTACCCAGCTTGTGGACGACGGATCTGGTGTCGCTCGCCGTATCGGGAGCGGACTCCGACGAACATGCGACCGATCCGAGCAACAGTCCGGCCGTCGCGACACCGGCGTACAGCCGTGACTTCTTCGACATCATTCGACACACCCTCTCTAAGGTGTGCCTAACCTACCAGCTGATTCGGAGCCGTGTGGTCAGAGCCTGCGCTGCCGTGCGATGTCGGCCAGCACGACTCCGGCCGCGACGGAGGCGTTCAAGGACTCCACCGGTCCGGCCATCGGAATGGACAGGATGGAATCGCACGTCTCGCGGACGAGACGGGACAGGCCCTTGCCCTCGGAGCCGACGACGATGGCGACGGGGCCACTGGCGTCGAAGTTGTCGAGCGTGGTGTCACCCTCGGCGTCGAGGCCGACAATGGTGACGCCCTTGGTCTGCCAGTCCTTGAGCGTTCGCGTCAGGTTGGTTGCGCGGGCGACGGGTAGGCGAGCGGCGGCACCGGCGCTGGTGCGCCACGCGACGGCGGACACGCTTGCACTTCGGCGCTGCGGAATGACGACGCCGTGGCCTCCGAACGCGGCAACGGACCGGACGACAGCACCGAGGTTTCGCGGGTCGGTGATGTTGTCGAGGGCAACCAGCAGTGCGGGCTCCTGCTGAGCGCGAGCGTTGCCGATGAGGTCGTCGGGGTGTGCGTAGCGGTACGGCGGCACCTGCAGGGCCAGACCCTGATGCAGACCGTTGGCGCTCAGCTTGTCCAGGTCCGACCGCGGCACCTCGAGGATGGAGATGCCGGCGTCGGCTGCACGCTGAACGCTTTCCTTCAGTCGTTCGTCGCTGTCCGTTCCGACGGCCACCCACAGTGCTGTGGCGGGGACGCCGGCGCGGAGGCATTCGACGACGGGGTTGCGACCGAGAACGACCTCGGGACCGTCGTCGTTCTTGCGACTGGCGACGCGTCCACCACCCTGGCGAGTGCCGCCGTTCCTGCCGCCGCTGTTCTGGGCGGCTTTGTCCGCCAGCTTCGCCCTGCGCGACGCCGGATGTTTGGTCCTGGCCTCGGCCGGAGGGGTCGCGCCACGCCCTTCGAGGCCCCGGCGACGGTTGCCACCGGATCCGGCGACCTGCCCCTTCTTGGTGCCTGACTTGCGTACTGCGCCGCGCCTACTGGAATTGCCTGCCATCACTGCCCTGCTTCGTCGTTACTGCTCGTGTCCCCGACGGTCCATTCCGGCCCGCTCGGGGTATCTGTCACATCTATGCCGGCCTTGGCAAGGCGGTCGCGTATCGCGTCCGCCGTCGGCCAGTCCTTGTCGATCTTCGCCTGCGCGCGACGCTGCAACTCTGCGTCGACGAGCACACCGAGCGCACCGACGACAGCGTCGTTGTCGCTTGCCTCCGACGACCAGTGTGCGTCGAGCGGGTCCACGCCGAGAATCGACAGCATGGCCCGCACTTTCGAGGCCTGCTCGACGGCGCCCAGGAGGTCGCCGCTTTCGAGGGCGCTGTTGCCTGCCTTGACCGTCGCATGGACGGCGGCCAAAGCCTTGGGTACGCCGAGGTCGTCGTTCAGTGCCGCGGCGAAGTCCTCGGTCCACGTCCCGAGTGGAACATCGCCCGCGCGTTCGACGGTCCGTTTGACGAATCCTTCGATGCCTCGGTACGTGACCGCCGCTGTCTGCAAGGCGTTGTCCGAGTACTCGAGCATCGAGCGGTAGTGCGCGCTGCCGAGGTAGTACCGAAGCTCTTGCGGCCGAACACTTTTGAGCACGTTGGGTACCGACAGCACGTTGCCGAGCGATTTGGACATCTTCTCGCCGCCCATCGTCACCCACCCGTTGTGCAGCCAGTACCGACTGAAGCCGTCACCGGCGGCTTTGCTCTGGGCACGCTCGTTCTCGTGGTGTGGGAACACCAGATCCAGACCGCCGCAATGGATGTCGAAATCGGATCCGAGGTACGCCTCGCACATCGCGGAGCATTCGAGGTGCCAACCGGGGCGACCGCGGCCCCACGGCGTCGGCCACGACGGCTCACCGGGTTTGGCGGCCTTCCACAGCGTGAAATCGCGAGGATCCCGCTTGCCTGCGCCGACGCTTTCGCCCTGGTGGACGTCGTCGAGCTTGTGGCCGGACAGCGCGCCGTAGTCGGGGAAGCTGACGACGTCGAAGTAGACGTCACCGTCGGCAGCGTAAGCGTGACCGGATGCGATCAGTCGCTCGATCAGTTCCACCATCTGCGTGATGTGCCCGGTCGCGCGCGGTTCCGCCGACGGCGGAAGCACACCCAGTTTGTCGTACGCCCACGTGAAGGACCGCTCGAACGTCGCGGCCCACTCCCACCACGGGCGCCCCGCGTCGCGTGCCTTGTTCAGAATCTTGTCGTCGATGTCGGTGACGTTGCGAATGAAAGCGACGTCGTAGTCGTGCGCCGACAGCCAGCGACGCAGGACGTCGAACGCGACGCCGCTACGAACGTGGCCGATGTGCGGTTCACCCTGAACCGTTGCCCCACACAGGTACACCGAAGCATGGCCAGGGACCAAGGGGGAGAATTCCCGCAGGGCCCTCGTCTCGGTGTCGTATAGGTGAAGGGTCACGACCAGCAATCCTACCGGTGCATTTACTCGCTCACGACAAGTGCGGTCGCGACGGCGGCGATTCCCTCGCCGCGGCCGGTCAATCCCAAACCGTCGGTGGTGGTCGCCGATACCGACACGGGCGCCCCCAGCACCGCGGACAACACTTCCTGTGCCTCCGCGCGCCGCGGGCCGATCTTGGGCCTGTTGCCGATGATCTGTACGGCAGCGTTACCGATGGAGAACCCGTTCTCCGTCAGCAATCGTCGGACCTCGGTCAGCATCGCAGCCCCGCTGACGCCGTCCCATTCCGGGCGGCCGGTGCCGAACACCGAACCCAGGTCACCGAGTCCAGCCGCGGACAGCAGTGCATCGCACAGCGCGTGCGATGCGACGTCACCGTCGGAGTGCCCGTCCAGACCGTCGGCATCGGCGAATTCGAGGCCCGCCAGCCAGCACGGTCGGCCTTTCGCGATGGGGTGGACGTCGGTACCGATCCCGACTCTCATGAGTTCTCCCGCCCGACGATGGCTTCCGCAAGAAGAAGGTCGTGCGGAGTGGTGATCTTGAAGGCAAGTGCGTCGCCGACGATGGTGTGGACGGTTTCGCCCAGACGTTCCACCAGGCCTGCGTCGTCGGTGGCGATGCTCGAAACTTCCGCGTAGGCGCGGTGCAGAAGGTCGGCGCGGAATCCCTGCGGCGTCTGTATCGCGCGCAACCCGCTGCGTTCGGGGGTGCCCAGAACCGCGCCCATGAGGTCGACGGTCTTGATGGTGTCGGCTACCGGCAGTGCGGGTACGACGGCGCCCCGGCCGGCTCGGACTTCCGCCACGACGCGCGCGATCAGCGACGCAGGGGTCAGTGCGCGGGCCGCGTCGTGGACGAGAACGATGTCCGCGCCCTCGGCTGCTTTCAGTCCGACGGCGACGGTGTCGGTTCGTTCTGCTGCACCGGCAACGACGGTGACGTCGGCGAACAGGTCACGTGTGTGCTCGACGAGTTCCTCCGGCACCATCACGACGATTCGGTCGACGGATCCCGATGCGATCAGGCCGTCGACCGAGCGTCGAAGAAGTGTGGTGCCACCGACTGTCACGAAGGCTTTGGGCAGACCCTGCTGAAGACGCAGGCCCTGCCCCGCCGCCGGAACGAGTGCGACGACGGAACCCGAGGTGGATCCTGTCACCGTGGTGTCGCTGGTGATCAGGATGCTGCGGCGAGTACTTCGTCCAGCATGGTGTCCGCCTTGGCCTGGTCGGTTCCCTCGGCCAGAGCCAATTCTCCGACGAGGATCTGACGGGCCTTGGCCAGCATGCGCTTCTCGCCTGCGGACAATCCACGGTCCTGCTCACGCCGCCAGAGGTCGCGAACTACCTCGGCAACCTTGTTGACGTCGCCCGAAGCAAGCTTCTCGAGGTTCGCCTTGTATCGACGGGACCAGTTGGTGGGCTCTTCGGTGTGCGGCGCACGAAGAACCTGGAACACCTTGTCCAGTCCTTCTTGTCCTACTACGTCGCGAACGCCGACATATTCGGCGTTGTCTGCAGGAACTCGAACGGTGAGATCGCCCTGAGCTACTTTGAGAACTAGGTACTCTTTCGGTTCACCCTTGATGGTGCGGGTTTCTATCGCTTCGATCAGCGCCGCTCCGTGATGGGGGTAAACGACGGTGTCTCCGACCTTGAAAATCATGTGTCCCGTGCCCCTTTCGATTTTCCCAGTTTACCACGCGCCCGGATCAACGGCGCAGGTCAGGGGCACGGAGCCGACGCGGCAGGGGTTGACATGGGCGCCTGGACGTGCAGTGCCGACCTCTCGAGTCGCCCCGCGGGCTCCGGTCTCGACCCCCGATTCGCATCCCTCCTCCGTGTGGCGCAGACGACACGGAGCAGCGCTTTCTCACCCCTCCGAGCATGCAATCGACACCCCGCCGACACGCCGAGAAGTCGGCAATCGGACAGCGTGTTCGCGCCCCAGCGATCCATCGCCGCGGGCTGACTACTACTCTGCCTAGTGGACCGACGAATCGGCTGAACGACGCAGCCGCCTCGCCCGCGCCATCGACACCGGCCACACCTGGAGGACGACGAAGTGACTGCGTTCATTGCTGCGACCGCGAACCCGAAGACCAGTACCAGCCTGGAGCCTGCGGTACGCCCCGGAAAGCGACTGGCAGCCGTTGTCGCCCTCGCAGCCGGCGGTGTACTCGCACTGTCCGCGTGCGGCGCAGGCCAGATCTCGCAGACGGCGACGCAGGTGTCCGCCGTCAACGGAAACTCCGCCGACATCGGTGACATCTCGCTGCGCAACGTCCACGTCGTCTACCCGCAGACCGAGGAGTACTCGATCGAGGCAGGCGGCAAGGTGGAGCTCGGATTCATCGCCGTCAACAACAGCCCCGCAAACGCAGACACTCTGACGCGCATCTCCACGACAGCGGCGTCGTCGATCACCGTCGGCGAAGAGCCGGGTGGAACCGAGATCGCACCGCTGACTGCACTCGGCGCCGGTACGCCCGTGGACAACGAGGCCACCAACCCCGACATTCCGCTCCAGTTCATCGTCGTCGAGCTCAACGGCATCGGCGAGGAAGTTCGTCCGGGCTTGACCGTTCCGATCACCTTCACCTTCGAAGACGCGGGCGACGTGGAGCTTCTCGTTCCCGTCGACGCCGGTCAGGTCCTCGAGCGCAACATCTCCGAGAAGTCCCCCGTCGAGGCGGAGCTGCACGGCGAAGCTGCGGAAGCCGAGCAGAGCGTCGTCGAGACCGAGGTCGAAGAAGGCGCGGACGGGAACAACTGATCTTCGACGCATTCGATGTCGGTGGTCACCTCTAGTCTTCTCCCGTGGCCAAACTGAAGTCCAACTACCGCTGTTCGGCCTGCCATCACACCGTCGCCAAATGGGTGGGGCGCTGCCCGGAGTGCGGTAGCTGGGGTTCGATGGACGAGGCCACGGTCCTCGCACCCGTCGCCACCCGAGCAGGCGCGTCCGGCCTCGGGGCCGGGAACACACGGTCGACGCTCGCGCCGATGATCCCGACGTCGCCCGCTGCCGCGATCACCCAGATCAGCAGCACGACGTCCCAGGCCAATTCCACCGGCATCAGCGAGTTCGACCGGGTTCTCGGTGGCGGCCTGGTCCCCGGATCCGTCGTACTTCTCGCGGGCGAGCCGGGCGTCGGAAAATCGACGCTGCTCCTCGAGGTCGTCCATCGGTGGGCACGGACGGGTGAGGACAGACGCGCTCTGTACGTCACGGGTGAGGAGTCCGCCGGGCAGGTACGTCTGCGTGCCGACCGCACCGGGGCTGTCCACGAGCGTGTGTTCCTCGCCGCCGAATCGGACCTTGCCACGGTGTTCGGGCACGTGGAGCAGGTCAAGCCCAGCCTGCTCATCGTCGACTCGGTGCAGACGATGCTCGCCGCCGACGTCGACGGAGTCATCGGCGGCGTCACCCAGGTACGCGCCATCACCAGTGCACTGACCTCGCTCGCCAAGACGACCGGAGTCGCGGTACTGCTCATCGGTCACGTCACGAAGGACGGCGCGGTGGCCGGACCGAGGTCCCTCGAACACCTCGTCGACGTCGTCCTCCACTTCGAAGGCGACAAACACTCCACCCTGCGGATGATCCGAGGCGTCAAGAACAGATTCGGCGCATCCGACGAGGTCGGCTGTTTCGAACTGCGCGAGACGGGCATCGTCGGCATCTCCGACCCATCCGGGCTGTTCCTGCACCACCGGACGGAATCCGTCGCAGGCACGGCGGTCACCGTCACCATGGACGGCAAGCGCCCCCTGCTCGCCGAACTGCAGGCACTCGTCGTCGAGACACACATGCCGTCACCGAGACGGGCCGTCAGCGGCCTCGACTCCGCCCGCGTCGCAATGATCCTCGCGGTCCTCGAGAAACACTGCGGCCTCAAGATCGCCAAGTGCGAGGTCTACGCCGCCACCGTCGGAGGTATGAAAACCACCGAACCCGCCGTGGACCTGGCCCTCGCCGCCGCCGTCGCATCCGGCGTCAACAACGTGCCACTCGATCCCGGCCTCGTCATCCTGGGCGAAGTCGGCCTCGCAGGCGAGATCCGCCGCGTGTCCGGCCTCGGCAGAAGACTCGCCGAAGCGGCACGCCTCGGCTTCACCCACGCCATCACCCCTCCACACGACGACCCGATGCCCGCCGGAATGAAAGTCAGAACAGTCACCAACCTCGCCGACGCCCTGACCTCCGTCCGTCCCCGCTCTCGCTAGTCAGCACGCAAATTCGGGTCATTCCGCGGGCTCCACTCCCGCATAATCGGGTCATTCCGCGGGCTCCACTCCCGCTCACGTAACCTCTTTCCTGCAGGACACGCACCACCCCTGCATCCGTGAACGCCGACATCGACGAGGGGATGAGCATGACCGACTCGACACGCGGCGAGCCGACGTCCCCTGTTCTCCGGGAGACCATTGCCCGCCTTGCCCCCGGCACTGCTCTCCGTGACGGGCTCGAGCGCATCCTGCGAGGCCGTACCGGCGGGTTGATCGTGCTCGGCTACGACGACGAAGTGGAAGCCATCTGCGACGGCGGATTCGAGCTGGACGTCGAGTTCGCCCCGACGAGACTGCGAGAACTGTCGAAGATGGACGGCGCCGTCGTGTTGTCGACCGACGGCAAGCGGATCGTGCGGTCCAACGTTCAGCTGGTGCCCGACCACAAGATCCCCACCGTGGAATCCGGTACGCGGCACCGCGCAGCGGAACGGACCGCGATGCAGACCGGCTACCCGGTCGTCTCCGTCAGCCAGTCGATGAGCATCGTCAGCGTCTACGTCGCCGGTATCCGGCATGTCGTCGAAGGTTCCGCGACGATTCAATCGCGCGCCAACCAGGCCGTCGCGACTCTCGAACGCTACAAAGCGCGTCTCGACGACAACACCCGGCAACTGTCGGTCGTCGAGATCGAGGATTTCGTGACCCTGCGGGACGCGTTGACCGTCGCGCAGCGGCTCGAGATGGTGCGACGCGTGTCGGTGGAGATCGAACAGAACGTTCTCGAACTCGGCACGGACGGAAGGCAATTGGCGCTGCAGCTGGAGGAGCTGCTCGGCGACAACGACATCGACCGTCAACTCGTCGTCCGGGACTACCTGGCAGGCACGGAACCTGCGGGCACGGCAGCGGTCGAGCGTGCGCTCGGCGCTCTGGACAAGCTGACCGACGTCGACCTTCTCGACCTGACGACGTTGGCGCGTGCGTTCGGCTATCCCGCGACGATCGAGGCCCTCGACACTCCGATGAGCCCGCGCGGCTACCGGGTACTGACGCGGGTACCGCGTCTGCAGTTCAGCCAGATCCACCGTCTGGTCGCATCCTTCGGCACTCTGCAGGGGCTTCTCGCGGCCACCGCCGCCGACCTGCAATCGGTCGAGGGCATCGGCGGCCTCTGGGCCCGGCACATCCGAGAAGGCCTGTCGCGCCTGGCCGAATCGTCCATCGCGGGGCCGTTCGACTGACGTCTAGGTGGTGATGTTGAACGGTTCCGGCGAGCTGCGCAGTTCACCGAGCTGGGCGATCACCTTGTAGGAACCGGCGCCGACGGGGACGCGTTCTTCACCGCAACCGGGAACCGAGTTGGTTCCCGACCACTTGACCGTGAACCCTGCCTGCTCACCCGGCTTGAAGGACCGCAGGTCCGACTGGGCGTCCGGGAAGCAGTCGGTGTTGGACCAGATTCGCTGATCGTCGAGGGTGAACACCAGAGCCTGCTGCAGACCGGCACCGACGTCACGTTGGCATTCCGTCGAGCTGATGTTGGTGATGACGACGGTGAATCCTGGCTCTTCGCCGACTCGGTACGTCGCCTTGTCCGGCGTCGCCTTGATCGCGAGACTCTGATCCGCGCACTGGTTGGAGGCCACCGGGAGATCCGCAGCGGGAGCAGCGGAGGTTCCCGAGGCTCCCGACGACGCGGGAGCGCCGCCGCCGGAGCCACCGGATCCTCCCGAACCGCCGGACCCACCCGAGCCGCCGTCCGATGCGGACGCCTGCTGCTGAGAACTCGTCGACGACGGGGCCGTGGTCGAGGGGCTTGCGCTCGACACGACGCCCGCCGGTTGGGTCTGCTGATCGTCCTCACCGCCACCGAGCGAGCTGATGAACCACACGATCAAACCGAGCACGACGACGGCAGCACCGATGGCGAGTGCGCGACGACGCCAATAGATTTCGGGAGGCAGCGGCCCGGTTGGTTGCAACACAGAACTACCGTAATTGGCGGTAGCTCAGCCATCCCGCAAGCACATACGGCGTGTCGCGTCGGACCTGGGTATTTACGTCAGGGCTTCTCGCCGATGTCGCCGATGACCTCTCGCAATCGCGCACTTCCCTCGGACAACTTGTAGGTCAATCCGACGATGGCGGCATCACCCGATTCGACTTTCTCCGCGATGATTCGGGAGCGCTGCATGAGCAGGTTGCCCGTTTCCTCGACGTGGCGGGCCATGAAATCGTCGACGTCGGTGTAGCCGTCGCGCCTGGCCGACAGGACCGACGGGGTGACGCGTTCGACGACGTCGCGGATGTAGCCGCCGGGGATGTCGCCGGAATCGAGTGCGTCCGTGGTGGCCCTGACGGCGCCGCACTTGTCGTGTCCGAGGACGACGATGAGGTGCGCACCGAGCACGGCTACGCCGTATTCGATCGAGCCGAGCACGGACGAGTCGACGGTGTGGCCGGCGGTGCGCACGACGAACATGTCCCCGAGGCCCTGATCGAAGATGATCTCGGCGGCGACGCGAGAGTCCGCGCAACCGAACAGAATTGCGCGGGGGCTCTGGCCGTCGGCGAGTCTGGTGCGGTCCTCGATACCCTGACTGGGATGCAGGGGGGCGCCGGCGACGAAACGCTGGTTACCCTCTTTGAGAGACTTCCATGCTGATGCTGGGTTGGAGGCAGGCATGTAAGTCATTGTGCATGGGTCGACGATTACCGGCGAGTCAGGTTCCCTCGCCGGTCCCGGACGGCCACCGGACCGTCGCGCGGACGAAAG
The DNA here is from genome assembly GCF_002259345.1 of Rhodococcus sp. 06-156-4. NCBI lineage: Bacteria > Bacillati > Actinomycetota > Actinomycetes > Mycobacteriales > Nocardiaceae > Rhodococcus > Rhodococcus sp. 06-156-4. The sequence continues at coordinate 125,425 of NZ_NPGB01000008.1, read as the reverse complement.
GCTGTTGAGGACACGTGCCCATCGATACGGCAGCGTTGCTGAGCTGGTTCGATGCCGAGGAGCGGGATCTGCCGTGGCGTCGGCCCGGAGTGACTGCCTGGCAGATACTGATGAGCGAGATCATGCTCCAGCAGACACCGGTCTCTCGCGTGGCTCCGATCTGGGAGGAGTGGGTTCGGAAGTGGCCCGTTCCGTCGAAGATGGCGGCGTCGTCGCAGGCCGAGGTTCTGCGGGCCTGGGGCAAGCTCGGCTATCCGCGTCGGGCTCTGCGGTTACACGAATGCGCGTCGGTCCTGGCGTCCGAGCACGGTGACGTGGTGCCCGACGACGTCGACACTCTCCTGGGATTGCCCGGTATCGGCGCGTACACCGCGCGTGCGGTGGCCTGCTTCGCCTACGGTCGGCGAGTTCCGGTCGTCGACACCAATGTTCGTCGTGTCGTCGCCCGTGCTGTGCACGGCGAGGCGGAGCCGGGTAATCCGTCGACGACGCGTGATCTCGCGGACGTGGACGCCCTGCTCCCCCGCCCGAAGGCTCGCGCGGCGCGGTACTCGGCGGCTCTGATGGAACTCGGCGCGTTGATCTGCACGGCGAAGAACCCGGCCTGCCTGCTGTGTCCGCTGCCGAAGTGCTCGTGGATCGACGCGGGGAGACCGGCGTACACAGGTCCGGCCAAGAAGGTGCAGAAGTTCGCCGGCACCGATCGACAGGTGCGCGGAAAGCTGATGTCCGTGCTGCGGGAGAGTCCCGGCCCGGTGGAACGGGCGCAGTTGGACATCGTGTGGCTCACCGATCCCGGTCAGCGCGACAGGGCGCTGGATTCGCTGCTGCTCGACGGTCTGGTCGAGCAGACCGAGTCCGGTCTGTTCTGTCTGGCGGGCGAGGGCTGATCAGCGCAGGAAGTCCGCCAGAACCTTGTTGACGACGTCGGGTCGTTCGAGGTAGCCGAAATGCCCGGTGTCCGGGATCTCCTCGTAGCGTGCTCCCGGAATTGCCTGGGCGACTTCACGGCTGAGGTGCGCCGGGATCAATCGGTCGTCGGCGAATCCGATGACCAGCGACTTCGCGGTGATCTTGCGATACGCCGTCAGCCGCTCGGTGCCCGCGCGCATCTCCAGACCGATCTGTGCGCGTCGGCCCGCAGTCGGCTGCCCACCCGAGAATTCCAGCACGGCAAGCCAATCCGCGATCGCTTGCTCGTTCCGCAGCGTTGCGGGCGAGAAGTTGTTCATCGCGGTCATCGCCGCACGGTAGGACGCGGGGAGCGTGATCCCGGCGTCGTACAGATCGCGTTCGGCCTGCGACCACGCCTTCTGCATCGTCGACGACCGCCCGTACGTCGCCATCATCACGGCGTGGGAGACGAGGTCGGGTCGGGCGAGCGCGAGTTCCTGCGTGACGCGCGCCCCCATCGACGTACCGACGACGCGTGCTCGCATGCCACCGAGATGCTCGATCAGCGCGGCCGTGTCGGCGACGAGGTCGTCGAGCATCATGGACCGGCCGGCCTCGAACGACGGCGAAACACCCCGGTTGTCGAACGTGACGACCCGAAAACCGGCCGTCACCAGCGCGGGCACCTGATGCGCCTTCCACACTCGTCCCGGGCTGCCGGTTCCCATCACCAGGACCACGAGGGGGCCGGAGCCCGTGACCTCGTAGTCGATTTCGATTCCGTTGAGCTTCGCCGACGACATTCGCGTCATCGTAGTGCGGTCAGGAAGCTCGTCACCGCCTCCTGGTAGATCTGCGGGGACTCGTCGTGGATCAGATGGGCCGCGCCGGGCACGAACACGTACTCGGACTTCGGGTTCCGCGCGTGCATCTCCGCCATCTGCCCGTCGGGTGTGATCCCGAACTCACCTTCGAGAAGCAACGACGGCACGTCGACGGCTTCCCATTCCGCCCAGAAGTCCCGCCTTCCCCATTCCGACGAGATGGCCTCGAACGTCGAAACCTCACCGTGCAGGTACCACCCGTCCTCCCGTCGGGTGAACGAATCCAGGAAGTATCGGCCCGCCACCTCCCCGAAGTAGTCGAGGACGGCGGCCTCCGTCGGAAACGGCTGCGGCCAGTTCCTGATCATCGCGGCCCAGGCGTCGGCCGTCCTGCCACGGAAGTCCGGCGCGATGTCCTCGACGACGAGGGCCGTCACCAGTTCCGGACGGGCAGCGGCCAGGCACCATCCGTGCAGGGAGCCCATCGAGTGGCCGATCACCGCCGCCCCGCCCAGCGTCTCGGCATGCGCCGCCAGATCCTCGACGAAGGCTTCGGTGGTCAATGTCGAGGGCGGCGGACGCCGGTGGCCCGGAGCGTCGTACGTATGGACGTGGCCGAGGGTGCGCAGCCAGGGAAGGGCGCGCCGCCACGTCCCGGAGCTGCCCATGAGCCCGTGCAGCAGCAGGATCGGCGGGCCGTCTCCACCCTCGTCGTGCAGCATCGAGGACGATGGTAGCCGCGCAGGTAATCTGGCGTCATGGCTGTCGTCAAGATCAACGCAATCGAGGTTCCCGAGGGCGCTGGCCCCGAGCTGGAGAAGCGCTTCGCTGCACGAGCAGGTGCCGTCGAGGGTTCACCCGGCTTCCTCGGTTTCCAACTTCTCCGCCCCACCAAAGGCGAGGACCGCTACTTCGTCGTCACGCAGTGGGAGACCGAAGAGGCCTTCCAGCAGTGGGCGTCGGGACCTGCCAGGGCCGCTCATTCCGGTGAACGCGCGAAGCCGGTCGCCTCGGGGGCGTCACTGCTCGAATTCGAGGTCGTGCTGGATGTGACTCCGGGGCGCTGACCCGTGCCGCGGGTCCGAGTGTCCGTGCACCGCGTACCCCGTCGTTCGTGATTTCTTCGCGGTGTACATCGCCGAGTCGGCGCGCCGGAACAGGTCGTCGGCATCGGCGGTGTAGTTCTCGTCCACCGCGATGCCGATGCTGGCCGCGACGGTGATGTCGAAGCCGTCGATTCCGAACGACACTGCGAGTCCCTCGAGAATGCGCATCGCCACACCCACAGGATCGGGTCCAAGGTGCAGGACGACGAACTCGTCGCCGCCGAACCGCGACACGATGTCGCCCTGGTCGACGGCATCTGCCAGGAGAGTCGCCACGAACTGGAGCGCCCGGTCACCCACCGCGTGACCGAGGGTGTCGTTGATCATCTTGAAGTTGTCCAGATCGACCACCAGAACCGCTATCGGACAAGGGTTCCCGTGGACCCTCACGTCTGCGATGCGCTGACGCACCAGCACCCTGTTGGCCAGACCGGTCAACGGATCGTGCGCTATCCGACGACGCAGTTCCGTCTCCAGGTCCTGCCTGCGCATCGCCGCGGACACCACACCTGCGACCGTCTGCAGGTAGGCCAGCTCTCCGTCGCTGAATTCCCCTGACTCCGCGCTGTACACCGCGAGCACTCCCCACGGCTCATCCGATCCTTCGATGACCACGGCGGCGCCGCTGCGCACGCCTCGTGCCACCATGAAATCCGTCGGGAATCTCGTTTCGGTGTCCCGGTCCGCGCACGTGACCGGAGCGTCGGAGCGCAACGCGAGTCCAGCATGCGACAAGCGCGACAACGGAATTGCGGACGGCGGGGCGCTGGGACCGGAGTAGGACACGGCCAACAGTTCGGAGCGATCCGGAGCGCTCGGCTCGAAGACGACGGCACAGTCCATCCCGGCGAGCGCCGCAGCAGCGTCGGTCGCCTCGGCGAGAATACGAGACCGACCGGCAGTCAACGCAGTTCGACTCAGGTCGGCGACCGTCCGCTGCTCACGCGCGTGGGCAGCGGCGTCCGCGACGGCTTCGCGCAGGCGGCACTCGACGTCGAACCGTCCGCGAAGGTCGCGTGCGACGACGGCCACGACAGGCGTGCGAGCATGTCGTCCCGTGACGACGAACGCCGATACCCAGACAGGGATGTCGGCGCCCGAACGCACGTGCCGCAGGACACTGTCTCCGGTCCAGACGCCACCTGCACCGAGTGCCCGCAGGACTGGGTCGACATCTCCTGCGACACGCAGCGATTCCCTGAACTCGATGCCGGCCGCCCCGGCCCCGACGAGCCCCTGGGCGGCCGAATTGGCGTACGCCACATGACCGTCCGCGCCCCGCAGGTACATCGCGTCGGGCGAACGTTCGGCAATCGCGGCGAATTCTGCCACCCAGTCCGCGACCTGTGGCTCCTCGATGTTCAGTTTCGATTCGCTGCCGATCCGACGGCTTTCGCACCATGAGAAGCCGATGACGAGGGCAGTGACGGGTGCGATTCGGGGCTCGGTCGGCCGGCCCCGACGAGGCTCTCGATTCGATCGATCGAGGTCTCCAGTTCTTCCTCGGGGACCGGATGACCGATGTGGAACCCTTGTGCACCGTCACACCCGAGTGCGCGCAGGCGTTCGAGAGTCTTGGCGTCCTCGACGCCCTCCGCGACGACGGTCATGCCCAGGCTCCGGCCGAGATCGATGGTCGACCGCACGATCGACGCATTGGTCGGTTGACTGTTCATGGCCGTGACGAACGACTTGTCGATCTTCAGGGTCTGGACCGGCAAGGATCTCAGGTAGGCCAACGAGCTGTAGCCGGTGCCGTAATCGTCGATGGCGAGCGAGACGCCCAGATCCCGGAGCGCGACGAGCGAATCGACGGAACGACGGGGGTCGGTCATGGCCGTGGTCTCGGTGACCTCGAACTGCACCGCCGATGCAGGGACACGGTGGGATTGCAGGGCGGTGGCCACGTTCTCCACCAAGGTGGCGTCCAGCAGGTTGCGGACCGAGAGGTTGACGGACACGCGGAAGTCCGACCGATTTCGGCGGAGGGTGCTGCAGCATTCCAGCGCATCGTCGAGGACGTAGGCGGTGATCGAAGGGAGCAGACCCGAGCGTTCCGCGTCGGGGAGGAACGACCAGGGCGAAATGAGGCCCTCGCGTGGATGCTGCCACCGCAACAGTGCTTCGACTCCCGAGATCCGGCCCGTCTTCAGATCCATGCACGGCTGGAAGAACACCCGCAGTTGCCGTTCGCGGATGGCGGTTTCGAGTTCCCCGAGCAGTCGCATCTGATCGTGGCGGTCGGAGTCCATAGCCGGGCTGTACAGCGACGAGCGTTCGTGGCCGTGCTTGGCGAAGGTGAGCGCGACGTGGGCGTGCTGCAGGAGGGCCTCGGCGTCGACGACGGCAAGCTTCGAGGACTCCACGACGCCGACCGTCGCGTCCAGAGCCACATTGATGTCGCGGACGAACATGGTCTCGCTGACTGCGCTGCGAAAATGATCCGCAGCTACCGACGTGGAGACGACCAACCGGTCCGCGGCCAGGGACACCACGAACTGGTCACCGCCGAGACGCCCGACGACGGAATCGCTCGCCGCTGCCGCCGACAACCTCTGCCCGATCTCACGGAGCACGCGATCCCCGACCGGATAGCCGAAGGTCTCGTTGATCTGCGCGAAGCGGTCGACGTCGACGACGAACACGACGACACCACAGGCACCGGCGTCGGCGAGGGAGCGGTCGAGAAGTTCTTCGAGGTGGCGTCGGTTGGCCAGCCCCGTCACCGGGTCCGACACCGCGGCGATGGACAACGCTTCGGCCTGTCGGCGCAGCGCCGCCAGGAAACATGCCATCCGCGCCGCGACCAGTACGACGGCAAGAACCGACGACCCGAACACGACCCAGCCCCATTCGGAGACCGGCACGCCGCGTACGAGTTCGATGCCCATCACGACGGGAGACAGCAGAATGCCTGCACTGAGCCCAGCGAGCCGAGTGCGTTCGACGACCCGTCTCGGCTTCTCGTCGGGCACGGTCCAGAGTTTTTGTGGCGGATACAGGGTCGCCGCCGTCAGAAGGATGTAGCCGATGAGCCATCCCGCGCTGACCACGCTCGTGTCGCGGAATTCGAACCGCTCGACGGCGAGGAAATTGATCCACGCCGACACCGCGAACGTCACGAAACCCGCCGCCGTCATCGTGAACGGCAATGTTCGTGCACGCTTGGACAACAGGAGGATGACGAGCAACGAGACGACGAAGCCGTCTGCGGTGGTGTAGACCACCACAGGCCAGTACTCGGAGAACGCATCGAACCCGAGGGAGATGTCCGGGCGGCTGCCGACGACGAAGATCCACGCAGCCAGCCCGACGCCGGTGGCAACGATCGAGCCCTCCAGTGCGTCCTCCAACCGGAGAACGCGATGGCCGTTGTCGTCGTGGATCAGGAGCACACCGACGATGAACGCAGCGTGCCCGAGAAGGTAGGCGGCGTCGGCCGGCGAGACCATCGGCACGGTTGTGTCGCCCAGTAGATACACCGCGGTGATCAGATCGCCGAGGCCCCACGCCACGAGGCCCATCAGCAGGAAGAACCACGTGGGTCGGTTGGCGAGGCTCCGGTGCTTGCTGACGCAGGCGAACGTCACGACGCAGGCGGCGGTGATCAGCGCGTACACCGAGATCCTGGGCAATCCGCTCGGCAGCCACAAGTAGACGCCGGTACCCACCAGCCCTACCGACAGGAAGCTCGACCACCTCATGCCCCGAGTGAGTCCTTTCCGGGTCCCAACCACCGTCGTGTCCGTTTGTTCGAATCGCGTCAGGCGTACGAACTGCATTCGATGCCGTTTGCCGTTCGGATTGCTCGACTTGTCCAGGATCTCAGACACGACGGTTGGAAGGTTATCTAGCCTCCCTCACTTCTTCAGTGACAGGTCACAATTTCGGGCGATCAGCCCGTTTTCTTCGATGGTCGGCCGTCAGGACTCGAGCGCTGCGTCGAGGGTGATCTCCACACCGGTGAGAGCCTTGCTGACCGGGCATGTCTCCTTCGCGGCCTGCGCTGCCTTCGCGAAGCCCTCGGCGTCGAGGCCGTCGACCTCACCGCGAACGGTCAGCGCGATCCCCGTCAGCTTGAACCCTGGGTCGTCCGGTCCGAGAGAGACCTCGGCCTTGACCTCGAGACTCTGCGGCGTGCCACCTGCCTCCGCGATGAGGGCGGACAGCTGCATCGCGTAGCACGACGAGTGCGCCGCAGCGATCAGCTCTTCCGGACTGGTGGTGCCGTCGGCGTTCTCGGCAGCACGCTTGGGAAACGAGACGTCGAACGTTGCTGCGCCGGAACTGGTGAGTTCCACCTGACCCGAACCGGCTTCCAGAGTTCCGTTCCATGCAGTGCGCGATGTACGTGTGGGCATAGCGTCTGACTCCTCTCGACATGCGCCCGGCCGGACGACAGGGCCGCATACTCGAAGGCTAGCGATTCAATCCGGCAGACTCCTGCTGTCCTGGGAATGATAGTGCGCCAGAAGCCTTTTCTCCTCGTCATGACGAGGGAATGCGAAGAACACGAGGACTGCTCCGACGACCACCACCGCGATCGCGGCCGCATACGACCGTTGATCACCGTCGAGAAACGCCTGCCTCGCGGCGTCGATGATCTGATCGCCGTACTGCGGATACCGCTCGGCCATGTCGGCCGCGGACGAAAAGGACTTCGTCAGGATCGACTGAGTCTCGGTACCGACCTGGCTCGCCTGCGGCGAATTCGCGATCGCGGACGTCAACGACGCTGCATATCCCGCCGTCAGCAGGGCCCCGAGCGTCGACTGCATGATCGCGCCGCCCAGATCGCGCTGCAGATCCGCCGTTCCCGACGCCATTCCTGCCCGATCGACGGGCACCGACCCCGTCAACGAGCGCGACGCCGGGGTACCGGCGAACCCGACGCCGATTCCGAGCAGCACGTAGCTCAGGGCGACGAACAGGTAGGAGACGTTCTCCTTCCAGGTAGCCCACGCGACGACGAGACCGAGAACGATGAACAAGTAGCCGAGCAGCAGCGTGAACCTCGACCCCTTCGACTCGACCAACTTCGCCGACTGCGGTGCGACGAGAACCATGGCGGCAGCCGCGGGAAGCGTCGACGCCCCGGCTTGCAGAGTGGAGTACTCGAGCACGTTCTGCAGGAATTGCTGACCGACGAAGATGACGCCCATCAGCGAACCGAAGACGATGATGCCCGCGAGCGCCGCCGCCCAGAAGGTCTTGCGGCGAGCGATGGACAGGTCGTACAGCGGGAACTCGGCACGTGCCTGCCGCAGCACGAACACCGCACCCGCCGCCAGGGCAATCGCCCCGAGTCCGATCGCGAGTGTCCCTTTGCCGTCGACCGGTGCGAAGTTGATGCTCAGCACGAGCGCCGCGATGAACACCACGGACACCATGCCGCCGAGGTTGTCCACCGGGTCGGTGGTCTCGTTGACGTGGGACGGTACGAGCACGGCAGCCAGCAGCAACGCCAGTCCGGCCAGCGGAAGCGTCACGAGAAACACTGCACCCCAGTGAAACTTCTCGAGCAGCGCCCCCGACAGCAGCGGTCCCAGTGCGGACAGGGCACCGCCCAGCGCAGACCACAGTGCAATGGCCTTGGTCCGCGCCGGCCCCGACCACAGCGCCGTGATCAACGCCAGCGTCGTCGGATACGCCAGGCCCGCCGACACACCTCCCAGTAGTCGTGCGCCGAACAGCACCTCGAAGTTCGGCGCGAATCCGGCGATCACACATGCCGGCACCGACAACGCCATGCCCAGCACCAGAAGCATCTTGCGGCCGTACCGGTCACCGAGCGCGCCCAGATACAGCACCGACGCCGCCAACCCGAGCGAATAGGCAACGGCGATCAGGTTGAGCTGCGTCTGGCTCGCGTCGAAGTCCCGGCCGATCTCCGGCAGCGCCACGTTCGCTACGGCAAGGTTCAGATTCGCCACCGCAGCGACCAGGATCAGAACGAACAACACCAGTCCGGCGCGGGCCGGCTTCGAGTCGAGGGGCACGACCGTCAGTCAAGCGCATCGCCCGCACACTGCGCCTCACCTGTTGGGTGCGAAGTTCTGCCGCCCCCTCTCGCTCGCAAGAGTGGGCGCGTCGTTGGCCTGCGACCCCGGTCTGTCCGCACTACGGTGACGGCTGTGACTCGAATCCGGTGCACGGTGCTCATCGCCCTCGTCGTGGCCTCGTTGGGAGCGGCACCTGCTCAGGCCGATCCGCTCACCGACTTCTACTCCGCACCCGTACCCGACATCGACGCGCGAGCAGACGGCGATGTCGTGCGATCGATCCGCGTCGGACCACCTCTCGGCGACGGACTCGGGCTGGACATCGACCGAATTCTTTACCGCACCACGAACACTCAGGGCGACCCGACGGTAGTCTCCGGCTACACGATGACACCGACCGCACCCTGGCCGGGGCCAGGCCCGAGGCCCGTCATCGCCTACGCCCCGGGAACATCCGGGATGGCCGACCGATGCGCCGGTTCGGCAGTGCTGGGAACCGTCGGGTCTTCCCCCGCTGTCCTACCACTCCTCCTCGCCGGATACTCCGTCGCCGCCACCGACTACGTGGGCCTCGGAACCCCGGGCGGGCACACCTACCTCGAACGAGTCGACGCAGCTCACGCCCTGCTCGACGTCGCACGCGTCGGCGCCGGGGACTCGGACGCACCTGTCGTCCTGTTCGGCTACTCCGAAGGCGGCCACGCCGCGGGGGCCGCGGCAGAACTGGCGGCGTCGTACGCACCGGAACTCGACGTCCGCGGCTCGTACATCGGCGCGCCACCGGCCGATCCGACGCTCAACATCGACAACCTCGACAACACGCCGCTTGCTCCTGCACTGCTCTACGCTGTCGGCGGGCTGATCAACGCGCACCCTGACGACGCCGAACGACTTCGCTCACAATTCAATTCGAACGGTCAGGCCCTGCTCGACGAGTCACAGAACTGGTGCTCGACCGATATAGCCGCCAACCGGCTCCTGCGATCGACCGACCTCACCTCCGACGGCCGATCCCTCGCAGCACGGCTCGCCGAGGAGCCCGCGGCATCGCTGATGCGCGCGAACACCGTCGGATACGGAATGCCGAGCGCCCCGGTTCTTCTGTCGCAATCCGTCGCCGACGACACCGTGCCGATCCAGCAGAGCCGGACACTCCGAGATCGCTGGACAGCAGCCGGATTCACCGACCTCACCTACATCGAGTACCCGATCCCCCGCGTCCCGGTTCCCGGCGTCAACCACGCCCCCGGTGGATTGATCGCCTATGGCGACGTCATGCCCTGGATTGCGGGCCTCCTCGCGCGCTGATCCCGGCCCACCCCCGGCCCAGCCCGGCCCACCCCCGGCATCGATGCCGGGGGTGGGCCGGGCTGGGCCGGGGGTGGGCCGGGATCAGCGCGCGAGGAGGCCCGCAATCCAGGGCATGACGTCGCCATAGGCGATCAATCCACCGGGGGCGTGGTTGACGCCGGGAACCGGGACGCGGGGGATCGGGTACTCGATGTAGGTGAGGTCGGTGAATCCGGCTGCTGTCCAGCGATCTCGGAGTGTCCGGCTCTGCTGGATCGGCACGGTGTCGTCGGCGACGGATTGCGACAGAAGAACCGGGGCGCTCGGCATTCCGTATCCGACGGTGTTCGCGCGCATCAGCGATGCCGCGGGCTCCTCGGCGAGCCGTGCTGCGAGGGATCGGCCGTCGGAGGTGAGGTCGGTCGATCGCAGGAGCCGGTTGGCGGCTATATCGGTCGAGCACCAGTTCTGTGACTCGTCGAGCAGGGCCTGACCGTTCGAATTGAATTGTGAGCGAAGTCGTTCGGCGTCGTCAGGGTGCGCGTTGATCAGCCCGCCGACAGCGTAGAGCAGTGCAGGAGCAAGCGGCGTGTTGTCGAGGTTGTCGATGTTGAGCGTCGGATCGGCCGGTGGCGCGCCGATGTACGAGCCGCGGACGTCGAGTTCCGGTGCGTACGACGCCGCCAGTTCTGCCGCGGCCCCCGCGGCGTGGCCGCCTTCGGAGTAGCCGAACAGGACGACAGGTGCGTCCGAGTCCCCGGCGCCGACGCGTGCGACGTCGAGCAGGGCGTGAGCTGCGTCGACTCGTTCGAGGTAGGTGTGCCCGCCCGGGGTTCCGAGGCCCACGTAGTCGGTGGCGGCGACGGAGTATCCGGCGAGGAGGAGTGGTAGGACAGCGGGGGAAGACCCGACGGTTCCCAGCACTGCCGAACCGGCGCATCGGTCGGCCATCCCGGATGTTCCCGGGGCGTAGGCGATGACGGGCCTCGGGCCTGGCCCCGGCCAGGGTGCGGTCGGTGTCATCGTGTAGCCGGAGACTACCGTCGGGTCGCCCTGAGTGTTCGTGGTGCGGTAAAGAATTCGGTCGATGTCCAGCCCGAGTCCGTCGCCGAGAGGTGGTCCGACGCGGATCGATCGCACGACATCGCCGTCTGCTCGCGCGTCGATGTCGGGTACGGGTGCGGAGTAGAAGTCGGTGAGCGGATCGGCCTGAGCAGGTGCCGCTCCCAACGAGGCCACGACGAGGGCGATGAGCACCGTGCACCGGATTCGAGTCACAGCCGTCACCGTAGTGCGGACAGACCGGGGTCGCAGGCCAACGACGCGCCCACTCTTGCGAGCGAGAGGGGGCGGCAGAACTTCGCACCCAACAGGTGAGGCGCAGTGTGCGGGCGATGCGCTTGACTGACGGTCGTGCCCCTCGACTCGAAGCCGGCCCGCGCCGGACTGGTGTTGTTCGTTCTGATCCTGGTCGCTGCGGTGGCGAATCTGAACCTTGCCGTAGCGAACGTGGCGCTGCCGGAGATCGGCCGGGACTTCGACGCGAGCCAGACGCAGCTCAACCTGATCGCCGTTGCCTATTCGCTCGGGTTGGCGGCGTCGGTGCTGTATCTGGGCGCGCTCGGTGACCGGTACGGCCGCAAGATGCTTCTGGTGCTGGGCATGGCGTTGTCGGTGCCGGCATGTGTGATCGCCGGATTCGCGCCGAACTTCGAGGTGCTGTTCGGCGCACGACTACTGGGAGGTGTGTCGGCGGGCCTGGCGTATCCGACGACGCTGGCGTTGATCACGGCGCTGTGGTCGGGGCCGGCGCGGACCAAGGCCATTGCACTGTGGTCTGCGCTGGGCGGTGCCCTGTCCGCACTGGGACCGCTGCTGTCGGGGGCGCTGCTCGAGAAGTTTCACTGGGGTGCAGTGTTTCTCGTGACGCTTCCGCTGGCCGGACTGGCGTTGCTGCTGGCTGCCGTGCTCGTACCGTCCCACGTCAACGAGACCACCGACCCGGTGGACAACCTCGGCGGCATGGTGTCCGTGGTGTTCATCGCGGCGCTCGTGCTGAGCATCAACTTCGCACCGGTCGACGGCAAAGGGACACTCGCGATCGGACTCGGGGCGATTGCCCTGGCGGCGGGTGCGGTGTTCGTGCTGCGGCAGGCACGTGCCGAGTTCCCGCTGTACGACCTGTCCATCGCTCGCCGCAAGACCTTCTGGGCGGCGGCGCTCGCGGGCATCATCGTCTTCGGTTCGCTGATGGGCGTCATCTTCGTCGGTCAGCAATTCCTGCAGAACGTGCTCGAGTACTCCACTCTGCAAGCCGGGGCGTCGACGCTTCCCGCGGCTGCCGCCATGGTTCTCGTCGCACCGCAGTCGGCGAAGTTGGTCGAGTCGAAGGGGTCGAGGTTCACGCTGCTGCTCGGCTACTTGTTCATCGTTCTCGGTCTCGTCGTCGCGTGGGCTACCTGGAAGGAGAACGTCTCCTACCTGTTCGTCGCCCTGAGCTACGTGCTGCTCGGAATCGGCGTCGGGTTCGCCGGTACCCCGGCGTCGCGCTCGTTGACGGGGTCGGTGCCCGTCGATCGGGCAGGAATGGCGTCGGGAACGGCGGATCTGCAGCGCGATCTGGGCGGCGCGATCATGCAGTCGACGCTCGGGGCCCTGCTGACGGCGGGATATGCAGCGTCGTTGACGTCCGCGATCGCGAATTCGCCGCAGGCGAGCCAGGTCGGTACCGAGACTCAGTCGATCCTGACGAAGTCCTTTTCGTCCGCGGCCGACATGGCCGAGCGGTATCCGCAGTACGGCGATCAGATCATCGACGCCGCGAGGCAGGCGTTTCTCGACGGTGATCAACGGTCGTATGCGGCCGCGATCGCGGTGGTGGTCGTCGGAGCAGTCCTCGTGTTCTTCGCATTCCCTCGTCATGACGAGGAGAAAAGGCTTCTGGCGCACTATCATTCCCAGGACAGCAGGAGTCTGCCGGATTGAATCGCTAGCCTTCGAGTATGCGGCCCTGTCGTCCGGCCGGGCGCATGTCGAGAGGAGTCAGACGCTATGCCCACACGTACATCGCGCACTGCATGGAACGGAACTCTGGAAGCCGGTTCGGGTCAGGTGGAACTCACCAGTTCCGGCGCAGCAACGTTCGACGTCTCGTTTCCCAAGCGTGCTGCCGAGAACGCCGACGGCACCACCAGTCCGGAAGAGCTGATCGCTGCGGCGCACTCGTCGTGCTACGCGATGCAGCTGTCCGCCCTCATCGCGGAGGCAGGTGGCACGCCGCAGAGTCTCGAGGTCAAGGCCGAGGTCTCTCTCGGACCGGACGACCCAGGGTTCAAGCTGACGGGGATCGCGCTGACCGTTCGCGGTGAGGTCGACGGCCTCGACGCCGAGGGCTTCGCGAAGGCAGCGCAGGCCGCGAAGGAGACATGCCCGGTCAGCAAGGCTCTCACCGGTGTGGAGATCACCCTCGACGCAGCGCTCGAGTCCTGACGGCCGACCATCGAAGAAAACGGGCTGATCGCCCGAAATTGTGACCTGTCACTGAAGAAGTGAGGGAGGCTAGATAACCTTCCAACCGTCGTGTCTGAGATCCTGGACAAGTCGAGCAATCCGAACGGCAAACGGCATCGAATGCAGTTCGTACGCCTGACGCGATTCGAACAAACGGACACGACGGTGGTTGGGACCCGGAAAGGACTCACTCGGGGCATGAGGTGGTCGAGCTTCCTGTCGGTAGGGCTGGTGGGTACCGGCGTCTACTTGTGGCTGCCGAGCGGATTGCCCAGGATCTCGGTGTACGCGCTGATCACCGCCGCCTGCGTCGTGACGTTCGCCTGCGTCAGCAAGCACCGGAGCCTCGCCAACCGACCCACGTGGTTCTTCCTGCTGATGGGCCTCGTGGCGTGGGGCCTCGGCGATCTGATCACCGCGGTGTATCTACTGGGCGACACAACCGTGCCGATGGTCTCGCCGGCCGACGCCGCCTACCTTCTCGGGCACGCTGCGTTCATCGTCGGTGTGCTCCTGATCCACGACGACAACGGCCATCGCGTTCTCCGGTTGGAGGACGCACTGGAGGGCTCGATCGTTGCCACCGGCGTCGGGCTGGCTGCGTGGATCTTCGTCGTCGGCAGCCGCCCGGACATCTCCCTCGGGTTCGATGCGTTCTCCGAGTACTGGCCTGTGGTGGTCTACACCACCGCAGACGGCTTCGTCGTCTCGTTGCTCGTCATCCTCCTGTTGTCCAAGCGTGCACGAACATTGCCGTTCACGATGACGGCGGCGGGTTTCGTGACGTTCGCGGTGTCGGCGTGGATCAATTTCCTCGCCGTCGAGCGGTTCGAATTCCGCGACACGAGCGTGGTCAGCGCGGGATGGCTCATCGGCTACATCCTTCTGACGGCGGCGACCCTGTATCCGCCACAAAAACTCTGGACCGTGCCCGACGAGAAGCCGAGACGGGTCGTCGAACGCACTCGGCTCGCTGGGCTCAGTGCAGGCATTCTGCTGTCTCCCGTCGTGATGGGCATCGAACTCGTACGCGGCGTGCCGGTCTCCGAATGGGGCTGGGTCGTGTTCGGGTCGTCGGTTCTTGCCGTCGTACTGGTCGCGGCGCGGATGGCATGTTTCCTGGCGGCGCTGCGCCGACAGGCCGAAGCGTTGTCCATCGCCGCGGTGTCGGACCCGGTGACGGGGCTGGCCAACCGACGCCACCTCGAAGAACTTCTCGACCGCTCCCTCGCCGACGCCGGTGCCTGTGGTGTCGTCGTGTTCGTCGTCGACGTCGACCGCTTCGCGCAGATCAACGAGACCTTCGGCTATCCGGTCGGGGATCGCGTGCTCCGTGAGATCGGGCAGAGGTTGTCGGCGGCAGCGGCGAGCGATTCCGTCGTCGGGCGTCTCGGCGGTGACCAGTTCGTGGTGTCCCTGGCCGCGGACCGGTTGGTCGTCTCCACGTCGGTAGCTGCGGATCATTTTCGCAGCGCAGTCAGCGAGACCATGTTCGTCCGCGACATCAATGTGGCTCTGGACGCGACGGTCGGCGTCGTGGAGTCCTCGAAGCTTGCCGTCGTCGACGCCGAGGCCCTCCTGCAGCACGCCCACGTCGCGCTCACCTTCGCCAAGCACGGCCACGAACGCTCGTCGCTGTACAGCCCGGCTATGGACTCCGACCGCCACGATCAGATGCGACTGCTCGGGGAACTCGAAACCGCCATCCGCGAACGGCAACTGCGGGTGTTCTTCCAGCCGTGCATGGATCTGAAGACGGGCCGGATCTCGGGAGTCGAAGCACTGTTGCGGTGGCAGCATCCACGCGAGGGCCTCATTTCGCCCTGGTCGTTCCTCCCCGACGCGGAACGCTCGGGTCTGCTCCCTTCGATCACCGCCTACGTCCTCGACGATGCGCTGGAATGCTGCAGCACCCTCCGCCGAAATCGGTCGGACTTCCGCGTGTCCGTCAACCTCTCGGTCCGCAACCTGCTGGACGCCACCTTGGTGGAGAACGTGGCCACCGCCCTGCAATCCCACCGTGTCCCTGCATCGGCGGTGCAGTTCGAGGTCACCGAGACCACGGCCATGACCGACCCCCGTCGTTCCGTCGATTCGCTCGTCGCGCTCCGGGATCTGGGCGTCTCGCTCGCCATCGACGATTACGGCACCGGCTACAGCTCGTTGGCCTACCTGAGATCCTTGCCGGTCCAGACCCTGAAGATCGACAAGTCGTTCGTCACGGCCATGAACAGTCAACCGACCAATGCGTCGATCGTGCGGTCGACCATCGATCTCGGCCGGAGCCTGGGCATGACCGTCGTCGCGGAGGGCGTCGAGGACGCCAAGACTCTCGAACGCCTGCGCGCACTCGGGTGTGACGGTGCACAAGGGTTCCACATCGGTCATCCGGTCCCCGAGGAAGAACTGGAGACCTCGATCGATCGAATCGAGAGCCTCGTCGGGGCCGGCCGACCGAGCCCCGAATCGCACCCGTCACTGCCCTCGTCATCGGCTTCTCATGGTGCGAAAGCCGTCGGATCGGCAGCGAATCGAAACTGAACATCGAGGAGCCACAGGTCGCGGACTGGGTGGCAGAATTCGCCGCGATTGCCGAACGTTCGCCCGACGCGATGTACCTGCGGGGCGCGGACGGTCATGTGGCGTACGCCAATTCGGCCGCCCAGGGGCTCGTCGGGGCCGGGGCGGCCGGCATCGAGTTCAGGGAATCGCTGCGTGTCGCAGGAGATGTCGACCCAGTCCTGCGGGCACTCGGTGCAGGTGGCGTCTGGACCGGAGACAGTGTCCTGCGGCACGTGCGTTCGGGCGCCGACATCCCTGTCTGGGTATCGGCGTTCGTCGTCACGGGACGACATGCTCGCACGCCTGTCGTGGCCGTCGTCGCACGCGACCTTCGCGGACGGTTCGACGTCGAGTGCCGCCTGCGCGAAGCCGTCGCGGACGCCGCTGCCCACGCGCGTGAGCAGCGGACGGTCGCCGACCTGAGTCGAACTGCGTTGACTGCCGGTCGGTCTCGTATTCTCGCCGAGGCGACCGACGCTGCTGCGGCGCTCGCCGGGATGGACTGTGCCGTCGTCTTCGAGCCGAGCGCTCCGGATCGCTCCGAACTGTTGGCCGTGTCCTACTCCGGTCCCAGCGCCCCGCCGTCCGCAATTCCGTTGTCGCGCTTGTCGCATGCTGGACTCGCGTTGCGCTCCGACGCTCCGGTCACGTGCGCGGACCGGGACACCGAAACGAGATTCCCGACGGATTTCATGGTGGCACGAGGCGTGCGCAGCGGCGCCGCCGTGGTCATCGAAGGATCGGATGAGCCGTGGGGAGTGCTCGCGGTGTACAGCGCGGAGTCAGGGGAATTCAGCGACGGAGAGCTGGCCTACCTGCAGACGGTCGCAGGTGTGGTGTCCGCGGCGATGCGCAGGCAGGACCTGGAGACGGAACTGCGTCGTCGGATAGCGCACGATCCGTTGACCGGTCTGGCCAACAGGGTGCTGGTGCGTCAGCGCATCGCAGACGTGAGGGTCCACGGGAACCCTTGTCCGATAGCGGTTCTGGTGGTCGATCTGGACAACTTCAAGATGATCAACGACACCCTCGGTCACGCGGTGGGTGACCGGGCGCTCCAGTTCGTGGCGACTCTCCTGGCAGATGCCGTCGACCAGGGCGACATCGTGTCGCGGTTCGGCGGCGACGAGTTCGTCGTCCTGCACCTTGGACCCGATCCTGTGGGTGTGGCGATGCGCATTCTCGAGGGACTCGCAGTGTCGTTCGGAATCGACGGCTTCGACATCACCGTCGCGGCCAGCATCGGCATCGCGGTGGACGAGAACTACACCGCCGATGCCGACGACCTGTTCCGGCGCGCCGACTCGGCGATGTACACCGCGAAGAAATCACGAACGACGGGGTACGCGGTGCACGGACACTCGGACCCGCGGCACGGGTCAGCGCCCCGGAGTCACATCCAGCACGACCTCGAATTCGAGCAGTGACGCCCCCGAGGCGACCGGCTTCGCGCGTTCACCGGAATGAGCGGCCCTGGCAGGTCCCGACGCCCACTGCTGGAAGGCCTCTTCGGTCTCCCACTGCGTGACGACGAAGTAGCGGTCCTCGCCTTTGGTGGGGCGGAGAAGTTGGAAACCGAGGAAGCCGGGTGAACCCTCGACGGCACCTGCTCGTGCAGCGAAGCGCTTCTCCAGCTCGGGGCCAGCGCCCTCGGGAACCTCGATTGCGTTGATCTTGACGACAGCCATGACGCCAGATTACCTGCGCGGCTACCATCGTCCTCGATGCTGCACGACGAGGGTGGAGACGGCCCGCCGATCCTGCTGCTGCACGGGCTCATGGGCAGCTCCGGGACGTGGCGGCGCGCCCTTCCCTGGCTGCGCACCCTCGGCCACGTCCATACGTACGACGCTCCGGGCCACCGGCGTCCGCCGCCCTCGACATTGACCACCGAAGCCTTCGTCGAGGATCTGGCGGCGCATGCCGAGACGCTGGGCGGGGCGGCGGTGATCGGCCACTCGATGGGCTCCCTGCACGGATGGTGCCTGGCCGCTGCCCGTCCGGAACTGGTGACGGCCCTCGTCGTCGAGGACATCGCGCCGGACTTCCGTGGCAGGACGGCCGACGCCTGGGCCGCGATGATCAGGAACTGGCCGCAGCCGTTTCCGACGGAGGCCGCCGTCCTCGACTACTTCGGGGAGGTGGCGGGCCGATACTTCCTGGATTCGTTCACCCGACGGGAGGACGGGTGGTACCTGCACGGTGAGGTTTCGACGTTCGAGGCCATCTCGTCGGAATGGGGAAGGCGGGACTTCTGGGCGGAATGGGAAGCCGTCGACGTGCCGTCGTTGCTTCTCGAAGGTGAGTTCGGGATCACACCCGACGGGCAGATGGCGGAGATGCACGCGCGGAACCCGAAGTCCGAGTACGTGTTCGTGCCCGGCGCGGCCCATCTGATCCACGACGAGTCCCCGCAGATCTACCAGGAGGCGGTGACGAGCTTCCTGACCGCACTACGATGACGCGAATGTCGTCGGCGAAGCTCAACGGAATCGAAATCGACTACGAGGTCACGGGCTCCGGCCCCCTCGTGGTCCTGGTGATGGGAACCGGCAGCCCGGGACGAGTGTGGAAGGCGCATCAGGTGCCCGCGCTGGTGACGGCCGGTTTTCGGGTCGTCACGTTCGACAACCGGGGTGTTTCGCCGTCGTTCGAGGCCGGCCGGTCCATGATGCTCGACGACCTCGTCGCCGACACGGCCGCGCTGATCGAGCATCTCGGTGGCATGCGAGCACGCGTCGTCGGTACGTCGATGGGGGCGCGCGTCACGCAGGAACTCGCGCTCGCCCGACCCGACCTCGTCTCCCACGCCGTGATGATGGCGACGTACGGGCGGTCGTCGACGATGCAGAAGGCGTGGTCGCAGGCCGAACGCGATCTGTACGACGCCGGGATCACGCTCCCCGCGTCCTACCGTGCGGCGATGACCGCGATGAACAACTTCTCGCCCGCAACGCTGCGGAACGAGCAAGCGATCGCGGATTGGCTTGCCGTGCTGGAATTCTCGGGTGGGCAGCCGACTGCGGGCCGACGCGCACAGATCGGTCTGGAGATGCGCGCGGGCACCGAGCGGCTGACGGCGTATCGCAAGATCACCGCGAAGTCGCTGGTCATCGGATTCGCCGACGACCGATTGATCCCGGCGCACCTCAGCCGTGAAGTCGCCCAGGCAATTCCGGGAGCACGCTACGAGGAGATCCCGGACACCGGGCATTTCGGCTACCTCGAACGACCCGACGTCGTCAACAAGGTTCTGGCGGACTTCCTGCGCTGATCAGCCCTCGCCCGCCAGACAGAACAGACCGGACTCGGTCTGCTCGACCAGACCGTCGAGCAGCAGCGAATCCAGCGCCCTGTCGCGCTGACCGGGATCGGTGAGCCACACGATGTCCAACTGCGCCCGTTCCACCGGGCCGGGACTCTCCCGCAGCACGGACATCAGCTTTCCGCGCACCTGTCGATCGGTGCCGGCGAACTTCTGCACCTTCTTGGCCGGACCTGTGTACGCCGGTCTCCCCGCGTCGATCCACGAGCACTTCGGCAGCGGACACAGCAGGCAGGCCGGGTTCTTCGCCGTGCAGATCAACGCGCCGAGTTCCATCAGAGCCGCCGAGTACCGCGCCGCGCGAGCCTTCGGGCGGGGGAGCAGGGCGTCCACGTCCGCGAGATCACGCGTCGTCGACGGATTACCCGGCTCCGCCTCGCCGTGCACAGCACGGGCGACGACACGACGAACATTGGTGTCGACGACCGGAACTCGCCGACCGTAGGCGAAGCAGGCCACCGCACGCGCGGTGTACGCGCCGATACCGGGCAATCCCAGGAGAGTGTCGACGTCGTCGGGCACCACGTCACCGTGCTCGGACGCCAGGACCGACGCGCATTCGTGTAACCGCAGAGCCCGACGCGGATAGCCGAGCTTGCCCCAGGCCCGCAGAACCTCGGCCTGCGACGACGCCGCCATCTTCGACGGAACGGGCCACTTCCGAACCCACTCCTCCCAGATCGGAGCCACGCGAGAGACCGGTGTCTGCTGGAGCATGATCTCGCTCATCAGTATCTGCCAGGCAGTCACTCCGGGCCGACGCCACGGCAGATCCCGCTCCTCGGCATCGAACCAGCTCAGCAACGCTGCCGTATCGATGGGCACGTGTCCTCAACAGCCTTTCGTCCGCGCGACGGTCCGGTGGCCGTCCGGGACCGGCGAGGGAACCTGACTCGCCGGTAATCGTCGACCCATGCACAATGACTTACATGCCTGCCTCCAACCCAGCATCAGCATGGAAGTCTCTCAAAGAGGGTAACCAGCGTTTCGTCGCCGGCGCCCCCCTGCATCCCAGTCAGGGTATCGAGGACCGCACCAGACTCGCCGACGGCCAGAGCCCCCGCGCAATTCTGTTCGGTTGCGCGGACTCTCGCGTCGCCGCCGAGATCATCTTCGATCAGGGCCTCGGGGACATGTTCGTCGTGCGCACCGCCGGCCACACCGTCGACTCGTCCGTGCTCGGCTCGATCGAATACGGCGTAGCCGTGCTCGGTGCGCACCTCATCGTCGTCCTCGGACACGACAAGTGCGGCGCCGTCAGGGCCACCACGGACGCACTCGATTCCGGCGACATCCCCGGCGGCTACATCCGCGACGTCGTCGAACGCGTCACCCCGTCGGTCCTGTCGGCCAGGCGCGACGGCTACACCGACGTCGACGATTTCATGGCCCGCCACGTCGAGGAAACGGGCAACCTGCTCATGCAGCGCTCCCGAATCATCGCGGAGAAAGTCGAATCGGGTGATGCCGCCATCGTCGGATTGACCTACAAGTTGTCCGAGGGAAGTGCGCGATTGCGAGAGGTCATCGGCGACATCGGCGAGAAGCCCTGACGTAAATACCCAGGTCCGACGCGACACGCCGTATGTGCTTGCGGGATGGCTGAGCTACCGCCAATTACGGTAGTTCTGTGTTGCAACCAACCGGGCCGCTGCCTCCCGAAATCTATTGGCGTCGTCGCGCACTCGCCATCGGTGCTGCCGTCGTCGTGCTCGGTTTGATCGTGTGGTTCATCAGCTCGCTCGGTGGCGGTGAGGACGATCAGCAGACCCAACCGGCGGGCGTCGTGTCGAGCGCAAGCCCCTCGACCACGGCCCCGTCGTCGACGAGTTCTCAGCAGCAGGCGTCCGCATCGGACGGCGGCTCGGGTGGGTCCGGCGGTTCGGGAGGATCCGGTGGCTCCGGCGGCGGCGCTCCCGCGTCGTCGGGAGCCTCGGGAACCTCCGCTGCTCCCGCTGCGGATCTCCCGGTGGCCTCCAACCAGTGCGCGGATCAGAGTCTCGCGATCAAGGCGACGCCGGACAAGGCGACGTACCGAGTCGGCGAAGAGCCAGGATTCACCGTCGTCATCACCAACATCAGCTCGACGGAATGCCAACGTGACGTCGGTGCCGGTCTGCAGCAGGCTCTGGTGTTCACCCTCGACGATCAGCGAATCTGGTCCAACACCGACTGCTTCCCGGACGCCCAGTCGGACCTGCGGTCCTTCAAGCCGGGTGAGCAGGCAGGGTTCACGGTCAAGTGGTCGGGAACCAACTCGGTTCCCGGTTGCGGTGAAGAACGCGTCCCCGTCGGCGCCGGTTCCTACAAGGTGATCGCCCAGCTCGGTGAACTGCGCAGCTCGCCGGAACCGTTCAACATCACCACCTAGACGTCAGTCGAACGGCCCCGCGATGGACGATTCGGCCAGGCGCGACAGGCCTTCTCGGATGTGCCGGGCCCAGAGGCCGCCGATGCCCTCGACCGATTGCAGGTCGGCGGCGGTGGCCGCGAGAAGCCCCTGCAGAGTGCCGAAGGATGCGACCAGACGGTGGATCTGGCTGAACTGCAGACGCGGTACCCGCGTCAGTACCCGGTAGCCGCGCGGGCTCATCGGAGTGTCGAGGGCCTCGATCGTCGCGGGATAGCCGAACGCACGCGCCAACGTCGTCAGGTCGAGAAGGTCGACGTCGGTCAGCTTGTCCAGAGCGCCGAGCGCACGCTCGACCGCTGCCGTGCCCGCAGGTTCCGTGCCTGCCAGGTAGTCCCGGACGACGAGTTGACGGTCGATGTCGTTGTCGCCGAGCAGCTCCTCCAGCTGCAGCGCCAATTGCCTTCCGTCCGTGCCGAGTTCGAGAACGTTCTGTTCGATCTCCACCGACACGCGTCGCACCATCTCGAGCCGCTGCGCGACGGTCAACGCGTCCCGCAGGGTCACGAAATCCTCGATCTCGACGACCGACAGTTGCCGGGTGTTGTCGTCGAGACGCGCTTTGTAGCGTTCGAGAGTCGCGACGGCCTGGTTGGCGCGCGATTGAATCGTCGCGGAACCTTCGACGACATGCCGGATACCGGCGACGTAGACGCTGACGATGCTCATCGACTGGCTGACGGAGACGACCGGGTAGCCGGTCTGCATCGCGGTCCGTTCCGCTGCGCGGTGCCGCGTACCGGATTCCACGGTGGGGATCTTGTGGTCGGGCACCAGCTGAACGTTGGACCGCACGATCCGCTTGCCGTCGGTCGACAACACGACGGCGCCGTCCATCTTCGACAGTTCTCGCAGTCTCGTCGGGGCGAACTCGACGTCCAGCTCGAATCCGCCGTCGCAGATGGCTTCCACTTCGTCGTCGTAGCCGAGCACGATCAACCCGCCGGTACGGCCTCGCAGGATGCGCTCGAGCCCGTCACGGAGAGCAGTGCCGGGGGCAAGGCGGGCAATGGTCTCCCGGAGAACAGGGGACGTCGGCTCGCCGCGTGTCGAGTCGGTCATGCTCATCCCCTCGTCGATGTCGGCGTTCACGGATGCAGGGGTGGTGCGTGTCCTGCAGGAAAGAGGTTACGTGAGCGGGAGTGGAGCCCGCGGAATGACCCGATTATGCGGGAGTGGAGCCCGCGGAATGACCCGAATTTGCGTGCTGACTAGCGAGAGCGGGGACGGACGGAGGTCAGGGCGTCGGCGAGGTTGGTGACTGTTCTGACTTTCATTCCGGCGGGCATCGGGTCGTCGTGTGGAGGGGTGATGGCGTGGGTGAAGCCGAGGCGTGCCGCTTCGGCGAGTCTTCTGCCGAGGCCGGACACGCGGCGGATCTCGCCTGCGAGGCCGACTTCGCCCAGGATGACGAGGCCGGGATCGAGTGGCACGTTGTTGACGCCGGATGCGACGGCGGCGGCGAGGGCCAGGTCCACGGCGGGTTCGGTGGTTTTCATACCTCCGACGGTGGCGGCGTAGACCTCGCACTTGGCGATCTTGAGGCCGCAGTGTTTCTCGAGGACCGCGAGGATCATTGCGACGCGGGCGGAGTCGAGGCCGCTGACGGCCCGTCTCGGTGACGGCATGTGTGTCTCGACGACGAGTGCCTGCAGTTCGGCGAGCAGGGGGCGCTTGCCGTCCATGGTGACGGTGACCGCCGTGCCTGCGACGGATTCCGTCCGGTGGTGCAGGAACAGCCCGGATGGGTCGGAGATGCCGACGATGCCCGTCTCGCGCAGTTCGAAACAGCCGACCTCGTCGGATGCGCCGAATCTGTTCTTGACGCCTCGGATCATCCGCAGGGTGGAGTGTTTGTCGCCTTCGAAGTGGAGGACGACGTCGACGAGGTGTTCGAGGGACCTCGGTCCGGCCACCGCGCCGTCCTTCGTGACGTGACCGATGAGCAGTACCGCGACTCCGGTCGTCTTGGCGAGCGAGGTCAGTGCACTGGTGATGGCGCGTACCTGGGTGACGCCGCCGATGACTCCGTCGACGTCGGCGGCGAGCATCGTCTGCACCGAGTCGACGATGAGCAGGCTGGGCTTGACCTGCTCCACGTGCCCGAACACCGTGGCAAGGTCCGATTCGGCGGCGAGGAACACACGCTCGTGGACAGCCCCGGTGCGGTCGGCACGCAGACGTACCTGCCCGGCGGACTCCTCACCCGTGACGTACAGAGCGCGTCTGTCCTCACCCGTCCGTGCCCACCGATGGACGACCTCGAGGAGCAGCGTCGATTTTCCGACGCCCGGCTCGCCCGCGAGAAGTACGACGGATCCGGGGACCAGGCCGCCACCGAGAACCCGGTCGAACTCGCTGATGCCGGTGGAATTGGCCTGGGACGTCGTGCTGCTGATCTGGGTGATCGCGGCAGCGGGCGACGTCGGGATCATCGGCGCGAGCGTCGACCGTGTGTTCCCGGCCCCGAGGCCGGACGCGCCTGCTCGGGTGGCGACGGGTGCGAGGACCGTGGCCTCGTCCATCGAACCCCAGCTACCGCACTCCGGGCAGCGCCCCACCCATTTGGCGACGGTGTGATGGCAGGCCGAACAGCGGTAGTTGGACTTCAGTTTGGCCACGGGAGAAGACTAGAGGTGACCACCGACATCGAATGCGTCGAAGATCAGTTGTTCCCGTCCGCGCCTTCTTCGACCTCGGTCTCGACGACGCTCTGCTCGGCTTCCGCAGCTTCGCCGTGCAGCTCCGCCTCGACGGGGGACTTCTCGGAGATGTTGCGCTCGAGGACCTGACCGGCGTCGACGGGAACGAGAAGCTCCACGTCGCCCGCGTCTTCGAAGGTGAAGGTGATCGGAACGGTCAAGCCCGGACGAACTTCCTCGCCGATGCCGTTGAGCTCGACGACGATGAACTGGAGCGGAATGTCGGGGTTGGTGGCCTCGTTGTCCACGGGCGTACCGGCGCCGAGTGCAGTCAGCGGTGCGATCTCGGTTCCACCCGGCTCTTCGCCGACGGTGATCGACGACGCCGCTGTCGTGGAGATGCGCGTCAGAGTGTCTGCGTTTGCGGGGCTGTTGTTGACGGCGATGAATCCGAGCTCCACCTTGCCGCCTGCCTCGATCGAGTACTCCTCGGTCTGCGGGTAGACGACGTGGACGTTGCGCAGCGAGATGTCACCGATGTCGGCGGAGTTTCCGTTGACGGCGGACACCTGCGTCGCCGTCTGCGAGATCTGGCCTGCGCCGCACGCGGACAGTGCGAGTACACCGCCGGCTGCGAGGGCGACAACGGCTGCCAGTCGCTTTCCGGGGCGTACCGCAGGCTCCAGGCTGGTACTGGTCTTCGGGTTCGCGGTCGCAGCAATGAACGCAGTCACTTCGTCGTCCTCCAGGTGTGGCCGGTGTCGATGGCGCGGGCGAGGCGGCTGCGTCGTTCAGCCGATTCGTCGGTCCACTAGGCAGAGTAGTAGTCAGCCCGCGGCGATGGATCGCTGGGGCGCGAACACGCTGTCCGATTGCCGACTTCTCGGCGTGTCGGCGGGGTGTCGATTGCATGCTCGGAGGGGTGAGAAAGCGCTGCTCCGTGTCGTCTGCGCCACACGGAGGAGGGATGCGAATCGGGGGTCGAGACCGGAGCCCGCGGGGCGACTCGAGAGGTCGGCACTGCACGTCCAGGCGCCCATGTCAACCCCTGCCGCGTCGGCTCCGTGCCCCTGACCTGCGCCGTTGATCCGGGCGCGTGGTAAACTGGGAAAATCGAAAGGGGCACGGGACACATGATTTTCAAGGTCGGAGACACCGTCGTTTACCCCCATCACGGAGCGGCGCTGATCGAAGCGATAGAAACCCGCACCATCAAGGGTGAACCGAAAGAGTACCTAGTTCTCAAAGTAGCTCAGGGCGATCTCACCGTTCGAGTTCCTGCAGACAACGCCGAATATGTCGGCGTTCGCGACGTAGTAGGACAAGAAGGACTGGACAAGGTGTTCCAGGTTCTTCGTGCGCCGCACACCGAAGAGCCCACCAACTGGTCCCGTCGATACAAGGCGAACCTCGAGAAGCTTGCTTCGGGCGACGTCAACAAGGTTGCCGAGGTAGTTCGCGACCTCTGGCGGCGTGAGCAGGACCGTGGATTGTCCGCAGGCGAGAAGCGCATGCTGGCCAAGGCCCGTCAGATCCTCGTCGGAGAATTGGCTCTGGCCGAGGGAACCGACCAGGCCAAGGCGGACACCATGCTGGACGAAGTACTCGCCGCAGCATCCTGATCACCAGCGACACCACGGTGACAGGATCCACCTCGGGTTCCGTCGTCGCACTCGTTCCGGCGGCGGGGCAGGGCCTGCGTCTTCAGCAGGGTCTGCCCAAAGCCTTCGTGACAGTCGGTGGCACCACACTTCTTCGACGCTCGGTCGACGGCCTGATCGCATCGGGATCCGTCGACCGAATCGTCGTGATGGTGCCGGAGGAACTCGTCGAGCACACACGTGACCTGTTCGCCGACGTCACCGTCGTTGCCGGTGCAGCAGAACGAACCGACACCGTCGCCGTCGGACTGAAAGCAGCCGAGGGCGCGGACATCGTTCTCGTCCACGACGCGGCCCGCGCACTGACCCCTGCGTCGCTGATCGCGCGCGTCGTGGCGGAAGTCCGAGCCGGCCGGGGCGCCGTCGTACCCGCACTGCCGGTAGCCGACACCATCAAGACCGTCGACCTCATGGGCGCGGTTCTGGGCACCCCCGAACGCAGCGGGTTGCGCGCGATACAGACGCCGCAGGGATTCCGCGCCGACCTTCTGCACCGCGCCTACGCGGAAGTTTCGAGCATCGCCACCGACGACGCAGGCCTGGTGGAACGTCTGGGCGAAACCGTCCACACCATCGTCGGCGACGCACTTGCCTTCAAGATCACCACTCCGCACGACCTTCTTCTTGCGGAAGCCATCGTCGGGCGGGAGAACTCATGAGAGTCGGGATCGGTACCGACGTCCACCCCATCGCGAAAGGCCGACCGTGCTGGCTGGCGGGCCTCGAATTCGCCGATGCCGACGGTCTGGACGGGCACTCCGACGGTGACGTCGCATCGCACGCGCTGTGCGATGCACTGCTGTCCGCGGCTGGACTCGGTGACCTGGGTTCGGTGTTCGGCACCGGCCGCCCGGAATGGGACGGCGTCAGCGGGGCTGCGATGCTGACCGAGGTCCGACGATTGCTGACGGAGAACGGGTTCTCCATCGGTAACGCTGCCGTACAGATCATCGGCAACAGGCCCAAGATCGGCCCGCGGCGCGCGGAGGCACAGGAAGTGTTGTCCGCGGTGCTGGGGGCGCCCGTGTCGGTATCGGCGACCACCACCGACGGTTTGGGATTGACCGGCCGCGGCGAGGGAATCGCCGCCGTCGCGACCGCACTTGTCGTGAGCGAGTAAATGCACCGGTAGGATTGCTGGTCGTGACCCTTCACCTATACGACACCGAGACGAGGGCCCTGCGGGAATTCTCCCCCTTGGTCCCTGGCCATGCTTCGGTGTACCTGTGTGGGGCAACGGTTCAGGGTGAACCGCACATCGGCCACGTTCGTAGCGGCGTCGCGTTCGACGTCCTGCGTCGCTGGCTGTCGGCGCACGACTACGACGTCGCTTTCATTCGCAACGTCACCGACATCGACGACAAGATTCTGAACAAGGCACGCGACGCGGGGCGCCCGTGGTGGGAGTGGGCCGCGACGTTCGAGCGGTCCTTCACGTGGGCGTACGACAAACTGGGTGTGCTTCCGCCGTCGGCGGAACCGCGCGCGACCGGGCACATCACGCAGATGGTGGAACTGATCGAGCGACTGATCGCATCCGGTCACGCTTACGCTGCCGACGGTGACGTCTACTTCGACGTCGTCAGCTTCCCCGACTACGGCGCGCTGTCCGGCCACAAGCTCGACGACGTCCACCAGGGCGAAAGCGTCGGCGCAGGCAAGCGGGATCCTCGCGATTTCACGCTGTGGAAGGCCGCCAAACCCGGTGAGCCGTCGTGGCCGACGCCGTGGGGCCGCGGTCGCCCCGGTTGGCACCTCGAATGCTCCGCGATGTGCGAGGCGTACCTCGGATCCGATTTCGACATCCATTGCGGCGGTCTGGATCTGGTGTTCCCACACCACGAGAACGAGCGTGCCCAGAGCAAAGCCGCCGGTGACGGCTTCAGTCGGTACTGGCTGCACAACGGGTGGGTGACGATGGGCGGCGAGAAGATGTCCAAATCGCTCGGCAACGTGCTGTCGGTACCCAACGTGCTCAAAAGTGTTCGGCCGCAAGAGCTTCGGTACTACCTCGGCAGCGCGCACTACCGCTCGATGCTCGAGTACTCGGACAACGCCTTGCAGACAGCGGCGGTCACGTACCGAGGCATCGAAGGATTCGTCAAACGGACCGTCGAACGCGCGGGCGATGTTCCACTCGGGACGTGGACCGAGGACTTCGCCGCGGCACTGAACGACGACCTCGGCGTACCCAAGGCTTTGGCCGCCGTCCATGCGACGGTCAAGGCAGGCAACAGCGCCCTCGAAAGCGGCGACCTCCTGGGCGCCGTCGAGCAGGCCTCGAAAGTGCGGGCCATGCTGTCGATTCTCGGCGTGGACCCGCTCGACGCACACTGGTCGTCGGAGGCAAGCGACAACGACGCTGTCGTCGGTGCGCTCGGTGTGCTCGTCGACGCAGAGTTGCAGCGTCGCGCGCAGGCGAAGATCGACAAGGACTGGCCGACGGCGGACGCGATACGCGACCGCCTTGCCAAGGCCGGCATAGATGTGACAGATACCCCGAGCGGGCCGGAATGGACCGTCGGGGACACGAGCAGTAACGACGAAGCAGGGCAGTGATGGCAGGCAATTCCAGTAGGCGCGGCGCAGTACGCAAGTCAGGCACCAAGAAGGGGCAGGTCGCCGGATCCGGTGGCAACCGTCGCCGGGGCCTCGAAGGGCGTGGCGCGACCCCTCCGGCCGAGGCCAGGACCAAACATCCGGCGTCGCGCAGGGCGAAGCTGGCGGACAAAGCCGCCCAGAACAGCGGCGGCAGGAACGGCGGCACTCGCCAGGGTGGTGGACGCGTCGCCAGTCGCAAGAACGACGACGGTCCCGAGGTCGTTCTCGGTCGCAACCCCGTCGTCGAATGCCTCCGCGCCGGCGTCCCCGCCACAGCACTGTGGGTGGCCGTCGGAACGGACAGCGACGAACGACTGAAGGAAAGCGTTCAGCGTGCAGCCGACGCCGGCATCTCCATCCTCGAGGTGCCGCGGTCGGACCTGGACAAGCTGAGCGCCAACGGTCTGCATCAGGGTCTGGCCCTGCAGGTGCCGCCGTACCGCTACGCACACCCCGACGACCTCATCGGCAACGCTCGCGCTCAGCAGGAGCCCGCACTGCTGGTTGCCCTCGACAACATCACCGACCCGCGAAACCTCGGTGCTGTCGTCCGGTCCGTTGCCGCGTTCGGAGGCCACGGCGTCGTCATTCCGCAGCGCCGAAGTGCAAGCGTGTCCGCCGTCGCGTGGCGCACCAGCGCCGGTGCCGCCGCTCGCCTACCCGTCGCCCGCGCAACCAACCTGACGCGAACGCTCAAGGACTGGCAGACCAAGGGCGTCACCATTGTCGGCCTCGACGCCGAGGGTGACACCACGCTCGACAACTTCGACGCCAGTGGCCCCGTCGCCATCGTCGTCGGCTCCGAGGGCAAGGGCCTGTCCCGTCTCGTCCGCGAGACGTGCGATTCCATCCTGTCCATTCCGATGGCCGGACCGGTGGAGTCCTTGAACGCCTCCGTCGCGGCCGGAGTCGTGCTGGCCGACATCGCACGGCAGCGCAGGCTCTGACCACACGGCTCCGAATCAGCTGGTAGGTTAGGCACACCTTAGAGAGGGTGTGTCGAATGATGTCGAAGAAGTCACGGCTGTACGCCGGTGTCGCGACGGCCGGACTGTTGCTCGGATCGGTCGCATGTTCGTCGGAGTCCGCTCCCGATACGGCGAGCGACACCAGATCCGTCGTCCACAAGCTGGGTACCACCGAGGTACCCGTGGACCCGGAGCGCATCGTCACGGTCGGGTACTCCGATCAGGACACCCTGCTCGCGTTCGGTGAGGTCCCGGTCGGCGTCACCGACTGGTACGGCGACTATCCGGACGCGACGTGGCCGTGGGCGCAGGATGCCCTCGGCGACGCCCACCCCGAGGTGTTGAACCGGGGCCAGTTCACCGGTGCGGCCAACATCGATTTCGAGGGCATAGCGAAGCTCGAACCGGACCTGATCATGGCGCAGTACATCGACGTGAGCACCGACGCGTACGCCAGGCTTTCGGAGATCGCACCTACGGTGACGGGTTCGCCCGACTATCCGGATTTCGGTATGCCGTGGCAGGAAAGCGTGCGTCTCGTCGGCGACACGCTGGGCGAGGCCGACAGAGCTGCAGAGCTCGTCCAGAGCGTCGACGCCGAACTCGGCGAGCAGCGCGAGGCCCACCCCGAATTCGAAGGAAAGACAGTAGCGGTGGTCGAATCGGGTGAGCCCGGTTCGTTCTGGGTGCGGTCACCCAACGATCAGCGGTCCCGCCTGCTCACTTCGCTCGGATTCGTCATCCCGCAGCAGATCACGGACCTTGCAGGGGATCTCGATGCATTCGAGATCAGCACGGAACAACTCGGGATGCTCGACCTCGACGTTCTGGTGTGGAACACCGGGGGCACCGAAGGCACGAGCGACCGAATCAGAGCGACACCCACGTATCAGGTGCTGAACGTGGCCAAGGACGGACGGGACGTTTTCGTCGACGACCCCATCGTCTCCGGCGCCCTCACATGGGGCAGCGTCCTGAGTCTGCCGTTCGCGATCGACGCGCTCGTCCCAGAGTTGGCGGCTGCTGCGTCGAAGTGACGCGCAGGCCGAGGCATCTATCGAGGACCGAAGCGCACCGAGTCGCCCGGCCGTAGCTGCCCCAGCCGCGATAGGTCGGCGTCGCGCACCACGCCGATCACCGGGTAACCGCCGGTGACGGGGTGGTCGGCCAGGAAGACGACGGGTTTGCCGTCCGGAGGCACCTGTAGAGCTCCGATCACCATTCCCTCGCTGGGCAGTTCAGTGGAGTCGGTGCGCACCAGTGCGGTGGCGCTTTCGAGGCGTACGCCGACACGATCGGCGTCGGCGGTGACGGTCCATTCCTGCTCGAACAGTGCCGACGGATTGTCGAACCAGTCCGCACGTGGACCCGGCACGATCCCGATCGGCCCGGATGATGTGACTTGCGGCGCCAGTTCTGTTGCGGGCCAATCGGATACGTCGTCGCCGACCGCGAGGATGGTGCCTGCCTCGAGCGGCGGGGGTCCCAGGCCGGACATCGTGTCCGTCGACCGGCTGCCCAGAACCTTCGGGACGTCGACGCCGCCGCGCACGGCCAGATAGGTTCGAAGGCCCGACGTCGGTGTGCCCAGGCTCAATTCGTCGCCGTCGTTCAGAATCAGCGTGCACTCCATGCCGTCGGCGATGCCGCCGACCGTCACCGGGCACTCCGCACCGACGACGGCGACGACCACCTGTCCACGCGCCCGAACGCGGAGGCCACCGAAGGTCGCTTCGAGGGTTGCGGCGTCGACGGTGTTTCCGACGAGTCGATTCGCGGCGTCGTGTGCAGCCCGGTCCGCGGCGCCCGACCAACCGACGCCGATCCCGGAATGCCCGGGACGACCGCGGTCCTGGACGGTGCACAGGGGGCCCGGGGTGAGAACCTCGAGGGATTTCATCGTTGTTCGAACCGAACTGTGACGCCCGGCCGGAGCAGTGCCGGTGGATCACGTTCCACGTCCCACAGCACGGCATCGGTCCGGCCGATGAGCTGCCAACCACCCGGTGAACTGCGTGGATACACTCCGGAGAATTCACCGGCGAGCCCGACGGACCCGGCGGGCACCGTCGTACGCGGTGTTGTTCTCCGTGGCACGGTCAAGCGGTCGTCCTGACCGACGAGATAGCCGAATCCCGGTGCGAAGCCGCCGAATGCGACCGTCCACGTCTGCTCGGTGTGCGCCCGGACGACCTCGGCGACCGTCAGGCCGGTGGCCTCGGCGACGTCGCTCAGGTCCTCACCGTCGTAGGTGACGGCTACGACGACGGTGTCGGTGTCGTCCTCGACTTCCTGCGCGGACGGTTCGGTGCTGCGAACCCAGGCGAGTACGGCGTCTCGATTTCCGTTGTGCCGAACCAGAACTGTCCGTGTGGCCGGGACGAGGTCGACCACCGAGTCGATCCGCGATGCCGCCAACGACCGGTAGTTCGCCATGGCGTCGGCGAGATCTGCGTATTCGACGAGCACTGCCCGGTCTCCGGCGTAGCGGACGAACATCAGACGAACGCGGTGATGTCGATGTCGTTGTCGGACAGTATGTTCTGTACGGCCACGGCCATCTCGACGGCGCCGGGAGAGTCCCCGTGGACGCACACCGATTCCGCGTCGATCCGTACGGTCGACCCGTCGATCGCTTCGATCGTGCCCTCCTGCACCAGGCGCAGAACTCGCCTCGCCACCTCGGTGGGATCGGACAGGACCGCATCGGCTTCCCGCCGGGACACCAGTTCTCCCGACGGTGTGTAGGCGCGGTCCGCGAACGCTTCGCTCACCGTACGAAGGCCGGCCTGGCTCGCTTCCTCGAGGAACACCGAGCCGGGAAGCCCCAGAACCGGAAGCGCGGGATCGTAGGTGCGGACGGCATCGACGACGGCGCGGGCCTGCTCGCGATGGCCGACGATCGCGTTGTACAGCGCACCGTGCGGCTTGACGTACGAGACAGCGGAACCCGCGGCACGAGCGAGACCGTCCAGGGCGCCGATCTGATACAGCACGTCCGCAGTCAGGTCGGCCGGTTCCATGTCGACGAAACGCCTGCCGAAGCCCGCGAGATCGCGATACCCGACCTGAGCGCCGATACGAACTGCATTGTCGACAGCAGCCCGGCACGTCGCCAGAATCGTCGTCGGATCACCCGCGTGAAACCCGCACGCGACATTCGCGCTCGTGACGAGGGTCAGCATGGCGTCGTCGTCGCCGAGCTTCCACGTGCCGAAGCTTTCGCCGAGGTCGGAATTCAAATCGATGGAAGGCATCGTCGACGATTCTATGCGGCCCGAGGTGACCGAACGGCACATTCGCTCCGAGGTGCGCGGGCGACCCCAGTGCACACAAGTCGGGTCCGCAGGGCCGGATGTGACCCCAGGAGGCGATTCGTGTGCACTCAGGACCGGTGAAACCGGATCAGACGAGCACACGCCCCGAGTTGGACTTCCTCCGCGAACCGACGGCCCGGCAGACGAGGTAGATGACGAACGAGATGGTGGTGACGAACGTCGAGACGGGAACGCCGGGAGCGAGCGACAGCAGGATTCCGCCCACCGCTGCGGTCTCGGCGAACACGATCGACAGGATCGTCGCCTTCAACGGGCTCGCGGTGACGCGGGCAGCGGCGGCGGCGGGCGTGATCAGCAGCGACAGCACCAGGAGTGCTCCGACGATCTGGACGCCCAGAGCACAGGCAACACCGACGAGCACCGCGAACACGACCGACAGTGCGCGCACCGGGACGCCACGGGCCAGGGCGACCTCCGGGTCGGTGCTGGCGAACAGCAACGGGCGATAGACGACGGCCAACACGATCAGCACGACGACGGCGCAGATCAGCAGCAACTGCAGGCCGCTCTGCCCGACGCCGACGATCTGGCCGATGAGGAGCGAGAAGCTCGTTCCGGTTCGTCCTGGGTAGAGCCAGATGAAGAGGACCGACAATCCGAGACCGAAGGACATGATGACGCCGATGACGGAGTCGCGGTCGCGTGCCTTGGATCCCAGTAGCGCGAACATCACGGCGGCGACGACGGATCCCACGATGGCACCGAGCCCGACGGTGATGCCCACCAGCAGTGCCGCCGATGCGCCCGTCAAGGACAGTTCGCTCGAGCCGTGGACTGCGAACGCCCATTGCCTGCTGACGATGAGTGGTCCCAGTGCTCCGGCGAGGAGTCCGAGGATCGCGGCGGCGATGAGCGCTTGCTGGACGAAGTCGTATCCGAGCAGGTTGGCGGTGGAACTGAAATCGAGCATCTTGGAGAAGGCGTCGACGACTTTCTCGTTCATGAGACGTCCTCGGTCGGGGGGTGGTGCGCACCTGCGGTGCCGAGTGCGTCGATGGAGTCGCCGGTTCCGACCACGACGAGGCGTCCGCGGACTCGGAGGACCTCGACCTCGGTCCCGTAGAGCTCGGAGAGAACTTCGGTGGTCATGACCGTCGACGGCGATCCGATGCGGAACTTGCCGTCGACGATGTAAACGATTCGATCGACGAGGGGGAGGATCGGGTTGATCTCGTGGGTGACGAACAGGACGGCGGTGTCGTGCTCGCGGCGTCGGCGATCGATCAGTTCGGACACGAGGCGTTGGTTGGCAAGGTCGAGGCTGAGCAGTGGCTCGTCGCACAGCAGCACCGACGGATCGCCGACGAGTGCCTGCGCGATGCGGAGCCGTTGCTGCTCGCCACCGGACATCGTTCCGACGGGTGCTCCGGCGAACGCGTTCGCGTCGACCTGGTCGATGGCGGCCTGGACGATGCGCTTGCGCTCACGCATTCCGCGGAAGCCGAGGCCCCACCGGTGCCCGTCCCATCCGAGGCCGACGAGGTCGCGTCCGCGGAGCGGCAGGCCGTCGTCGATGCTGCGTTGCTGGGGGACGTATCCGACGCCGGACTGGCCCCGCCGGACGGGTGAGCCGCCGATGGTCGCCGTGCCCGACGTCAGCTGGTTCTGGCCTAGCAACACCTTGAGCAGGGAGGTTTTCCCCGACCCGTTGGGGCCGAGGATCGCCACGAATTCTCCTGGCTCGACCTCGAGGTCGAGGTTCTGCCACAACGTGCGGTCACCGAACGACAGCCCGGCGTCGCGCAGTTCTACAGCAGACATGGGTTACAGCTTTCCAGCACCTGGGTGGTCAGGCCCACTCAGGATGCACTGAGTGCGGCTTGCAGATCCTCGGCAGCCTTGGTCTGCCACTGGATGTACGTCTGGCCTTCCGGCAAGGTCTCGGTGACCTCGACGACAGGAATGTTCGCGGCCTCGGCCGTGGAACGGATGTCCTGGGTGACTGCGTCCTGGGTCTGGATGTTGTAGATCAGAACGTCGACGCTGTTCGAGGTGAAGAGGTCACGTGTCGCGGCGATGGACGCGGGGGACGGGTCGTTGCCCTCCTCGATGGCGTCCTTGAAGTCCTCCGGTGTGCGATCGTCGAGGCTCGACTCCTCGATCAGGTAGTGCGCGATCGGTTCGGTCTGTGCGACAGGTGCATTGGGGTGATCGGCCGCGATCTTCGCGGTCACGTCGGTGATGGCGTGGACCTGCTCGTGGAACGACTCGGCGTTCGCGGTGTACTGCGCCGCGTTGTCCGGATCCAGCTGTCCGAGCTTCTCGGCGATGGATTCTGCTGTGGCAGCGGCAACTTCGGCGTTGTACCAGACGTGCTCGTTGACCTCGCCGTGGCTGTGGCCGTGCTCGTCCTCGGTGGCAGCCTCTCCGGCGGCGGGCTCGTCCTCGTGGGTGCCCTCGCCTTCGTGACCGTGTTCTTCTCCGAGGAGGTCGAAGGCGTTGACGCTCGGGACGTTCTTGCCCTCGGAGGACAGGATGTCGTCGATGAATTCGTCGTATCCGCCGCCGTTGTAGACGACCAGGGAGGCCTCGGCGACCTTGGCTGCGTCACCGGGGGACGCCTCGTAGGAGTGGGGATCGGCCGATGGGTCCGCGATGATGGAGTCGACGGTGGCGAGGTCGCCTGCGACGGCTTCGGCGACGCTGCCCCACACGTTGGTCGACGCCACGATGGTGACGGGGCCGTCGACGGCGGTCGCGGGGGCGGAGTCGGTGGAGGCGGTGGACTGCGTGTCGGAGCTGCAGGCGCTGAGCGCGAGGGCCGCTGCACAGGACAGGCCGACGAGGGTGGTGGCGGTGCGACGCATGGGGGCACTCCTTCGGAGTGAAGAATCAGATGCAATTGGAAACGGTTACCGTTGTATTCTAGCTTCGCGCACGTCAGCGATCGAATCGGGCAAACACGGCCCGATTTTCGCTGCGACCCGGTATGCGACTAACGTCCGAGTATGTCCAGGTCGAGGGAGCCGCGTCGCCCGGCCACATTGGCGTCCATCGCCGCCGAACTGAAGGTGTCACGCACCACGGTGTCGAACGCCTACAACCGCCCCGATCAACTGTCACCTGAGCTGCGGGAACGCGTGCTGATGGCAGCCAAACGTCGCGGATACGCCGGGCCCGATCCCGTAGCACGGTCGCTGCGTACCCGGAAAGCCGGGGCTGTCGGTCTGGTTCTTACCGAGGCGCTGAGCTACTCGTTCCGCGACCCGGCCGCCATGGCGTTCCTCGCCGGCCTCGCGGAATCGTGCGAAGCCGCCGGGCAAGGCCTGCTGCTGATTCCCGCAGGCCCGGACCGAGACGACACCGCCGCCGCGGCTGTCGTCCAACAGGCAGGGGTCGACGCCTTCGTCGTCTACTCCGTCGCCGACGACGACCCCTATCTCCTGGCCGTCCGCGAACGGCACCTGCCCATCGTCATCTGCGACCAACCACGAGGCGTCCCCGAAGCCGCACTGGTCGCCATCGACGACCGCGCCGCGATGAAACTCATCGCCGACCAGGTCATCGCCCTCGGGCACAAGCACATCGCGGTGCTGTGCATGCGCCTCGGACGGGACCGACGCGACGGCGTCGTACCCCCGGTGCGGCTGGCCAACAGTCACTTCCACGTCCAGCGTGAGCGTATCGCCGGAGTCCAGGACGCGATGCGGGAAGCCGGACTCGACCCGGACGCTCTGACCGTCGTCGAACGTTTCGAGCACACACGACGGTCCGGCCACTCGGCGGCAGCCCAAGCGCTGCAAGCGAATCGAGACACCACCGCGCTGCTGTGCACCACCGACGTCCTTGCACTGGGAGCGCTGAACTTCGCGAAGGTCACCGGCATCGACGTCCCCGGCGAACTCACCGTCACCGGATTCGACGGCGTCGAGGACGCCATCCGAGAGAACGTGACGACGGTTCGTCAGGACGCCGAGGAGAAGGGTCGACGCGCAGGCACATTGCTGACGTCGACCGCGCGCTCCGGCGTCGTGACCGCCGAATTCCTGCCGACCGAATTGGTCAAGGGACGTACTGCGGGTGCTCCCCCCACCGCGTGAGCGGCGGGGGTGTTCAGCTGAGCAACGCCGCGCACCTGAGCAGTCCGAGGTGGCTGTAGGCCTGCGGGTGGTTACCCAGTGACCGCTCCGCGACGGGATCGTATTCCTCGCTGAGCAGTCCGGTGGGTCCTGCCGCGCTGACCAGCTGCGCGAACAGGGCTTCCGCTTCGGCGCGCTGCCCGACGAGCAGGTAAGCCTCGACGAGCCAGGCTGCACAGAGGTGGAACCCGCCTTCGCCGCCGGGCAAACCGTCGTCGTGGTGGTACCGGTAGACGGTCGATCCACTGCGCAGTTCGGCTTCGGTAGCGGTGACGGTTGCGGCGAACCGCGGGTCCGAGGGATCGATCAGGCCGGACAGGCCGATGTGCAGCGTGGCGGCGTCGAGGTCCGTGCCGTCGTACGCCGCGGTGTAGGACTGGACCTCGTCGTTCCACCCCTGCTCGAGAACCTCGGCGCGAATCGTCGAACGCAGTGTCTCCCAAGTTGGTTCGGCAGTGCGGCCGAAGCTCGCGGCGAGGGTCAGCGCCCGGTCCACCGTCAACCAGCCCATGACTTTCGAGTAGACGTGGTGGCGAGGATTGCCGCGGATCTCCCAGATACCGTGATCGGGTTCGGTCCACCGCCGCATCACGGCCTCCACCATGGACCGGACCAGCGACCAATCGTCCTCGGACAGGGCCTCTTTCCCTTCCAGCCCTGTCGCCTGACGCGCGTGCGCGAGCGACGAGATGAGGTCGACGATCGGCCCGAAGACGTCGAGCTGAACCTGCTGGTTCGCGGCGTTTCCGACGCGCACCGGCCGCGAGCCGGCGTACCCGGGTAGTTCGTCGATGACGGCTTCCGGTGGGAGTCCCAGACCCCAGATGGTGTACAGCGGATGCAGACGTTCCGGTCCCGGAACCGATTGCAGCACACCGTGAATCCAAGACAGGTAGCTTTCCGCCTCGGCGGTGGAACCGACGTTGACCAGCGCCGAGGCGGTGAGGGCGGCGTCGCGTAGCCAGCAGTAGCGGTAGTCCCAGTTCCTGACGCCGCCGATTTCCTCGGGCAGTGACGTGGTGGCGGCCGCCATGATGGAACCCGACTCCGCGTGAACGAGGCCGCGCAGTGTCAGGGCGGATCGCTTCATCAGATCTCGTTTGAGCGGCGGAAGAGCCAGTCCGTCGACCCACTCCTTCCAGTACGCCTCGGCCTGCCGACGTCGCTCGACCTCGGGTACTTCCGACGGTCCGAGATCCTCTGTTCCCAAACGCAATTCGAGAACGACCGGGCCGCTCGACGGATCCACCTCGGCATGAGCGGTTTGCTGGGTGCCGTCGGACACGACGTTCCACCGCACTCCGGGGCTTCGCAAGACCATCGGGTCGGCCGTGCCGTGAATGCGGAGGCCGTCGGCTTCGGGTTCGAGTTGCACTCGGACCTTGCCGAACTCGGGGCGAGGCGCAAACGTCACGACCGCCGCGGCTTTTCCGGTGATCACGCGTGTCACACACGTCTGACCGGTGGGCACGTCGTGCGGAAGGTAGTCGGTGACCTGGAGGCTCGACCACTTGGTCTGCACGGTCATCGTGCCGTCGACGTACTGCTGGCTCAGCGGTAGAGCCGTACGCGTCGGGCCGACGCTGAAATGGCCCGCTTCGTCGCCGCCGAGAAGGTGCGCGAAGACGGCAGCGGCATCGGGCTCCGGATGGCACAGCCAGGTGAGGTCCGCGTCGGGAGTCACCAGGGCGACGGCATTGGGGCTGGCCAGCATCGTCAGCCGTTCGATACGAGGCGCGTCGGCTCCCGAGAGCCACTGGCGTCGTTCCTCGAGCAAGAACGCCAAGGCCAGCGCAACCTGCTGCGTGGAGTCGATCCGGAACTCGGCCGAACTGTCGCCTGCACCGACCTTGACGCCGATGTCCGGACCGTGGAGGCGAGCGAAGGCCTTCTCGTCGGTGACGTCGTCGCCGAAGAAGACCGCTGCGGTCGCGCCTTCCTGGTGCCGGAGGATGTCCAGGGCGACGCCCTTGTCGGTGACGATGACAGCGAGTTCGATCACCGACTTGCCTTCGGTGACCTGCACTCCGTCACGGCGGGCGACGCCCTCGCGCACGGCGTTCAACGCCCGTTCCGCGTCGACGGGCTCGGCGTTGCGTACGTGCAGCGCAGCGCTCGCCGGCTTGACCTCCACTCCGACGCCGGGGAATCGGCCGGCGATCGACTCCATCTCGGCGGAGATGTCACCGAGCAGCTTCTTGGCCTTGTCGTCGATCGCGTGGATGAAACCGATGTCGAACTCACTGCCGTGGCTTCCGACGAGCTGAACTTCGGCGGGCAACCGGGACAGTGTTGCCAGGTCACGTAGTGCGCGGCCGGAGATGACCGCCGCGGTGGTACCGGCGAGCGTCGCGAGCCCGCGCATGGCGCTGACGGCCTCTGCGTGGGGAAACGCCTTCAGCGGATCGGACACGATGGGAGCCATCGTGCCGTCGTAGTCCGAGGTGACGAGGAGGCGAGGGGTCCGGGCGACGCCGATGAGAGCGCGTCGGAGTTCCAGTGGCAGTTCCAGAGCAGTCACTCGAATGAATCTATGCGATAGCCGCGGAACCGGCTCACCGGTCCCCTCACGTCACATCGACGCTTCGGCGTTTCCGAGGAGCAGGTCGACGGTCAATTCCAGCCTCATCGCAACATCGTTCGCCGACGATCGTCGCGTCAACCACGCCACCAGATTGGACAACCAGACGTCGCTGACGACACGAGCGATGTTGAGCTGCAACTGTGTCGGCTCACCGTCGCTCATCGCCTCGGCGAACATTCGGTCCATCAATCGACCCACATGATCGACCTCGGCGGCCGCGGAGGCGTCGGCCGACATGAATGCTCGGGTCATGGCTTCGGTGAGCAACGGATCACGCTGCATCGCACGTGTGATCTGACTCAGGACCAGATGCATGCGTTCCCGCGGGGTCCGGCCGGACGGGAACGTGCGTTTCGCGGCGATCTTCTCGAACTCGCGGGCAAGCGCGGACACGAGCAGGTGCACTTTCGACGGGAAATAGCGGTACAACGTTCCGACAGCCACGTCGGCACGTTCGGCGACCGCACGCATCTGCACCGCGTCGTACCCGCCCTTCGATGCCAGCGCGAGAGTCGAGTCCAGGATTCGTCGGCGACGTTCACGCTGCGCCTCGGAACCGAGGACCTCGTCCACCAGGGCGCCCGCGGATCGCGGTGACTCGTCACGGCCCTGGCCGGTGCGTCGAGCAGTGGGCATCGTGTCACTCACCCCGTGCAGTCGCGGACATCGCGGCGGCGGACTCGGTGACGATCTCGAGCATGGCCTGCTCCGCGGCGGCCGCGTCCCCGGCCTGGATCGACGACGCGACGACGCCGTGGAGACGAATCGCTTCCGGATCGGCCTGGTGCGGCATCAACGCGTGCCGTGTCCGACCGGCGAGTACCTCGACGACGATCTCCGACATCGAGCGCAACATCGGATTGCCCGACGCCGCGAGCAACGTGCGGTGAAAATCGGAGTCGTGAGCGAGATAGGCGTCGGAATTCGCGGCGCGAGAGGTGGCCGACATGCCGATCACCGCCGCGGTCAACTGGCCGCACTGCTGCGGGGTCGCACGATCAGCGGCCAGGCGAGCAGCCAAAGGCTCTATGCCGGAACGAAGTTCACTGAGAACGATCAGCTGCTTCGCGCGATCGGGGCCCGCCAGTTGCCACCGGATCACCAGCGGATCGAGTGCGTTCCACGCCGTCGACTCCTGCACGGTGATGCCTACCTTGCGTCTGACGGTCAGGAGCCCGAGCGACTCCAGCACGCGGACGACCTCGCGCACCACGGTCCGCGAGACCTCGAAGCGGGCAGCCACGTCGTCGGCGGAAATCCGGGTACCCGGGACGATCGTTCCGTCGACGATGTCGCGTCCCAGTTTCTCCAGGACGGTGACGTGCAACTGCAAGGATTCGGCTACCACTTCTCGATCGTGCCACGTGTGCGCCGGGTTCTCTTCCCGCTACTGTGACGGGCGGGAGGGATGTCCAATGACTGCAGACAGAGTCGACGTGCGTTTTCCGTCCGGGGGTATCGAGTGCGCCGCCTGGTTCTACCAGGGGGCTGCCGGTGCACCGGTGGTGGTCATGGGGCACGGCCTCGGCGGCGTCAAGGAGATGAGACTCGACGCCTTCGCGGAGAAGTTCGCGGCCCAGGGATATTCGTGCCTGGTGTTCGACTACCGGCACTTCGGCGGCAGCGACGGCGAGCCGCGTCAGCTGCTCGACATCGACGAACAGTTGGAAGACTGGGCAGCCGCCATCGCGTTCGCCCGCACCCGGGCCGAGAAGATCGTGCTCTGGGGCACGTCGTTCGGCGGCGGGCACGTGATCGTCGCGGCGGCGCGGGACGGTCACGTCGATGCGGTGATCTCCCAGTGCCCCTTCACCGACGGCATTGCATCGGCGCTTGCGACGAATCCACTGGTCGCGGTGCGTGTTACTGCTCGCGCTCTGCGCGACAAGCTCGGTTCTGCGCTCGGCCGAGCACCCCGAACGATCCCGCTCGCCGGCAAGCCGGGCGCGACGGCGCTGATGTCGTCCGAGGATGCGCTCGACGGTTACCTGGCGCTCCTTCCCAGCGGGGCGCCGTTCCGCAACGAGGTTCTCGCCAGGGTCGGGCTGGACATCCCACTGCGACGACCGGGGCGTCATGCGTCGAACGTCACGTGTCCGATCCTGTTCACGGTGTGCGAGACGGACACCGTCGCCCCGGCGAAAGCAACTCTCCGGCACGCTGCACGCGCGCCGCGCGGCGAGGTCATGAGCTATCCCGACGGGCACTTTGCCATCTACGTCGGCGACGCCTTCGAGCGCGTCGTCGCGGATCAGATCGCGTTCCTGCAGCGAGTGGTGCCCGTCTAGCTATTTGTAGTACAAATCGGCCGAGGTCTTGTCATTCGTCGTACTTTTGGGCATAGTGAGCCGAGTCACCTCCCGGGGGAGGTGCCGACCACCTCACCGAAAAGGTAAATGCCCATGCTCACGACACTTGCTCAGGCCGCCGACGGCGCCACCGCGTCGGACGCTCGACTCATCCTGTCCGCGATCGTCGGCGTCGCGGTCATCATCGGTCTCATCACCTGGCTCAAACTCCACCCGTTCGTCTCCCTGACCATCGGAGCCGTCGGAGTCGGAATCGCCGCCGAACTCGGTGCAGCCGATTCGGTCGCAGCGTTCGTCGAGGGCTTCGGATCGACGATGGGCAGCGTCGGCATCCTCATCGGCTTCGGCGCGATGTTCGGAAAACTGCTCGCCGATTCCGGCGGAGCGGACCGCGTGGTCGACACACTCGTCGGGAAATCCTCGCCCGCGCTCCTTCCGTGGACGATGGCGCTCGTCGGCGCCGTGATCGGGCTTCCGATGTTCTTCGAGATCGGCCTCGTCCTGCTGATGCCGGTGATCATCCTGGTGGCCCGGCGGTCCGGTCAGCCTCTGATTCGAATCGCCATCCCGACGCTGGCAGGACTGTCCGCGATGCACGGTCTCGTGCCGCCGCACCCGGGCCCGCTCGTCGCCGTCTCCGCGCTGGACGCCAACCTCGGACTCACGCTCGGTCTCGGAGTGATCGTCGCGATCCCGACGGTCGTCGTCGCCGGACCGCTGTTCGGCAAGCTCGCGTCCAAGTGGGTCGACGTGCCGGTTCCCGCCCTGTTCGAAACATCCGAGAACGAGGAATCGCGCCGACGCCCGACATTCGCGGCGACCCTTGCTGCGATCCTGCTGCCCGTGGTCCTCATGCTCGGCAAGGCAGCGGCCGATGTCATTGCCGCAGAATCGAGTTCACCACTGAAGGGTCTGCTCGACTTCCTCGGCACACCCGTGGTCGCGCTGGGAATCGCCGTCCTCGCCGGAATCTTCCTCCTCGGCCGCGGAGGTGGAATGGACCGGCCCGCGATCGCGAAATCCCTCGAGAGCTCACTGCCCCCGATCGCCGGAATCCTCCTGATCGTCGGCGCCGGAGGCGGTTTCAAGCAAGTACTCATCGACACCGGAATCGCCGACGTCATCGCCGACGCCATCAAATCCAGCAGCCTCCCCGTTCTCTTCCTCGCCTGGTTGGTCGCGGTACTGATTCGCGTCGCGACCGGTTCGGCAACCGTGGCCACGGTGACCGCGTCGGGAATCCTGGCTCCTGTTGCAGCAGAACTGTCCTCGACCCACGTCTCCCTGATGGTCCTGGCCATCGGCGCAGGCTCACTCTTCCTGTCGCACGTCAACGACGCCGGATTCTGGTTGGTCAAGGAATATCTGGGTACCTCCGTCGTGCAGAATCTGAAGACATGGAGCGTGATGGAGTGCGTGATCTCGGTGACAGGCCTGGCCGGTGTCCTGGCGTTGAGTGTGGTGATCTGACATGACAACGCACCCGGTACTGGTGATCATGGGCGTATCCGGATCCGGAAAGTCCACCGTCGCAGGCATTCTCGCCGGAGCACTCAAATGGGACCTGCAGGAGGGCGACGACCTGCACCCCGACGCCAACGTCGCTAAAATGGCCTCGGGCCACCCACTCACCGACGAAGACCGATGGCCGTGGCTCGAGACCATCGCGGACTGGATCCGAGCGCACACAGAAGCAGGTGAGCCAGGAATCGTCACGTGCTCGGCACTCAAACGCAGCTACCGTGACGTCCTGCGGAAAGGTTCGGAGGGCAACGTCGTCTTCGTCCACCTCGCAGGCTCCCGCGAACGCATCAGCGGCAGACTCAACGCCCGCATGAACCACTTCATGCCCAGCGGCCTCCTCGACACCCAGATGTCCACCCTCGAACCCATCGACCCCGACGAACCGGCCATCGTCATCGACGTCGGCCCACCACCCGCCGACATCGCCGCCTCCATCATCGCCGA
This sequence comes from Rhodococcus sp. 06-156-4, assembly GCF_002259345.1. Lineage (NCBI taxonomy): Bacteria > Bacillati > Actinomycetota > Actinomycetes > Mycobacteriales > Nocardiaceae > Rhodococcus > Rhodococcus sp. 06-156-4. Next base: position 81,352 of record NZ_NPGB01000008.1, on the reverse strand, counting down.
ACTCGAGACCTACCTTCGGACCGAATGAACCGTTCGGTCACTCCAAGTGACCGAACGGCACATTCGCTCACTTCAAGTGACCGAACGTCACGTTCGGTTCGGCGGAGGGCGAGGTATGAAGCAGCGGTGCTGGTTTTTAAGCATACGAATGAACGACTTTCTTGCCAAAAATATGGTGAATGCGAGAAAGTGAACTAGTTCACGACTACATCATCCGCGCGGACAGGTCACGAGCCTTGTCGCACGAGCGTCCGAAGAGGAGACACCGATGGTGAGAGGTGCGCCGTCCAGGCCGGTGGAGTTGCCGGTACCGACCGCAGATGTGTGGGAGTGGCAGTTGCACGGTCGGTGTCGTGGGTACGACTCGTCGGTGTTCTACCACCCGGAGGGGGAGCGTGGACGCGCTCGCGCGCAACGCGAGCGCAAGGCGAAGGACATCTGCTCGACGTGTCCGGTGCTCCTCCGATGCCGCACGCACGCGCTGTCGGTGAACGAACCGTACGGAGTGTGGGGCGGAATGTCCGCGCACGATCGTGCCGACTACTACCGCGCCGAAGCTCGCTTCGCCTAGCGGGTCGTTCCTGCAGGCTCCACTCCTGGTCTGATCTGGTCGTTCCTGCAGGCTCCACTCCTGGTCTGACGGGTCGTTCCTGCAGGCTCCACTCCTGGTGGCCTAGTCTCACCGACGTGGATCGAACTCCGTTGCCGCCTCGGGTGAAGGGATGGGACGTCGCCGTCTCGGTGACTGCTCTCGTGTTCACGGTGATGCTCGGCGGGGTGGCATTGCTGGGCGGGGTGTTCTCGCTGGCGTTTCTCGATCACTGCCCTCCGGAGACGTGCAGTGCCGACGGGGCGGTCACCGCCGTCGGAGCAACACTGGGGGCGGCGGGGCTCGTCGGCGTCGCGGGCCTGGTGACGACTCTCGTTCGCCTGGCTCGCGGACGCACTGCGTGGCCGTTCGCCGTCGGCACCCTCGTCGTGTGCATGCTCACCTGTATGGCGGGCGTCGTCGGATACGCAGCGGCCGTCGGAGCTTGAGGGGCGAGGCTTTCTGTCGGTGGGCAGGTGCGGATGTCGAGTCATGAACAAGGTCCTGCGGGCGACGCTGGCTAGTGCGGTCGTCATCACCACCGTCATCGGTATTGCGTCGTTCGTTCTCAGTTTCGCTGCGCTGTGGGACCTGGCGACCATGGCGGGTGTTCCACGGAGCCTGTCCTGGCTGTGGCCCGTCATCGTGGACGGCACGATTCTGCAGGCCACCATTTCGGTGATCGCTCTCGCCCAGTTCGAGGATCAACGCAGTGGTCGACGCTTCTTCTGGGCGGTGTTGGTCACGGCCGCTCTCGTCAGCATCGGGGCAAACGCCATGCACGCCTTCATTTCCGGTGCAGGCACATTGCATCCGGCGCTGTCGGCGACCATCGCCACCGTTGCGCCGGTCAGCTTGCTCGCCGCCACCCACGGCCTGGGCATTCTGGTCAGGGTGCCGTCGGGCACCGTGGTGACGGTCGACCAGATTCCCGACGCCCCCACACCCGACGCCCCCGCGCCCGAGGCCGTCGAAACCGGTGCCGGCATCGAAGACCCTCGCGAGATCACCCGGCCGACCGGACCTATCGTCGAGACCGTTCCGGACAAGCCGTCCGTTCGGCCCGCGCAACGAGTACAGCCGGAGACCACAGACGTCGATCCGCTCGTCGACGTGGACCGATGGGTTCTCGACGACGACCGCGTCGAGGATCTCTACCCGGTCGATGCGCCCTGAGCAGGCACGAGGCAGTGAGCACCGATGGACCGGCGCAGTCCGTGGCACCATCGAGAGGATGACCGACGTGACGCCGCTACAGCCAGGCCCCGGGCAGGAGTCGGTGTGGGACTACCCTCGCCCTCCGCGTCTGGAGTATTCGAACCGATTGATCACCGTCAGGTTCGGGGGAATCCTCGTCGCCGAGACCAGGGAGGCGTGGCGAGTCCTCGAAACGAGCCATCCCCCGACGTGGTACATCCCGCGCGACGACGTCGCCGCAGATGCCCTGAGGCCGTCGGCGGCACTGTCCACCCACTGCGAATGGAAGGGCGCGGCGACGTACTGGGATGTCGTCTGTGGTGACGCGGTCAGCGAAGGCGCGGCGTGGAGCTACGAGACTCCGACCGAGCAATTTCTGCCCATCACAGGGCATCTCGCGTTCTCGCCCAGTCGCTTGGAGTGCGAGGTCGACGGTGAACGCGCCACCCCGCAGGAAGGTGGGTTCTACGAAGGCTGGATCACCAGCGATGTCGTCGGCCCGTTCAAGGGGATTCCGGGCAGCTGGGGCTGGTGAACTACTGCCGCCGGAACCGCTCGTGGTGAACGGCGTCGGACAGGGGACGGCGATGGCGCCAGCCGAAGCGCTCGAGGTCGGGGACCTCCTGGAATTCGGTGACCGGTCCCACGCACAGCCACGCTATGGGCCGCACCGGGGACGGTATGTCGAGTAGTTCGGTGAGGAACTGCTCCTGGTAGAACGAGACCCAGCCGACTCCAATTCTTTCCGACACCGCTGCGAGCCAGAGGTTCTGGATGGCGAGTACCGCGGAGAACAATCCGGTGTCGTCGACGGTTGCGCGCCCGAGGATGTGTGTGCCGCCGCGCTCCGGGTCGTAGGTGACGACGACCCCTGTGCGGCTCGATTCGATTCCCTCGATGCGGATCGGGTCGAACGTCGCGCGCCTGTCCGCAGGCAGCGATTCGGCGAACGCCACTCGTTCGGCGGCAACGTGCCTCTCGAACGCGGCAAGGGTGTCCGGTGACTGCACGATCACGAAGTCCCACGGCTGAGTGTTGCCCACGCTGGGCGCATGGTGGGCGGCATCGAGAATTCGGTGCAGCATGGCGTCGTCGATGCACGTTCCGTCGAACTCGGCGCGGACGTCACGCCTCGACCGGATGGCCGTGTGAACGGACATGTGTTCCCCGGCGCCGTTGCCGAAAGTCATGATGTTTGCACCTCTCCACCGATTCTCTGTTCGAGTGCAGCGACCACCGCGGGTATGTCGGCGGCCGGCACGGGACGGCCCAGATGGAAGCCCTGAGCGTGGTCGCAGCGAAGTTCCTTCAACGCCAGGAGCGTCTGCTCGTCCTCGACCCCCTCGGCTACGACGGTGAGCCCGAGTGTCCGGGCGAGGTCGATCGTGGAACGAACGATGACCTGGTGTGCGACGACCGATGTCATGTCGGCGACGAAGACCTTGTCGATTTTCAGTTGCTGCACGGGCAGGGTCTGCAGGTACGCGAGCGAGCTGTACCCGGTGCCGTAATCGTCGATGACGAGCGTGACGCCGAGATCACGCAGCTGGTTCAGGGTTTCGATCGCCCCTGGCGGGTCCGTCATCGACGACGTCTCGGTGATCTCGATCGCGAGTGTCGACGGGTCGAGGTGCGAGGTGTCCAGTACTCGCGCAACCTGCTCGACGAGTGTGGTGTCCAACAGGTTTCGGGTCGAGATGTTGACCGACACGGTCAGGTCGATGCCGTCTTCGCTCCATGCGTGCCGTTGGGTGGCGACCTCGGTGAGCACGTAGTCGAGTAGCGGTCTGATCAGGCCGGTGCGCTCCGCCACGGGAAGGAATGCCGCGGGTTCGACGAGACCGCGTTCCGGATGGTTCCATCGCAGGAGGGCTTCGACACCGATCGCCCTCATCGTCGTCAGGTCGACCTGCACTTGATAGTAAATAGCGAGATGTCGTTGCTCGATGGCGTTTCCCAGCTCGCTGAGCAGTGACAGCTGGGCGCTGTTGTCGCGGTCCATCGAACTGTCGTACACGGCAATACGTGGCTGCACTGTTTTTGCGTATTGTGTTGCGCGATAGGCCTGTTTGGCCAATCCTTCGGTGGTGGCCGAGACGTCGGATCGAGTCCTGTTCGCCGACAGGGCAATGCCGATGCTGACTTCCACGAGCAGCGTGGCCGGGCCGACGGTAACGGGCTGATTCAGTGACGCATGCAGGCGCCCGGCGACACTGACGGCGTCCGATCGTTCGGCGTGCAGGACCACGGCGAACTCGTCGGCCCCGACTCGACCGATCACGCCGACTCGACCGATCGAAGCGCCGAGCCGAATCGCAACCGCGCGCAGCACGTCGTCACCGATACCGTGGCCGAAGGTGTCGTTGATCTCGTGGAACCGGTCGACGTCGATGATCAGGAACGCCAGTGGTGTGTCGCGGCGACTGTCGTGGGACATCCATTTCTCGACGCCGATGCGATTGGACAAGCCGGTGAGTTGGTCCGTCTCGGCGACGCTGCGCAGTGCACGCGTCTGTCGTGCCAGAAGCAGGAGCAGCTCGGACACGCGGATGAACACGAGGACGACGAGAACGGTGGCGCATGCCACGACGCCCCAGCCCCATTCCGCCACCGGTTCGCCGCGGATCAAGAGGATGGCCATGGCTGCGGGCGCGGTGAGAGTAGCGGCAGTGACGACCACGACGGTGGGGAAGCTGAACGAGGCAGCCGCTGTGTCCGCCGGGCCTCGTCGCGGTTTCGGCGACGCGAGAGTGCACACCGACGGGTGCAGAGCGGCCGTTCCGACCAGGAGGTAGAAGGCGAGATACCCGGCGTCGGTCACGCCCGTACCTATTCCGACGAACGAAGTGGAGGTCGCTTCGGCGGCGAGATCGGCTGCCAGCACGACGAGTACGGCGACGGTGAGCAGACGATAGGAGGCGCTCCGCCACTGCGGTGCGCCGACGAAGTGAACGAGCAGACCGAGCAGGTACACATCCATCGCCGGATAGGCGACGGCCAGCACTCCTTCGGCGGTGGACACGTCGACCGAATCGGGACGTACGACGAACACCCACAGCAACAGACCGAACGCGATCATCACGATGGCACTGTTGGCCACGTGACCGAGTTGGCCTCGACGCCAGCCCCGGTGGACCAGAAGGTAGAGCCCCGATGCGAGAACGGGGTATCCGGCGAGATAGATGATGTCGACGACGGTGATGGCGGGGGGCGAGTCCGCCGTCGCCAGAACGAACGCCGTCGCGTCACCCAGGGCCCAGAGTCCGCTCCCGATCGCGATCAGAATCCACCCGGACATCGATGCGGGCCGGTTCACTGCAACGCCGACGACGACTGCGGCGACGGACGCGACGGAGACGGCCACGAAGAGCGTGTTCGAGGGAGTGCCCGCCGGCATGTACAGGTACACGGCGCAGGCGACGATGCCGAACGCGGGGAACAGCCACCATTTCACCAGGGTGCGTCCTTCCCTGCGTCCTGTACCTGCGCTCGGCCGACGTGATTCACTCTAGGCGACCGGGCGCTCGTCGGTTGGCAAGACCGGCAGGCGCGAGCGGGCCGTTTTGCTAGGTAAGGCTTAGCTGGGTTAGCTTTGCTTGCGTGTTCAACAAAGCTATCGTTCGCGCCACCTCCGCTGTGGCAGTACTCGCCCTCGCCGCCGGTTGTTCGACCACTTCCGGGGACGAACCGAAATCCACCGAATCCTGGAACTACACAACCGCATTCGGCAACACCGTGACGGCGGATTCACCGCCGGACACGATCGTCGTCGACGCGTACAGTGCTGCCGCGCTATGGGACTACGGCATCCGCCCGGACGGTGTGTTCGGATTCGGACTGGCCGACGGATCCGCGCTCGGCACTGCCGAAGCCGATCGGATGACCGTCATCGGCACCGACTCGGTGTTCGACACCGAAGCAGCTGCAGCGCTGGATCCCGACGTGATCATCGGGTACGCGAAGAAGACTGCGCCGCAGTCCTGGACGTGGTGGGACGCCGCACAGGCCGAGCAGATCGCCGCTGTGGCACCGTTTCTCGGAGTCGACGTCAGTCTGTCGATCGACGAGTCGCTCGACCAGTACCGATCCATCGCCGAGGCTCTCGGCGCCGACGTCGACAGCCCCGAGATCGCGGCGGACCGTGAGGACTTCGAGGCAGCGAAGCAGCGGGTGAAGGACGCAGTGTCGGCCGAGCCGGGGCTGACGGTCATGCCCCTGAACGTCGACACCGACGGTATCTACATCGGCACCGAGAACCTCGTCGTACTGAAACTGCTGCGCGAGCTCGGTCTGACCCTCGCCGGCCCGGAAGCCGACGGCCCGTGGTCGACGGTGAGCTGGGAGAACGTGCCGCAGTACCCGGCCGACATCGTCCTCGAATACCCGGCGAGCAAACCGATCCTCGCCGACTCGGTGATCTACCGGTCTCTGCCCGCAGTAGCGGCCGGCCAGGTCCTCGACTGGGACGACAAGCGCCCCAACACCTACGCCGAGTACGCCGACTGGCTCCGGCAGCTGGCGGGGTCCATCGAGCGCGCGAACAAGCTCACCTGAACCTGCGGACGCACAATCCATGGCGTCGGCGACGAGTTCGGATTACCGTCACGGTTCGTGATCACGTTCCGACGCGTCGTCGACGCGGACTTCCCGCTGATCGGGCAGTGGCTGTCGCATCCCCACGTTGCGCGGTGGTGGAATCAGGACTCCTCCGTCGCCGCGGTGGAACGAGACTTCGGTCCCGTGGCGCGCGGCGAGGAGCCTGCGCAGGATCTGCTGGCCTTCGAGGACGGCGCGCCGTTCGCGCTGGTTCAACGCTGCAGATGGGCCGACTACCCCGAAGACCTCGCGGCGATCGCCGCGTACATCGACATGCCGCCCGAGGCCACCACGATCGACTACCTCATCGGTGAGGTGTCCGAGATCCATCGAGGCCGAGGAACGCGACTGATCGCGGCGTTCGCGGAGGACACCTTCCGGGCCTATCCCTCGTCGAACAGCATCATCGTTCCGGTCGTCGCGGGCAACCGTCAGTCGTGGCGAGCGTTGGAGAAGGCCGGGTTTCGCCGTATCGGCGAAGCGCAGCTGGACGCGGACAATCCGATCGACCCACCACTGCACTACGTGCAGCGCCTGGACCGCGTCTGACGGACGACGACGCCGGGAGCACAATCTCCTCATGGAGATTGCTGTCCTGCTCGTCGTGCTCGCGATCGGTGTCCTCGCGGTCGCGGCACTCGCCGAACGACTCGACGTCCCGGCGCCCCTGCTGCTGATTCTCGTGGGGGCTGCGGCGTCGTACGTTCCCGGAGTCCCCGAGATCCACCTCGAACCGGAGGTGGTGCTTCTCGGACTGCTGCCGCCGCTGCTGTACGCCACGGCAATTCAATCGTCGTTGGTCGACTTCAATGCCAACCGACGGTCGATCCTGCTGCTGTCGATCGTTCTGGTGATCGCGACGACCTTCGGCATCGGTGCCGTCGTACATGCACTCCTCCCCGGCATCTCGTGGCCGGCGGCGTTGGCGATCGGTGCCGTCGTCGCGCCTCCGGACGCCGTCGCAGCCACTGCGATCGGCCGCCGCATCGGACTGCCTCGTCGCGTCGTCACCATTCTCGAAGGGGAGTCCCTGCTCAACGACGCCACCGCGTTGGTCGCGCTGAGCACGGCGATCTTCGCCCTCGGACATTCGGTCCACGTCGGTCGGGTCGGACTGGACTTCCTCGTGGCCGCAGGCGGGGGCGTGGCCATCGGTCTGGTGACCTTCGTGATCGTCGCGAAACTGCGTCGGCGATTGACCAATCCTGTTCTCGACACCGCCATTTCGTTCATCGTCCCGTTCGCCGCGTACCTTCTCGCCGAGGAGGTGCACGCGTCGGGTGTGCTCGCCGTCGTCGTCGCCGGGCTTCTGCTGGGGCACAAGGCGCCCATTCTGCAGTCCGCGCAGTCTCGAATCGCCGAGCGAATCAACTGGCGAACCATCGCCTACATCCTCGAGAACGCCGTCTTCCTGTTGATCGGTCTGCAAGCGTCGTGGCTGCTCCGCGACGTCGGGACCAGTGCTCTGCCCGCGACGACGATCATTGCCGTCTGCGCCGCGACACTCGTCGGCGTCATCGCGATCCGCATGGTGTGGGTGTTCGTCGCGCGTTTCGCGCTGATTCACCCCGGCGCCGACGCGTCGACCGGTGTGGTCCCGTCGTGGCGCTACACGCTTCTGATCGGGTGGGCCGGCATGCGCGGAGTGGTGACGCTGGCCGCCGCGTTCGTGATCCCGTTGGGGACCGAGTACCGCGAAATCCTGCTGTTGATCGCATTCACCGTGGTGGCAGGAACCCTGTTCGTGCAGGGCCTCACGTTGCCGGTCCTCGCTCGTCTGTTGAAGGTGCCGTCGCCGGACCCGATGGACGACGCGTTGGCGCGGGCGACCCTGCTGCAGCAGGCGTCGAAGGCCGGGGAGAAGGCACTGGACGATCTCGAGTACGACGACCCGCACGGAGTGGAAGCCCTGGTCCGCCAACGCGTCGAGCAGCGGAATTTCTCGGCGTGGGAACGGCTGGGTACCACCGCCGAACAGGAGACCCCGAGCGAGCTGTACGCGCGGGTTCGCCTGACGATGATCGAGGCCGAGCGCGCGCGGATCCTGGAGATCAGAAGCACCGGCACCGTCCCGTCCGAGGTGGTCGGCGAGGTTCTCGCCATGCTCGACGTCGAGGAGTCGATGATCGACATCGCGGGTGAGGACCGCAGCGAGATCAAGGTGTCCAATGCGCGGCGCGTCCATCCCGGGGCGGGGTGCGAGGAACTGGACCGATACCCGGTGGCGGAGAACGTGTCCGACGGTACGTGCCATGAATGCATCCGCGAGGGGACGGAATGGGTCGCCCTTCGGCAATGCCTCGAATGCGGCAACGTCGCCTGCTGCGACTCGTCGCCCAAGCGACATGCGACGGCGCACTTCCATGCCACGACGCACCCCGTCATGGAGTCCGCCGAACCAGGCGAGAACTGGCGCTGGTGCTACATCCACCACGTCACCGCCTGAGAAAATCCGCACTTGTCGGACCGGCGTGCGAACATATGTTCGTGATCATGCATGCCGATCTCGACTCGTTCTACGCGTCGGTCGAGCAGAGGGACGACCCGCGCCTGAGAGGACGACCAGTCCTCGTGGGCGGCGGTGTCGTGCTCGCGGCAAGCTACGAGGCGAAGGCCTTCGGAGTGCGTACCCCGATGAGTGGGTCGCAGGCCAGGGCACTGTGCCGCGACGCCGTCGTCGTTCCTCCCCGGATGGACGCCTACATCGAGGCGAGCAAGGCCGTCTTCGAGATCTTCCGCGACACCACCCCGCTCGTCGAGGGGATCTCGGTGGACGAGGCGTTTCTCGACGTCACCGGTCTGGGAAAGATCCGCGGCACTCCGGTGCAGGTGGCGCAGCGGCTCAGACGCGAGGTCAAGGAGAAGGTAGGGCTGCCCATCACGGTCGGCATCGCGAGCACCAAGTTCCTCGCGAAGGTCGCCAGCGCAGTCGGCAAGCCCGACGGCCTCCTGCTCGTCGAGCCGGGACGTGAGCTCGAGTTCCTGCACCCTCTGAAGATCGAGCGGTTGTGGGGCGTGGGGAAGGTGACGGCGGAGAAGCTGCATGCCTTCGACATCGTGACCGTCGGTGACATCGCCGCGCAGTCCGAGGCATCGATCGTGTCGATTCTGGGGAAGGGCGCGGGGCATCACCTGTACTCGTTGGCCAACAACCGCGATCCCCGACGCGTGCAGACCTACCGTGGACGCAGCTCGATCGGCGCCCAGCATGCACTCGGGCGTGGTCCGACGTCACCGAAGGACGTCGAGGCCTCGCTCATCGCTCTGGTGGACCGCGTGACGCAGCGGATGCGTGCCGCCGAGCGGACCGGCCGCACGGTCGTTCTGCGGCTCCGGTTCGCGGACTTCACCAAGATCACGCGCTCGCACACACTGAACCGGGCAACAGCGGACACTCGGGACATTCTCGATGCCGCCCTCGCGTTGCTGCGTGAGGCTGCGCCTCTGATCGCCGATCAGGGCATCACGCTGGTCGGGGTGACCGTCGCGAACATCGAGCGCACGGGCGCCGAGCAGCTCGAGCTGCAGTTCGATGCGCCACCGCGCAGCGGGGTGCAGGGCGCACCGAGCGCATCGGCGTTGGACATCGCTCTCGACGGTGTGCACAGCAAATTCGGGAAGAAGGCACTGACCCGCGGGGTGTTGCTGGGCCGCGACTCCGGACTGTCCGTGCCGCTACTTCCGGATTGACACCGTCAGCCGGAAATCCTTCGGCATCAGCGTCAGCCGCTCCTCGACCTTCAGGCGATACGTCGGATCTGCCTGGAAATCGAAGTGCTGCAGCAACGTACCGAGTACGAGGACGGCCTCGTGGATCGCGAACTGTCTTCCGATGCAGGCACGTTCGCCGGTGCCCCAGGGCTTGTAGACGTGGCCCGGGCGTGAGCGCACCTCGGCCGAGACGAAGCGATCTGGATCGAACACTTCGGGGTTCTCACCCCAGACCGGGTCGCGATGCAACCCGGGAATCAGCACGAACGCCCAATCGCCCTGCTTCATCTCGTGTACACCGCCGATGACGGTGTCCTCCCGGGCTTCCCGCGCGAAGGCAGGTGCTGTCGGCCACAGCCGCGGGGTCTCGTCCAGTACTCGCCGGACGTAGCGCAGCTTGGGTACCTGCTCGAACGACGGTGCTTCACCGCCCCAGACTTCGTCGACCTCCGCGCGTGCGGCGTCCAGTACGTGCGGATTGTTCGCGAGGTAGTAGAGGGCGAACGACAATGCCCCCGAGGTGGTCTCGTGGCCTGCGATCAGAAAGGTCAGTATCTGCTGGCGAATGTTCACTTCGCTCAGCGCATTCGGGTTCCCGGAATCCCGCGCGGCGTCCAGCATGATCTCGAGCAGATCTGCATGGGCGCCCGGGTCGGAACGTTCGTCGCGGCGGGTGCGCACGATGTCGTCGAGGACCTGTTCGAGGTAACGCTGATTCGCGAGGTTGCGCCGGTCGGCTTTCTTGAAGACGAGGTTCGCCAACCAGGGGATGGGAACGATCTCGCGACGCTGATTGTGCGAGAGCACGCCGACCATCGCGTCGACGAAGGGGTGGGGTTTGCTTCGGCTGAAGGAATCGAAACCGTAGCTGAACCCGGTGCGTCCGATGGTGTCCAGCGTCAGCTTCGTCATGTCCGAGGAGACGTCGACGGAGGTCTGCGAACGCCAGTGTGCCGCAAGCTCGGACGCAACGGCGAGCATGATGTCGTGGTATCCGCGCATGGCGCTCTGAGCGAACGCGGGGCGCAGGAGGTCGTGTGCCTTCTGCCAGTTCGGTTCGTGAGAATAGGCAGTGAACAGTCCGTCACCGCCGACTGATCTGAGACCTTCGATCGCGGGGGACACGTGCTTGACGAATCTGGACTCGTCGCACAGTTCCCCCGCGAGGTCGGCGCCGGAGACGAGCACGTAGCGGCGACCGAGGACGACCCGCTCGAAGATCGGGCCGAGCCGTGCGGCGAGTGCCATCGAGTCCTGGACCGGCCTCGACGCGTGGGCGCCGACGACGTCGCCCAGGACGGGCAGGCGTCGGGGCGGGTGGGGGAGCGCTGCGCTGCGTACTCCGACGTCGACGACCATGTGCGACCTCTTCGCTCGTTACTGAACTCGGATACAACAGTGAACGTACTCGCTACTGAACTCGTGTCAAGTAGCATCCTGGGTGATGAACGGCGTTCGAAAACGACTCTCCCCTGACCTGCGGCGCGCGCAACTACTCGACATCGGGTCGAAGCTGTTCGCCGACAGGCCCTACGACGAGGTGTGGATCGAGGAGGTCGCCGACCTCGCCGGAGTATCCCGGGGCCTGATGTACCACTACTTCGCGTCGAAGCGAGATTTCTTCGCGGAGATCTTGAAGGTCGAGTCCGCGCGCATCCTCGACACGACCGCGCCGGACACGTCACTGCCGGTGGCGGATCAGGTCGCGGCCGGCCTCGACGCCTACATTCGCTACACCGTCGAGCACGAACACGGCGTCCGGGCCATCAACCGCGGTGCCATGCTGGGTGACGCGGAAATCCAGGCCATCCTCGCCGACGAACTGGAAGTGCAGCAGCAGCGGATTCTGGCCGCGCTGCCCGCCGAGATTCGCGAGGACGAGATCACCCGGACGGCACTGCGTGGTTGGGTGTCGTTCGTGCGTGCGGTCTGCATGGACTGGCTCGATCGCCGATCCATCAGCGAGGACGAGGTCAAGGCGCTGTGCCTGCGTGCACTCGACGGGCTGCTCAGGACGTGAAGACCGGCGGAAAAGTCTATCGTGGCTGGTATGTGCCGAAACATCACCACCCTGCGCGGGCTGGAACCGCACGCGACGGACGAGGAGATCGAGGCTGCGGCCCGGCAGTACGTCCGTAAGGTCAGTGGCGTTCAGAAAACGTCCGACGCCACCCGCGATGCATTCGAGCTCGCAGTTGCCGAGGTCACCGCGACCACTCACAGACTGCTCGACGCGCTTCCCGAGCGTCGCCAGCCGCCACCGACGGTTCCGCCGCTGCGTCGCCCGGAAGTTCAGGCGCGGATCGCAGCGAAAGCCGCCGGCTGATCGATATCAGCCGACCGCCGAGAGGTACTCGCTGTAGAACAGACCCATACCGAGTGCCGAGGCGATGGCTGCCATCAACCACAGCCGGATGATGACGGTGGTCTCCGGCCAACTCGCGAGCTCGAAGTGATGATGGATCGGTGCCATACGGAAGACCCGAACACCGTTGGTGCGGAAGATCGCGACCTGGATGACGACGGACGCAGCCTCGACGACGAACAACGCGCCGATCGCAACGGCGAGCAGCTCGGTCTTGGTGACCACGGACAGACCCGCGAGCAGACCGCCGAGAGCGAGCGATCCCGTGTCACCCATGAAGATCTTCGCGGGCGCGGCGTTCCACCACAGGAAGCCGATGCACGCACCGGCCGCGGCGGCACAGACGATCGCGAGATCGAGAGGATCCCGCACGTCGTAACACCCGACGCGTGGGTCGGTGCTGCAGGACTGCCGGTACTGCCAGAACGTGACGACGGTGTAGGCCCCCAGGGCCAGCGCCATCGATCCCGCGGCGAGGCCGTCGAGCCCGTCGGTCAGATTCACCGCATTCGACCAGGCCACGACCAGGACACAAATGAAGCCGACGAACAACAGGGTCGGCATGTACACGATGGCGAAGTCGCGGACATAGGACAGGTTTCGGCTGCCGGGCGTCACTGCGTTGCTGTCCGGAAAGCGAAGGACGAGAAGCGCGAACACGACCGCAGCGCCGATCTGGCCGACGTACTTGGCGCGCGCGGTGAGTCCGAGGTTCCTCTTGTTTCGCAGGCTCGTGTAGTCGTCGACGAAACCGACGATGCCGAGGGCCGTCGTCAGACCCAGGACGAGCAAGGCCGACGCCGAAGGGCCCCCGCCGTCGTATGCGATGCCGACCACGTGCGCCCCGCCGTATCCGACCCACAGCGCGACGAGGATCGCGACGCCGCCCATCGTCGGTGTTCCGCGCTTCGACTGATGGCTCGCCGGTCCTTCCAGCCGAATCTCTTGGCCGAAGCCCTGCTTCGAGAACTGCCGGATCAGCATCGGGGTGAGCAGAATCGACACCGCGAGAGCTGTTCCTCCCGCGAAGAGAATCAAGATCACCGCGTGTCATCCCCCTGATCGTCTGGCTGCAGTTACTGCCCGGTTATCGGCCGACTCAACGCGTGCTGTCCGGAGGAATCTCCGGAAGCCCCTCACTGGCACGCAATTTTTCGGCCATCGAGCTCAGTAGATTCTGTGACTCCTCGGACAGATCGAACGCACGCGCCGACAGACGCTTGAGGCCATAGCCTTCGAGCTGAGTCACCAACTCGAGGTCGTGATCGATCTTGCGCGCGTAGATGTCGTTGAAGAAGTAATCCGGCTTCACCTTGAAGAACCGGGCGAGTGCAGCAACGGTGTCGTTCGACGGATTCGTCCGCTGACCGGAACGCAGCTGCGAGATGTACGGCTTGGAGATCTGGTGGCCGTGCTCGGCGAGCGCATCGGCGACTTCTGCATTGGTGTGGGGCTTACGGCCAGGTGGATGCACCGTGTTGAACAGACTGTTCAACCGTGCCGCGAAGTCTGCAGGCATCGGGATCTACTCTCACCCTTCTCGGTATGACCGGGCCGTCTTCGACGCGGCCCGGAAACGATAACGAGTAGGTAACCACATTCCAGGCCGACTGGCTGTTTCGGCGCGACGAACGGTAGAACGTGTTGCTTTCGGATCGGACGACCGGAGAAATGCGGAGCCCGGCGCGGCCCCGCCATCGACCACGTCATTCGAACGATCGACGAGGCACGGGTTCGAGCGCAGGCCGTTTGCCAAGCGTTAACTGCTCACAGCGGATCGTGCTGCACGTGTTCCATCGGGGTGCCGACCTTCCGCAATGCGTAGAGCGTCGTCCGCACCATCGACGGCGAACCACAAATCTGGATCTGCCGGTCCGCCCACGAGCCGAACTGCGTGACGACCTTCCCGATGGACCCGTGCAGCCGATGATGCATGCCCCACGGCAGTTCCGGCGTCGGACCGGAATGCCACCACGGATTCTCGTCCTCCTCGGTCACCGGAACCACCGTCAACCACGGGTTGGACAGCGATAGCTGCCACAGGGTCTCGGCGTCGTACAGATCCCGGGGATACGTGCCCCCGACGAACAGGTGCACTCGCGGGTTGTGGCTGCGTCGAGCCATGTCCATCACCTGAGCACGGAGCGGCGCCAGGCCGGTGCCGCCTGCGATCATCAGCACGTCCTCGGCGATTCCTCGGTCGATCTGCAATCCACCCAAAGGAGGGCTGACGGCCCATCGATCGCCGACGACCGACTCGGTCACCATGGCGGGGGACACCCAACCGCCGGACACCCGCCGAACGTGAAACTCGATCTCGCCCTGCGGATTACACGGAATTGCCGGCGACAGGTACCGCCAGAGTTTGGGGCGTTGCGGAATCTGCACGCTCACGTACTGACCCGGGTAGTAGTGAATGCCCTCGTCCAGTTGGAGGCGAATGATCGCCAGATCGTCGAGCACCCGTTGATGCTCGACGATCGTGGCGCCCCAGTACGGGGGCAATTCGTCCGAGTCCGCCGCAACGGCCATGTTGTCGGTGACGAGCGCTAGCGTCCGATGCCAGGCGTCCTCGACTTCGTCCGTCCACACCTCGTTGCCGACGAAGTTGCGGAACGCCGAGATCAGGGCCGAGGCACCCGCTCGGAAGTGGGTGCCGTCGACGCCGTGCTTGCGGTGGTCTCGGCCAAGTTGCTGGAGGAACGACTCGACGCGCTCGTTCTTGTCGAGATTGTCGAAGATGTAGGCCAGCGCACGGACGAAATGGTCGCGTTGCTGGTCCATCGACGCCGGAAAGAACGCCCGGAACTCCGGATGGTCGACGAACAGCTGGGCGTAGAAGGACCGTGCGAGAAGTGCCGGACCGTTCTCAGCGGCCAGAACGGACTTGAAACCGGCACGAACCAGGGAGATCGCCCGTGCATCGAGCATCGATCAACCTCCGCCGCAGCTAGACGGTTCCAAAGTAGACCGCCCGAGGGTATCCCGATTACACACCACTGGCCACAGAAGAAAACTGAGAAAATCAGACTTGAGCGGAACAGGCTCAAGTCTTGGTACGTTGTACCCACCGACATCAAATTTTCTCCCAGCAGAAAGCAGGTGACCGGTGGACAGTTTCACCCCCACCACGAAAACGCAGGCCGCACTCAGTGCCGCTCTGCAGGCCGCATCCGCGGCCGGAAACCCGGACATCCGTCCGGCGCATTTGTTGGTGGCGTTGCTCGATCAGACCGACGGCATCGCCTCCCCCCTGTTGAAGGCTGTCGGCGTCGATCCTGCGACTGTGCGCGGTGAAGCTCGCACCCTGGTCGATCGACTCCCGTCGGCAACCGGATCGACAACGACTCCGCAACTCGGTCGCGAAGCGCTGGCGGCCATCACGGCTGCGCAGAACCTCGCTACCGAACTCGACGACGAGTACGTCTCCACCGAGCACCTCATGGTCGGACTCGCGACGGGTGACAGCGATGTCGCCAAGCTCCTGACCGGCCACGGCGCCGGACCGAACGACCTGCGCGACGCCTTCCAGACTGTCCGCGGCAGCGCGCGCGTCACCAGTGCCGATCCCGAGAGCACCTACCAGGCGCTCGAGAAGTACAGCACCGACCTGACCGCCCGGGCCCGCGAAGGTCAGCTCGATCCGGTCATCGGCCGCGACACCGAAATTCGTCGTGTCGTACAGGTACTGTCCCGCCGCACCAAGAACAACCCGGTTCTCATCGGTGAGCCCGGCGTCGGCAAGACCGCCATCGTCGAAGGTCTCGCGCAGCGCATCATCGCCGGCGACGTGCCGGAAAGCTTGCGCGGCAAGACCGTCGTCTCGCTCGACCTCGGCTCGATGGTCGCCGGTGCGAAGTATCGCGGTGAATTCGAGGAGCGGCTCAAGGCCGTGCTCGACGACATCAAGAACTCGGCCGGCCAGGTCATCACCTTCATCGACGAGCTCCACACCATCGTCGGAGCTGGCGCGACCGGTGAGTCCGCGATGGACGCGGGCAACATGATCAAACCGATGCTCGCGCGCGGTGAACTGCGGCTCGTCGGTGCGACCACGTTGGAGGAGTACCGCAAGTACATCGAGAAGGACGCAGCGCTCGAGCGTCGATTCCAGCAGGTCTACGTCGGCGAACCGTCCGTCGAGGACACCGTCGGCATCCTGCGTGGGCTCAAGGAGCGCTACGAGGTGCACCACGGTGTGCGCATCACGGACTCCGCGCTCGTCTCCGCCGCCACACTGTCCGACCGCTACATCACGTCGAGGTTCCTGCCGGACAAGGCAATCGACCTGGTCGACGAGGCCGCGTCGCGTCTCCGCATGGAGATCGACTCGCGTCCCGTCGAAATCGACGAGGTCGAACGAGCCGTCCGGCGACTCGAGATCGAGGAGATGGCGCTCGAGAAGGAGACCGACGATGCGTCGAAGGCTCGTCTCGAGAAGCTGCGCGCGGAACTGGCCGACGGCCAGGAAAAGCTCAACCAGTTGAGCACCCGCTGGCAGAACGAGAAGAACGCCATCGATTCGGTTCGCGTCCTCAAGGAAGAACTCGAGAACCTGCGCGGTGAATCCGAGCGTGCCGAACGCGACGGAGATCTGGGAAAGGCAGCCGAACTTCGGTACGGCCGCATCCCGACGCTCGAGAAGGAGCTTGCCGAGAAGACACAGGCAACTCCGGCGCAGGACGACGTCATGCTCAAGGAAGAGGTCGGTCCGGACGATGTCGCCGACGTCGTCGCAGCCTGGACCGGCATTCCTGCAGGCCGCATGCTCGAGGGTGAAACCGCGAAGCTGCTGCGGATGGAAGACGAGTTGGGCAAGCGCGTCGTCGGGCAGAAGGACGCCGTGCAAGCGGTGTCCGACGCCGTCCGTCGTGCTCGCGCCGGCGTCGCCGATCCGAACCGTCCGACGGGCTCGTTCCTGTTCCTCGGTCCGACCGGTGTCGGCAAGACCGAACTCGCGAAAGCGTTGGCGGACTTCCTGTTCGACGACGAGCGCGCCATGGTCCGCATCGACATGAGCGAGTACAGCGAGAAGCACGCCGTAGCTCGACTCGTCGGCGCGCCTCCCGGCTACGTCGGCTACGAGGCAGGCGGTCAACTCACCGAAGCCGTCCGCAGGCGTCCGTACAGTGTCATCCTGTTCGACGAGGTCGAGAAGGCTCACCCCGATGTCTTCGACATCCTGTTGGCCGTGCTCGACGAAGGCAGGCTGACCGACGGGCAGGGACGCACGGTCGACTTCAGGAACACCATCTTGATCCTGACGTCGAACCTCGGTGCCGGGGGATCGAAGGACCAGGTCATGGATGCGGTCAGGCGCGCGTTCAAACCGGAGTTCGTCAACCGCCTCGACGACGTGGTGGTGTTCGACGCCCTGTCCGAAGATCAGCTGGAATCGATCGTCGACATCCAGCTCGGCTTCCTGGCCAAGCGCCTTGCAGCACGCAGACTGACGCTCGACGTGACGTCGCCGGCGAAGCTGTGGCTGGCAGCTCGGGGCTACGACCCGCTGTACGGCGCTCGTCCGCTGCGCAGGCTGATCCAGCAGGCGATCGGCGATCAGTTGGCAAAGCTGCTGCTCGCAGGAGACGTCCGCGACGGTGACGTCGTGCCGGTGAACGTATCGGCAGACGGCGACGCACTCGTACTGGGTTAGACCGAGTATTTCGCTCCACTCTTGCGCGATATTTGCGGGATTCCGTGAATATCGCGCAAGAGTGGAGCTCTGTGCACGCCTGGACGTTCGTCACCCGCGAGGTGCCGGACGTACCCTCGGTGTCATGAGTTATCCGGACGATCAGCGCGCGAGAGTGGAGCCCGCGGAAGGACCCCACGACCGGCCGTGGGAAGACGGCACCGCGAATCCGCCTCCGGATCGTCCCGAACCCGATTACGTCGCCGACGGCTGGCAAGCATATCCGGACACCCAGCCGTACCCGGATTCCCAGCCGTACCCGGATTCCCAGCCCTATCAGCAGGCACAGCCCTATCAGCAGGCACAGCCCTATCAGCAGGCACAGCCCTATCCACAGGCGCAGCCCTACCAGGACCAGCCGACGCAGCAGTACGGATATCCCCAGCAGTACTCGCCGCAGCAGCAGTACCCAGCCCAGCAGCCCAACCCGACCCAGGTGTTTCCGGCGTACGACCCGAGGCAACACCAGGCTCCGCCCGAGTACGGCGAGTATCAGGCTCCGCCCGAGCCGAAGGGGCCGCGGCGGTGGATGTTCGCGCTGGTCGCCCTGGCCGCACTGGCGGTCGTCGTGCTGGCAGGAATTCTCGTGTTGACCAATCAACGATCCGACACCGAAGACGTCGCGGTTCGGCCACCGACCAGCCTGGCCCCGATCCCCACGCTCCCGCCGAGCCAGGCGCCCCTCGCGCCACCGTCGGCTCCCGGTGGACTCGTCCCGGGAGGTATCCCGGAAATTCTGGGGAACTCCGGCGCGGCGATCGGAAACATCACCGCCATCGACGGTCCGACTCTGACGATCCAGGGCATCGACGGCGCCCCCGTCACGGTTCTCGTCACCCCGCAGACGCAGGTCCTGTCCCTGTCCGGCTTCGACGCCTCCTCGCTGAAGGTCGGGTCGCTCGTCGTCGTGAACGGCAGCCCCATGGAGAACGGTGCCATCACGGCGGACATCATCGTGGAAACCCCCGACCTGGGCGGGTGAGCCATCACGAGGCCGAACCGCTGGACGCTATAAGCTGACCCTCGATGACGGCTATGTGGTTCGGACTTGCAGCGATCGCCCTCCTGGGTGCGGTCGCCCTTCTGTACATCGACCGTTCGCGCCGGGACCAGGTAGGCCGGGTACGGCAGATGTGGGCCAAGGCGCAGGGATACACGTACGAGGCGTCCGACGACGACATCGTGTTGCAGTTCCGGCGTGCTGCACTCGCCAAGCCCGAGCAGACCACTGCGGTGGACCTCGTGAGCGGAGTTCGACGTGGCGAGAAGTTCGTACTGTTCGACGTCGAGGAGACGTCGACGATCGTTGCAGTCCAACGACCCGTCGGATCCGACGTGGACATCGACCTTCGGTTGAAGTCGACGCCGCCTCCGCGCGACTCGGATATGGAGCTGCTCGGGTCTATCGGCCCCCGTGTCGTGTTCGCGACGAACGTCGAAGTGGCGCGCCGCGTGTGCGATCAACGCATGGCTGCGTTCACCGAATCCGTTCCGGCCGGCCTGAACCTGCTGTGGAGCGAGAACGACTGGACACTCGGATCGTTGCCGCTCGGCAGCACCGGACGCGACTGGGACGCCGCCATCGACGCAGTGGCGCGACTGTCCGGGATGCTGCACGTACTCCCGCCCGTCAACAACCGACGTCCATCCGGTCCCGCTCGAACCAGCCCTCCGCAGCGCAGTCGACCCGAAACCACCGTCGGGCGCCAGAGCCCAGAACCCAGGCAGAACCCAGAAGCTAGGCAGAGCCCAGCGCCCAGGCAGAGCCCAGCACCCAGGCAGAGCTCCGAGCCTCGTCGGAGCCCGGAACCCCGCCAGAATCCGGAACCCCGGCAGGCGCGCCCCGAGGTGCGGCGTCCCGAGCCCAGGCCGCCGCTGCGTTCCGGTCCCGTCATCCAACCGTCCGGACCCCGGCCACCGAGCCGTCCGACACCCATCACTCGCGACTCGGACCGCCGCCGCCAGGACTGATCCGCAGGACCGGACATTCGGCGGTGTGGGACTCCACAACACGTCGATCGCACCGTAGCCTTCAGTTTCATGACCGCCGAACCGATCGAACCAGCGTCCCCCCTCACCGTGCGCCCGGTTGCCCTCGTCACCGGACCGACGTCCGGTCTCGGCGCAGGATTCGCCACTCACCTCGCTGCTCGCGGCTACGACCTCGTGCTCGTTGCCAGGAACGAGGTGGGGCTGCGTTCGCTCGCGGACGACCTGCGCGTCCGCTTCGGAGCCGACTCGGAGATCATCCCGGCGGATCTGGCCACCCAGGCGGGACGGGACGTCGTCGCCGAGCGGCTGAGCCGGGGCGTCGAATTTCTCGTCAACAACGCAGGTTTCGGAACTTCGGGTGAGTTCTGGACAGCGGAACCCGAGCTGCTGCAGGCGCAGCTCGACGTCAACGTCACCGCGGTGATGCAGTTGACCCGAGCAGCGCTGCCGTCGATGGTTGCTGCCGCGAAAGGCACCGTGGTCAACGTGGCGAGTGTTGCGGGCATTCTGTCCGGCCGCGGATCGACGTACTCGGCGTCCAAGGCGTACGTCATCTCGTTCTCCGAAGGACTGTCCGGTGGCCTCGCCGGCACGGGTGTCCAGGTGCAGGCACTGTGCCCCGGGTTCGTGCGCACCGAGTTCCACCAGCGCGCGGGCATCGAGATGTCCAGCATCCCGAAGTTCATGTGGCTGAACGTGGAACAGGTCGTGCGTGAATCCATGCGTGATCTGGGCAAGGGCAAAGTCATCAGTGTGCCGGGCGCGCAGTACAAGGTCCTGACGGCGCTCGGCACCAAGGTCCCCAAGAGTGCTGTGCGGAAGCTGACGAATCTGGTCGGTCGAGGTCGCGGCCGAACCTAGGCGACTTCGGCGCGTATGGGCGAGCCTCCGAGCGCGATTCGAGTATCACCGTTAAATTCAGACCTTGTGACTGTTTTCGTGATCGTGGCGATCCTCGTACTTGCAGTTCTCGCCTACGCGGCGAGCGTCGAGCGTCGGGTGCGGCGTTATCGGTCGAACACGGCCGCGAGCAGGCAGCTGGTGACCGTGGAGCTCGAGCGTCGCTACGTTCAGCTGGATCCGTTCATCGCGGCCGTCGAATCGTCCGGCCTGGACCAGGATCTGGTTCGTCAGCTCGTCGGCGCGAGGTCGTGGTCCAAGGCGGTACGAGACAAGAACCTCGGTCTACAGGCACAGGCAGCCGCCGAGAACGCGCTGTCGGCGGCGGTGCACGCAGTGCTGTCCGAGTCCGACACCCACCCCAAGTTGCGATCCAACTGGGCTTTCCAAGGCCCCGCCGGCGACCTGGAAACAACGGAGAAGCGCATCGCCGGCGCAGTGCGCGTCTACAACGACAATGCGTACGCGTTGGCGCAGCTGCGTAGTTCGTTCGCGACCAAGCCCATGGCCACGGTACTGAAGGTTGTTCCGCCCGAGCCGTTCGTCGAGCACGTCGACCTCGTCGCCGACGAAAAGCCGGAGGACGTGCCCGCCTGAGCCTGTGGGATTCCGGCCGGTAGATTCATCGACTGAATCGACCGAAGGGAACCTCACATGGCCGACAGTGCCCAGCGTGCCGAACTGGCCGAGCTGGTTCGTGAACTGGCCGTAGTCCACGGCAAGGTGACGTTGTCATCCGGCAAGGAAGCCGACTACTACGTCGACCTCAGACGCGCAACGCTGCATCACCGCGCGAGCGCGTTGATCGGAACGCTGATGCGCGAATTGGTGGCCGACTGGGACTTCGACTCCGTCGGCGGCCTGACGATGGGAGCCGATCCCGTCGCGCTGTCCATCGTCCACGCGGAAGGCCGCCCGATCGACGGATTCGTCGTGCGCAAGGCCGCCAAGGCCCACGGCATGCAGAGGCAGATCGAAGGACCCGACATCGTCGGCAAGCGGGTGTTGGTCGTGGAGGACACGACCACGACCGGGAACTCACCGCTGACTGCGGTGAAGGCGCTCCGCGACGCGGGAGCAGTCGTCGTCGGAGTTGCGACGGTAGTCGACCGGGCAACCGGAGCCGACGACGTCATCGCTGCCGAGGGGCTCGAATACCGCTCGCTGCTCGGCTTGGCCGATCTGGGTCTGTAGCGGCTTCGCCGCTGGTGGTGTGGTTAGGCGCCCCAGGGGGCACCCAACCACACCACCAGGCGCGGAGCGCCTCAGGCCACCTCGACCTCATGCATATCCATGACGAAGCCCGCTCCGGCGAAGTTGGGCATGTCGTCGGCACCGGCCTTGCCCTCCTCGGATCCGAGGGCTGCAATGGCGTCGTCCTTGGACGGGAAGTTCAGGTTGCCGACGACGAAGTGTGCAGGCTGGGATCCGTCCAGTGTTTCTGACACACCCCACTCGAACGAGATGATGCCGGGCATCTTCGCGGTCAGTGGCGCATGCACGCTTCGGTAGTGTGCCAAGAACGCATCGGGGTTCTCGGGGTGGTTGTAGGCGATGCTGATGCGAAACATTCGAGCTCCTTCTAGTGGGTGATCGTGAAGCCTTCGTAACCCTTGGATGCGACGTCGTCGCAGATGTCGCGGTAGACGTTGAGTCCGCCGACGTAGGACATGATCATGCGAGGTTTGCCTGGGATGTTGGCGCCGGTGTACCAGGAGTTGCCCTCGGGGTAAAGCGTGGTGTCGGCGAGTTCGATTGCTTGCGTGGTCCATTCCTTTGCTGCGGTCTCGTCGGCCTCGAATGTCCTGGCGCCGATCGACTCCAGATGTGCGACGGTGTCCGCTGTCCACTCGACGTGCTGTTCGATGGCGCAGACCACGTTGGTCAACACGTTGGGGCTACCGGGGCCGGTCAAGGTGAACAGATTGGGGAACTCGTCGACGGCGATACCCAGATATGTGGTGGGACCGTCGGTCCACTTGTCCTGCAGTGACTTCCCGTTGCGTCCACGGATGTCGATCTTCAGCAGGGGGCCGGTGATGGCGTCGAAACCGGTGGCGAAGACTATGACGTCGAGCGGGTATTCGTCGTGGGCGGTCTTCAACCCGGTCGGAGTCAATCCTTCGATCGGCGCATCCTTCACGCTCACGAGCGATACGTTGTCGCGATTATAGGTCTGAAAGTAGTTGGTATCGAGTGTGATTCGCTTGGCCCCCAAGGGATGCTCGCGAGGTGAGAGTGCCTCGGCAAGTTCAGGGTCCTCGACGACGGATCGGATCTTGCCGCGGAAGAACTCGGCGATGGTGTCGTTGGCCTGCCGATTGCTGAGCAGGTCCGGGTAGGCAGCGATGAGATCGATGGCCCGATGGCGACTCCATCGTTCCTCGAACACCGCCAATCGCTCTTCCTCGGAGTGGTCGAATGTGTTGACTGACAATGTGTCCACGGGCTGGCCGCCCCCGGACGCCTTCGATGCGACCTTGAAGTTCTCGATGTCGGCTCGAAAGGACTGCTTCTCGTCCTCGGTCAATGGGCGATTGCCGCAGTCGAGGCTGAAGGCAGGTGTGCGCTGGAAAACCGTCAGATGTTCGGCCTGCTCGGCGATCTTCGGGATCACCTGAACACCAGAAGATCCGGTGCCGATGACGCCGACCCGTTTGCCGGTGAAGTCGAACCCGTCGCGCGGCCACGCGCTGGTATGGATCGTCTCGCCCTCGTAGGCGTCGAGACCCGCGAAGTCGGGTGTCGATGACGTCGAGAGGCATCCCGCGGCGGTGATCAGGTACTTGGCGGTGACGTATTCACCGGTGTCGGTGCCGACCGTCCACCGTAACGCCTCCTCGTCCCAGACCGCTGATTCGACACGTACTCCGAAACGAAAGTGCTTCTTGACATCGAGTTTCTCGGCGACGAAGTCGATGTAACGCAGGATCTCCGGCTGAGCAGGATAGCGTTCTGTCCACTCCCACTCGTCGATGATGTCCTGGGAGAACGTGAACGCGTATTCCATGCTGATGCAGTCGCATCGTGCGCCGGGATACGTGTTCCAGAACCACGTACCACCGACGGTTTCTGCGGCCTCGTATCCACGGACCGACAGGCCGAGAGACTCGAGCTTGTGCGTCATGTAGACGCCGGAGAAGCCGGCGCCGATGACGACGGCATCGAAATCGCTTGTGCTCACGGAACACTCCTTTCAGGCGACAACGGATGTGAGATGGGCGCGAACGGATTCGCCGACGTACGCGATACCGGCGTCGGCTCCGGGGAGGATGTTGACGAACTGGAAGAAGCCATGCATCTGTCCGTCGAACACTCTCACCTCCACGGGTACGCCCGCGGCGGTGAGTTTCTCGGCATAGGCTTGACCTTCGTCGCGTAGAACATCGTGTTCGGCCAGCAACACCACTGCTGGTGCCACTCCTGACAGGTCCTCTGCGTGCAAGGGTGACACGTCCCAGTTGCGGCGTACTCCGGCATCGGGTGTGTAGAGATCCCAGAACCAGATCATCGACGTCTTGTCGAGCATCAACTGGTTGGCGGGGTCGGCGTACGAGCTGTTGTCGAAATCGTGGTCGGTGACGGGGTAGACCAACACCTGTAGCGAGACGGCCGGGCCGTTCTCTCGCACTGCTCGCTGCGCGACGACGGCTGCAAGGTTGCCGCCGGAACTGTCGCCGCCGACCAGTAGCGGCAACGCAGAATCGGAGCGAGAAGCGGTCCACTGCAGAACATCCCATGCGTCGTCGGCTGCAGTCGGGTAGATGTTTTCGGGAGCGAGTCGGTAGTCGGGAAGCACTACGGTGCACCCGGTCTCGACCGCGAGGCGTCTGGCAAGTGTGTCGAACTGATCCGGTGTGCCGACGACCCAGCCACCGCCATGGAAGTAGACGAACACCCCGCGTGGGCTGTCGTCAGGTGTCAGGACGCGAACCGGAATTGCATGTCCATCCGCCGCCTCCACCGTCAGGTTCTCGACCGACGCCATCTCGGGCCCTGGACCGTAGAGGTCGATGAATGTGTCGTTCATCGAGCGGACCTCGTCGGGGGTCATCTCGTGGAGCGCTTTACCGCCTCCTTCGGCGGCTTGGGCGAGGAACGCGGCGGTGGCGTCGTCGAGTGCCATGACAGGACTCCTTCGGAGTGTTCTAATTACGGACGGCATCCGTTCAGGTGATACACCTCACTCTAAACGCTGATAATCATTCGCCGCAACCATCTGTTGTCACGGCTTTTTCTGCTGCGACTTTGTCCTCAAATGTGATCTGGACAACTGGACGTTTTGGTTCTACTGTGACAGCGATCACGAGTTCATGCGCATCATTGCCATGAAATAGGAGGAGCCATGAAGTTCACCACGGGTCCCGGCAGGCTGGTCCTGTTCGGGCTGACCGGAGCCATGCTGTCGATGGCAGCATGTAGTGGGTCAGGCCCATCCGGTGCAACAGCCTCGGGGGAGATGCCCGCCGAGATCACCGTGCTCTCCACGACGGACAAGACCGGAACGCTCGCGTACGTCGGAGGTTCCCAGCTCGAAGGTATCGAACTCGCCGTCCAAGAGATCAACGAGCAGAAGTTCCTCGGCGACTCCACGCTGAAGCTCGACAGTCGCGACACCGCAGGCGACGCCCAGACAGCCGCGAGTCAGGTGACCGAAGGGATCGCGAACCCGAACGTCGCCGCCATCCTCGGCACCGTGTCCGGTGCGCAGTCCGTGGCGGTGGCGCCGATAGCAGAGTCGTCGAAGACTCCTGTCGTGTTCACCCAGTCCGGTAGTGCCGGTGTCGTCATCGGCGACTACACGTTCCGATCGACCGCACCCCAGGAGACATACTTCCCCAAGGCGATCGATCATCTGAAGACCCTCGGCGCCAAGCGAATCAGCGTGCTCTACAACGCAGGCCAGCCGACACTGGCGGAGATCGCCGAGAATCAACTCCCCGCGTTGCAGGAGAGTGAGGATCTCGAGATCCTCTCGAGCACCAGCGTGCAGTCGACCACCCAGGACTTCGCGTCGACCATCACCAAGATCGTCGGCGAAAAGCCGGATGCCGTGGTGTTCCTCCTCGTCGGTGCGCAGAATTCCACCGCGATGTCGCAGCTGCGCCAAGCAGGCTTCGACGGCCCAGCCGTCGGAAATCCCGCCGCAGGCGCCGGAAACCTCGCGCCCGCAGGGCCTGCAGGCGCGGGAATGTTCTGGGCGACGGACTTCAACTACCTTCAGACCGCACCGTCTTCGGTCTCCTTCGTCGAGGCTTACAGCGCCAAATACGGCAAGAACCCGCTCAACTACGCAGCCGAAGGCTACGACGCGGCATGGATGATCGCCAGGGCCATCAAGGAATCGGGCGGCGCCTCGCGTGAGGACATCAAGAACGGTCTCGACGCCGTGGCCACGGCCGGATTCGACGGCGCCGTCGGACCGGTGACGTTCGAAGGCAACGACCAGCGAGTGGCGGGAGTTGTCGTCGAGTGGGACGGGACCGCAGAAGGGTTGCTGGCGGAATGACGGTCACCGAACGTTCACGGAAGAGGTGATCTGAAACCATGGGCCAGACACTCATCGATGCGGCGATACTCGGATCGATCTACGTACTGTTCTGTCTCGGCATGTCCCTCGTGTGGGGCACCGTCGGCATCCTCAACTTCGCGCACGGCGCGATCTTCATGTTCGCGGGGTTCGTCGGATACCTGGTGGTCAAGGACCAACAGCTGCCGATGATCGGCGTCATTGCGGTGTCGGTGTTCGTGGGTGCGTTGTTGTCCACAGCCATCGAAGTGCTTGCTTTCCAACCGATTCTGCGGAGGGCAAAGACTCATCGGATCGCAGAGCTGCAAATTCTGATCGGCGGCATCGGCGTTGCTGCCATCCCGCTCGCGATCGCCCAGTACGTCACCAAGTCCGAACCGTTCGGATTCTCCAACAGTTCGTATGCAGTGAAGGTGTTCTCGCTCTTCGGTCTTCGCATCTCGAACACCGGTTTGATCATCGTGCTGTCCGCCGTGATTCTCACGGTCGGGATGGCGATATGGCTGCGCAAGTCCATGGCAGGACTTGCGCTCCGTGCCATCGGTGTCGATGCCGAAACGGCAGCGTTGATGGGAGTCGACCGTCGAAAGCTCTCCCTGTCCACAATGGCCTTTGCCGGTGGTCTTGCCGGTCTCGCGGGCGCCTTGCTCACGTTCAATCTCGGCGCCATCACTCCGGAAAGCGGTGAGACACTGCTGATCAAGGCATTTGCGGTCATCATCCTCGGTGGCGTCGGGAGCACGGCCGGTGTCGCTGCCGGCGCCTACATTCTGGCGTTGTCGGAGACTCTGGTGTTGCGATTCACCGGTGGTGGCTGGGTCGACGCCGTGTGCTTCGGCATGATCTTCCTCGTCCTGCTGCTTCGCCCGCAGGGTCTCTTCGGCCGCAAGGAGGTGCGAAGGGTATGAGTCAGTTCTATTTCACGCATATCGTTCTGTTCCAGAGCACGTTCACCGTTCTTCTTCTGGCTCTGAGCATCCAGGTCCAGCTTCGCATGGGCGTGTTCTCGTTCGCAGGCGCCGGGTTCTACGGTCTCGGTTCCTACGGCGCCGCGATCTTCGTGATCCGGTACGGGTTCAGCTCGTTCGCCGCGATTGCTGCCATCATGATCGTCTGCGGAGTGATCGGGTTTCTGCTGGCATTGCTGGTTCAGCGTCTCAACGGTCTCTACCTGGCGATGGCCACGGTCTCCTTCGATCTGATCATCACGGTCGTCGCGCACAACGGTGGCTCGCTCACCGGCGCGTCGGTCGGACTGTTCGGCGCACTGGCGTTCCCTCAGTTGACCATCGGGCACATCATCGCGATCACGGTGCTCGTCGTCGCGCTTCTGGCGCTGAGCGAACGAGGTCGTCTCGGTCGTAGAATCGACGCGGTCCGTGAAGATCCGGAATTGGCCGCATCCATGGGTGTCAACGTTTCTCGCTATCGAATCAGCTCCTTCGTGATCAGTGGATTGATCGGCGCACTTGGTGGCGCGATCAACGTATTACTGCGCACGACCGTGGCGCCGGAGAGCATCGGATTCCCCTTGGTGGTTCTCGGGTTGACGATCATCATCGTCGGCGGCGGGCGCTCGTGGCTCGGCATCGTCCTCGGCGCGATCATCTTCACATGGCTGCCGTACTACCTCGAGATCGTCGGGCAGTACCAGGCCATCGTCTACGGCATCATCGTCGCGATCGCTGCCGTCTACGTACCGGGCGGGATCTACGGAACCGCCCTTGATCTGGTTCGGAAGTCCAAGGCCAAAAGACTCGCAGGGGTTGCTCGTAAGAAGGAACCCGACGACACGGTCGAGGAACTCGCTCTAGCCGAGATAGGGGATAAACCGTGACTACCGACGCAGTGTCACGAGAGACTGTCGCTCGCCACGCCACAACCGAGGTGGTGCTCGGAATAGACGACGTCGCAGTCCACTACGGCGGCATCAAGGCTGTCGACGGTATTTCCTTCGACATCACCCGAGGAAAGATATTCGGCATCCTCGGACCGAACGGATCCGGCAAGAGCACCCTGTTGGCGGCGATCACTCGATTGACGCCCCTGACACGCGGTGCCTTGACGTTCGAAGGCGAACCGTTTGCGAAGGTGTCTTCGCAGAAGGTCGCCAAGCTCGGCATTGCCCGCACATTTCAGACGGTACGACTACTGCCGGACCTGACCGTTCGCGAGAACGTCGCTCTGGGGGCGGACCTCGGCTCCGAGGAAGGTGGCCTTCGCGAGTTGTTGCTCGGGCGCAAGGCCTTGCTGAAGCGCTCGAAAGATGCGGTCGCGGAGGCGCTGGAGCGGACTGGGCTCTCGGGCTTGGAGGACATCAGGCCAGGGGAGCTGTCCTATGGGTTGCAGCGCCGGGTGGAGATCGCCCGCGCAATTGCCATGTCGCCCACACTTCTTCTGCTCGATGAGCCGACAGCGGGCATGAACAAGACCGAACGCGAGGATGTATCGGAGCTGTTGAAGAAGTTGCGCGAAGAAGGCCTGACGCAACTTCTCGTCGAACACGACGTGCAGATGATGGTCGATACCTGCGACACGCTGATCGCAATGAATTTCGGCGTACTGATCGCGCAAGGGAAGCCGCAGGACGTCGTGCGCGAACCAAGTGTCCAGGAAGCATATCTCGGGAAGCGAGGAGCGCAGGATGCTCGTAGTCAGTGATCTCCACGTCCAGTACGGCAAGGTCAGCGCGGTCACGAACATCGGCCTGACGGTCGAACCCGGCCGAATTACGCTGGTTCTCGGGGCGAACGGAGCAGGTAAGAGTACGACGCTGCGAACCATCGCCGGCTTGGTGGAACCGATGTCGGGCACCATCGTTCTCGATGATGTTTCCCTCGTCGGACTCAAGGCCCACAAAGTGGTGCGACGCGGGATCTCACTCGTACCGGAGGGTCGTCAAGTCTTCGCGTCGTTGTCCGTGGCGGAGAACCTGCGTATCGGTGGATACACCTCGACCAGGGAGAAGCGCGAGAAGAACACCGAACTCGCGTATGAACTGTTTCCGATTCTTCGTGAGCGAAAGGACGGGCCTGCAGGACTGTTGAGCGGTGGTGAGCAGCAGATGCTTGCCTTCGGACGTGGACTGATGTCCGATCCGAAGTACATCATGATGGACGAGCCGTCGATGGGTCTTGCGCCCGCCGTGGTCGACACCGTCATGGCAAGTGTCCGCGAGATCGCCGACCGCGGGCTCGGTGTGCTGATGGTCGAGCAGAACGCCGAAGCGGGGCTCAGGGTTGCCGACGATGTCGTCGTGGTCAATCGTGGCGACTCCGTGTACTCCGGTGGTGCCGAGGAAGCCCGCTCGCACTCCTCGGTGGTGCTGGCGTTCCTGGGTGAAGCGGCTTTGGGCGCATGAGCAGGTTCAGCGGCAAAGTAGTCCTCATCACCGGTGCTGCCCGCGGACAAGGTCGTAACCACGCACTGCGTTTCGCCGCCGAAGGCGCCGACATCATCGCAGTGGACGCATGCGAGGACGTCGACACCGTCGGATACGACCTTGCGACGGAGGACGACCTGGCGGAGACGGTGCGGGGCGGTCGAGAAGCTCGACCGTCGGATCGTGGCGTCGAAGACGAATGTCCGCGACCTCGAGGCGCTACGTGCAGCCGTCGATTCCGCAGTAGGCGAACTCGGCCGACTCGACGTAGTGGTAGCCAATGCGGGAATTGCGGGTAGCGGTGTGACGCACGAGTTGTCCGCCGAGAATTGGCACAACATGATCGACACCAACCTGACCGGCGTGTGGAACACGACGACGGTCGCCACTCCGCACATCCTGAAAGGCGGCGAGGGCGGTTCGATGGTGCTCATCAGCTCCGTCGCGGGAACGAAAGGTCTGCCGTACAACGCCCATTACACCGCAGCCAAGCACGGTGTCCTCGGGTTGATGAAGAGCCTCGCGAACGAGCTCGGCCCGCAGAACATCCGTGTCAACACGGTGAACCCGACCAACGTCGAGACTCGGATGCTGTTGAACGACGCGATCTACAGGCTGTTCCTTCCCGACGAGGAAGCACCCACTCGGGAACAGGTGGTTCCGCTCCTGCACGACATGCACGTACTCGACATTCCGTATGTCGAGCCGGACGATGTCAGCAACGCGGTGCTCTTCCTGGCGGGCGACGAATCACGCTACGTAACCGGTATTTCCATCCCCGTCGATGCGGGAGTCCTCATCAAATAGTGGCAGAGTCAGGGTTGTGCGCCCAGTTCCCAAGTGAACTCGTCGACCAGCGCGTCGATTCGTTCGCAGAACTGGATAAGCAACGGTGATTCTGGAAGTTCGGCCACCAACTGCGTTACGGCGTCGAGATGAGCCCGGGCACGGCCCAATTCTTGCTCGATCGAGTCGGTCATCGCACTGCCCTTCGGTCGGTCCAGCGTCGGGACTTGAAGTGCTGTTCGTCCAGTGTCCCGGTGGGTAGCACAGAGATCGACATCGAGATTCCGACAGTGCGCTTGATCGTCTCCGCGATATCCGCCATCAGGTTCGGGTCGACGTCGGCAGCCGCGTCGATCTCCAGCTGCAAGTCGACGGACTCGCTGCCGTTATCGGCAGTGTGAACAATCGCTCTGTAGTCGAGTACGGGCACACGGAGCACCGCCGCATCCACAGCGCTCGGCCAGATATTCATACCCCTGATCTTGATCATGTCGTCGATGCGACCGATCGATCCCGCCTCGAACTCCGGAAAGAAGCCGTCGCGCAGCAACCGGATGCTGTCGCCCATCCCGAACCGTATGCTCGGCAACCCGCGGGTCCGAAGGGTCGTGACCACTATCTCGCCGCGCTCACCAGGAGCTACGGCGACCCCGTCTGGATTGAGCACCTCGATGAGACAACGGTGTCCGATGCCGTGGAGGACGCCGCGTCCGTGTTCCTCGATCGCACCGGTTTTGGTCGCCATCACCACTCCGAGGGTCTGAGTTGCACCCCACCCTTCGTGGACTGTGGCGCTCCAGAACTCCTGCATCGACTCCGCCCACTCGATCCCGTAAGGCTCACCGGAGAGAAAGATTGCTCGTAGCGCAGAACCAGAGCGCTTCGGCTCGATCCCGAGACGCTTGGCCTCGGCTGTCATGCGGTGTAGGTAGGAGGGCGTGATGGACATGCCGGCGCAGCCGAAACGTTGCAGCATGTCGATGCGCTCGGCCGTTGATCCCGTGAATGCGTTGGTCGGAACGAGACCGGCAGCGAGAGCGGATGCCTGGAAGTACGGCCCGGCCATGGTCTGCGAGTACGGAATGGTGAGCATGATCTTCTCGCCTGCGGCAAGACCGGCCCAGAAGTACTGATAGGCGCCGCCGGTACCCAGAGCGGCGAGGTCGTGTGCCGTTCGAGGATGTACCTCCCTGCCCACCCCGCTGGTCCCGCTGGTCAGGTGTAATTGGCGAACGTCGTCCCGCACAGTGCCAGGATGCAGTTTCTGGTAGCGGAGATAGTCGGCCTTGCGGGCAACCGGGATGTGAAGGGCGAAGGACCGCTGGTCGACTACGGAATCGACATCGACGGCATGGTCTCCGTAGAACCATCGGTGGAAGGGGGACTCGTCCCGGGCGAGC
The DNA here is from genome assembly GCF_002259345.1 of Rhodococcus sp. 06-156-4. Classification (NCBI taxonomy): domain Bacteria; kingdom Bacillati; phylum Actinomycetota; class Actinomycetes; order Mycobacteriales; family Nocardiaceae; genus Rhodococcus; species Rhodococcus sp. 06-156-4. The sequence goes on along the minus strand of NZ_NPGB01000008.1, from coordinate 49,209 downwards.
CGGAGCGCACGGACCAGTGCAGTGTCGCGGAAGCGGGTCGCCGTGAGGCCGCTCATCGATTCGGTCAGCGCATTCGCGGTAGTCATCTCATACCATCCCGGACCATGATTGCCGTTGCAGTGGCAGCTCGGCGGTCGTTGTCCTGCAGCAGAATCAGGTCGACGGTTACCGATGTATCGGACTCGTCGGTGATGACGCCGCGTACGACGGCATCCTGGCCGGTAAGCACGAAATCGTGCAGGGCGATGGCCCGCAACGATTCGAGCGAGGCGCGCGTACCAGCCCACTCGCCGACGCACCGTTCGAACATCGCGAGCACAAACATGACGTCTGCGTAGGCGCCAGGCGCACCGCCGGCCCGTGCAGCCTCGTGGTCGATGTGTGCCGGAGCGAAATCTCGACTGGCAGCGGCAGACATCACGAGCCGTTGGAACGTCAGAGGCAGCCGGATCTCCGGTAGAGGTGCGTTCATCGTCGGGACTCGAACGGGAAGTACCGATAGACGCTGCACCGCTCGCGTGCGATAACAGTGCCATCCTGGCGTAGGAAGGTCAGCTCGAAATCCACGAAGCTGCCGTCGCCCACACTTGTTCGTTTCGGCGTCACGCCAGTGACCCGGTATTCGGTAGTGATCACGTCTCCGGGCCGCAGTGGGTGAAAGTACTCGAATTCCATCCTGTTGGTGACGGATTCGGCAGCGGGCACGCCGCACGCATCCCAGGGCAACGGAGGGAGGGCGCCGTCGCTCAATGACGGGTCTCCTGGCGTCCAGTACGCAGGCATGGAGAACGAGGACAGCATTGCCCATGGAGCGATGGGGTCGACTGGGTCGACGAAGCGTGGGTCGGCCATCTCGTGCGCCTCGACGAACCGTCGGATCGCCTCGCGAGTCACCGGCTCCGCGCCGACGGTGATGGCAACAGGATTGTTCATGCTTCCGTGTCCGGCGAGGTCGGGCGGTGGTCGAGTAGAACCTCGTCGAACACGGCGTCGACGTAGGGCCCGAGATCGATGGCGTCGGTGTCGTAGAAGTCGGCGAACTCCGGGTAGGTCATCGTCTCGTCGTAACCGAGATCTCGGACGAGGGTGCTCCACCGCGAGGCGGTTGCGGCCCATTCGGTCATCGAGGTGGCTGCGTCTTCCAGCGCTGGGGACTGTTTCAGCAGTTCGAGTTGTTGGTTGTTGACGCTCTGTAGTCGCTCTCGTGCATCCGGTGCGAATTCGGTGATTGTTCCGCCTGCGTCCTGGATGTCGTGCACTCCCTGCACCATCGCGTCCCACGAGGTGCGGATATTGGTTTCGAGGAAGACGTCGAGTCGATCGAACAGCAATTGCTGAACGAGCAGCGGCATGCTGTCCCAACGGTTCTGGTTGAGCGCTACGGACCCGAAGGTCAAAGCGAAGCCAGCGGACGGATCGATGATCACTTCCGGTGTCAGACCGAGGTACCCGCCCAGCACTGCGTTCTGCACCGAGGTCGCGGTGCAGTCGACCACGCCGCGTTGCAGGCTTTCGTACAGCTCCGAATACGACGCACTCACCGGTATGGCGCCCAACCCGCTGATCTGTGCGCCTTGAGTCCGGCCTGCAGCGGAAATCTGACGTCCTCGTAGTTGGTCGAGGGTCTGCGCCTCCTCGGCGCACAGTAGCGCCATGCCGCCCCCGTTGTACGACGGCATCAACAGATGCATGTCGTTGTCCGCGAATTCCTGCGCGACTTCTTCTGTTGCGTACGCAGACTCGAGCAACCACGCGTGCGATTGCAGAATGCCTGCGATAGGAGACATATCGCCGAGGAAGGACGCGTTGATCAACGTGTTGACCGCCGGATACTCGGCTGGTTGGTTGGCGACAGCGAAGCCGTCGATGTCCGTTCGTCCGTCGCCCAGTGCGTCGTCGATCTCACTGGCACCTGCGATGGCGTTGGCGTAGAAGATATCGAAGGTCACCTTCCCGCCCGACCACTCGGTGACCGCGTCGTAGTAGATCTCCATCTTGTCGCTGACGAACGAGCCCTGAGGTCCGGGGGTCTGTGCGTACAGGTGAACAGGTTCGACATCGTCGAAGGCGGCCCGGTACTGGTCCAGGGTGGCGCCGTACTCGATGCCGGGTCCACCACTGTTCGATTCGGTCGTTGTGGTGCAGGAGGTCGCCACGACCACGGTCGCGGCAATGACCATGCAGGACAGTGCTTTGGGGAAACCGAACACGTTCAACCTTTATCCACCCATCTGGCTTGGAAGAAACGTTGCGACTTGCGGGAACGCGATCAGCAGGACGACGAAGACGAGCGCGATCGGCATCACCCATGCAACGCTGGCGAATACGTCGCGCAGACTGATCTTGTTGCCGAGGTTCACTTCTGGGTCCTGCGCTACGCCGTGAATGATGTAGGACAGGATGCCGACGGGCGGAGTGATGACGGCGAGCTCGCCCATGAAGACGACGAAGACACCGAACCACAGCAGCGAGATGTCGAGGTAAGCGAGCGTAGGGATGAGCAGTGGTACCGTCAGGAGCATCATCGCGAGGGCGTCGAGGAACATCCCCATCACGAGGTAGACCACGGTCATCAACGCGAGGAACTGCCACGCCGTCAAGCCAAGGTTGGTTGTCCAATCGGTGAACCCGGTCGTCAATCCGGTCAAGGGAAGCATTCTGGACAATGCGGTTGCGCCGAGAAGCATCAGGAAGATCGATCCGGTGCTTGCTACGGCACTCACAGCAGCCTCGCTGACTGCGGCAAATGGGCGGTCGCGGCGACGTGCGAACAGTGCGACGAACAGCGCAACCATCGCCGCAGCGCCGCCGGCCTCGGTAGCGGTGAAAACGCCGGAGAACATGCCAACCACGACCACCAGCACGAGGACCGGAACCGGCCACACCGAAACGAGTGCACGCCACTTGGCACCCGTGGATTCCGGAGCGACGTCCACCTTCTCCGGTGTCTTCGGTTTGACAATCGATGCCGCGATCATCAGCGCGATGCTGAACAAGACCGCCACTGCCACACCGGGGCCGACTCCGGCCAAGAGTTGCTCTCCAACAGGGACTTCCGCGATCCCGGCGAACACGACAAGAGTGATCGAGGGTGGTATGAGCTGGCCGGGCAGTCCGGCGGCCATGACGGATCCGATGGCCAGACGCTTGTCGTAACCCGCTCGGAGCATCTCGGGGATGCCGATACGTGCCAACGCATAGGTAGTCCCGACTGTCGAACCGCTGACCGAGGCGAGCCCAGCTCCCGCGAGGTTGGTGCCGACTGCCAGGCCGCCGGGCATCCACCCCAGCCAAGTCCGTGCGACATCGTAGAGCTTCTCGGTCACTCCGGATCGCCACAGCAGCAGACCCATGAATACGAACATCGGAACGACACTCAACGTCCATTGTGCAACATTGTGATACGGCAATTTGCTGACGGTGCTGGTGACGACACCGAAGTCGCGCAGTGCCCACATTCCCATCAGCGCGGACACCAAAAGCGCGAAACCGATGTGCATCCGCAGGAAGATCAGGCTCAGTAGCAGGACGATCGACAGGACGCCGATGGTCTCCTTCGATCCGCCGAGGAACGTACCGACGGTGGACCCGACGGCTGCCGCGACGAATACTGCAAGGGTGATGCTTCCGCTCGGGAATCGGCCTGCTCGAACTCGACCGGGCATTGGTTTGGAGGGTTCGCGCGTGGCTACGGCGGTCATCGTGCCTTCTCTGTGTCGGCCGCGTGGTCGGATTCGGGAGAGACAGCAAAAGAGGATCCGGAATCGTCGATGTCTTCGTCGTGTAATTGTTTCCATCCGAGACGTACGTACTGTACGGCGAAGAGTGCGAACGTGATCGGGACGAGGTACGTCAGTGGCCACGCTGCGATATCGGTCAGTCCGGCCGTCAGCTCGATGTCGCGATTGTGTTGCGCATGATCGAACGAGTAGGCGACGGTAACCAGGCAGACCGCTGCGCACACGATGCTCGAGCCTGCGGCAACGTACCGCTTGGCGGCCGCAGGGAACCGTGTGTAGAACATATCGGCCCACACGTGTTCGCCGCGATGCATCGCGATCACGAAGCCCAGTAGGACGACCAAGGGCATGTACCAGTACTGGACTCGTTCGAGGGTGCCGGTTATGGGCTCCCCGAACACAGTGCGAGAGAACGCGTTTGCGACGGTATGCACCATCATGGCGAGGAGCCCTACGACCGCAGGTATCTCGACCAGCGTGAACAGGCGATTGCCTACAGGATTCGTCAAAACAGGTGCTCCGCTCGAAAGAGTGTGATGCAAACAACTCTATCTATACGAATGATGCGAAGCAATAGAATCGGACATTCAGTACTGGCCCGATGCGCCACCATCGACGGAGATGGCCGACCCTGTGAGGAACGGGACATCTTCTCGGAGAAGGAAAACTGCTGTGCGCGCGACTTCTTCGGCACTGGCCATACCGCGACCACCGACACCCTGGGCCGGGATCGCTTGACCGTCGCGAGCGAGAAGTGCCCTGAACTTACCGATGATGGGTGTGTCGGTCGAACCAGGACAGATACAGTTCACAGCTATCCCGTGCTCGCGTACCTCGGCCGCAGCAGTTCTCGTCAGCCCGAGAATTGCGTGTTTCGCGGCAACGTAATCCGCGCGCTTGGCTGCTCCTTGCAGGCTCGCGATGGATCCTGTGTTGACGATCTGCCCCTTGCCCGTCGTGATCATGTGTGGAAGAACATACTTCAGTCCGTAGAACATGCTGTTCAGGTTGACCGACATCGTGGTCGACCACTCGGCCGGAGACATGTCCACGATCGCTCGGTTGACTCCTGCTATCCCGGCATTGTTGAAGAACTGATCCGGAATGCCGAGTGTGTCGACCGCAGCGGCTACGTAGTCCTCGACCTCAGCGGGATTCGAGACGTCAGCTCGGTGCGCGACGACGGTGCCGGCCGACATCCGACTGGTCTCTTCGGCGCCGGCGAGATCGATGTCGACGGCGAGTACCTGCGTACCTGCCTGCGCGAGTTCGAGACATACAGCTCTGCCTATCCCGCTTCCGGCGCCGGTGACGATCGCAACCACCTCAGCGCCCCTTCCAGACCGGAGTCCGTTTCTCCTTGAACGCCGACGCCCCCTCGCGGGCGTCTTCCGAGCTTCTGACCGGCTCGTAGATCTTCCACATCTCCGCGAATTGCTCGTCGTTGGACCAGTCGCGGGCCTTGGTGATGATCTCTTTGGTCGCCCGCACGGCCATCGGGCCGTTCTTCGCGATCTTCTTCGCCAGCTCCAACGCGACCTCCAGCGCCTCTCCCGCTGGGGTGAGCCGGTTGATCAGGCCGGCGTCCTTGGCTTCCTGCGCACTGATGAAGTCACCGGTGAGGCACCACTCGACGGCCAACGCGCGCGGGACCCGGTCGGGCAGCCGGAGCAATCCGCCACCACCGGCGAGCAACCCGCGCTTGACTTCGGGGAGTCCGAACACTGCCGTCTCGGACGCCACCACCAGATCACAGGCAAGCACAATCTCGAATCCGCCCGCGATGGCGTGGCCCTCGACAGCGGCGATCAGCGGTTTCGCCGGGGGAGTCTCGGCGACGCCCGCGAATCCCCGCCCCGGAATCGACGGCTTCTCACCGGCAAGGAAGGCCTTCAAATCCATTCCGGTGCAAAAACTTTTGCCCTCGCCGGCAATGACACCCGCGACGAGGTCGTCGCGGGCATCCAGTTCGTCCATGGCGTCGGCGATGGCCTGCGCAGTGGCAGTGTTGATCGCGTTGCGGACCTCGGGACGGGTGATCGTGACGACCTGTACACCCTCGATCTGCTCGACCCTGACCAGAGCACTCATCGTGGCTGCATCCGGATCGCGCCGTCGAGCCGAATGACCTCACCGTTGATCATGGCGTTGTCGACGATGTGCAATGCAAGCTTGGCGTATTCGTCGGCGTCACCCAACCGGGCCGGGTGTGGAATCTGGGCGGCCAAGCCGTCGCGAATTTCCTGCGAGAATCGGGACAGAATCGGTGTGTCGAAGATTCCAGGAGCAATGCTGTTGACGCGAATCAGCTTTCGCGACAGATCGCGAGCTGCAACCAAGGTCATACCTACAACACCCGCTTTGGCCGACGCATACGGAATCTGGCCGATCTGACCTTCCCACGCTGCGACGGATGCCGTCATGATGACGACGCCACGCTCACCGTCGACCGGTTCGTTGCGGACCATGCGAGCGGCCGCGAGCCGGAGAACATTGAAGCTGCCGATCAGGTTCGTCTGGATCAGCGAGGTATAGAGCTCCAGAGAGCCCGGTGTGCCGTCCTTTTCGACGACGCGGACGGTTCCGCCGCGACCCGCGCAGTGCACAACGGACCGAATGGGAGCCCGCGCTTCGGCGAGATCCAACGCCGCATCGACGGCGTCGGGATCGGCGACGTCGGCGGGACCGAACTGCACGAAGTCGCCGAGCTCCTGCGCCACGTCCTTGCCGGCGGACTGCGGCAGATCGACGATGACAGTGTTGACGCCTGCGGCGACGAACCGCTTGACCGTCGCGAGTCCGAGGCCGGACGCCCCGCCCGTGACGACCGCGGAAGAATTGGTGAGATCCATGAACCGACTCCTTACTTCAGTATCTCGATGATGGTTGCGTTGGCCATTCCGCCTGCTTCACACATGGTCTGCAATCCGTAACGGCCACCGGTACGTTCGAGGTGATTGATCAACGTGGTCATGATGCGGGCGCCCGACGCACCCAATGGATGCCCTAGTGCAATGGCGCCACCGACGGGATTCAGCACGTCCTGATCGACGCCGAGTTCCTTCGCCCATGCCAGCGGTACCGAGGCAAATGCTTCGTTGACCTCGAAAGCGGAGATGTCGGCCAGCGTCAAACCCGCCATTTTCAACACCTTTTCGGTCGCCGGGATCGGGCCGGTGAGCATCAGTAGAGGATCGTCGCCGATCACCGCGGAGGCGACGATTCTGGCCCGGGGCCGCAGACCCAACTGCGAGGCCCGCTCCTCGCTCATCACCAACAGGGCCGCCGCACCATCGGTGATCTGCGACGCGTTCCCGGCGGTGACGGTCCAGTCGAGGTCAGGGAACTGCGCTCGACGCTCGTCGGTGCCGAACACGGCTTTCAGTCCGCCGAGCTTCTCGGCCGTTGTGCCCGTTCGGATGGTTTCGTCGGCGACGAGGCCACCGACCGGCACGATCTCGCCGGCAAAGTCCGCCTCCGAGGCTCGTGCGTGGGAGCGAGCGGAGTATTCGTCGAGTTCCGACCTGGAGATTCCCCACTTCTGTGCGACGAGTTCCGCGGCGACTCCCTGCGGCACCAGCACTGGGAACCGCTCTCGAACACCCTCGCCGAACGGATCGGCGTCGCCGCGTGCACTGCCCATGGGGACCCGGCTCATCGATTCGACCCCGCCTGCGATCGCGATCTCGTACGCACCGGCCACGACGCCGTGGACGGCGAAATCCAGTGCCTGCTGGCCGGAGCCGCATTTGCGTTCGACCGTCACCGACGGCACGTGGGCCGGGAAACCCGCGGACAGCACAGCCTGACGGCCTGGCGTTCCAGACTGCTCACCGTTGCCGCCGACGCAGCCGATGATGACGTCGTCCAGCAAGCCCGCGTCGAGCGAGGATCTGTCCGCCAACTGCCTCAATACCTGACCGAGAAGGTCGGCGGGGTGAAGGTGTGACAGTCCACCTCCGATTTTGCCCTTGCCCATGGGCGAACGTACGGCGTCGACGATGACTGCTCGTGTCATGAAAACCCTCCTGAAGCAGGTTTCTGGAAAGCTCGCGAACTATTCATGATTATGTTTAGCATGAACCTAGTGGCCGACGAGTGAGATCTTGTACCGTAGGTCACACCGGATTAGTATAATCATGAGCATGAAAGAGGTGGCCATGTCTGCCAGCACACTCACCGACGACGAGCGCGCCATCAAAGAGGTGGCCGCCAAGGTCGCCTCTGAGCGGTACGCCCCCAAGGCTGCGCAGTGGGATGCGGAGAGAACTGCGTTCCCGCTCGAAGAACGCAAATTCCTCGGATCGCTCGGCTTCCTCGGGATCGCCCTTCCCGAGCGTTTCGGCGGAGGAGGTGCGCCGCTTCAACAGGCGCTCAACGTCATCGAGGAGTTCGCCTACCACTGCAGGCCCGCCGCATTCCAGATCTTCGAGGCGAACACCGGCCCAGCCCAGGTGATCGCCCGGATCGGAACCGAGGAGCAGCGAGAGCGGTTCCTGCCTGGAATCATCGCCGGCGACCTGACGATGGCCGTGGCGATCTCCGAACCCGACGCGGGCTCTGCTGCCACGGATCTGACCACCAAAGCAACGGTAGACGGCGACACGGTTCGAGTCAGCGGAAACAAGCGCTGGATCTCCAATGGCTCCGAGGCCGACGTCTACCTCGTCTATTCGCGCATGAGCGATGCCCAGGGCGCGAAGGGGATCGGCGCTGTTCTCGTCGAAGCCAATCGCGAGGGTGTCAGCTACGGCGCACGCGAAAAGCTCATGGGCTTCCGCGGGATCCCGTCGGCCGACATCTACTTCGACGATGTCGCCGTTCCGAAGGAGAACATCGTCGTCGAACCCGGTGGCTTCCGCACGCTCTTCACCGCGTTCTCGATCGAGCGACTCGGCAATTCGACGATGAGCCTTGCGCTTGGTCAGGCGGCGCTCGACCAGTCGATCCGCTACGTCCAGGAGCGAACGCAGTTCGGCAAGCCGTTGATCGAGTTCCAGGCCGTACAGATGACGATCGCGGACATGGCGCTTCAGGTCGATGCCGCCAGGCTGCTGCTGCAGCGCGCAGCTGCATCGGTGATCGACGGGGAACAGCTCCCCAACTCGCTGCACGTCTCCCTTGCCAAGTGCACCGCTAACGAGATGGCCAAGAAGGTCACCGACCTGGCGATGCAGCTTCACGGCGGCAACGGTTACACCGAGGAGTTCGGCATCGAGCGCATGCACCGTGACGCGCACGGCTGGGCGCTCGCCGGCGGGACGCCGACCATGCAGAGAACCCGAATAGTTTCCGAATTACTGGGACGTTCGTTCGACCAACGCGCTTGAATAACGAAGTAACTTGAGAAGGAGTACAAGAAATGCAGCGATATGAAGGCCGCATCGCCGCCGTCATCGGCGGAGGATCCGGCATGGGCCGTGCCATCAGCCATCGTCTCGCCTCGGAAGGCGCGTTCGTCTACGTCACCGACCTCAGTGAGGAAGCCGCGCGCAAGGTTGCCGCGGAGATCGAGGCCGAGGGCGGTCGGGCGACGGCCGTGACGGTCGACGCGACGAACAACGACGACCTGAAGTCGCTCTTTGCCAAGATCGACGCCGAGAAGGGTGTACTTCATGCGCTGCACGCCCAGGTCGGCATGCCGGGTCCGGGTGGGCTCGAGGTCGACGATGCGACGTGGGACAAGAACATCGACGTCAACGTCAAGAGCGCCTACTACTCCACGACGCTCGGGTTCGAACTACTCAAGAAGGCGGGCGGCAAGGGCTCGGTGACGCTGACCTCGTCGACGTCGGCGCTCATCGGTTCGCCGTTCAGTCCCATCTATTCGATGACGAAGGGTGCGCTCGTACCGTTCGGTCGCGCTCTCGCACTCAACGGCGCCAAGGATGGAATCCGCGTCAACGTCATCTGCCCCGGGCAGGTCAAGACGCCGATGCTCGCTCAGTTCTTCGGACGCGAGCCAGGATCCGACGTCTCTGCTCTCACCGCTGACTTCGTCGCGACTATCCCACTCGGCCGCGGCGCCGAGCCCGAGGAGATCGCGTCGGTCATCGCATTCCTCAACAGCGACGACGCCAGCTACATCACCGGCGTCACCATCCCCGTCGACGGCGGCCTCACCGCGCAATAAGCGCGCCAGATCAGAAGGGACTCTCATGGTTCAGGTCGGCTTACTGCTCAGCGACGTGCCGAAGTCGGTGACGCCGGCGCAGCAGTTCAAGGACATCCTCCGCATCGTCGAGACCGCGGAGGACAACGGTTTCAACTACATCGCCATCGGTCAGCACTTCCTCTACGGCGATCTTCGCTGGCTCCAGCCGGTGCCGCTGCTCGCTCGCCTTGCCGCGCACGTCGCGCCGACGACCAAGCTCGTCACGCAGATCATGATCGCACCGCTGTATCACCCGGTCATGCTCGCCGAGGAGATCGCGACTCTCGACGTCGTCACCGAGGGCAGGTTGATCTTCGGTGCCGGATTGGGCTACCGCCCCGAGGAATTCGACTACCTTCAGGTTCCGTACAAGGAGCGAGCCGGGCGGTTCGACGAATCCCTCCAAGTGATGAAGCAGCTGTGGACCCAGGACGAGGTCACCTTCGAGGGCAAGTACTTCCAGCTCGACGGTGTCAAGCCGCACTTGCATCCGGTCCAGCAGCCGCACGTTCCGATCTGGATCGGCGCTCACGCCATGGGCGGTGTGCGCCGAGCAGGAAAGTACGGCGACGCCTACGCCGTGCCGCCCGAGACCCCGAAGCACGAGGTCGAGGAGCGCTACCGCGTCGTGAAAGATCTGTTCGAGGCACGCGGCAAGGAATTCGGCCTTCAGCCGCTTCGCCGCAACGTCCTCGTAGCGGACAGCAAGGAAGAGGCGATGGTCGAGTACGCCCGTGTCGCTCAGGGCCGGTATCTCACCTACGCCGCCAAGGGTCTCGACGTCATGGCGGGCCGCGACCTGGCGAACCAGTTCGCCGAGTCGGTGTCCGACCACGTCATCGTCGGAACTCCGGACGACGTCGTCGGCAAGCTCACCGACCTCGTGACCACCCTCCCGGTCGATCCACTGCTTCTGCGCCCCCAGTGGCCGACGATGGACGGCGACGAGACCATCGCCGCGATCGAGCGCCTGGGCAAGGATGTCGTTCCGTCGATGCTGGCCCTCGAACCGTTCCGGGATTTCAAGTGAGCCAGACATACACCGATCTGCACCCCAATTTCACAGACCCCGAGGGGTGGACGCTCAGCAACGTTCTGCGGACCCACGCCGCAGCCACGCCCGACGCCACCTTCCTGGTGACGCCCGAGGAGAAGCTGGAGTTCACCTACTCCGAGATTCTCGGCTCCGCAGAACGTATCGCCGGCTCATGGCATGCCGCAGGCGCGCAGCAGGGTGACCGCGTCGTCATCATGGCGATGAATTCCTCCCGGCTGGTGCGTAGTTGGTTCGCTGCCGCCGTCGGCGGAACCGTCGAAGTGCCGATCAACACCAACTACGAAGGCGAATTCCTCCGCCACCAGATCGTCACGGTCGGAGCCCGCTGGGCCGTCATCGACGACACGTTCGCCGAGCGCTTCGTCGCCATCGCCGAGCACAGCCGCGGCATCGAGGAGTTCTGGGTCATCGACACCGGAACCGCGGACAAGGCGATCGCCCTGCTGCGCGAGCACGGTTGGCAGGCCGAAGCCTGGGACGAGCTGGAGAAAGGTACGCCCGTCACCGTTCCTGCGCCGCGGGCGCAGGACCTCGGGGCGATCTTCTTCACCTCGGGCACCACGGGGCCGTCCAAGGGTGTCGCGATGCCGCACTCGCAGCTGTACTTCTTCGCGCAGGAAGTCGTCTCGCTCACGCGGCTCACTCCCTCGGATCGCTACATGACGACGACGCCGCTATTCCACGGCAACGCCCAGTTCATGGCCGTCTATCCAGCGCTCGTGGCGGGCGCCAGTGCCGTGGTGCACCCCAAGTTCAGTGCAAGTCGATGGATCGACATGGTCCGTGACTCCGGTGTCACCGTCACCAATTTCGTCGGCGTCATGATGGACTTCGCGTGGAAACAGGCGCCACGGGAGAACGATCGCGACAACCGGTTGCGCGCCGTGTACGCAGCCCCGATCGCGGACACCGTCGTCGAGCAGTTCAAAGATCGTTACGGCATAGAGGCTTTCGTCAACGCATTCGGTCTCACCGAGACGTGCGCGCCGATCCTCACTCCGTACGGCGAGAAGATCCCGCCCGGCGCGGCAGGCAAGGTGGCGTCGGACTGGTTCGACATCAGGCTTGTCGACCCCGAGACCGACCGCGAAGTACCCGTCGGCGAGGTCGGAGAGCTCGTCGTACGCCCGGTCCAGCCGTGGACCTGCAGCATGGGCTACTACGGCATGCCGGAGAAGACCCTCGAAGCGTGGCGCAATCTCTGGTTCCACACCGGTGACGCACTGCGGAAGGACGAGGACGGCTGGTTCTACTTCGTCGACCGCTACAAGGACGCGCTGCGTAGGCGCGGGGAGAACATCAGCTCCTACGAGGTCGAACAGGCCGTACTGGCACACCCGGCGGTCGTCGAATGCGCTGTCATCGGGGTACCCGCCGACGTCGAGGCCGGCGAGGACGAGGTGCTCGCTGCCGTGGTCGTCAGCGAAAAGGCCGATCCTGCCGAGATTCTCGATTGGTGCAAAGGACGAATCCCGGCCTTCGCCACACCTCGCTACGTCCGTTTCCTGGACGCACTTCCCAAGACACCGTCCGAGAAGGTCCGCAAGGCAGTACTGCGCGACGAGGGCGTCACCGCCGACACGTTCGATCGCACTGCGGTGCCGGTCGCATAGCGCAGGAGATACACATGGACTACTCTTCCGACCCCACGCACGACGACATCCGCGCCGCGGTCAAGACGCTCTGCAAGGCGTTCCCCGACGACTACTGGATGGAGCACGACGACAGCCACGAATTTCCGTGGGACTTCTACAACGCTGTGGCCGAGGGCGGTTGGCTCGGCCTGACGGTCCCCGAGGAATACGGCGGCGGGGGACTCGGTGTCACCGAGGCCGCGATCGTCGAACGTGAGATCTCGGCATCCGGAGCAGGTATGGGCGGTTGCAGCGCCGTGCACATCGGCATCTTCGGATTCGAGCCGATCATCCACCACGGTAGCGAGGCGATGAAGAAGAAGTACCTTCCTCGCGTCGTCACCGGCGAGCTGCACACCTCGTTCGCCGTCACCGAGCCCGATGCAGGCACCGACACCACCAACATCAAGACCTTCGCGAAAAAGGTCGACGGTGGATTCGAAGTGTCGGGCAAGAAGGTCTGGATCACGAAGGCGCAGGAAGCGGAGAAGATGCTGCTGCTGTGCCGAACGAGTCCGCGTATCGACGGTGAGAAGCGCACCGCGGGAATGACGTTGCTGTTCGCCGACATGGACCGCAGCAAAGTACAGATCCGCCCGATTCCGAAGATGGGACGCAACGCCGTCGACACCAACGAACTGTTCATCGACGAGCTGTTCGTCGCGGACGAGGATGTCGTCGGCGAGGTCGGTCATGGGTTCCGCACCATCCTGGGCGGTCTGAATGCCGAGCGCGTGATCTCGGCCAATGCCGCCCTCGGCATCGGTGAGGCGGCGCTGCGCCGCGGCACCCAGTACGCGAAGGAACGCGAAGTGTTCGGCCGGCCCATCGGAAAGAACCAGGGCATCGCATTCCAACTCGCCGAAGCGCGCATCCGACTCGACGCTGCGACCGCTGTGGTCGACAAGGCCGCGTGGATGGTCGACGCCGGTCTGCCGTGCGGCCGAGAAGCAAACGCCGCCAAGTACTTGTGCGCCGAGGCAGGCTTCTTCGCCGCCGACGCAGCGCTTCAGGTGCACGGCGGATTCGGGTTCGGCAAGGAGTTCCACGTGGAACGGTACTTCCGCGAATCCCGTCTGATGCGGATCGCGCCGATCAGCCAGGAAATGGTCCTCAACTACACCGCCGAGCACGTTCTCGGTTTGCCGCGCAGCTACTGAGAGGACTTCTGACATGCAGCCGTATCGTTCGATCCTGTTCGTTCCCGGTCACCGGCCGCGGTGGGTGGACAAGGCCGTCGCGTCCGGCGCCGACTGCGTCGTACTCGACCTGGAGGACTCGGTGCCCCTGGCGGAGAAAGAGGCTGCGCGCGGCACCGTCGCAGAATCCATCGCACGAGTGCGCGAGACCAATCCCGATGTGGGACTGTTCGTTCGAGTGAACCCGCTCGCGACTCGGCTCACCGGCGCCGATCTGGAAGCCGTCGTCGTCCCCGGGCTGACCGGAGTGTTCGCGCCGAAGATCGAAAAGGCCGTCGACGTGCTGCAGTACGACACGTTGCTCGACCACTTCGAGGCACGCAACGGTGTCGACGGCCTCGAGTACATCGTGCCGGTCGAGACCGTGAAGGCGATCCACAACTCCCTCGAGGTAGCGACGGCATCGCCGCGCGTGGGCGCGATGATCGGCCCGTCGGCCGAGCACGCCGATATCGCCCGCGAGGTGGGATACGAATGGACGCCCGAGGGGCTCGAAACCCTCTATCTGCGTAGCCGGGTTCTCCTCGCGTGCCGAGAAGCGAAGATCCACGCGCTGACCGGATTGTGGGAGGACCTTGAAAATCTCGATGGTCTTCGGGAATTCGCGGTCAAAGGTCGTCAGCTCGGATTCCGCGGCATGATCGCGATCCACCCGTCGCACGTCGAGACCGTCAACGATGTGTTCAGCCCGTCCGAGCAGGACATCGAGTTCTACCGAGGGTTGGCCGAAGCATACGAAAAGGCAGAGGTGCAGGGGACCGGTGCACTGCGGTACCGAGGTCTGCACATCGACAAGGCGCACTACGACAAAGCAGTTCAGTGGCTGGAGCGCGCCGAAGCGATCACCAAGAGAGGCGAGAAGTAAATGCGAGGCTTGTATTTCGAAGAGTTCGAGGTCGGTAAGCACTACAAGCATGCGATGACCCGCACTGTGACCGAGATGGACAACGTCATGTTCACCTCGCTGACGATGAACATTCAGCCGCTACACCTCGATGCGGAGTTCTGCAAGGGCACGATTCACGGTCAGCGACTGTTCAACAGTCTCTTCACCGTTGCGTTGATCGGTGCGTTCCACGTACCCGAACTGACCATGGGAACCACCCTCGGCAATCTCGGCTACGAGAAGATCACCTTTCCCAATCCGGTGTTTCACGGTGACACTCTGCGTGCCGAGACCACCATCAAGAACAAGCGCGAATCCAAGAGCCGCGACGACTCCGGCATCGTGTGGTTCGAGCACATCGGCTACAACCAGCGCGACGAGATCGTCTGCGTACTCGAGCGCGTCGGCTTGATGGCCAAGCTGCCTGCAGAACTACAGAAAGAAGGTGCGTGAGATGACTGCCGTGGCGGAGATAGATCAGACGTGGGTACCGGACACCAGGACTCTGCTGATCGGCGATACCGATGCCCAGCCGCAGGGTGAGACGTGGAACGTCTACAACCCCGCCACCGAAGAGGTCATCGCGACCGTCGGGGGAGCGTCGAGCAGCCAGGTCGATGACGCAGTCGCCGCAGCGCGGAGGGCATTTCCGGCGTGGTCCGCACTGAGTGGAGAAGAGCGCTCGAAGCACATCCACCGCTTCGCCGACGCGCTGGAGAAGGCCGCGGACCGGTTGCTACCCTCGATCGTCAACGAGGTGGGGTGCCCGGTGTCGCTGGCCTCGTACCTGCAGGTGAAGATGGCCGTCGACGAGCACCTGCGCTGGGCCGCCGAGGCTGCGAAGACCGATCGTACGATCCATCTCGGCGAATACGACAAGCCGGTTCCGACGATGAGCGACGTGGTCCACCAGCCCGTCGGCGTGGTCGCCGCCATCACCGGATACAACTATCCGCTCAATCTCGCGATCTTCAAGTTCGGCGCCGCGCTGGCGGCGGGCTGCACCGTCGTGCTGCTTCCGTCGCCGCGAACCCCGCTCACCACCCTGTTCCTCGGCGACCTCATCAAGGAATCCGGCCTGCCGCCGGGCGTCATGAACGTCATCATCGGCGGTGCCGATGTGGGACAACAACTCTCGTCGCATCGTGGCGTGGATCGCGTCTCGTTCACCGGGTCCGACGGCGTCGGCGCGAAGATCATGGAGCAGGCGTCGGCCAACCTGACGGGTGTGACGCTCGAACTCGGCGGCAAGTCCCCGAACATCGTGCTCGAGGGTGTCGACGTCAAGAAGATCGCGGTCGAGATGCACCTTCGCTGGGCACGTAACGGCGGCCAGGGATGTGCAGCGCTCGCACGGCTTCTCGTGCACGACAGCGTGTACGACGAGTTCCTGGAAGCCGGCGCATCGGCGTTCGATCAGATGGTCGTCGGCGACCCATGGGATCCCGCGACGAACATCGGACCGATGATCCGGCCCGACCATCAGGCCCGCGTCAACGGTTTCATCGACGGATCGGTCGCCGAGGGCGGCACGAAGCTGCTCCAAGTCACCAAGCCGCTGCCGGAGAAGGGATGGTTCGTCAATCCGGTTCTGCTGGGCGGACTTCCGCACAGCGCACGGGCAGTGCAACAGGAGATCTTCGGACCCGTCGCGGTGATCGTGCCGTTCAAGAACACCGAGGAAGCGATCCGTCTCGCCAACGACACCGACTACGGTCTCGCGGCGAACGTCTGGTGCGACGATCCGATCGAGGCCAGGCGGGTCGCGGAGCAGGTCCGGGCCGGAACGGTGTGGATCAACGGAGGTGGCTCGATGCGCCCCGACGCACCGTTCGGCGGTTACGGCAAGTCCGGAGTCGGCCGTGAGCTCGGCGAGTGGGGCATGAAGGAATACCTCGAGGTCAAGCACATCCAGTGGAGGATCTGATGGGCGCCACCGGTCCGCTCGCGGGCATCAAGGTCGTCGAGCTCGGCACGATGTACGCCGCGCCGACGGCAGGGCGCATGCTGCGTGACTTCGGCGCGGAGGTCATCAAGGTCGAGGACCCAGCCTCGGGTGACTATGCACGGCAGTGGATTCCGCAGAAGAAGGGCTTGTCTCTCGGGTTCTCGCGGCTCAACGCAGGAAAGCGGTCGGTGGGAATCGATCTGCGCGATGCCGAAGGTCGTGCGCTGGTCAAGCGTCTCATTGCCGGCGCCGACGTAGTCATCGAGTCGTTCAGGCCAGGGCGTCTCGAATCGTGGGGACTCGGCTTCGAGGAACTGTCGAAGGACAACCCCGGGCTCGTTCTGGCTCGCGTGTCCGGCTTCGGCCAGACCGGGCCGAACCGCCTGCTGCCGGGATTCGGCACCGTCGCCGAGACGGCCAGTGGATTCGCCAACGTCAACGGTTGGCCGGACTCGCCTCCCACCTCGCCGCCGTTCGGTTTCGCCGACTCCATCGCGGGCCTGTCCGCAGCGATGGGCGTGGCGATGTCGTTGTTCAAGCGGGAAAAGACCGGTCTCGGTGAGGAAGTCGATGTCGCGCTGTACGAGCCGCTGATGTTCATCGTCGGAGACATGTTCCTGAAGTACACCGCGACGGGCGAGATTCAGCAGCGCATCGGTAATTCGACCGGAGCCGCGTCACCTCGCGGCATCTACGAGGCGGCCGACGGGAAGTTCCTGTCCATCGCCGCGTCCAATCAGGCTATCGCCAAGCGATTGTTCGCGGCGATGGGCAAAGCGGAGGTCATCGACGATCCTCGCTACGCGACCAATGCCGATCGCCTGCGGAACAACGACGACGTGCAGCAGATGGTCATCGACTGGTGCAAGAGCATGCCGCGCACCGAGGTGCTCGAGGTGCTCGAGAAGTTCGAGGTGGTGAGCGCACCGGTCAACGACGCATCGGACGTGGTGGAGGATCCGCATTTCCTGGAACGCACGTTGGTGGAGATCACGGGCAACGACGTACTCGGCAAAGTTCTGATGCCGGGTCCGGTCCTGCACATGAAGAGCTACGACGGTCCGGTGTACGACGGGGTGCCTGGGGTCGGGGAGCACACAGCCGAGATTCTTACGGCGGAGTTGTCCTTGAGTGCAGTTGAACTCAGCGACCTCGCCACGCGCGGGATCGTCAGCGCGTAGTTCGCAGTACATGGTCGACCAAGGTGCGGGCGTACTCTTCGGAGTGCGCCCGCACTGCGTCGTCCAGCTTCTTCGGTGTGCTGAGGGTGTGCAGAATGATTGCGCCGAGCAAGGTTTCGAGCAGCAGCGTCACCGAGGTGCCGGCGGGGAGCTGACCGCGGGCGATGGCTTTGCGGACCATCTCGCGTGCGGCGAGGGTTTGCGAGTCGCGGAAGAGCGCGAATTGGTCGGTGACGCCGGGGATGGAATCCCCCTCGATGGCCATGCGAAAAATCGCTCGTCCTGCTCCGCCGAGGTAGAGCCGCATGGTCTGGCGTGCGAGTTCGAGGAGGTCGGCTTTGATGTCACCGGAATCCTGAGTGGCGACGACGGTGATGCGGTCCTCGATGGCGTCCTGCAGCAGGGTGTTCTTGTTCGGCCACCGAAGGTAGATCGACGCCTTTCCGACGGAGGCCTGACGCGCGACGGCTTCGATGGAGAACTTGGCCCATCCCTGGGTTCCGAAGATGTCGACGGCGGCATCGAACACGCGTCGTTCCAGGTCGGGGTCGCGTGGGCGCCCCGTCTTGGAGGTGTCCGGCACAGCCGTCTCCTTCTCGTTCGAAAGATTTGTGACCTGAACCACTGAAAACCATTGATTCGTGTCAGGGGAGAGTGTACTTTCCTAGTTACGGACGAAGAACGTTCAGAAACGTTCCGCCTTCCTGCTGATTCGGAAGGTGTTCTCCCTTTTCATGATTGGTGGGCGCAATGGCGCTGTTGGAGCGGTACCGCGTGCTCGACTTCACTGATGAGCGTGGCTTGCTCGCAGGCCGAATGCTTGCCGATCTCGGAGCCGACGTGGTCCAGGTCGAGCCGCTCGGTGGATCCTCGGCGCGGACAGCCGAGCCACTCGGACCTCGTGGATCGTATTTCTGGGACACCTATGCGGCCAACAAGCGCGGCATCGCGATCGACTTCGAGGATCCAGCGGGACTCCATGACTTGATCGCTCAGGCCGACGTCGTGATCGAATCGGCCGGACCCAGCGTGATGGACAGCCTGGGGCTCGGATTCGAAAAGTTGCACACCCTGTACCCGCGCCTGGTCTACGTCTCGATTTCGGCGTTCGGATCCACCGGGCCGAAGGCGCGATACGCGGCCAGTGACCTCGTGGTCTGGGCTGCGGGAGGACCGCTCGACCCGCATCGGGAGGCAGATCGGCCACCGGTCAGGATCTCGATTCCGCAGGCTTTTCTCCATGCCGCCGCCGATGCCGCCGACGGCGCATTGTTCGCGTTGCTGGCACGGACACGCACCGGTCGCGGTCAGCATGTCGATGTCTCCGCGCAGGCATGTCTCGGAACAGCGACGCTGGGAAGGGTTCTCGCCCACACCGCAGGTGATGTAGCCCCGGAGTGGGAAAAACTCGTAGATGGTCCGGTGAAGAAGATCGATCAGTCCGGTAGCGGTTCCGGTACCGATCCCGCCAAGAAGAAATGGCGCTGCGCCGACGGTCTCATCGAATTCCATCTCACTGTCGGACGCGCCTCCGGTGCGTTCACCACCGCGTTCTTCGGGTGGATGGCGTCGGAGAATTCGGACTACGAGCGATTCGCGTCGATCGATTGGCGCGAAATTCCGGACATGGTGGCACGCGGGGAATTCGACGACGCTCGATTCGACGAGGCCCGCGGCGCCGTCGCCGAGTTCTTGGCCGGCAAGACGAAGAACGCTGTGCTGGAAGCGGCACGCGAACACCGTCTGCTGTGCGTGCCGATCTACGACACCGGGGACGTTGCTGCGAGCCCACAACTCGACGCACGGAGCTTCTACTCGACCGTCGTCGACGATGCAGGTCGCGAGATCAGGATGCCCGGTGCGTTTGCGAAGGTCGCCGGCGAGCCTCTCGAAGTACGCACACCCGCACCGTCGTTGGGACAACACACCGAGGAAGTTCTCACCGACTGGGTAGGCACGCGCGTCATGGAGAACGCGTCATGAGCAAGCCACTCGACGGAGTGAAGGTCCTCGACATGTCCTGGGTGGTAGCCGGCCCACTCGTCGGGCGAGCCCTTGCCGACGCAGGCGCAACCGTCGTGCGCGTGGAATCCGGCACCAAGGTCGAGACCGCGCGCCTGATGCCTCCCTTCGAGGGTGGTGTTGCAGGACATGAGAATTCGGCGCTGTACGGAAATGTGAATGCAGGCAAACTCGGTGTGTCGTTGGATCTTCGGCTCCCGGCCGCACGTGCCGTCGCCAGATCTCTTGCCGACTGGGCCGACATCGTCCTCGAGTCGTACGCACCCGGGCGAATGAAGAAGTGGGGGCTCGACTACGAGAGCCTGAGCGCGACGAATCCGGGCCTGATCATGGTGAGCAGTTCCATCAACGGACAGGACGGGCCCTACAGCGGCCTCGCCGGTTACGGAAATGTCGGTGCCGCCCTGTCGGGATTCCAATCTGCGGTGGGATGGGAGGATCGGCTTCCGCTCGGACCGTTCGGCCCGTACACCGACTACGTGGCTCCGCGGTTCGGCCTGGCGGCGTTGCTCGCTGCCCTGCTCGAGCGTGAGCAGAGCGGCGTCGGTGCGTACATCGACATCTCGCAGGTCGAGTGCGGTGCCTTCCTGCAATCGCCCTATCTGGCCCAGTATTCGGCCGAGGGAACGGTCGTCGCGCGGCGTGGCAACAGCGACGCAGCGTTCGCTCCCAACGGCGTCTACCCCTGCGTCGACGGACGGTTCGTGGCCATCACCGTCGGCGACGACGACCAGTGGCGGATGCTCGCCACGGTCATGAATCTTCCCGACGCCTCAACCAATTTCCGCACGCTCGACGTCCGACTGCGGCACAGCGACGAACTCGACGATCTCGTTGCTGGATGGACCGTGCGGCATCGTTCGCAGGACCTCGAAGATCTTCTGCAACGCGTCGGTATTGCCGCACACGTCTCGGCCGACAGCCAGGCTTTCTGCGAGGACCCACAGCTGAGACACCGAGGGCATCTGGTAGAACTCGACCACCCTCTGCACGGACGAGTGACGATCGAAGGCCCTAGGTACCAGCTCAGCGACACGCCATTGTCCGTCGACCGAGCGGCCCCGGTGTGCGGCCAGGACAACACATACGTACTCGGTGACATCCTCGGCCTCACCGCCGAGCAGATCGAAACATTGGAAAGTGAAGGTGCACTGACATGACGACAGAACTGACGGACGTCAGGCCGTCCTGGGTGGCGGACTGGGACGAACTCGTCGTCCGGGTAGGCGAGGACTTCTCCGACGGCAGTATTCGCTGGGGCGGTGATCCGGTCGAGTCCGGAACTGTCCGCCGGTATCTTGAACCGCTCGAGCTCGACAGTGCTATTCACTACGACGAGGATGCTGCCCGCGGCGCTGGGTTCGACGGTGTGATTGCGCCGTCCACTGGCCTGCTGTCCTGGGCGATCGCAGCGATGCGCAACCCCGGTGAGGAGACGCTGTACGGCAGTGCCGATCGCGACGCGCAGCCGACGCGAAGCCCGATCAACAACGAAGACCCGTATCCAGGACCGGAGACGAGTGGGTTCCTCACGGCCAGCATGGAACTCGACTTCGTCAGACCGGTCCTGCTCGGCGAACGACTCGGAAACCGAGGTCGACGACTGATCTCGTGCAGTCCCAAGCAGACCTCGCTGGGCCGAGGGGCGTTCCTGTCCTGGGAGAACGACATCGTCAGCGACCGCGGCGACGTCGTCGCGCGAGTACGCAACGTCGTCTACGCCTACAACCCCGTGACCGAGGACTCCGAATCATGAGATTTTTCGAAGACGTCACCGAGGGCGAGCAGCTCCCGGTGCCCGAATACCCGCTGTCGATGTACCGACTCGTGATGGCGGCGGGGTCGAACCGCGACTTCAACTCAATCCACCACAACTCCGAGTACGCCAAGGATTCCGGCGCACCCGAGGCCTACGCCAACGTGCTGTTCCTGATGGGCATGTGGGAGCGGGCAGTTCGCGACTGGGCAGGACCGACCGGTGTCATCGGATCGGTGAAGGGCTTCGCAATGAAGAAGTTCAACCTCGTCGGTACCACCACGACCGTGCACGGCACCGTCGTCGGCAAGGAGATTCGAGGCGACAAAGGCATCGTGGCGGTCGAACTGGTCAGCCGTAACGAAGGCGTCGTCACGGTTGGACCCGGAACGATGGAAATCGAACTGCCTCTCCAGAAAGCTCTGGTATGAAAGCCTCGATCGCCGGTCTCGGTGTGACCGAGATGGGCCGGATCTATGGCAAGACGGCGACGAACTTCGGCGCCGACGCGGTCCGTCGGGCAGCGGCCGATGCGCACCTCGAGCTGAGCGAGATCGACGGTCTTCTCATCAGCGGCGGAGTCACTGGCGAACTCGGCTTGCCGCTCGCGCAAGAACTCGGTCTCGAAGACCTGTCGCTGCTGTCGGTGATGCAGTCCTACGGCTCGACCGCCGGAGCGATGGTTCAGTTCGCGGCATCGGCCATCGAATCCGGACAGGCCACCGCGGTGGCCTGTGTATTCGCGGACGCGCCGTTGAAAGAGCGCGTCGCGACCGGGGCGTCCTATGCACAGGCCAACTCGGGCGGGGTCGGTTGGGAAGGGATTCTTGGATCAACCGGTGTCAACAGTGCCAACTCGCTGTACGCACTGGCAGCCAACCGGCACATGCAGACCTACGGCACCACCTCCGAGCAGCTCGGGTCGGTGGCCGTCGCGCAGCGGGCCTGGGCTGCATTGAATCCTCTTGCGCAGATGCGTGATCCGATCACCCTCGCCGACCACCAGGATTCGCGGATGATCAGCTCACCGTTCCATCTGCTGGACTGCTGCCTCGTCTCCAACGGCGGCGTCGCCGTCATCGTGACGAGCGCCGAGCGCGCCAGAGATCTGGCGCAGCCACCCGTCGACATTCTCGCGTCGGCACAGTCGCATCCCGGGCACTACATGCGCCGCAACGACGACTTCGGATTGGTGAGCGGAGCAGCACAATCCGGGCCGAAGGCGTTCGCTGCCGCTGGGCTCTCTCCAACGGACATCGACCTGGTCGAACTCTACGACTGCTATACCTACACGCTGCTGATCTCGCTGGAGGACTACGGGTTCTGCGACAAGGGGTCCGGCGGCGACTTCGTCGGGACGCCAGGTCTTCTCGGACCGGGCGGCTCGCTGAAGGTCAATACCGGCGGCGGACAGCTGTCGTCGTATTACATGTGGGGAATGACTCCGCTGTCCGAAGCAGTCATCCAGCTTCGCGGGCAGGCGGGGGAGCGTCAGGTCGACAAGCACGACACAGCGCTCGTCTCCGGCAACGGCGGCGTCCTCGATCACCATTCCACCCTTCTGTTGGGAGCCGGCCGATGACTGCAATCCTGTCCATCCCGCTTGCGCCTGTCCGCCGTGACGCCCAGACTGCCGACTTCTTCGACGGCACTGCGCGCGGCGAGTTCCTGTTGCGCGAGAAGATCGGCACCGGAGAACTTCTCGCGCCACAGACCGCAGTTCCGGACGACGCCGACTACCGCTGGACACCTGCCAGCGGCCGCGGCCGAATCATCTCGTGGACCACCGTGTACGGCCGCAATGCCGAAGGCACCGTTGTTCCACAGCACATTCTTGCCGTCGTCGAACTCGACGAAGGCCCCTGGTGGTGGACCCGTCTGGTCGTAGAAGATCGCGAACCTGTGACCGGCGCGTCCGTCCACGCCGAATTCCACAAATCCGGCGATGCCGACGAGTACGAATACGTGCCCGTCTTCGTACTCGACTGAACCCCTTACCTTTCGGAATGGAACCAACGATGGACGTTTCGACCGCGATCAAGACATCGCCGATCTCCCGCTACCAGTACAAAGTGTTGGCCGCCTGTCTGCTGGTCATCACCATCGACGGATTCGACGTGTTCGTGATGGGATTCGTGCTCCCACACCTACCCGACGGATTCTTCGACAGCACCGCCGAGAAAGGCTACCTTCTCAGCGCGGGCCTGGCCGGCATGGCGGCAGGATCGATATTCCTTGCACCCCTTGCCGACAGGATCGGACGTCGACGCCTCATCCTGTGGGGCCTCGTCCTCAACCTGATCGGCCTGGCTGCGTCGGCGATGTCGCCGAACGTCGAGGCACTCATCGCCGCCCGCTTCCTCACCGGCATCGGTATCGGCGGAATGGCCGCCAGCCTCATCGTACTGGTCCAGGAGTTGTCACCGGAGAAGCGCCGAAACACCATCATGGGTGTGTACTCGATCGGCTTCCCACTCGGCAGCCTCGTCGGCGGCGGAATCGGAGCGCTGCTCGTGGCTGCCTTCGACGGCGCATGGCAGGTCATGTTCATCTTCGGCGCTGTTATCACTGCCGGGGCAGTCGCGGTCACATTGGCCATGATTCCCGAGTCGATCGACTTCCTGATCAGCAAGAACACACCGGAAGCCGACGCCGAGATCCACCGCTTCATCGTCAAACTGAACAACCCCGCCATCGACCCGAACGCCCGACCCGCAGTAGCCCCCGTCGTCGAGGACAACACCTCGGTTCGCGGCTTGTTCGCGAACGGCATGTACTACCGGACGCTGCTGACGTGGCTGATGTACTCGTGCTTGATGTCGGCGTTCTACTTCGCGAACACCTGGACCCCGCAGTTGGTGAAAGAGTCCAGTGGTAGCGCAGAACTCGGAACCACCGCCGGCCTGATCCTCAGCCTCGGCGGACTCGTCGGAGCACTGGTGTTCGGTGTGTGGACATTGAAGATCTCTGCGGGCCGGTTGCTGTGGACGGCAATGGCGATTGCCGCAGTCTCTATCCTTGCGTTCGCGGCGTTCTTCGGCCACCCGGGGATTGCCATTGCGCTCACCGTCGCGGTGGGACTGTTCACCTATATCGCGATCACCGCGGCTGCTGCTGTCGTCCCTCCGCTGTACCCCGTTCGGGCACGCTCGACCGCCATCGGGTGGATGCTGGGTATCGGCCGGTTGTTCTCCATCTCGGCGCCGATCGCCGTCGGCTACGCGCTGGCAGTGTTCGCTCCGCAGACGCTGTACTACTTCGCCGCAGTTCCGATGGTGGTCGGTGCATTGGCAACTTACGCACTGTGGAAGCACACCCGCGACGAAACTGCGCCGATGGACATGGTGGCGGAGCCGGTGACTGGTTACCCACCACTCGTGAAGGAAGGCTGACACATGCGAGACAAGCGCGTATTGGTGACGGGCGGTGGCTCGGGAATCGGCCGGGCCATCGCCGTCGAGGCCGCTGCCCAAGGGGCCGAGACTGTGATCGTCGCGGATATCTCTCCCGAGCTTCTGGCCGAGACCGAGACGCTGATCGCAGCGGCTGGTGCCAAGAGCGTCGCGCTGCGGGTGGACGTGTCCGACGGTGCACAGGTCCGGCAGATGATCGACGACGCCGTTTCCGCGGCCGGCGGGCTGGACACGCTCGTCAACAACGTGGGCGTCATCGACACCGGTTTCGTGTCGGGGGAGCAGGCCAACATCGTCGACCTCCCCGAGGACGTGTGGGACTCGGTCATGAACATCAACGTCAAATCTATGTGGTTGGCAACGAAATACGCTGCGCCGTATCTGCGCGCGTCCGATCGAGGGCCATCCATCGTCAACGCAGCCTCGGTGTCCGGGATGATGGGGTACAAGACGCCTGCGTACTCCGTCAGCAAGGCCGCGGTGATCCAGCTGACCCGCACAACGGCGATCTCACTGGCGAACGAGGTCCGGTGCAACAGCTTCTCGCCGGGCAGCTTTCGAACCACGATGGCGCAGAAGCATATCGACGCAGCCGAAGACCCGGTTGTGCAGGAACGCTTCATGAGCGGCGCACACCTGATCCCGCGACTCGGCGATCCCGTCGAGGTCGCCCGGGTTGCGTGCTTCCTCGCCTCGGACGCGGCGTCGTTCATGACGGGCACCAATGTCCCCGTCGACGGCGGCACCATGGCCTGGCGGGGTCTGCGGTCCTAGGTAGTGCAGCTCGAGCGGCGGAGCCGCCCCGAACACACTGGGAGCCGCCCTACATCCCGCCGTCCACGGTGATGATGGACCCCGTGGTGTAGCTGGAGGCATCGCTGGCGAGATACAAGGCGGCCCCGACGATTTCGTTGGGGTCGCCTCCGCGTTTGGCTGCGAAGGTCTCTGCGCGCTTGCTGAAAGCCTCCATGTCCCAGGCGTTGGAGACGTCGGTGAGGAAGGTGCCCGCCATGATCGCGTTCGTGCGCACGGTGGGCCCGAAGGTCTTGGCCAGTCCGACGGTGATGGCGTTCAGGCCGGCCTTCGCGGCAGCGTACGGCAGCACATCCGGCCGTGGCTTGGTCGACGCCGCACTCGAGATGTTGATGATGGATCCTCCGTCGCCCTGCGCCATTCTGGTTCCGATCAGGGCTGCGAGGCGGAATGGACCTTTCAAGTTCACGCCGAGGACCTTGTCGAAGAGTGTCTCGGAGATCGAGTCCACCGAGTCGTACAGCGGCGACATGCCTGCGTTGTTGATCAGCACATCAACCTTGCCGAAGTGCTCGTAGGACGTGTCGACCAGCTCGTCGAGTGCGTCCCATTTCCCGACGTGGGCGGCGATCGGGAATGCCCGACGCCCGGTCGCGTCCTCGATCTCCTTGGCCGTCACCTGGCACGACTCGAAATCGCGACTCGCGATGATGACGTCAGCACCTGCCTGGGCCAGCCCGAACGCCATTGCTTTGCCGAGGCCTCGGCTGCCGCCGGTGATCAGGGCGACGCGGCCCGAGAGGTCGAAACGAGAGGGGGCGTCGAACTGGGGCATCGTTTTCTCCTGGATCTGGACCGCTGTAGGCAATTCCTTAGTATGGTAATCATAGATTGACGAATGGAGACATGGTGTCAGAATCAGCGGGACTGTTCGAGCTCCCAAGTAAGTATGTCGAACTCCAGGTAGAAGCGCGGGCGCTTGCAGAGTCTGTCCGCGATATTGCAGAACGGGCCGACGAGTCGGACAGCATCGATGTGGACGTGCGCAAGCGTCTGCAGGCCACTGGTCTCGCAGGGGTGACGGTGCCGAAGCAGTTCGGAGGCCGGTTCGAGAAGGTCGATTCGCTCGCGGTGACCGTCGTACGCGAGCGTCTCGCTGCCGAATGCGCACACCTCGACTCCCTCTTCGCGATGCAGGGCATCGGCAGCTACGGCCTGTCGGTCGGCGGCACGCCCGCGATGCAGGAGCACTGGCTGCCGCGGGTGGCCAACCTCGATGCCATCGCCGCGCTCGGACTCACCGAGCCGCACGTCGGATCGGACCTCAAGGCGCTGACGACGTCGATCGAGGAAGTCGACGGCCAGCTCGTGGTCAACGGGCACAAGTCCTTCATCACCAACGGCGGAGACGCGGACTTCTACAGCATTCTCGGTCGTGAGGGCGACGGGTACTCGTTGGTGCTGATTCCGGCCGATGCAGCGGGAGTCACCACCGAGCGTCCGCATCAGATCATTGCGCCGCACGTGCTCTCCGACGTGATCTTGAACGACGTTCGTGTGCCGCTCGATCATCGCATCGGCGAACCGGGCAAGGGTTTCTCGCTCGTGCTCGCTACGCTCGCCACGTTCCGTGTGTCGGTCGCGGGCGCAGCCGTAGGCCTGGCCGATGCGGCGCTGAAAGAGGCTGTACGCCATGCAAACAATCGTGAACAGTTCGGCGTCAGTCTGTCCAGGCTCGGCTCGGTGCCCGAGCATCTGGCGACGTGCTGGACCGATATCGAGATGGCACGCTCGCTGACGTACCGAGCCGCCGCGGCGTCGGCGCGCGACGCCAGGGCGAATCTGCACCTGTCCTCGATGGCCAAGGTTGCGGCCACCGAGGTGGCCGGCCGAGTGGTCGATCGCGCCGTTCAGGTGATGGGCCGTTACGGCATCACCCGCGGCAGCGTCATCGAACGCTTGTACCGGGAAGCTCGTCCGATGCGGATCTACGAGGGCTCTACCGAAGTGATTCTGGATTCGCTTGCCAAACAATTGATCAAGGGCGATTTGCTGTAGTACCAGCCCGGTGCGCCCGTCCGAGAATGCTCCGTACTCGGGCGGGCACAGGCATGTCCACAATCCTACGCATGTCACGAAATCGCCCTTGACGCAACGTGATTGATGATTATGATTGGCCTTGATGTGACCACCGTCACGACCATCTCGAGGAGCCCGCCATGTCGTCCCGTTCAGGTATCGAGAACACTCTCAGCCGCTATGCGCTCGGCTACGACGATCATCATCCGGAGATGATCGAAGCGTCGTTCACCAAGGATGCCGTTCTGACGATGAAGATCGCCGATGGCGACCTCATCGGGCCGTTCGACGGACTCGACGCGATCATGGAGCTGATGAACGGCTCGGCGCATTCGCAGTCGGATCAGCGCCGCCATCTGACAACGAACATTCTGATCGACGATATCGATGCCACGCACGCGAAAGTCGTTGCCTATCTGGTGATCATCTCGGTGGCCGAAGGGAAACTGACCGTTCTGTCCAGCGGCAAGTACGAGGACGAGTTCACCGAAGTCGACGGAACCTGGTTGATCTCCAAGCGTCACATCGCACTCGACCTCCCGTACTGAAGGCACTGACATGCTGAATCAGGGATTGATCCCCGCGAAGTGGGCTGCGCTGACGCCGAACCGTCAGGCCGTGTTCGACGTCCCGAACGATCGTCGCATCACCTTCTCCGAACTGGACGAACGTGTCCGACGGCTTGCCAACGGACTGCGAGGCTTGGGCCTGAACAAAGGCGATCGCGTCGCAGTCCTGACCCGCAACAGTGTCGAGTTTCAGGAGCTGTACTTCGCTGCCGGACGGGCAGGACTGGTTCTGCAGCCACTGAATTGGCGTCTCGGGATCAAGCAGCTCATCGGATTGATTTCCGATGCGGCGCCGAAAGTGATCATCACCGCCGCGGAATGGTCCGAGACCAAGCGGGAGCTGCAACGCTCGGTGAACGTCGACAACTGGCTCGAGTTCGGCGCCGACTCCGACGGTTCCTACGACGAACTTCTCGCTCGCTCGAGCGCGGCCGAACCCATCTGGACGCCGTCGATCGGCGGCGACGATCCGTTCTTCATCCTCTACACGGGCGGGACCACCGGCGAATCCAAAGGTGCGATCCACACGCACACCAGTGCCGCCAACGGGATGCTCAATCAGACTGTGGCAGAACGCGTCGTGCCCACCGATGTGTACATGCTCACCGGCCAGATGTACCACATTCCCGTTGTTCTCTCGATGAACTACATGAAGCACGGTTGTCCGGTGGTGCTGGTCAACTTCGAAGCGCAGCAAGCACTCGAGATCATCGAGGCCGAGAAGGTCTCTGCATTCCTTGGCATCACCACGATGCTCAACTGGATGATGGCCGTCCCGAACTTCGCGTCCTACGACTTGAGCAGCCTCCGCAACATCCAATACGGTGGCGGGCCCATGCCGTCGACCATCGTGCGTGCGGCACTCGAGTCGTTCCCCTGCACGCTGATTCAGGGATACGGGCAGACCGAGGGCACGACGATGTCATTCCTGTCCCAGGAAGATCACCTCGCCGCGGTCAAGGGTCACGATGTGCATCGTCTGAAGTCCTGCGGCCGCGAAGGTTTCGTCACCACCATTCGCATCGTCGATGCTTTCGGTGAGGAAGTCCCACGGGACGGCAAGACCCCCGGTGAGATCGTCGTCCGATCGGAATCGAACATGATCGGCTACCTCAATCGGCCGGAACTGACCAAGGACACGCTGCGCGACGGATGGATGTGGACCGGCGACATAGCCACCTGGGACGAGGATCGCTACATCTACATTGTCGACCGAGCCAAGGACATGATCATCTCCGGCGGCGAGAACATCTTCAGCGTTCAGGTCGAAGAAGCTATCGGCGCACACCCGTCCGTGCTCGAATGCGCTGTGATCGGTATCCCCGACGACGAATGGGGTGAGGCCGTCAAAGCCGTCGTCGTGCTCAAACCTGGAACGACGGCCACCGAACAGGACATCATCGACGTAGCCAAGAAGAACCTGGCGTCGTACCAGAAGCCGCGGTCGGTGGACTTCGTCTCGGCGCTGCCCAAGGCGCCTACCGGCAAGATCATGAAACGCGACTTGCGGGCACCCTACTGGGAGGCGGCGGGCCGCAGCGTATGACCGAGGACGAACTGACGGCCCTCGTCGGAACCCGAATGCCGGGCGGTACCAGGACGTTGGAGAACTGGTGGGTCACCCTGGTGCTCGACGCCATGGACTGCGCGCCGGACGACGGGGCCTCGCATCCTACGTTCGTGTTCCTCGTCGCTACCGGATCGATGGGCTGGACGTGGAACGAACTGTTCGACGTCTTCGCCGCAACCGAAGCAGACGGTCCGATGTTCGGCGAGACCGATACGACTGTCCGCACCCCGTTGAAGACAGGGGAGTCCTACACGGTCCGTGGCGAAATCGTCTCGGCGGCGCGCAAGACAGGTAAGAAGACAGGAGTGTTCGACATCGTCGGCTACCGCTTGGACGTGCTCGACGCGCAGGCCGAGCTCGTCGCGTCGACGACCAACTCCATCGTCTTCCCGCGCCGAGGGGAGGTCACGTGAGTATCGAAGTGGGTCAGTCTATCCCGGGCCGCATCATCGAGAGCGTCGATCCGGAGAAGATGAAGCTTCTGTCGGCGCTGATGCGTGACCCCAACCCGATTCATTTCGATCGCGCGGCCGTCGCCGAGCTGGGCATGGGTGACAAGACCGTCAACCAAGGCCCGAGCAACATGGCGTACGTGCTGTCGATGCTCGGCCAGTGGGCCGGGGGCTCCGATCGCATCACTCACTATCGATTCCGATTCCTGGGCAACGTGTTCGAGGGCGACAGGCTCGAGGCATCGGGCAGCGTGACGGCGGTGGCCGAAAGGCCCGACGGACTGCAAGTCGACTGTTCACTGTCCCTGACCGTCATGGGCGGCGCCGAGGTCCTTACCGGAACCGGCACCGTACTACTACCGAAGGACTCCGTATGACCGGAAGGCTCGAAGGTAAAGTAGCATTCATCACCGGCGCGGCACGCGGCCAAGGGCGCTCGCATGCAGTCAGATTGGCGCAGGAAGGCGCCGACATCATCGCCGTGGACATCTGCGAGAACATCGATACGGTCACCCCGTTCTACCCACTTGCCACCGAGGATGAACTGGCCGAGACGGCTGCGCAGGTCGAGGCCCTCGATCGTCGCATCTTCGCCCGTCGAGCCGATGTCCGCGACCTCGATCAGTTGCAGGCAGTGTTCGACGAGGGTGTCGCGGAGTTGGGGCGCGTCGACATCGTTGTCGCCAACGCGGGGATCGCGACGTACGGGTTGTCCTGGGAACTGACATCGCAGCAGTGGAAGGACATGATCGACGTCAATCTCACCGGTGTCTTTCACACCGCCAAGGTCGCCATTCCTTCGCTGATCGAAGCCGGAAACGGCGGATCCATCGTGTTCACCAGCTCGATCGGCGGGCTCAAAGGCATTCAGCACGTAGCCCATTACGTTGCTGCGAAGCACGGCATCGTCGGATTGATGCGGACGATGGCCAACGAGCTCGGTCAGTACAAGATTCGCGTCAACACCGTGCATCCCACCAACGTCGACACCATCATGATCCAGAACCCGGGGACGTACTCGATGTTCGCGCCGGGAGATCCGGAGCCGACCCAGGACAAGGCCATGGCTGGGTTCATGTCTCTCAACACCCTGCCGGTGCCGTGGATCGACCCTGTCGATATCAGCAATGCCGTGCTCTATCTCTCCAGTGACGAAGGCAGATACGTCACCGGTGTCACTCTGCCCGTGGATGCGGGCGCATACGTCAAGTGAAAGGACCATCATGACAACATCTCTCGTCGACCAAGACCTCGCCTACCGCGCGCAGACGACGTTGACGGCCTATGCCTGGGCAGCCGACTCCGGTGATCTCGATACACTGCGCGATCTGGCGGTCGAGGACATAGCCGTCACACAGACCACCCAGGAGAAGCGCGGGATAGAGAACTTCCTCGACATCTACCGTGCGTTCGCGGCGTCCGAGACCGAGGTGTCACGCCACGTCGTCACCAACACTCTGGTGACGGTAGAGGACGACGGCGTCCGCATCGACGCCTACTTCGAGGCGACCTTGTTCGACCCAGGCAGCACGTCCCGGATCTTCGGTCGCTACTCCGACTCGTTGGTCGAGGTCGACGGAGATCTCAAGATCAAGCACAAGCGAATCTTCGTCGACAGAGTCATGGCGCTGCCGACGTCGACCGCAGCGTTCGTGCCGTACGGGTCCTCCGACTCGTGAGTCGGGTGGGAATCGACGACAACGAGAATCTTTCGTCGGTGCGCGCATCGATCGAGGGGCGCTCGGAGTTGATCGCGACCCAGACCGAGTGCACCTTCGCGTTCACCACCGAAGCAGGCTGGCCCGCGGGCGTCGTCATGAGTTACCTGTTCACCAGGGACAGGTTCTGGTTGACGGCGGCCGCAGGCCGGGCGCACGTTCGCGCAGCGGTGCGCGACTCTCGCGTGAGCTTGGTGATCTCCAATGCCGGCACGTCGTTGCCGGGCCGCCGGATGGTCTCGATTCGAGGCAGGGCCACTGTGCACGAGGACGCTGCGGTGAAAGCATGGTTCTATCCGGAATTCTCGCGGCATCTCGCGCCAGGAGATCCCGACGCCTTCGCGCGACTGCTGGACAGCCCTGAGCGCGTCGTTCTCGAAGTCGAGCCTGTTCGCATCGCCGTCAGCCACGATTCGACGAAGATGCCCGGTGACGGGCGAGGTGGTCGAACCAGTTCTTGATCAGGGGCGGTAGGTGCTCCAGGTGGGCGCGGACTCGGGATAATCCGCTTCGGCGTACCGAGTTTGCGGCCACCTGATCCGCTTGTTCGTGCGGAAGCTCGCACTCATGGCTTCGAACGGCACCGCATACATGAAGGTGACCTCGCGGTGCTGGAATCGCCACTCACCCTCCAGGACGTATCGGTCCGCGTAGCGAAAAGCAGTCAGCATCAACGTGTCTCGCACGGCGAGTTCGGCGTGTCCGGTCATTCGGCCCGTTGCAGTGGTTGGGCTCTCGACGGTGATGAGGTGAATCTCCGGAGTGTGCAGCATGGTGGTGTAGCGGTCCATGCTGCCGATGTAGAACTCTCGGAGCTCGTCGTGGCCACGCAGCGTACTGCCGGCCACTGCGAATGTGGCGTCGGGCGTGTACATCCCGAGGACCGCATCGATGTCGTGGTCGTCCACCGCCATCGAGTAGGCGCCTGCCAGGTCGCGGATCGCGTCCTTGGCGATCAGTACGTCGAGTCGGTCCATGAGTCTCCTTCCCACGCCCGTCAGCGGCGTGTGTACGCAGCTCTCGCACACACGCCGCTGATCGAGAAGCTGTCAGGCCTCGAACCCCTCCATCTGAGGCGGGGTGAGGGGCGAGATGACGCGGGAGGCGATTTTCCACCCGTCGTCGGTGCGGACGTACGTGTCCTCGTTCAGCGCAATCGCTTTGAACGCCCCACCGCCGTTGGTGTGGCCCTCGGAGAACACGTAGTTGGTACCGTGCGCGGCGGTATCGGAATCGAAGTGCACGATGTGGTTGGTGATGATGTGGAACTGATCCTTCACTTGCTCGGCATCGCGCTCGAAGAAGTCGAGGATTGCCTCGTGCCCTTCGTACTTCGCCAGGCCCACCGGCGTCGCATCCCACACGGCGTCGACGGCGAACGCACTCAGAGCCAGTTTGGGATCGAACTTGTCCAATCCCAACGCGTAGGTATGTGTTGCGGAAATGATCTCACTGACACTCATTCGAGCCTCCTACTCGTCGTACATGATGACGCCGCGGATGTTCTTGCCGTCGCGCATGTCCTGGATGGCCTCGTTGATCTGTTCGAGCTTGTAGGTCTTGGTGACCAGCTCGTCGAGCATGAATTCGCCGCGGCGGTACATGTCGGCGATCAACGGGATGTCGCGGCGGGCCGTCGTGGTTCCGTACAACGTGCCTTGCAGGCGCTTTCCGGACATCGCGAAGGTGAACAGATCGAATGGCACGTCGCGCTGGGTGACCGGGGCCGCAGAGGTGAGCACCAGGGTGCCGCCGCGTCGCGTCATTTCCTGTGCTGGGTTGAGGAGGTGACCGTAGGCGATGTCGACGGTGATGAGCACCTTGTCTGCGCCCTGGCCGTTGGAGAGCGTGTCGACGAGTTCCTTGGCCTGATCCAGGTTTTCGACGGTGTGCGTTGCACCGAAGAGCTTCGCCTGGTCGCGCTTGTACTCGACGGGATCGACGGCGACGATGTTCTTCGCGCCCTTGTGGCGAGCGCCCTGGACGGCGTTCATGCCGACGCCGCCGGTACCGATGACGACGACGGTTTCACCGAGAGCAACCTCGGCCGCGTAGACGGAGGATCCCCAGCCGGTGGGGACACCGCAGCCGATCAACGCAGCCTTGTCGAGGGGAATGTCCTTCCCGATCTTCACGCACGAATCGATGTTGACGACGACGTACGGCGAGAAGGTTCCGAGGAACGAGAAGGGTCCGACGCCCTGACCGCGAGCATGCACGCGATGGGTTCCGTCGGGTGCGAAGCCGGCGAGCACCCCTGCGCCCATCTCGCACATGTTCGAGCGGCCGATGGTGCACATCTGACAGTGCCCGCACGACGGAAGAAACGACAGCACGACGTGGTCGCCGACCTCGAAGCCGGTGACGTCGGGACCGAGCTCCTCGATGACACCTGCACCCTCGTGACCACCGATGATGGGTGCCCAGTCGAGCGGGATGTCGCCGGTGTCGACGTGGTCGTCGCTGTGGCAGATTCCCGAGGCTGCGAGCTTGATGCGCACTTCACGGCTCTTGGGCGGATCGATCTCGATCTCTTCCACACTCCAGCCCGACCGCGTGCCGGGCTCCCAGATCAAGGCTCCGATGGTTTTCACTTCATGCTCCTTCGATGAGACCGAACGATGCTGTCCACGTGCGGCGTTCGATTGATGCGCACCTTTACATGTGACTCCTGTCACCATAACCATGATAATGATTAGTGTAAAGGGTGGGATGTTAGAAAGTGAGTACAGAAAGAGGTGCCGCAGATGGTCGACCATCCGACTAGCCAGACCTTCACACTCGCCTACGGAGACTGCGATGCCATCGGTATCTCGTACTTCGCGATGAACTACCCCTGGATGGAACGCACCTACAGCGTGTGGCTGCATTCCTACGGTCTCGACAGCCACACGATGATGGATGCCATCGGGGTCGGTACGGTCGGATTCGGTTCCGAGTGCACCTATCTCACGTCGTGCCGTGTGTTCGACGAGATCGATTGCGGCATGGAACTCGATCACCTCGGGACCACGTCCTACATCGTCGGATTCCCGTTCACGCGCGTCGGCGAGCGCGTCGCCTACGGCAAGATCAAGTACGCCGTGCGAGGACCCGACGGACTCAAAGCTCCGATTCCCGACGCCCTGCGCGACGCGCTCTCCTCTCTCGGCCGTCCGTGACGGCACAGACCGGAGCCGATATCGCAGGTGTTGCCCACCGGCGGCGAATGCTGGGCGCCGCGACAGCAACAGCGTTTGCTGCACTCGTCGTCGGATCGAACGTGCCCGGGCCGCTGCTTCCGATGTATGCAGACCGGATGGCACTCTCGACGTTCACGGTGTCTGCGCTGTTCGCCACCTATCTCGTGGCATTGGTCGTGACGTTCACCGTGATGGCACGCACGCATCTCACTCGCTATGCGTGGCTGCTGTTGCCGGGGTCCGTGGCCGGCGGGATCGTCGCCGATGTCGCACTGATGATGGGCGGCGATTCCGTCGTCGCACTCTTCGTCGGCAGGTATCTGACCGGCACGTGTGTCGGGGTGGCCACGGGTGCGGCTGCAACCATCGCCGTAGCGGCGCGTGGTGAGAAGGGACGCACCATCGCGGCCTCGGGGGCAATATTCGGGTCGTTCGTCGGTCTGATCCTCGGAGCTGTCACAGCCGAGTACCTTCCGGGCCCGACGACGACTGTCTACGTGATCCACACGGGCCTGCTCGTGACGGTGGTGGCCGTTCTTGTCTTCGCTCTCTATCGCGCGCGAGACATCCTGCGCGCTGCTCTCGTCGAACCTGAATCTGTCGATGCCGAGGCGTTCGACACCGAGCGCGACACCCGCGCTCGCGCCGCGGGTTACGGAATCGGCCTCGCTGGATGGGCGATCGGCGGAATCGCCGTCGGAATCTTGCCGACGGCTGTTCGTGAGCAGACGGAAAGTTCGTCGCTGATCGTCGGCGCCCTCGCACCGGTTGTGTTGCTGTCGATCGCGTGGCTCTCGCCCTTCGTCTTCACCGCTCTACGGACGGCGCTGCGGCCGATCCAGTCGTTGATTCTCATCGCTGCCGGGGCCATCCTGTGCGCGGCCGGGGTGCTCTCGTCGAGCTTGATTCTCGTTCTGGCCGGCTGTGTCTGCTGGGGGCTCGGGCAAGGGTTCGCGTACGCATGCGGGCTCCGGATCTTGACGCGCGGCGCATCTGCCGTCGAGCAGGGGCGTATCGCCTCACGATTCGCCTCGTTCTGTTACGGGTTGACTGCCGTGCTGGCGCTGGTCACCGGTGCGGTGTCGACTGCATGGGGGAGCGCGACGGGGATGGCAACGGCAGGAGTGGTTTTCGTGGTGCTGTGTTCAGTTGTTGCTCTGCTCGGCCACCGCCGATGGGAAGCACCCGCCGAGCCGCTAGGACCAGAACTGCTCCAACCAGGAAGCGTCACCCGCGTGCAGTGACTCCGGCCAGTCCGCCGGCCGCCGATCTCCGTAGGCGCGCATGCTGTTCGGATCACCGAGCCCGTCCGAGTACTCGCTCGTGGGTAGGTAGTACATGTAGGACATCAACCGATCCTGAATCCTCCAGGTGCCGTCGACGCGTCGGTAGAGGTCGCGATATCGCAACGCTGTCACCATGGGTACGTCGTTGCGCACCAACTCCGCATGGCCGACGGCAATCCCGACGGCGCGGTCGTGATCACCGTCGTCGAATCGGATCACATGGCCGTGTGTGACGTGATTCGTCGGCCCGAGCGCGTCGAATCTGCCCTGAAAGACGTCGACGATGGCGTCGATGCCCGACGCCGAGAACACACCGTCGGCGGACCGCATGGTCGCATCGGCGGTGAACAGGGCTCTGATCCCGGCGGCGTTCCGTTCGTCCATGGCGAGGCAGTAGAGAATAGGGAGTTCGCCGATGGCAGTGCGTGATTCGATTCGCTCGAGGCGTGTTTCGACGTCGGAGGTGGGCATCGCGCTGATCTTCTTCCGATTCCGGTATTTCCTGGACAGGACGTCACGGACGACCCATCATGAACTCCATCCATTATATGCGCATGATTACCAGGAAATGAGAGCAACGATGAAAAGGTTTGCTGTCCCGGCGTTGGCCGCGGCTGCGGTACTCGGCATCGCCGGATGTAGCGGCGGAAGCGGCGGAAGCACCGCGTCGGGGGAAATGCCGTCGGAAATCACGCTTTTCTCCGTCACGGACAAGACCGGAACGTTGTCCTATGCCGGGTCCAACCAACTCAAGGGAATCGAGCTGGCGATCGATGAGATCAACGACCAGAAGTACCTGGGGGAGTCGACGGTCAAGCTGGAAAGCCGCGACACCGCAGGAGAAGCGCAGACCGCCGCGAGTCAGGTCACCGAAGCGACCGTAAATCCCAATGTCGCCGCGATCCTCGGCACAGTGACCAGCGCGCAGTCGATCGCCATCGCGCCT
The DNA here is from genome assembly GCF_002259345.1 of Rhodococcus sp. 06-156-4. Taxonomy (NCBI): domain Bacteria; kingdom Bacillati; phylum Actinomycetota; class Actinomycetes; order Mycobacteriales; family Nocardiaceae; genus Rhodococcus; species Rhodococcus sp. 06-156-4. Next base: position 11,664 of record NZ_NPGB01000008.1, on the reverse strand, counting down.
CTTGCGCAAGCGGCCAAGGTGCCCATCGTGTTCACCCAGTCCGGCAGCGAAGGCACACTCGTCGGCGAATACACCTACCGTGCAACCGCTCCCATGGCGACCTACTACGACCAGGCGGGTGAGTACCTCCAGCAGGAGGGCGTGAAGACCCTCGGCATTCTGTACAACAGCGCCAACCCGACCTTGACGCAGTTGTCGGAGAAGACCATTCCGGAGATGGCCGACCGGTTCGGCTACACCGTGGCGTCGACGTCCTCGGTGCAGAACACCACCCAGGATTTCACTGCTCCGATCGCGAAGATCCTCGCCGACAACCCCGACGGGATCGCGATCATGATGAACGGCGCCCAGAACGCCACCGCGGTCTCGCAATTGCGTCAAGCCGGTTACGACGGAACTCTGGTCACGCACACTGGTTCCGGTGCAGGTAATCTCACGCCCGCGGGGCCGGCAGGCGCGGGCATGACCTGGCCCACCGATTTCACCTACCACGGCACCAATCCCGCGACGCAGGAGTTCGTCGCCGCCTACCGCGCCAAGTACAACGGCGAGAACCCGAACAACTATGCAGCCGAGGGGTACGACGCTGCGTGGATGATCGCCCACGCCATCGAGAAGTCCGGTGGTGCGTCGCGCGAGGACATCCAGAACGGTTTGCAGCAGGTCGTGGCCGAGGGCTTCACCGGCGCAGAAGGTGACGTCACCTTCGAGGGCAACGACATGCGAGTCAAAGGCGCGGTCGTGCAGTGGAACGGCACCGAGGAAGTTCTGCTGTCCGAGAAGTAGCCGTTCACTCCGGGTCCGGGAAGACGGCCTTCCTCTTCTGAAGGAAGGCCGTCGCACCCTCGATCATGTCAGGGCTGCCGACCGCCTGGTTGAGCATGCCGAGTCCTGTCGAGAACGAGTCGCGTGCTGCGTTCCACCACACGTTGGAGCTGATCTTGGTGATCTCGAGGTAGCGGGGACTCAACGCAGAAATCTCGTCGCACCATCCCCGGACCGTCTCCTCCAGCTTGTCGTCGTCGACCACCTCGTTGACCAGACCCAGATCCAACGCCTGCTGTGCGGAATAGCGTCGGCAGAGCATGGCCATCTCCTTGGCGCGCTTCTCGCCGATCTGAACGCCCATCACGTTGGTGGCTCCGGTGACCGGGGAGCTTCCGACGCGCGGGCCGGTCTGGCCGAAGGTTGCCGAGCGGGCAGCAACAGCCAGGTCGCACGCGACGATCAGCTCGTTCCCACCGCCTGCGGCGGCGCCGTTGACGGCGGCGATCACCGGCCGTGGGCAGTTGCGGATGGAGTCGAACAGACGCAACGAGCCCCGGTACAGCCTGCGCATCTCCTTCGGCGTCGGCTCGCTGAGCTTGGCCAATGACCCGCCCGCGCAGAAGCTGCCTCCCGATCCGGTGATGACGACCGAGCGATAGCCGGAGGCGTCGTCGAGTGCGTCGGCAATCGCGGCCGACATCTCGGGGTCGAATGCATTGCGCCGCTCGGGCCTGTTGAGGCGGATCCAGAGCGTGGCCGGTGTACTTTCGATGATTACGTCAGGCATGAACGTTCCTGTTCGTCGGCGTGGGGGTTGAAGAAGTTGTAAAGCGGGGAACTGCGGTTTTGTGGTCGAAGACCAGCTCGGGCTTTATTGTTATAATCAATCGCCTTGATTTACGGGGCGTCCGCGGGCAGCGTTGTCGTCCGCGCGAAGCTGGGAGGACACACTCATGACCGTGACCAATCGCGCTCCCAAGGCGGCGATGGTGATCGCTCAACAGATCATCCGTGACACGCTGCGCCAGGGCCTCACCGTCGGCAATCTTCTTCCGCCCGAGAAGGCGATGCTCGAGAAGTATCAGATCGGCCGAGGAACGCTGCGTGAGGCGCTTCGCCTGCTCGAGTTTCAGGGAGTCATTGCGCTCAAGCCGGGACCCAAAGGTGGTCCGGTCCTGCTCGACCCCGACGCCTCGCATTTGGCCAGCACCGTCATCCTGCTCATGCAGCTCAAGAACGCGCCGTTCAAGGCCATCGCCGAAGCGCGCGTGGCGATGGAGCCGATGATCAGTAGGTTGGCCGCCGAACGCATCACCGACGAGTCTCTTGGCCAGCTCAACGGCACCATCGAAGCGATGCGCGATTCCCTCGACGATCAGTACATCTTCCTCGAGGCCAACAAGCAGTTCCACGACATCATCGCCTGGTCGTCGGGTAATCCGCTGTTCGGCTACCTCGTGGACTCGCTGCTCGGGATCATGGACGGCACGATCATCGGCATCGACTATCCGGCGCCTCGTCGCGCCGCGATCCTGACAGCTCATCAATCGATCTACGACTCTCTCCTCGCGCACGATCCAGGCCTCTCGCAGGACCGGATGGCGCAGCACATCAACGAGTACGTTCGGTACGCCGAGCGGAAGTTCCCCGACGTCATGGGCTCGGTCATTCAGTGGGATCGGGCTCTGTAACGCTGCTGGTGGCCTGTGCTGGCGGGTATGGTCGGGCCGCCAGGAGAGCGCCCGACCATCCCCGCTGCTGCACTGCGCTCAACCGACAGTGATGGCCCGCTCCGGGCAGCTGTCCGCGCCTGCCCTGGCCTCCCCGAGGTGGTCGGGTTCTTGCCCTTCGGGCAGCACGTAGGCATGTCCGTCCTCGTCGCGCAGGGCGAAGACCTGCGGTGACGTCATTTGGCACAGGCCGTGCCCCTGGCACTGGAACTCGTCGACCGATACGTTCACGACTCCTCCTTCGAAGCGCTCTTTGTTTACAGCCACTCCAGTGACTTGAACTATAAGCTGGTCACCGTTGTGATGTTGACAACATTGTAATCTAGTATAACCATTATCAGAACAAGGCCCGAATGGTTGCGCCAGATTTCGCTTGCAGGAGGAAACACAGACATGACGGAAAGCGGCCGTTGCCCGGTCATCCACTTCGACCACAACTCGCAGGAACACTCCGCTGACCCTGTCGGCTCCTACCGCAAGCTCAGGAACGCGGAGAAGCGCGGTTGGTCCGAAGCGCACGGCGGCTACTGGGTTCTCTCCGATTACGACGCTGTCTTCGACGCGTCTCGCGACGACGACACGTTCTCCTCGGCGCGTAACGAATACGGCGGCGAGGGCTTGTCGGTGGTCATTCCCAAAACGCCCATGCACTTTCACATCCCGATCGAGTTGGATCCGCCGGAGTTTCGTAAGTACCGCAAGATCGTCAACCCCATCACTTCTCCAGCTGCCGTCGAAAAGATGAAGGATCTGGTCGAGCACCACACCACCGCCTTCATCGACAGCGTCATCGAGGCGGGCGAATGCGACTTCACCTCCGTCATCGGCGTTCCGGCCATCGTCACGGTCGACTGGCTCGGCCTCGGCATCGAAGACTGGAAGACCTACGCGGCCGCGCACCACGAGGCTCTCGCTGGGGTACCGGGAACTCCGCACTACGAGCATGCGATGAAAGTCGACTTCCCGTATCTGTCTGCCAAGATGCGCTCGGTCATTGCCGATCGACGCGAGAACCCGACCGACGATGTCATCAGCTATCTCGTGCAGCAGGAGGTCGACGGCCGCGTCCTCGACGACTTCGAGGTGTTCGCGATGGTCGAGCTGTTGGTCGCGGGCGGCACGGGAACGACGGCCTCACTGGTCAGCCAGACCCTCGTCTGGCTTGCCGACCATACCGACGTACGGAAGCGGCTCATCGACGACCCGTCGCTCATGGACCACGCCGTCGAAGAATTCCTCCGGTTCTTCTCGCCGACGCAGGCGCTCGCCCGCACGGTCACCGACGACGTCGAATTCAAGGGATGCCCGATGAAGAAGGGCGACCGTGTGCTTCTGTCCTGGGCGTCGGCGAACCGCGACGAAGAGCTGTTCGAGAACCCCGACGAGATCGACATCGACCGCTGGCCCAACCGCCACACCGCATTCGGAATCGGGGTGCATCGATGCTCCGGTTCGCACCTCGGTCGTCTGATGGCCAAGACGCTGTTGACGCAGATCCTCGACCGTATGCCGGATTACACGATCGAGCGCGACAAGCTGGAGCGTTACCCGCACCAGGGCACCAACATGGGCTGGCAGCGGATTCCGGCGCACTTCACACCCGGAAAACGAATCCTGGCCGACGGCGAGGCGCTCGCCGCCGCCACCGCACCCGCAGCCCCGATGTACTGATGAAAGTTGTCATCGTCGGGGGCGGTCTCGCCGGAGCACGGTCCTGTGAAACGTTGCGTGCGCGCGGTTTCGAAGGGGAGATCGTGCTTCTTGCTGCCGAGAAGCACCTACCGTACGACCGTCCCCCTCTCACCAAGGCTGCGTTGAAGGGCGAGCTGAACACACAGTTGCGCACCGACTACGACGACTTGAACGTCGATGTCCGTATCGGTAGCGCCGCAACAGGACTCGACACTTCGGCCAGGCAGGTCCACACAGCAGGCGGGCCGATCGAGTACGACGCCTTGATCATTGCGACGGGCGCCGCACCCATCCGCGTGCCTGGTAGCGATCGGCAGACGGCCGTGCGCACCGTCGACGATTCCCATGCGCTCCGCGAGAAGCTCGTTCCCGGAGCGAAAATCGTTCTCGTCGGCGCAAGTTGGATCGGCGCGGAGGTCGCGACGGCGGCTCTTGCTGCCGGCGCCGAGGTAACCTGCATCGAGTATGGTCCCGCGCCGCTCGGGAATGCACTGGGTGAGGAAGTCGGCAAGCGATTCGTCGACTGGTGGTCGGAGGTGGACCTGCGTCTCGGGGTCGGCGTTCGCGAAGTCACCGACACCGGCGTCACGCTGACCACCGGCGAGGAGATTCCAGCCGATGTCGTCGTCGCCGGAGTCGGCGTCAGGCCGGATGTGGCGTGGTTGGAAGGATCGGGACTCGACATCGATCGCGGGGTCGTCGTCGACGAGAACCTGCGAACGTCCGATCCCCACGTATTCGCAGTCGGTGACGTCGCGGTGCGCTGGTCTCCACGTTCGAGCACGTCTTTGCTCGTCGAGCATTGGGACGACGCAAGAACCGGTCCCGACGCGATCGCCCAGACCCTGACGGGCGGCGAACCCGTCGCTCACGATCCGGTCCCGTACTTCTGGAGTGATCAATTCGGTCACAAGCTCCAGTACGTCGGTCACCACGCAGCCACCGACACAGTCGTCGTTCGTGACGGCGTGGACGGGAGATGGGCAGCGGCGTGGATCGACGACACAGGGCTGCTCACAGCACATCTCAGTATCGACACGCCAAAGCTCATGATCGGCGCACGCGCTGCTATTTCCGCAGGCGCACGGCCCGATGCAACGGCGCTTCGCGATATCGACCGACCGCTCAGCTAAATCCGTTCGGCAACAACAGGAGTGATGTACCGATGACCGCTACAGTCCCCACCGCCACGACCCTGAAGAGCTACGACAAACTGTTCATCGGTGGAAAGTGGGTGGAGCCGTCCAGCGACAAGGTGATCGACGTCGTCTCCCCGATCACCGAGGAACTGCTCGCGACGGTCCCCGAAGCGCAGCCCGCCGACATCGACAAGGCCGTCGCTGCCGCACGGAAAGCGTTCGACGAAGGCCCATGGCCGCGTCTCACCGCCGCCGAACGGGCGAAGTACCTCATCCGCATCCAAGAAGAGGTGGAGAAACGATTCGACGCCATGGCAACCGCGTTCACCGCCGAGATCGGCGCACCCGCGGGCGCGAGCGTCGCATTCCACAACAACGCCCTCAAGATGTGGGGTGACGCCTCCACCCTCCACGAACGATTCGAATTCGAGGAAGAGCGCAGCTGGCCCGAAGGCCACGGCAAACTCGTCCGCGAGCCGATCGGCGTCGTTGCAACGATCATCCCGTGGAACGGCCCGGTCGCCACGGCCTCGCTGAAGATCGCGCCTGCTCTCGCTGCCGGTTGTACGGTCGTGCTCAAGCCTGCACCCGAAGGTCCGGTCAGTACCATGCTGCTCGCCGAGGCACTCGAAGCAGCAGGTCTGCCCGAGGGCGTCATCTCGCTGCTACCGGGCGGCCGCGAGACCGGCGAGTACCTGGTGCGGCACAAAGACGTCGACAAGATTTCGTTCACCGGATCGACCATCGCCGGACGAAAGATCATGAGCATCTGCGGCGAGCGCATCGCACGGGTCACCCTGGAACTGGGTGGAAAGTCTGCCGGCATCATCGCCGACGACATCGCTCTCGACAAGGTGTTCCCCGGCCTTGCGTTCGCAGGTATCGGCCACAGCGGGCAGGTCTGCGCTGCCATCACCCGCATCGTCGTCCCGCGTCACCGTCAGGACGAGGTGGTGGAGACCATCAAGACGATCTTCGAGTCGGTGTCCGTCGGCGACCCACGTGAGGACAGCACCGTCATCGGACCACTCGCCGCCGAGCGACAGCGCACCCGCGTGCTCGACTACATCGAGGTCGGCAAGGCCGAAGGTGCCAGGCTCGTGACCGGTGGTGGACGCCCGGCCGGACTGGACAAGGGCTGGTACGTCGAGCCGACGCTGTTCGCCGACGTCACCAACGACATGCGCATTGCGCAGGAGGAAATCTTCGGTCCGGTCGTCGTGGTGATCCCGTTCGACGATGTCGAGGAGGCCGTCGCCATCGCCAACGATTCCGATTACGGACTCTCCGGAGCCGTCTACGCCGAGGACGCCGCGCTCGCGGAAAGCGTTGCCCGACGCGTCCGCACCGGACAGATCTCGATCAACGGCTGGGACATGTGCGTCACGCAGCCGTTCGGTGGATACAAGCAGTCCGGTTTGGGGCGCGAAGGCAATGTCGAAGGCTTGAGTTCGTTCCTCGAGACCAAGCTGATTCAGTTCGCGAACTAGCCTGCCCCACGAAAAGGGCCCCTCTCTCGAGAGGGGCCCTTTTCTCAGGATTACGCCGGTACGTCGACTCTGACCGAAAGTAGGCTCGCATCTCGGGTGTCCTGGCGTGCATGCTCCGAGGAGGACGGTGCAGCACACGCGAACAGCGTCCGTCCGTCCTGCCCGCCGAGCATGCAGGCGAAAACACCTGTCGGGAAGACTTTCTCTTCGACGATCTCCCCGCCTTCCATGACACGAATCAACTTCTGATGGAGGGCATCGGCAACCCAGATTGCACCTTCGGAGTCGAGCCCGATGCCGTCCGGTGCGACCTGTGCTGCGCGCATCGCGTCCTTGACCGTGGTGCGGGGAACCTCGGCGCCGAACGCCGCCCAGGTGCGCCGGTTCGACAAGCCACCATCGTCGGCGATGTCGAAGGCGGTCAACCGGTTGCCCATGGACTCGGCGACGACCAGGGTTCGGTCCTTCGTGATGACGGATCCGTTGGGGAACAGCAGATCTCCGGCCGCGATGTCGGCGTCTCCATTGGGAGCCACATGGATGAGTACTGCAGATTCGACGTACGACCTGCTGCGAAACTCGAATCCGAACGTGCTGATGTAGGCATGCCCGCGTTCGTCGACGACCATGTCGTTCAACTTGCCGGTGGCAAGGTGGGCCACGTCGGCGTGGGTGACGAGGCTGCCATCGTTCTCGCGTCGTAGCACGAGCCCATCGACCATCGAGACGATCAGCAGACGGCCGTCGGGTAGCCAGCCGAGACCGGAGGGGCGGTCGGTCAGGGTCGCCTCGACGCGAACATCACCCTCGTCACCGATCGAAAGTACCTCGTGAGCATAGAGATCCGAGATCCAGATTCGTCCGTCGTGCCAGCGCGGGCATTCCAGGAATGCCCGGTCGGTGACGATGGTGCTGATGTCGGTAGTGCTGGTCATTGTTCCAATCCTTTTCGTGTCGATCTCTATGGTGTCAAGAATCCGCCGTCGACGGCGATGGTTTGTCCGGTGACGAACGAGGCTGCGTCCGAGCACAGCCACAGTGAGGTTCGAGCGACCTCGTCCGGGGCTCCGAGCCGGCCCAGCGGCGTGCGAGTCTTGGTGTCGGACTCAGCGGTTTCCCCGCGTCGTGCGCGCGCCTGCCGCAGCATCGGAGTGTCGATCGGACCAGGACAGACCGTGTTGACGCGGATTCCGGCAGAGGCGTACTCGAGTGCCGCGGTGTTGCTCAGGCCAACTACGGCGTGCTTGGTTGCGGTGTACCCTGGTGAACCTGCCAGCGCTCGAAGCGATCTGACCGAACCGATATTGACGATGGAACCACCGCGATCGGCGTCGAGCATTGCTCTGATCTGGAACTTCATGCACAGCAGGACCGAGGTGAGATTGACCGTCAGCATTCGGGCGAACTCGGCCTCGTCGACATCGACGATGCAATGACGATCGGGAGCGATGGCTGCATTGTTGACGGCGAAATCGAGGCGGCCGAAGCTGCTGATGGTGGCGTCGACCATATTGTGAATCTGCCCGGAGTCGGCGACGTCTACCTGTACGAACTCGGCTCGTGCACCGAGTGCTTCGATCTCGGCAACCGTAGTCTTCCCAGCAGTCTCATCGAGGTCGGCGGCGACGACATCTGCGCCTTCCCTCGCGAAGGCGAGGGCCGTTGCGTTGCCCATCCCGGCGCCTGCACCGGTGACCAGTGCGGTTCTACCCTTCACGCGGATACCGAGCGACGAACGCCTGGCGTGAACGTTGCTGGGAGCGAACGGAAGCCCACGTTGACGCCCTGCCTGATGTAGCGCTGCATCTTGGACTCGTCGATGGCGAAGTCCGGCATCCGTTCGAGGATCTGGCCGATGAGTGAACGCGCCATGGCCCGGCCGAGATGGGAACCGGCGCAACGATGTACTCCCACCCCGAAGGCCGTGTGACGGTTGGGCCAGCGCTCGATGTCCAGCTCGTCGGGATTCTCGAAGCCGGCGGCCTCGTCGCGGTTCGCCGACGCCCAGGACAACAGAACTCGGTCGCCCTCACGCATCGGGCATCCCTTGAACTCGATGTCCTGAGTGACGGTACGGGCCAGGGCCTGAGTGGGCGAGAAGTACCGAAGAAACTCCTCGACCGCATGGTCCAGCAGGGATGGATCGTCGATCAGCTTCTGCCGAGCGTCGTGATGTTGATGCAGCCAGACGAGAGCCTGGCTGACCAACGATGCGGTCGTTCCGACACCGCCGGAGATGAGCAACTCGACGATGGAGAAGACCTCGTCGTCGGTGATGGGACGGTCGTCGATCGACTGCTGAACGAGGAAGCTGATGGCGTCGTCGGTCGGGTTCTCGCGGCGAGCTGCGATGATCTCTCGCATCTGCGCGGAACACGCAGGAAGGTCCACCTCCACTGCCTGCTTGAACTCCGCGCTGTCCTGGGGAGATGCAAGAGTTGCTCGGTGCGCGGAGGAGTACCGGCGCCACTCGTCGGTGGGGATACCAAGCCAGTCGATCGTGACGATCGACGGCACCCCGATGATGTCCGAGAAGTCGCACTCGCCCGCTTCGATCACTTCGTCGATGAACCAGGTCGTGTAGTGCGCGATCATGTCCGTCATCCGGCCGACGGCCGCGGGCGCGGTGATCAGATTGACGATCTTTCGATACTTCCGGAACTCCGGCGGATCGAGCTCGATCGGGATGTGCTGATGCATAGGGGTCTTGGGGATGACCACCGACAGTCCGTCGCCACCGGAGGGGGTTCTGCGCGAGGTGAAGATGTCGTCGTCGCGAGCGGCCTCGAAGACTGCGTCGTATCCGGCGAGAACCCAGTAGCCTCCGTTGGCCTCACTCCATGCGACGTCGTGCTTGGATCGAAACTCTCGGTACGAGCCGATCGGGTCTGCGGAGTGCTCGGGTGAATTGTGATCGAAATGGGCTATTGGGCAACGTGACTGATCTGCCATGGGTGCTCCCTCCGCGTGATTGTGACCGTTGACACAACCAGGCTACCCCAATACCGTGCTAATCATGCGCACTAATAGAGAAGATTCGTTCGACGCGGTGATCGTCGGAGCAGGGTTCTCCGGCCTCTACCTGCTGTGGAAGCTCAGAGGCCAAGGCCTGAACGTCCATCTCTTCGAAGCGGGCGAGGACGTAGGAGGAACGTGGTTCTGGAACCGGTATCCAGGTGCGCGATGCGACGTCGAGAGCGTCGACTACTCGTTCTCGTTCGATGAAGAATTACAGCAGGAGTGGCGATGGAAGGAGCGCTACCCTGCGCAACCCGAGATCCTCGAATACCTACAGCACGTTGCAGATCGATTCGATCTCCGACGCGACATCTCGCTGCACACGCGAGTGCAGTCGTCGCAGTACGACGAGGACACGCGGACCTGGGCGGTACACGCCGACGGGGCTGAGGTCACGACGCAATTTCTGATCATGGCAACTGGGTGTCTGTCGGTTCCTCAGACGCCGAACATTGCTGGGCTTGAAAGCTTTGCGGGCAAGACCTACCACACTGGAGACTGGCCCAAGGAGGGGGTCGATTTCACCGACAAGCGCGTCGCGGTGATCGGCACGGGGTCGTCGGGCATTCAGCTCATTCCCGAGGTCGCGAAGGTAGCCGAACACCTGACCGTGCTGCAACGTACGGCGAGTTTCTCGGTGCCGGCGCTCAACGGGCCACTCGACCCCGAGTTCGAGCGCGAGGTGAAGGCGAACTATCCCGAGCGTAGGCGTCGGGCGCGGGCGTCGTCGGCCGGTGTCGAGCGCGGAGACAACGAGCAGAACGCGCTGGATGTGGCCCACGAAGATCGAGTGAAAGAGTTCGACGGGCGATGGGGCAAGGGTGGCTTTGCTTTACTGGGTGCATATCAGGATCTGATGCTGACCGACGAGGCGAACGACACGGTCGCCGACTACGTTCGCGACAAGATCCGGGCGACGGTCGAGGATCCCGATACTGCCGAATCGTTGATCCCGCGGGGATACCCGCTCGGCGCCAAGCGGATCTGCGTCGACACGAACTATTTCGAAACGTACAACCGAGACAATGTCACCCTGGTGGACCTACGGAAATCTCCACTGGAATCGATCACTCCCACGGGAGCGCGTACCGGAGATGCGGACCATGAGTTCGACGTACTCTGCCTCGCAACCGGATTCGACGCCATGACCGGTGCTCTCGACCGCATCGATATCACCGGCGTCGGCGGCGAGAGGCTGAAGAACAAGTGGCAGCACGGACCGACCACTTACCTGGGGCTCGGCGTCGCAGGCTTCCCCAACCTGCTTCTCATCGCGGGATCGGGCAGTCCGTCCGTGTTGGCCAACATGGTCACCGCCATCGAGCAACACGTCGAATGGACAGCGGAACTACTGGGGTACATGAGCTCTCACGGATACGACACCATCGAGCCCACCCCTGAGGCCGAGGAAGGCTGGGTGGCGCACGTCAACGAGATGGCGTCGTACACGGTGTTTCCAAAGGCCGCCTCGTGGTACATGGGTGCCAACATTCCGGGCAAACCGCAAATTTTCATGCCGTACGTCGGAGGGTGTGTCGAATACGAGAAGAAGTGCAACGAGGTCGCCGAGAAAGGCTACTCAGGGTTCGTTCTTCGTTGATGTGCCCGTGAGTGGCTCTACACAAGTGCTGTGCAGAACTACCCACGGGAACGCAACGTGCTCATTCCTTCGACGCGGCGACCATCTCTTCACGTTCGACGACTTTGACGCGTTCGCGGCCTTCGGGTTCGCCGAGGGAGCGTTCGTGGGCGTCGAGGCGGTACCAGCCGTCCCAGGTGGTGAAGGGAACCTTCTTGTCTTCGAGGAACGTGGTGACCGCGTCGAGA